>CALKKV010000036.1 GCA_937992195.1 uncultured Gammaproteobacteria bacterium | reverse complement strand
GTATTGCGCACCACCACCTGGAAACATAAACGCTACATCTGCTACTTCCTCATCATTGGTGTAGGTGAATACCCGTTGCGGATCTCCGCCCTCCAATAATTTGATTGCTTCACTCTTGCTTGAGCAGCCAAGCACTTTCCGGTGTTCAAACTTCTCTCTGCCCTGCAAAAGAGAGAAAGCAACATCTTCCAGTAACGGACCTTCCTGATTTTTCAAAAATCCTGCCAGTTTTTTACTATATTCATCCAAAGAGGATCTGCTTTTGGCAGAGAGGGTTATTAGCTGACTTTCACGATTGTCAGAAACATCAGCAGCTGGCTGTTCAACTTCTTTGAGGACTGCAAACGCATTTGTGCCGCCAACACCGAGTGAGTTAACGCCGGCAACATGCTTTTTATCTTTATTTTGAAGTGGGCTTAACTTCGCGTTAACGAAAAAAGGGCTGTTGGTAAAGTCTATTGTCGGATTCGGCGCTTCATAATTTAGGGAAGGTGGTACCTGCTTGTTTTTTAGGAGAAGTGCGGTCTTGATGAGACTGGCTATACCGGCGGCAGTGTCAAGATGTCCAATGTTAGATTTAACAGACCCGACACGACAAAAACCGTTTCTCTCAGTGCTTTCTCTAAACGCCTGTGTCAAGGCTGAAATCTCGATAGGATCGCCAACAGGAGTGCCGGTTCCGTGGCACTCTACATAATCTATTTCATCAGCTTCAACACCAGAAATTGCCAAAGCTTCAGTAATAGCAGCGGCCTGACCGTCTACACTTGGAGCGAGGTAACCGACCTTTGAATTACCGTCATTGTTAATTGCGCTTCCCTTGATAACAGCATAAATATTATCTCTGTCATTAAGCGCATCCTCAATTCTACGCAGCACAACTACTCCGGTGCCGCTGCCAAAGATAGTTCCTTTAGATCGATGATCAAATGATCGGCAGTGTCCGTCGGGGGACAAAATTTCTCCTTCTTTATACAAATACCCCTGTCTGTGCGGTAGTTCTATGGTTGAACCCCCTGCAAGGGTCATGTCAGTTTCGCCAGATAATAAGCTCTGGCATGCAAGATGAGTGGCTACTAGGGAGGTTGAACAGGCCGTTTGTACATTGACACTAGGTCCCTTTAAGTTAAAGCTATAGGAAACCCTGGTAGATAAGAAATCCTTGTCATTGCCGGTATGCCGCAAGAGAAAGGGACCAACCGACTCCACTAACTCTGGATTAGACAGAAGGTTGTGTGCAAAATAAGCGCCCATGCCACAGCCGGCGAACACGCCGATGGCACCATCGAATCGCGATGGGATATGACCGCTGTTTTCAAATGCTTCCCAGGCACATTCGTAAAAGTGTCGATGCTGCGGGTCAAGGATTGCCGCTTCTTTTGGACTAAACCCAAAGAAGTCAGGATCAAAGTACTCCATCTTATCTAAAGGAGCGCCAGCTCTGACGTAGTTAGGGTTTCCGAGCTGTGATTTTGAAAGACCTTCAGCTAACAAAGCTTCTTCGCTGTAGAACGAAATTGACTCCACACCGTCTCTTAGGTTTGTCCAATACTCTTCAGGGCTGTTGGCTCCAGGAAACCGACAAGCAATTCCTACTATTGCAATGTCAGTATCGTCATACTGTTCGATATCGTTCATCTACGGTTACTAAAATTGGTATTGGAAATACACTAAATGTTTTACTGGCTATCTGCGTCGTCTGTTCCGTGTCATCTCACGCCGTCTTTGCGCCCGATCTGAACTCTTTTTTAGGTTTTCGGATGTATCCCCTGAGGCAATATGGTTGACGATGGATTGAATAGTTGGGAATCTGTACAGGTCGGTGAGTGAAATGGCTTTTTCAGAGATTTTGTTCACTTCGGCGTGGAGTTTAACGATTAGAAGGGAATGACCACCTAGATCAAAAAAATTGTCCTTCACGCCTACCTTGTCTATTCTCAGTATTGATTGCCAAAGTTCGGCAAGTTGCTTTTCCAGACCTTGCTCTGGAGCCTGGAACTCTGCTTTTCCCGTTAAATTCGAACTCTCAGGGGCGGGGAGGGCGTTCCGGTCCACTTTGCCATTAGGTGTCAGGGGTAACGAAGGCAGGGCGACGATATCTGCTGGGATCATATATTCAGGTAACGATTCTTTCAAATCATCCTTGATTGCTCCTGGGTCCTTTGGTTCTGAAAATACGCAGTAAGCGACAATTCGCTTATCGCCTTCTGAATAATCCCGAAGGATTGTGGCCGCCTGATTTATGCCTTCTAATCTGGTCAAAGCTGCTTCAATCTCACCAAGTTCGATGCGATAACCTCGAACCTTGACTTGATGGTCGACGCGACCGATGAATTCAATCGTTCCATCTGACTGATATTTGGCAAGATCACCGGTGAAGTACATTTTTTCTTCATGACTGCTGGTGAAAGGGTTTTCAACGAATCTCTCTGCGGTAAGTTCTGGTTTGCCCAGATAGCCCCTGACAACGCCCTTCCCACCAATGTAAAGGTTTCCAGCAACGCCGATCGGAACAGGTTTTTTATCATCATCTAAAATATAGATGCTTGTGTTGGCGATAGGTCTACCTATCGGCAGATTTCCTGCGTCTAAGTGAGATGAGTTGACTGCTTGGGTTGTTGACCATATTGTTGTTTCTGTAGGGCCGTACATATTAGTCACAGTTGTATCTCCCTCTAAATTTAAGTCCAGTGCTAGTCCCGGAGGAAATGCTTCTCCGCCAATCATTAAATGGGGTAATTTCTTCAGCGCGGCACTTTCTTCTGGCGTTGATACCAACATTCTGGCCATCGAGGGTGTGCATTGCATATGTGTGACATTATGGTCCCTTAATTGAGAGACAAAACTAATACCACTAACGTTTTTGTTTACCTGGTTTGTTCTATCGCGTACTTCTTTCAGCAACGGCAAGCTGTCCATGATGTCATCCGTTTTACAGCCATAATCGAGCAAACATGCGATTTCATTGATATCAGCATTCTTGCACTTATTGACCATCTCAACGCAGATATCAGGAGAGCCAAATAGACCGCTATTTTCGAAGTAACGTTCAAAGGCAAAATCTAGAATCGTCTCCGATTCCTCCTCAGTAAGAGCTCCAATATCAACATCGCTTGCGTCAGAAGCTCCTCCCTCTGGTTTTTTGAACGCTGGAAAGGACCAGGCAAAATCAACTACGAGCTTCATCGAGCTGCGTAGATAGTCTTTCATCGGTTCTCGAACAAGCTCTCTTACTGCATCAGTGTCCCGCCCAACGAATGTATGCAACATCAGAGAAACGATTCCGCTGGCCGGATCATAGCCTGCGGCAGCCCGGGCTTCTCGATAGAGTCGAATTTTTTCTGCTAGCTCATCCAGAGTTTGACCTAGCAGATGGGTTAGCACGTTGGCTCCCTGAGCCCCTGCCTGCTTATAAGTTTCAGGATTACCTGCAGTCGTTACCCATACCGGTAATTCTTTTTGGACCGGTCTTGGCAATGTGGAGATATCAACCATATCTCCCATCGGGTTTTTAAAGGAAACCGGTTCGCCTCGCCATAGCTTTCGAACTGTTTCAACCTGTTCAAGCATAATTTGCTTGTTGTTTTTATGGTTCTCGGGGCAGATTACAAAATCGTTGGGCTGCCATCCGGAGGCAAATGAAAGACCGACTCGGCCGTTGGACAAGTTGTCTATTACGGACCAGTCTTCAGCAATACGAATTGGGTGATGTAAGGGTGAGACGCAGCTTCCCGCGCGAATACTTATATTTTCGGTAATCGCTGCGATTGCTGCGCTGGTGACGGCTGGGTTTGGATAAGGCCCACCAAATGCATGGAAGTGCCTCTCGGGTGTCCATATTGAATTGAATTTATTTTGATCAAAATATTTGGCCCCTTCCAGCATGAGTCGGTACTTTTCGCTTCCTGGAGCGTCATCATTGCCCCACATAAACAGTCCGAAATCCATCGGCTTCGAGGTGACTTCAGCATTAAATTCGCTGCTGGTTGCATTTTTTAGCCGATCTTTATAAATGATGACCTTGAAGCCACGCGCAAGCGTCCAAAATAATTCGAGTACGGATATGTCAAAAGACAGGCTGGTCACTGCCATCCAGACATTGTTCGCCTCTTTTTTTACTACTGAATCCATCCCGGTAAAAAAATTAGTAACATTCCTATGCTCGACCATGACACCTTTTGGTTTCCCGGTGGAACCAGAGGTATAGATGACATAGGCCAAGTTATCGCCACTTACATTAGCTGTGATCGGCTCGGGGTGGTCTGTAGTCGGTTCGTCGACGAATAATAAATCTGCTTTCGACGTAGAAAAGTCAATAGAAAGGTCTTTTTGAGTGACAATGATATCAAGACCAGAGTCTTCGATCATGTAATGTAAACGATCTACGGGAAAGTCAGGATCAAGAGGAACATATGCGCCCCCGGCTTTTAGAATACCAAGAGTTGCTACCATCAGATCGATCGATCGATCTACGCAAACACCAACCAGCTTGTCAGGTTTTACACCATGATCAATTAACTTTGCCGCCAAGCTTTCTGCTTTTACATTTAATTCGCGATAGGTGATGGCTTGTTGCTCGAAAACGAGTGCTATCTCTTCCGGTGTTAGTAAAGCCTGTTGTTCAAATTGTTGATGGACACATTCGGGCAAATTACTCGCAGTGCTTGTGTCGTTCCAATCAACTACCTGTTGTTGGATTTCTTCGCTGCTGAGTAATGAAATATCATGGAAACATTTCTCTTCAAAACCTGCTTCTTGAATATCCTGAGCAACTCTGCGGAACTGCTCTACAAATTTGGAAATTTCGCTTTTCTCTGTTCGTGAAGAATCGACGATAAACTTTGAACGTTTGTCGTTTTCCGACCACACCAGAGTAATAAGTGCTCCACCTAAAGGCGTAAAACTTTCTAGCTTCGAGACGCAAGCGAACCCAATTGGTATGATTGCGCTTTGGGAAAGTTCCGCCCGCCCTGACAAAGTCGGTTGGCGCAAAATGAGATCTTTGTACCAGGTGCCTTTTGCTACTGCAGTTTCTAAAGCGCTTTCAGTAGTGTCAATGAGGAGCTTTATTGAGGCGTCTTTTTTAACAGTAACGATTGTCGAGTCGCTAATCAATCCAGAGGTGGCCGAGTAAGTCTCGTTAACCAGTTCGTCAGAAAAGTGCAAATCTATTTTAGACTGCCCACTGATTTTTAGGAGCACAATTCCAATACAAGATAGCGCCAGCGCTCGGTTCTCAAATCTAATTTCAGTATCTAGTTCCGTGAAATTGTTGTTTGATTCCTCAGATGCATGAAGGCTATCTTGAGGTAATAGTGCAACTGGAAGTTCTGGATTGGAAAGATGAAGTAATTTTGTCGTCCAGTAGGGCTCGTGTTTGGCCAGCCGCTCACAGGATTCAGTCAATTCATTTTTATCATATATCCTATCCCACAGGAGTGAACTGCCAACATTCAGATTGTGCTTATTGACTAGTTTTGCAATAGAGACGGAATTGGCGCTATCGTCCAGAATGGAGTTGATCACCAGCTCTCCTTCGGCAGTGGCGACCCCTAACTCACCCTCCTCAATCGAGACGATTTCTCCCGGGTTCTTTGTGTTTGCATCGGTCGATTCACGGACAATAGCAGATACTGGGTAGTATAAATCTTGACCAAACAGAAGTTTTGGTAGGCCTATGAGATTAGGATATCCGCCGAAGTCGAGCGCTCTAATCAGGGCGTTGAGTTCCTCTGCAGGCTTTTTCCAATCAAGTAGACAGGCATTAGCAGGTCTCCTGGATCGTGCAAAATATGAGCGCTCAGCAGCATCTTGGGGAGACAGAACGTAGTCTTGGTCTAGAAGAGATTGAAGCAAGACAGGAAATGACTCTAAAGCGTTCGCAAAACACTTCGTATTTAGAGACAGCGCGGTCTCTTCAGGAGAAACCGGGAATTCTCTAGTGAGAAGGATATCTCCACAATCTACGCCGGGAGTAATCTGGTGCCACGAGATTCCATAGACCGGCTCTTGATTTATGATTGACCATACCGGGCAATTTAGTCCCGCATAACGGGGTAGTGGGGCATCGTGGAAATTGATGCTCAATTTGGTCGGAAGTTTAAGGATAGAGGCATCAATCACCTCTAGATGAGCGATCGAGAACAGGTATTCAAATTGAGTTTCCTCTAAGCGAGAGAATAAATTCTCATCAATTGCAATATGTTCGATCTGTTCTGTGGCTATCCAGGAAATTATGGATTGATCATTTGAAATGACCCCCTCGATAAAAAACCCTTTTTCAATCAATTGCTTACAGCATTCTATTAATAGAGTATCCCCTCCAATAACGAAACAGCTATTTTTTTTCATTTTGGTTGTCTTCGATTGCGATTTTCTATGTTTTGCTACAGTAACGACTGAACTACCGTTATCTGGAAGCAAAAGAAGTTGATATTAATACTGCCAGATTGCTCCCTAATAAGGGAAGAATGTTTCCCTGCGGAGAGCTGAGTAGAAGCGGAAAACTGGCATGTCAGGTTCTTTAACAGATTTTTTAGTTTGTTCATCTCTAGCCGCTATTTTAGACACAAATACATCCGAAAAAACGTAATCAAAGTCACGTTGTAGGGTCTATAAAATAAAAAAGTACGATAACCATCCTGGTTGTTACTATTGGCCTCTGATTCTCGGATACGCGTTGCAGCTTCCTATCGCCCTTAAGTTACGTTCTATGTGGCTGCACTTTGCTCGTAACCTGTGCAATATCAACCATTGCATGCCAAGAAAAACACGCTATGGGGCGGTTCGATTTCAGACCCACGTATTTGATATTTTTGCGCGGCTATTGAATAAATGATACAGATACCCTGTGCTGCCAGAATATAGACTGATTACTCTATATTTCAGATGATTAGAGATAGCGTCGCTAAATCACTAGATAGACCGCGCTCGGTTTTCCATTCAGGGCAGGCTCTACTAGTAAACGTTTTTATTTGTAAATTCTTTTAACGCGGTTTGGAAAATAATCTTGATATCAAACCAAAGTGACCAACGCTGCAAGTATTCGAGATCAAACTCTACTCTCTTGCGCATTTGCTCGGTATTAGATGTTTCGCCTCGCCAGCCATTAATTTGAGCCCATCCGGTGATGCCGGGTTTAACCTTACAGCGCCACATATAGGTATCGATAATTTTTCGATACTTCTCATTGTGAGCAACAGCATGGGGGCGAGGGCCTACGATTGACATTCTTCCCTGAAGAACATTAAAAAATTGAGGCAGTTCATCTAATGAAGTTCGTCTTAGAAAGCGACCGACTTTGGTAACACGCGAGTCGCCCTGTTTAGCTTGGATTACCGTGTTTGAGTCCTCCATTACATTCATTGTTCTGAACTTCCAAACTACAATTTCATTGCCGTCGATTCCGTAACGTTTTTGTTTGAAAATAACAGGCCCCTTACTCTCGAGCTTTATCAAAATAGCAATAACCAGCATGGGCAAGGCGGTGATCGCGATCGCCAAAATAGATAGCACAATATCTTCGACAAGTTTGAAAGTTGAAGAGATTCCGTCAAGTGGGGAGCTGCGCAAGTTGACCACTGGCATTCCAGCAAAATTGTCAACAGAGTGATTGAGAAGGCCGTTCAGGAAAATATCGGGCACAAACACTACCGAGATTGGGCTGTCATACAATAGATTGGTAACTTCCTGGATCTTCTCCTGATCAGAGATCGGGAGTGCAATCCAAACCTGGTCTATCGAATTGCATCCAAGAGTTTTCAGTAGTGCATTAGATTCGATCGAGTTAGCTGGTAGAGTTAGCGTAGATAAAACTGAGGAGTTTCCGACTACAGGAATCCCGTCAATATACTCATCTTGGTAAGCTTCCCGGTCATCGATAAAACCAGCAGTGCGTATCCCAACCCATTCATTATTCTGCAAGTTTCTGTGGACACGTTGTCCAAACTCTCCGGCTCCAACGATTAGGATATTTCTAGTATTAAGGCCACGCCTACGGGCCCATCTGGAAGAGTAACGAATGACGACACGACTCGTCGCTAGCAGTATCCAGACCGTTATCACCCAGTATGCAAACCATCCCCTGGAGTAATCTTCACCAGTTTTAGTCAGATAAACTGCGATCGATAGGATACAGGCTACCGAAATCCAGGCCAGACTGATAGCTCGTAGCTCAACGACAACGTTTAACCCACGCCAAGGTTTATATAGATCAAATAATGGGAAAAGTGTCGCGCAGGCGAAAAGTCCTGTAACCAGTGCAACCTTATAGTAGCCGGCGAGTTGGAAATAATCGAATCGAATGTAGTGGGCGATCATTGCCCCAACGATTACGATTGTGAAATCAAAAAAGCGGATGGAAAGCGCAATTAACTGCGCATTTCCTTTAAGAAATCCTTCTCCATTTATCGCAGACGTTGCCGGAGATTTGGGCCCAGAATTTTCCATCTCCTTTGGCAAGTCGGTAGGCAGCGTTGCGCTACACTGCCACCATCAGCATCAATGTGAACCCAAAGATTGACAAAAACAAAATCAAGTTACTTACATCGTTCATCTCTCACCTCCTAGATCTTCATTCCACCCATTTGTGGCTAGAGACCTAATAAATTTAACATCCTGACTGGAATTTAATTCTCTGATTGGAATTTGTAGATTTCAGCTCCTTCTGCTTGAGCTCAATTTTTTGTCGCTGTCAGAGCTCGAAGTGGCCGTATCATAGCGAAGTCTGTTGGCGAATTGAATAAGTTTATTTGGTGAAAATTACCCAAAAAATTAGCAGCAAGTGATGGCTGCCGTTAGTCGTGTTTATCGCGCCGATTGTCGTCATAAAAGCGCCGATTATCGTGATCATTTTTTTGGTCTGGAAGAGAAATTTTAGTCAACGGTATGGGATCAAAGAAGAACTTGAGGTAAAAGACTAATTTTCCAGGTCCAGACCCTTGGTTTTAGTTGCTTTGGGATGGGAAAGGCGAGTGTGTTTGACTGCAAATTAGGTATGTGCGGTGATTATTACCGGTAATAACCAGCTGCAAAGGTAAGGATTCAGATTATAATGAGATCTACAATCTAATCGTATTCTTAACTGGTCGAATTGATTCGGTAATTTAATTGTGCAGGTAAAAGGTTTTTTTAGATTGGATTTTGCTTGGATCTTTCACCTTAGGCCTCATTATGCTGACGATAAAACCTGTTAATAACTGATCGAAAATATTGGGTAAAAAATATGTCTCATGTCAGAATAAAACTGTTACTTCAGATCAGCGCTTTTGTGCTAGGGTTTGTCGTGAGCACGTTTTCTGTAGCTCAGTCAACCTACCTGGTCCAACCCGGTGATACTCTGCAGATTTCCGTTTGGAAAGAGCCAGATCTAACCGGGCCTGTTACTGTTCATCCCGACGGTACTTTTACTATGCCGCTTATTGGGCAAATTGCTGCGAGCAAGCGAACTTCTGTTCAAATTGGTGATGAGATAACAGAAAAGCTGATTAAATTCGTGCCTGACGCGGTTGTATCTGTTGGCTTGCAAGATACTGTTGGGAGCAGCATCTATGTGATTGGACAAGTAAACCGACCGGGCGTATTCGTTGTAAAACAACCAACGGATGTGATGCAGGCCTTAAGCCTTGCTCAAGGTATGACAGCTTATGCTTCAAAAAATAAAATTAAAATTTTGAGAAGAGAAAACGGTGAGCAGAAAGCAACGGGATTTCGATACGGAGATGTTGCGAAAGGTTCCAGTCTTGAACAAAATATCCTTCTGCAAAATGGTGACGTAGTTGTCGTCCCCTAAATCTATCAATTAACTACAAAATTTTATGTCTCACTCACTGCATCTGACGAATCCAATTAGCGGAACGCTCGCTGTTGCAGCATTCTGGCTCTGTACCGTTTCGACTTCGATGGCAGGCCCCTGGTTTTTTGAGCCAGCGGTGACAGTATTCGGAGGCTTTGATGACAACCCCGGTTTAGAAGCAGATGGACCGATTGCTTCGGGGGATGGGAGTGGAGAAGACACAATTGCAGCAGATCCTGCCGCTACTGGCCCGTCGACCTCGAGTCAGAGCTTTGTGGCGATCGGTGCAGACTTTCTTCTGGAAACGCAGTCCGACTTAAACACGCTTACTCTAGCGTTAGATTCCGAGTTCAGACGGTACGATGATTCCAGTTTAGATACTGAGGTTATTGATAGCTCCATAAACTATGTAAGAAATCTTGAGAGAAACGAATTAACGGCATCTATAGGCTACGCAGAGGAATCTACGATATCTTCAAGTCTGGCTGAAGGAGATATTGGTCTTATTGGAGGCGATATTGATAGAAATACCATTGCTTTGGGGGGAGGGTTCTCGTCCAATATTTCCGAATCAGTCACTAGTAGCATTAATATCGCTTTCGATCAGGTGACATTTGATGAAGATAATCCAACCGAAGTGGGCGCCGATCTGACTGATTTCGAACAAACGACACTGTCATTTAGCGTTGAGAATGCCTTTACTGAGAGGTTCTCCGCTTCAATTGGCCTTGAATTAATTGATTTTCGACCAACTAGCGATCTAGTCGAAGGAGATATTAGCAAAGAGGAATCTTTGGGTTTGGTGTTGGGCGGTAACTATCTTATAAAGCCCAATCTAGAACTTATACTCAGCATTGCTCCTACAGAAACGACTACTACGGAGTTTGGTTCGGGTGAAACGCGGGATTCTAGTATAGAGCGGTATGAATTAGGGCTTGAATATAGTGGCTTCGAAAATTCGTTTTCCCTTTCCATCGCTAACGCTTTGACCGCCTCTTCGCTTGGAAGGCTGGTAGAGACAGATTTAATTTCAGCTTCTTGGACGAAAATAAATACATTTGGTGGAACTTTTCAATCTTCTGTTTCATTCGGTCAAGAACAAAGCGAAGATGATACCGAAGATCTCAGTGGAAACCGTGAGTTTTTCGACTTTGGGTTAACCTATCAAAGATCGATAAACCGTAATATCAGCTGGTACTTAGAGTACTTATATCGAAGGAGTGAGACTGTGCTGAATCTGGAAGCGGACTCAAATTCTATCATTGGCGGCTTAGAATATCGTTGGGGAAGAAGGCTTTTGTGATTGGCCTTAAATAAGCTGTAAATAATATGGAACAAGAAGAAGAAGGGTTTCAAATTCAAGAACTCATTTCGTTGTTTATGCGACGCAAATGGTTGTTTCTTTTTACATCGATGCTTGTGTTGATAGCAGCGATGATTGTTGTGTTTAAACTACCAGCGACGTATCGTTCTACAGGACTGATTCTTGTGGAACAGCAAGAAATTCCGACCCAATGGGTTAATTCAACTGTTGAAAGCTACGCCGATGAGCGGATTCAGGCCATTGGCCAACGTGTGTTAACCACTGACAACTTAGGTGGGATTATTGAGAAATTTAATCTTTACCCGGATGATCGCAGACAAGTTTCGATTGATGAGAAGGTTATATGGGCGCGCGATAATTTCTTGATTGAAAACGTTCAGGCTTCTATTAGAGACAGGCGAACGGGTATGCCCGCGTCAGCAACAGTAGCTTTTAGAATTTCATTTGTCGATCCCTCTCCAGAGGTAGCCAGAGATGTTACCAAGGAACTGGTACAGCTCTATCTAGACGAAAATGTTCAGTCGCGGACCAGAGCGATTACGGATACAAGACAATTCTTAGAATCTGAAGCCGATCGATTGGAAAAAAACTTGGCCGATATTGAGAAAGAAATTGCCGACTTTAAAGAACAGAACCAAGGCGCATTACCAGAGCACCAATCGTTAAACATTACAGCTTACCAAAGAACAGAAGAGCAAATCGCAGAAATAGATCGAACTATTTCTGCATTAGGTGAGAGAAAGATTATATTGCAGTCCGGAATAGACAATGCAAGCCGTTTTATACAAGCAGGGCGAGAGCGCACGGAAGATACCCAAACACTAAGCCCTCGTGAGGAAAGATTGGTAGAACTGAACAGAGAATTTGCAAGCTTGCAAACTAAATATTCAGATGCCCATCCGGACTTAATTAAACTGAGGCGGGAAATAGAGACTGTAGAGGCGAGCTTATTAGAGGAAGAACAAAACGCTGTAGACACGACATTGGTGAATGTTTTTTCAGAACCAACTGATGCTTCGGTCGTAAGGTTGAGAACTGAGCTGGCGGCTGCAACAAATGAGCAAGAAAGTCTTCGAGTCAGACGTTCTGACCTGACTACAAAGTTGGAGGAGCTGGATCGCCTGATAAATCAGACGCCTGAGGTGGAAAGAGATTATAGGTCATTGATTCGAGACCATGAGAATATTCAGACAAAGTATAACGATATAAGAAGTAAACAAAATAGCGCTAGAGTTTCTGAATCCTTGGAAATAGAACAAAAGGGCGAACGATTTACGCTGATTGAACCACCTCGCTTACCAACCTCTCCATTCAAACCCGATCGTAAGAAACTTTCTGTTCTGGCGCTTGGTTTATCTTTTCTCAGTGGCTTTAGTTTAATTTTTGGAGTGGATTGGATGAGCGGTCGGGTAAGAAGTGTGCGGGGACTTAAAAAAATTACAGGTGTACCAGTACTTGCTACTGTTGGGGTAATCAAGACACCTGCGGATCTTCGCAGGAGCAAGTTGAGAATGATTATTCTCATTACTATCATAGGTTTACTCGTATTGGCTGCCGTTATGGGAGCTAAATACTATGGAATCGATAAAGTAGATTTTAAGCCTTCTGATGTCCGGGAGTTATTGGAATCTTGGCGGGACAAAATACATATACCTGGACTGGATCGTGGTTGAGAAAATAAAACTTGCTCTTGAAAGGGCTTATAAAGAGCGGCAAGTTCGAGCGGATTCATCTTCGGTTAGAGGTCTAAGCAGAGTCGAAAGCCCGGTTGCTCAAACAGAGCTGATGCAGGGAGTTCCTGATTCGTCGTCCGTCCTTCTTGAATCCAAGTACTCGGTAATCGAAACCAATAAACTGATCCATCGAAGAGTTGTAACTTTCGACGACACCAGTAAATATGCTGAGAGTTTCAGGTTGTTACGAACCCAACTTTTGCACTACTCTTCTTCAGCTGGAGTTTCCGTAATTGGTGTTACTAGTCCTTCTGAATCTGAGGGAAAAACACTCGTAGCGGTTAATCTCGCGATAAGCTTAGCGCGATCGTCCGATGTAAGCGTAGTGTTAGTCGATGCAGATTTGTCTCTACCGGGAGTACATACTCTTTTAGGTTTGGAAGTTGATTATGGCTTGGTAGACTTATTGAACGGCCGAGTAAAGCTTGGTGATGTCTTGTATCAACTTAATATTCCAAACCTTTGGGTAATACCTGGGAGGCAGGAACGTATTAATCTTCAAGATCAGAATAATGCAAACCGTGTAGAGCAACTGGTGGAGGACTTTTCACTTGGAAGTCAGACGATTATTTTGATTGATTTGCCCCCTGTTTTAGGTAGAGACGATACTCTGATTTTTACATCTAATATGGAAGGGGTTTTGTTGGTTGCAGAGGAGGGTAAGACCAAGAATGAAGAGCTGGAACGTTCTGTAGGGTTGCTCAAACACTGCAATATCCTAGGAACAGTGATGAATCGGTCCTCTGAAGCAAAAGTTTATGATTGATCTGGCACAAGTAAATGGTTCGTGTTTCTACCGGTTTTTTGGCGTGGTAGTTGAGAACGCTGAAGAAATAATGGTATAGATTTCAATGTACTTATCCCATTTTTCGCTCAATCATATGCCGTTCGATCTGTTGCCAGATCCAAGATTTTTGTATTGCGGGCCTAGCCACGACACAGCGTTGACCTGTCTGAGATACGGCATTGAATCTGGTGCTGGGTTTACAGTAATAACAGGAGATATAGGTGCGGGAAAAACAACCCTTATACGGTCGATTCTCGGAGAGCTGACGCAGGAATTTGTGGTTGGACTGGTAACCAATACCCATCGTGATTTTGGTACCTTGTTAGAATGGATTCTGTTGTCCTTTGGCTTGGATTACAAAGGAAAAACTGATATGGAACGATATGAACTTCTAGCGAGTTTTTTTGTAGATTGTTACGCCAATAATCAAAGGGTGATAATAATTATTGACGAGGCTCAAAATCTCGAGATTGATGAACTCGAAAAACTGCGCGTGATATCGAATTTGAATGCTGATCATCATCGTATAGTTCAAATCATTCTCTCGGGACAACCAGAATTTAGAGACACCTTAAGGCTTCCGGTTTTAAAGCAATTTGCCCAGAGAGTTACCGTTGATTTTCATGTAAATCCTCTGCCGATGGACGAGGTGGGAAATTATATTCACCATCGTACGCAAACAGCTGGTGCAGAGGAAAAAATTTTTACTGACGAAGCGGTTGTCAAAATTGGAGAATATACTTCAGGAGTTCCGCGACTAATAAATATCCTTTGCAATAATGCGCTCGTTTACGCTTTTGGTTATCGTCATGACCTAGTAAATGAGGAAATTATTGTTTCGGTCATCGCCGATACAAAAGATATCTGTATGCTTCCTTTTTCTCATTCGTTAGAAAATTAGATCGAAAATAGCTTTGCTCTTCTGTCCATGTCTTCTGGTAGATTGATTAATATCCAGTGCCTTTTTTCTTGCCTCTAATTTCAATGGAAGCGATTCAGAATTTTCGCGTCACTATTATATAGCCAAGTTTTACGCCCCGAATTAACTGGATTTTTGAGTAAAACGGCGGTATGTGTTGTGAATTTCTGAAGAGTTTTTATTTTGGCTGGTTTACAACTTGAATCAACTCAAACACCGCATCAAAGGCCCATTGACGTGCGAGAAATTCCAGATGATGGTCAGCTGATCGCCGTTTAAATCGAATTTAATATGGTAATTGCGGGCGTCGTCCTCTCCGCAAATGGAACGATTTATAGCGTATAAGCCATTCTCACTGGTACCTACCGAAGACCAGTTTAATCTGCACCATATACCATCATGACTAAGCCAGTCTGAACGTATTTCAAAAGGTACAGCGCGTTTCGTGCCATTGGGACTGATAAGAGAATGAGAACACTGTGCTTCGGTCCCCCAAACCCCAATAAACGGCGCTGCCGCATCTGAGAAAGCCGGGCCAGCGAACAGCGCTAGCGCTGAAAAAAATCGTAACCGATATAAAGTGATATTCATATTCTCGCACTCAATGCTGTTATAGAAAACGACTAACTATTGAGTGGAGAGGTAAAAGGGATAATAGTTCAAAATCAAGTTTGATTCTTGTTCGCAATCCGGCGACAAGCTTATTTTCCTAACTCTGCTAGCTTTTCGTAAAGCGCGATAGGCACGACTACACCATTTTTTTCCGCGGACTCTCTGCTTTGGTGGCGTCTGTCTCCCGGCAATCGCGCTCCTGGCTCATTGACTAATGCGGCAAGCATCTGCTCTAGCCGCTGATCGAACTGTGTGCTTTCTGCATCGAGAAAACCGCTTGGAGAAATCCCGAGGAAAAATTGCCCTACCGCGGGAAAGGTCCCCTCATTATTTTTAAACATAGGAGCTGAGAAAGAACAGTTAGGACCGGCAAGCGCCCCTGCAAGAACGTCGACTAACATTCCGAGCAAAGTGCCTTTATAACCACCGACAGGTGCGAGAGAGCCGCCGTTGACAACTTCTGACGGGTCTTCAGTTAGCTCTCCTTGCGCGTTATATCCCCAGCCTAAGGGGATCTTCTCTCCTGCAGCGGCGGCGGCCTTTACAGTGACCAGTGCTACCTGACTTGTTGCCATATCGGCAACGATTGGCGCTTCTCCAGCGCGAGGAATGGCGAATGCCATTGGGTTAGTTCCGAAAAAAGGGCTGGCCCCGGGCGCTGGAGAAACTGCGGAGGGCGAATTGGCGAATCCGATTCCGATCAGTCCCTGGGAAGCCATGCGTTCCACAAACCAACCAACGACGCCAGCAGAATAACTATCCACGATTGTTAGGGCCGCGATTCCTTGCTTTCTGGTTAGAGCGAAGAAGTCGTTCTCCGCTTCAACAAACGCAGCGTGGGCAAAACCATTGGCAGCGTTAGAGCGAATTGCGGAGGGGAGTATCTGTTCGTGGAACGGCTGCGCATCGCCATCGAGTTTGTTGTGTTTTAAATGACCGCAATAGATTGGTAGATAGTTTAGTCCCACCGCACGTATGCCATCACGTTCTGCTTCGACAACCGATGCAGTTGAAATTTCTAGCTGATAGCCTGAAGCGCCGCAATTTTGTAAAGCGGTCTTGGTCAGCTGTTCAACTTCATTTAGGGTGAGCGTTTTCGATTCCGACATGATTTTATAAAATGGCTATAAGAATGGATTTTGGCAATTATAGGTAGAAGAAAAGTCTTTCTTAACTACGCATTTCACGCTAAGTGTCTACCACTTCATGTCAGATAGCTAGGCGCAATGTTACTTAGCTTAAAAGCACATTTTTGCTCAGGAGCTTTTGGTCTTCACGCTACCAATCGCAGTTTCCCAGCCAGCCACTAGCTGATCTCTCTCTTTCGAGTGCATTTTAGATGTGAACTGATCGGTACTCCGCCACATCTCACCGATGGTTTCTAATGATGGATAGATGCCTAGCTGAAGTCCAGCGGCATAGGCAGCACCAAGTGCGGTGGTCTCGATAACTTGTGGTTTTTCGACGGTGGTATCAGTCATATCCGACAGAAACTGCAGCATCCAGTTGTTGGCAACCATGCCGCCGTCAACGCGTAAATGAGATATTTTGTGATCGCTGTCAAAGAGCATTGCCTGAATAAGCTCTCTACTTTGATAGCACACGGCTTCTAGCGCAGATCGCACCATATGGCCTTTGCTGGTATCGCGGGTTATCCCGGTTATTGCGCCTCTTGCATGGGGGTCCCAATGGGGCGCACCGAGCCCGGTAAAAGCCGGTACCATATAGACGCCGCCATTATTTTTTGTCTCGTCGACCAAGCTGTCAATCTCATTTACGCTATTAATCAGCTTTAGATCATCACGTAGCCATTGAATTGCTGTACCAGCATTAAAGATAGAGCCCTCCAGTGCATAGGTGACTTCGCCATTCATGCGATATCCCACCGTGGTTAGTAACTGGTTGTTTGAAGCAACTGGTTTATTACCGGTATTCATCACCATAAAACAGCCAGTACCATATGTGCTCTTCAACATGCCAGGCGAGAAGCAGGCTTGACCGATTAGCGCAGCCTGTTGATCTCCTGCGACCCCGGCAATCTTGAGTGACTGTCCAAATATTGCTTTGTCGGTTGTGCCATAGTCATCCGCACAATCTTTAACGGCAGGAAGCAATGCTTTCGGGACATTGAATATTTTCAATAGCGCGTCGTCCCAAGATTGCGTGTGGATATTAAATAGTAGCGTGCGACTTGCATTGGTGGCGTCAGTGGCGTGGACTAAACCAGCAGTCATTCTCCAGATTAAAAATGTGTCGATGGTGCCAAACGCTAGTTCCCCATTTTCGGCCCGTGCCCTCGCTCCATCGATATGATCTAGAATCCAGCTGATTTTGGTGGCGGAGAAATAGGCGTCAATTAATAACCCCGTGCTTTTGCAAATGTTGTCGGCGTGTCCGGCGTTAACAATTCGTTCACAGATTTCAGCAGTACGGCGATCCTGCCAGACGATGGCGTTGTAGATGGGTTTGCCGGTTGCTCGGTCCCAAATGACTGTGGTTTCCCTTTGGTTAGTAATGCCAATTCCGACAATTTCTTGCTGTCTCGCACCAAGTGTATCTTGCACGTCTTTGCAGGCTTGAAGCGTAGTGCTCCAAATATCCTCCGGATCGTGTTCAACCCAACCATCAGCGGGATAGTGTTGGGTAAATTCGTATTGGGACTTACTCGCAATGTTGCCCAAATGATCAAATACGATCGCGCGGGAGCTTGTTGTTCCCTGGTCGATAGACAGAAGATAGTTGCTCATAAGAAATTTTTTAACAGGAGGTTAAGATGGCTTTAATAGCCGTAGTACATCAGATATCCCGGAAAAGCGGCATCCGAGGTAAGAAAATAAAAAAGAAAATAAACTTCCATAAAATGTTCGTTTGAACACAAAATTGTTTGCGATAGTTTTCCGTTGCATGCTAACATGATCACCGATTTAGTTTGAACACCCTATAAACGTTCAAACATTATCAGTACCACCACTTCTAAAGGAAAACACAATGAAAATAAAAATTGCAGTAGCTGCAGCGCTAGCAACATTGGTGGTCCACTCTCCTGGAATTGCCGATACGGCAAAAGCCGAGAAATGGATCTCTGAAGAATTTCAACCCTCAACGTTGTCGAAAGAAGAGCAGATGGCGGAAATGGAATGGTTTGCTAAAGCGGCCGAACCATTTAAAGGGATGGAGATTAATGTCTTGTCCGAAACAATCCCCACGCACGAATACGAGTCTAAGGTGCTGACCAAAGCGTTCGAGGATATTACCGGTATTAAGGTAAATCATCAGCTCTTGGGAGAAGGTGAGGTTGTGCAAGCGGTGCAAACCCAAATGCAAACCGGGCGAAATTTGTATGATGCATACATCAATGATTCGGACCTGATTGGAACGCATTCGCGATTGCAGCTGGCGGTAAATCTAACCGACTGGATGGCTGGAGAAGGTGCAGATGTCACTAATCCGCAATTGGATCTCGATGACTTTATGGGTATTTCTTTTACCACAGGCCCTGACGGCAAGATTTATCAACTTCCAGATCAACAGTTTGCAAACCTGTATTGGTTTCGTAAAGACTGGTTTGATCGCGAAGACCTTCAGGCAAAGTTTAAAGAAATGTACGGCTACGATCTGGGGGTGCCGGTGAACTGGTCGGCTTACGAAGACATTGCTGAGTTCTTTAGCGTCCATGTGAAAGAAATTGATGGTGTGCAGGTCTTTGGTCATATGGACTACGGAAAACGCGCGCCGGATCTTGGATGGCGAATGACCGATGCCTGGTTGTCTATGGCAGGGGCCGGCAGCAAAGGCCTGCCGAATGGAGTTCCGGTTGATGAATGGGGTATTCGAATGGAGGAGGGTACCTGTAACCCGGTAGGCGCTAGCGTTGAGCGGGGTGGTGCTGCTAACGGCCCTGCTGCGGTGTATGCAATTCGCAAGTGGGATGAGTGGCTGCGTCAATACGCACCACCTGCAGCTGCTAGCTATGATTTTTATCAATCACTACCTGCGCTCTCTCAAGGCAATGTTGCCCAGCAGATTTTTTGGTATACCGCTTTTACCGCCTCAATGGTTGCCCCAAAGAGTGAAGGTAATAACACCGTTGATGACAGTGGAGCGCCGCTCTGGAGAATGGCGCCCTCTCCCCATGGCCCTTATTGGGAAGACGGTCAGAAACTCGGTTACCAAGACGCGGGCTCGTGGACCTTGTTTAAGTCTACGCCTGTTGATAGAAGAAAAGCGGCGTGGTTGTTCGCGCAGTTTGCTGTTTCAAAGACCGTTTCTTTGAAGAAAACCCATGTTGGATTAACACCGATTCGCGACAGCGATATTCGTCATGAGTCATTTACCGAACGCGCGCCAAATCTGGGTGGCTTGGTAGAGTTCTATCGTTCGCCAGACCGGGTGAGATGGTCGCCTACCGGCGTTAATGTGCCCGACTATCCAAAGCTCGCACAAATCTGGTGGCAGCAAATTGGTGATGTGAACTCTGGAGCATTTTCGCCGCAAGAAGCGATGGATCGTTTAGCCGAAGAAATGGATATCACTATGGCACGTATGCAAGCAGCTGATGAAGGTGCTAATGTTTATGGTGGCTGCGGACCTCGGTTGAATGAGAAGCGGGATGCCCAGTATTGGCTCGATCAACCTGGTTCACCAAAGCCAAAGGTCGACGAAAAACCTCAGGGTAAGACGATCGCCTACGAAGATTTAATCAAGAGCTGGCAATAGCCTGATTTGATTAGAAAATCTGACCAACTGCGGCGACAATCTGTCGTCGCAGCTGTCGCGTTTATCTCTTTGCGACGGGTCAAAGCCGATCTAAAGAAATGTCTGTCCAAAGCAACAATGTAAAACCCAGTATTAATCGCCGTCAACAATCGCTTCTGGCGCATATACGCAGCAATGGCAAAGGTGACGTCGATTCATTATCTCGTTGGTTTCAGGTAACACCTCAAACTATTCGTCGGGATTTAAATACACTGGGTAAGCTGCGATTGATCATCCGGGTCCATGGTGGCGCGATAGCACCCGGTGGAATCTCCCAGTCAGAGCAGTTGGTGAATCTCGATTACAACACGCGCTCGATGCTTGGACATGATGCGAAAGACGCGATTGGCGCACGGGTTGCCAAGATCATTCCCAATGATGCTTCGATGTTTATCAATATCGGAACGACAACCGAAAGCGTAGCCAGACATTTAACCAGCCATATTGGTCTGCTGGCGATCACCAATAATATAAATATTGCGAATACCCTGCGAAAGTCAAATGCGATCAAGGTAATGACAGCGGGCGGATTGGTGAGACATGAAGACGGCGGCATTGTTGGCGATGCAACCGAAGAGTTTGTGAATCAATTTAAAGTGGATTATGCGGTGATCAGTTGTTCTGCTTTGGAATCTGACGGTACGATGCTGGATTTTGATATAAGGGAGGTCAAGGTTACCCAGGCAATTATTCGAAACGCTCGGTCGGTTATTCTCGCTTGCGATATAACCAAGTTTGACCGAAAAGCGCCAGTAAGACTCGGTCAAATCGATATGGTCGACTACGTCGTGTTGAACGAAAAACCGCCGATTAGTTTTACCAAGGAATGCAACAAAGCAGGTGTGAAACTGATATGTCTGGATAGGGAGCCAAACAGTGGCAATTGAATTAAAGGGGGTAACTAAGGTTGTTGGAACGGAAACTCATATCTATCCCACAGACCTCAGGCTAGAGGAAGGCGCTTTCAACGTTTTGTTGGGAACAACCTTGAGTGGCAAAACAACTTTATTGCGTCTGATGGCTGGTCTTGAGCTGCCGGGTAGCGGAGAGATCTGGTTCAACGGCGAAAACGTGACCGGTGTGCCAGTGCAGAAACGTAGTGTTTCAATGGTCTATCAACAGTTTATTAACTACCCTAACTTTACCGTGTTCGACAATATTGCTTCACCATTGCGCGTGGCCTGCGTTGCTCGCTCTGAAATTAACAGTAGAGTAGAAAATATGGCAGGGCTGCTTAAACTGGATAACTTTCTGGGTCGCCAACCGGCTGAGCTTTCGGGAGGGCAGCAGCAACGAATCGCCATTGCCAGAGCCTTGGTAAAAAACTCGAATTTAGTTTTGCTGGATGAGCCACTAGCAAATCTCGATTACAAATTGAGAGAAGAGTTGCGAGATGAAATGCCCAGGCTATTTGCTGATACTGGTGCGACTGTGGTTTACACCACCACAGAGCCCTTGGAAGCGCTAATGCTTGGCGGCAATACTGCAACTTTATACCAAGGCGCTGTCAGTCAGTACGGAAACACGGCGACATGCTACAGGCAGCCTGCCAATCTAAAAACCGCTAAAGTGTTCTCGGATCCGCCAATCAACACGGCGCAGGTGACAAAGCGAGGTGAGCGGTTTTATCTTGACGATAAAATTTCCTGGGTCGCGCCTACTTCTCTGCGCTCTCTAAAAGATGAAGTTTATACAGTCGGTCTACGTCCGCATCACCTTAGCCTTGAAGATAGCGAACAAGAGACGGTGAGCATTGAAGCCGAAGTTGAGATAGCCGAACTCAGCGGTTCAGAAAGCGTTGTGCACTTAAATGTTCGCGGGAATGCTTGGGTATCCGAAAGCACAGGTATCCATCCTTTTGAGATGGGCCAACGAACAAATGTGTATATGCAAGTTGCTCAATGTTTGTACTTCGATCATACGCATAAGCTGGTGCAGATTTAATTATGGCTAAGATTACCTTGGAAGGAATCCGGCATAGCTACCCGTCCGACGGTAGAGAACAGATTTGGGCGCTGGAGGAGATCAGCCAGGTTTGGGAAGATGGAGGTGCATATGCTTTGTTAGGCCCTTCTGGCTGCGGCAAAACAACGCTGCTGAATATTATTTCTGGCCTTTTGAAACCAACCCGGGGAAACATATTGTTTAATACAGATGATGTGACCGAGACTACGACTTCAGCCCGGCAGATTGCCCAGGTGTTTCAGTTTCCAGTGGTATACGACACCATGACCGTGTTCGATAACCTTGCATTTCCTCTAAAAAATCGAGGCTTACCGAAAACCGAAATTATCCCACGCGTGCACGAAATTGCCGCAATGCTTGACCTAACCGAAAGTTTGGATCGAAGGGCGTCAGGACTTACTGCTGACGGCAAGCAAAAGATATCTCTCGGACGTGGTTTGGTTCGTTCTGATGTCAACGCGATTTTGTTTGACGAACCGTTGACCGTGATCGATCCTCATTTGAAGTGGCAGCTACGTTCTAAATTAAAACAGTTGCATCAGCAGGTTGGAACAACCATGATTTATGTCACTCATGACCAGACAGAAGCGTTAACCTTTGCCGATAAAGTGGTGGTGATGTTTGAAGGAAAAGTGGTTCAGGTCGGGACGCCTCAAGAGCTCTTCGAAATGCCACGCCATACTTTTGTAGGGCACTTTATTGGGTCACCCGGAATGAACGTTCTACCCTGCAATACCGATGAGAACGGCGTGCGATGTCTTGGCGTTTCGCTTGGATTAATCGAGAAACAGCCCGGAAAAGGAAATCAACTGGAAGTTGGAGTGCGACCGGAATTCGTTTTTTTCGATGAGCTGGGTATTCCGGTGAGAGTGAATAAAGTCGATGATCTCGGTCGCTATCAGGTAGTGGAAGTGGAAGCAGATGGGCAGATATTAAAAATGGTTGTTCCGGAAAGTGAATCAATTCCTTCGGAGAATCCTTGCATTAGTTTTGACCTAGATTTCACCAAGTTGTACCGAGACGGATGGATGGTTGATTCTGAGGAGACAGCATGAATAAGCTCAGCAACCAACGTGCTTGGTTGTTTGTGGTGCCAGTTGTTTTGCTTGTGGCATTCAACGCCTTGATTCCGTTAATGACTGTAGTTAATTACTCGGTGCAAGAGACATTTGGAAACAATCAATTTTTCTGGCACGGGGTAGGTTGGTTTGAACAGGTTCTAAAATCCGAGCGCTTCCACGCTTCTTTGTTAAGACAGCTGGCGTTTACTACGATGATATTATTGATCGAAGTACCGCTGGGTATTGCTGTGGCGCTGTGTATGCCGCGTAAAGGCCCTTGGGTTTCGGTATGTCTTGTATTAATGGCTTTGCCCTTACTGATACCGTGGAACGTAGTTGGGGCTATGTGGAATATTTTTGCGCTGCCCGATATTGGTTTGCTTGGCAAAATGATCAATGGACTGGGGATCGACTATAACTTTACGCAACAACCTGTCGCCGCCTGGGTAACTACGGTATTGATGGATGTGTGGCACTGGACCTCGCTGGTTGTGTTGCTTACTTATGCCGGACTTTGTTCCATTCCAGATGCCTACTACCAGGCCGCGCGAATCGATGGAGCGAGCGGATGGGCAGTGTTTCGTTTTATCCAGTTGCCGAAGCTAAACAGGGTTCTGACCATTGCAATTCTGCTGCGCTTTATGGACAGTTTTATGATCTACACCGAACCGTTTGTATTGACTGGTGGTGGTCCTGGAAACACTACCACTTTTCTGTCTATCGATCTGGTTAAGATCGCGTTAGGGCAGTTTGACTTGGGTCCTGCTGCCGCTATGTCGCTGATTTATTTTATGGTTGTGTTGCTGGTTTGCTGGATTTTCTATACCGCGATGATGCGAAATGAGGGGCAGTCGTGAGTCGATCTGTAAAATGGCTGGTGCCAACAATTTATATCTTGTTTTTGATGCTGCCGATATACTGGTTGATCAGTATGTCATTCAAAACAACCAATGAGATACTGGGTGCTTTTTCATTGTGGCCCCAAGAATTTACTCTTGAGAACTATAAAAAGATCTTCACCGATCCGACCTGGTACAACGGCTATATAAATTCATTGATCTACGTGGTGATCAACACCGTCATCTCGGTGAGTGTTGCACTGCCAGCAGCATATGCATTTTCTCGCTATCGGTTTCTTGGCGACAAACATCTTTTCTTCTGGTTGCTGACCAATCGTATGGCTCCCCCAGCAGTATTTGCTTTGCCATTTTTTCAGCTTTATTCTGCGACCGGTTTGTTTGACACGCATATTGCAGTGGCGCTCGCTCATTGTTTATTCAATATACCGTTGGCGGTTTGGATTTTGGAAGGTTTTATGTCCGGTGTTCCCAAAGAGCTGGACGAAACGGCCTATTTGGATGGCTATTCGTTTTGGCGGTTTTTTGTTCGAATTTTTATTCCTACTATTGCTGCTGGCATTGGTGTCGCCATGTTTTTTTGCTTTATGTATTCATGGGTTGAGCTGTTACTTGCAAAGACATTGACTTCGGTGAACGCCAAACCGATTGCGGCCACGATGACAAGAACAGCGAGCACCTCTGGGTATGAGCTGGGGTTGTTGGCTGCAGCGGGTACTCTAACGATTATTCCGGGTGCGTTCGTAATTTACTTTGTGCGAAATTATATTGCGCGCGGTTTTGCATTAGGTCGGGTATAGGAGAGTAGCAATGAGTGCAAGTTTTGGTCTTCAATGGATGGCATGGACAGGGCCAACGATCGGCTTTTTTGTCTTTGTGGCAGCAAGTATTGCCTTAATGGGACTCTGGGAGAAATTGCAACCAGGAGGTGCTCCGCGGAGAGGAATTCTAGGCATTGATACAACGAGGGGCGATCGTCTATTTATCACCTATCTTGGCAGTGGCTTTATTCATCTTGCCTGGCTAGGGTTTTTAGGGTCGTTCTTATGGGGGGCATTAATCGTTTCAGTCATATATGCGGTCATAGTTTTCCGATGGGTCTAGAGGCAGTAGCGGTGCCTGTGCACGCAACATAGAGAACTAATGACAATCAAATTTAGGGATCTAAAACAGCATTATGATCTGGTTGTAATCGGCGGCGGCATCAACGGTGTTGGTATTGCCAGAGATGCCGCTGGGCGTGGTTTGTCAGTGCTGCTATGTGAAAAGGATGATCTGGCAAGTCATACTTCTTCCGCAAGCTCTAAGCTTATTCACGGTGGATTGCGATATCTAGAGCACTATGACTTCAAGTTAGTGCGCCATTCGCTTATTGAGCGTGAAATATTGTTACGTAGTGCTCCACATATTATCTGGCCTTTACGTTTCGTCTTGCCCCACCATAAATCGTTAAGGCCACGGTGGTTGATTCGTCTAGGCTTGTTTATCTACGACCATCTTGGGGGAAGAAAGATACTCCCGGGTTCGTTTGGAATTGACCTTAATAACCACGTTGCCGGTAAAGTACTTAAATCAGAATTTGAACGAGGATTTGAGTACTCCGACTGTTGGGTCCAGGATGCAAGGTTGGTGGTGTTGAATGCGATGTCGGCGAGAGAATTGGGCGCAGATATAGTTACCAGAACCTGTTGCGTGGGCCTTGATCGTGAAAAAGATCAGTGGAAAGTGCAGATCGAATCTAACGATACAGGTCAAGAATCTCGGGTTCAACATGTCGTTTCGGCTAAAGCAGTAGTCAATGCAGCGGGGCCATGGGTAGAGCATGTTGATGACATGAACAAGAGTGTTGAATCGACCCACGGTGTTCGTCTGGTGAAGGGGAGTCATATCGTTGTACCGAAATTATTTGATCATGAGTACGTGTATCTATTTCAGAATGCAGATGACCGAATTATGTTTGCGATTCCTTTTGAAAACGAATATACCTTACTGGGGACGACGGACGTGGAGGTCGGAGAAGATCCAAGTGATGGGGTAATCAGTGATCAAGAAATTCAATATATTTGCGAACACGCGAGCCAGTACTTCAGGACACCTGTCGAAAAGGATTCGATTGTCTATACTTATTCCGGTGTAAGGCCTTTGTTTGACGATGCAGCTAAAAATGCGAGTAAGGCGACACGTGATTATGTATTGCATTTGAACAGCGATGGGCCGGCCATAGTTTCTGTTTTCGGTGGTAAATTGACCACTTACCGACGACTGTCGGAAGACGTTGTGAATCTGCTGTCTCAAGAGATTTCTATTCCTAAGCCGGCTTGGAGTAGCAGCACAACTTTGCCAGGGGGAGACTTTGATCCAACGGACTTTTTAGGGTTGGTTTCAAAACTTTGTTCGCAATACAGTTGGTGTCCTCCAGAGCTAATCCAATACTATGCAAGAAACTACGGTACTTTGACATCGAGCGTCTTGGGTAATGCAGACTCAATTGAAGCTTTGGGGCAGCATTTTGCCGGTACGTTATATGAAATAGAGGTAGCTTATCTTTACAAAAGCGAGTGGGCGAAATCAGCGGACGACATCCTCTTTAGGAGAACCAAGGTTGGTATAACATTTGAGTCTCAGGCACGGCCGTTACTTGAACAATGGATGCGCAACGCTTCTTAAGTTTCGGGGTTTTATGCTTGAATAGTTTTCTTATTTAACGAATTAGTCTTTTGAGTGTTAGTTCGTGATTATTAGTGACAATGTTGTTGATATTCTGTTGTTAACAACATGATATAATTAACAATTATGAGTTCTGTCTTAAGTTTAGAATGTCGCCACAAGCAGTGAACGCGAAGACGATCACAGAATTTCCGGATGCGCCGGACATTGAGTCTTCCACTCATGACTATGCAACGCGGTTTCAAGGAAAGATCGGCCTATGGTTGGTTGATAGGCAGATTGTGGCAACACGAATCGCGCTCAGAAAACTTATTCCTGGTGGTTCTGGTTTCTCTGTGTTGGATGTCGGCGGAGGACACGGCCAGAATATAGAAATTATCAAAGAGTTAGGCGGCGAGTTGACTATTGTTGGCAGTGAGCCAAGCTGTAACGCATTAATTAAGCCTCAGGTAGAAGCGGGTGAAGTAAAGTTTGTTGCCTCGCCTCTTTTGTCATTACCGTTCGATGACAACAGTTTCGATGTTGTGATCTGTTATCGGATTCTCTCTCACATGGAATCCTGGAAACAGTTGATTGCTGAAATTAGTAGAGTGTCGAGAAAGCTCGTGCTGATTGACTATCCAAGTAAGAAAAGTATCAACATCGTTGCCGATGCTTTATTCTCGATTAAAAAAATGATCGAAAAAAATACCCGGCGCTATGGCTGTTATTCCGATCATGAAGTTGATGTGGTGTTTGAACAATCGCAGCAGCAACGTGTATTTGAGCACCGACAGTTTTTTTTACCGATGGCGCTGTATCGCTTGATTGGTAACACAAAAATCGCATCATGTTTGGCTGTGACTTTCCGCTTGATCGGTCTGACAGACCGGTTTGGTTCACCAGTTATATGTGGCTTTTCGAACCCAAACCAGACCAAGTAGCCTCGCTTGCAACTCACTATTAATCTAGTTAGTGTGACGCTAATCAAGAGATGATCGGGTATTTTTCCTGAATTCCTC
>CALKKV010000035.1 GCA_937992195.1 uncultured Gammaproteobacteria bacterium | reverse complement strand
GAGCAAGTGGTTGGTGGAGAGATTGATACGCGCAGCGATATTTACAGTTTGGGAATCGTTTTGTATGAGTTGTTGACCGGACGTTTGCCTTATCGTGGGGATTCCGCAGTTGCTACCGGGATTCTTCATGTCACCGCAACTCCTGCGCCCCTGCCAGCACAACTAAGAGTGTTCCAGCCTTTGATCGACGATGTTCTATCAAAGAAAACTGAGAACAGGCCGGCAAGTGCAGAGGAGTTTGCTTTGCAGTTCCAGCAGTTAAGTGAAGGGTTGCTTTTACCTTTAGATACGCCGATCGATTCTCTTTGGAGTGATCTGACACAACAGGTTACCCTGACCATGACGGAGTCTTCCGAGCGCAGACGAATTACAGTGTTATGCGTCAAGCCTGGAGATTTCTTGAACAAGTCAGCTCAAGAGGACCCAGAAGATGTCTCTAAGTTTCTTGCGCGTTTTCAAAGTAAAGTGGCACAAGTTGTTCGTCGTAACGGGGGTTATGTCGAACAAAATTTGAAAGACGGCGTAATGGCTTATTTTGGTTTTCCACTGGCTAAAGAAGACGATGCAAAACGCGCGGTGCAGACCGCGCTGGAGATCAAGAACAGTACAGGTATTTTCGGCAACCGTTCTAGTTCAGAAAAAATCTATCCTGAGTCAGGCCTGCGTATTGGTGTTCATACAGGGCTAGTTGTCACTAGTGGCGTATCAAATGATGGCACAGTAGCTTTAGGGGCGACGCCAAGCATCGCTGAATATCTTCAAGGGGTGGGTGTTACTAATGACATTGTTATCAGCACGCAAACTAAGGAGCTGCTGGAGAATCAATTCGAGCTTGAGAAGGTTGAGCTTTTCGATAAAGCCGCTCCTTTGAACCCAGATGACAAGCTGTTTAGAGTAATAGCACAGACTGAATTCGCAACCCGGTTTGCTGCTCGATACGGAGAGCAATTGACAACGCTTTACGGCAGAGAAGCTGAGTTGACCTGGCTTACTAACCATTGGTTTAGCACTGGCCACGATCGTGAAATGGTGTTGCTGGTGTCAGGGGAGGCCGGGATCGGAAAGTCCGGATTGATAGATTGCTTTGTAAAACAAATTGATCATCATCAAACTCGCACTGTCATTTATCAATGTGCGCCTCATCATAGTGGCACTGCGTTTTATCCGGTATCGCGATATCTGGCAAACAAAGTGGATCTGAATGTTACGTCATCTCCTGAAACAATCATCTCTAAGCTTGCTATGACGCTTGGGGCTGAGGAGCAGGATATCCGCGACTGCGCGCAACTTCTTACCGGAGCGATAGGGGAAGTCCGTTGGCAAGAGATGTTGGATCCGGGTTCTGCCCGGAAGCTCACGGCCGTGGAGACGCGTGCTAAAACTGTGCAAATATTAGTGTCTGATATCGTACGACAGGCACAAGATGAAGAGGTTTTACTGGTGCTTGAGGATGCACATTGGGCTGATGCCAGTACCCTAGAATGGATTGATACGCTGCGAGAAAGTTGTGTGGGTTTGCCAGTTCTGGTCGTTCTTACTGCGCGCCCGGAATGGCAGTCAACCTTATCGGATGTGAGTGAAAATTATCTACTTGAACTTCATCCGCTCAATGATCAGGCGATAGAAAAGATTGTCAAAAGTACTGCAGGCTCGTTACAGCTACCCGACGAAGTTGTACGCCGGATTGTGGCAAAGACAGATGGTGTACCGTTGTTTGCAGAAGAGGTGACTAAAGCGATGGCAGACACAAATTTTGATACCGATGCCAACGCAGAAATGAAACCCGGTATAGAGATTGATCGTTGGCAAGTGCCCTCTACATTACATGACTTGTTGGTTTCACGATTGGACAGAATGGCGTCGGCAAAATTGGTGGCACAAACCGCATCTTGTTTTGGTAGAGAGTTTCAACGTTCTTTACTGAGAAGCGTGATGTCGGTAGAAGAGTCAGAGTTTGACGCCGCCATCGCACAGTTGATTGGATCAAAAATTATCGGTGAGCGCGCTGAAGAGCAGGGAGATGTGTTGAGCTTTAATCATGCGCTGGTGCGTGACGCTGCCTATTCCAGTTTGCTAAAGACGAAACGAAAGCAGATCCACGGCGACATCTATCACTTATTAAAACAGAGCAAGTCATCATCTGAGGTGCTGGCTTTTCATGCAGCGGAAGCAACATATTTCGATATAGCCATTCAGCATTATGAGGACGCTGGGGTATTGGCAGCGAAAAATGCAGCGTTTACTGAAGCAATTAGCCATTTTGAGCAAGCTGTACAACTCACACGAGAAGTTGAGGACACAAGGGTTGTTCGTGCGAAGGAGTTGTCGTTGCTCGTTCAACAGGCTCATGCGTCAACAGCCGTTAACGGCTTTGCCCATCCGACTACGGTGCGATCGAATATTGCAGCACGACAGTTACTTGATCGAGTAGGTGACACTCCCTACCGTTTTCCAATTTTATACGGCCACTGGGTTATCAGTTATGCAATGGGCAAGCATCGCAAGGCCCTTCGTGATGCCACAGAGATGTTATCTGCTGGAGAAAAAAGTAAAGATAGAACCCTAATGCTGGTTGCCAATCGTGTTCTCGGATCGAGTCGCACGATGATGGCAGACTTCGATAGGGCGCTGGAGAACTTTGGGCATTTTCAAACAAATTATGATCAGCAACAAGACTGTAAGTTAGCATTTCAATACGGCACCGACCCGTTTGTCACGGCTTCTACCAGTCACGCATTAGCATTAGTTTGTAGAGGAGAGATCCGAAAAGCGATGACGCTACTGGCGCCTGTTGAAGAATTCGCAAATCAACTAGATCACGCGAATACTACTGGTTACGCTCTTTCTCATTTGGCGTTGGTGTCACAGGCAGGAAATTTACCAAGTAGAGAGAAGTACATCCGTATGGCAGATGCGTTTGCTGAGGAGCGAGATATGATTGCTTACCGAGGGCACACCTTGGGTATTCATGCGATGTACTTATATGATATCGGTCAGTTTGCTGAGTCAGAAATGATGATGCGACAGTCGCTCGAGATAATTGCGAAAACCAAGACGGATATATACACCCCTATCCTTTGGGCCTACTACGCCGCTAGCCTGCTGGCTAATAGTAAACTTGAGGAAGCTGTAAAAGCGGAAACGGCAGCCTATAAAATGGTCGATGAGGGACACGAGCAGTGGTCTCTTTCCGAAGTGCATCGCGTGATTGGTTCTGCATATTTCGATCACCAAAATAATCCAGTAAAAGCTTTCGAAAAACTCGGCGGAGCAATAAATATCGCTACCGAGCAGGGCGCTGGATTGTGGTTGTTGCGGGCAACTTCAGACCAGCTGAGGGTGGCGCAATCTCAAGCAGATACCAAACAAGCGACTGTTGCGCTTCAATCTGCTGTTGAACGATTTCCAGACCAGGAGAGCGGACACCGCGATTTACAAATAGCCAACGATCAGCTGAGAAATACACAATAAATCCCGGATTTTCGCTATAAGGTTTACTCTGTAAGACATTTAGATACACATTAAAGGTCCAATTTCCGGCATTATTAGGGGATGACCGAGTCAAATATCACACACTTGCTGACCGCCGCCCATGCTGGCGACTCCAGGGCGCAACAACAGTTGCTACCGAAGGTGTATGACGAGTTGTATCAGTTAGCAAGCTATCAAATGCGTGGTGAAAGTGCTAACCACACATTGCAACCTACTGCTCTCATTAATGAGGCCTATATCAAGATGTTAGGCGACAAACGCACACCAACAAATAGGGTGCATTTTCTCGCCATTTCTGCGCAAACCATGCGCCGTATCTTGATTGACTATGCGCGCAAAAAGAAAAGTAATAAGCGCGGCGGAGACTTTGTGCGAGTGACGCTGTCAGATAGCGCATCTGAATTTTCACATTCGGACGAACAACTGGTCGAATTGAACGATGCGCTAGAGAAGCTATCTGAGTTTGATCCTAGGGCAGCAAAAGCTATTGAACTGATGTTTTTTGGCGGAATGACTTATGAAGAGATTGCCGATTGCTTGAGTGTAGCGAGGAGTACTGTTTTCGAGGATGTGAAAGCGGCTAAAGCTTGGTTGGTAGCAAAGCTCGGTAAGGCGTCACGATGAGATTGGACCAGAGTCAGACATGCTGATGAATATGGGCGCTTTATACCGAGGGTGATCTCTGGGATCGTACAACGATGAGAAGAACAATCTATACAAAGGGGTTCAAACTAGAAACAGTTCGATTCGTGGAGCAGGGAGACAAGTTTCCCACTGATCGCATTTGGGATGCATGCGTCATTCGGACGCTGCTATATCGTTGGCGGGGAAAAATGTGAAAAAAACGACACGGCTTTTTTCAGTCCACCGGTTTTATTCTCCTTTTATATTCACAATGCAGGGTGATTCGGTTTTTGCTTTCACATCAAATATTGATCGGCCGGTGTGATTCAGATGCCGACCATAGGTGTGTAAGGATACAGCGATTTTTTCACCATTGTTCCAAACACTGTGAATATCTTCTGGTAAACAACCGATCGCTTTACCTGGGTACAGCGTTCGTTCCTGTGTGACCTCCAAGTCTGCATACCCAGGCTTTGATCCGTCATCACGTCGAACGTAATTGGTTTCATGTTCCTGTCCTTCAATGCCGGATACCACAGCCCACGTTTTGTGGTTATGTGCGCTCAAGCCTCTACCCGGGGCCCAAGCAATCACAAATACAGCAAGATCATGATTTTCTTCTTCAAACAATAGATGCAAACCAAAGCCCTGATCCTCATCAACTTCACGATATTTGTCTATAAACCAGCTGGGTTCCGATGTAATTTTTTCTGACAACGGTTTTATCCGATCCGTGATGGCAACGTTATCACTTTCAGCAGCAACGATAGCGCGAATATCAGCGACGTATTGATCGATTGTGTAAGGATTCATAGTGGTTTCATGCCTTTGTAAAATTATATTTGCGAGTTAGCACGTGTTAAAGAAAAACACGGGTACGCGCGTTAGCTGGTGAATGAAAAAAGAGTTCAAGATCATTCTCTCCTATTACTTCTCCAGCGTCCACAAAGCGCGGTCGCATATGGGATATCTGGTATATCCCGGGACAGTTTGTCAATTGAAATCAAAGCTAGATCGCTTCAAGGTATTACTGATTAAATTTGGCTAGACACGTTTTGCTAAAGCGCAAAGTTTATTTTTAGTCGCTGTGACGTTTCCCCGAATATTAGCATCATGACAACGATGAGGCTTCTGGTTTAACTTATCAATGCCTAGCTAAGTTCTATTCTTCGTGTTGTAGCAATGTGCGAATTTTCTTTACGGCTGCTTCCGGACTTGTGAATACTGGAATTGATATTTGCTCTCTTGCGAGAGGTGCGGCTCGTGCCATTGAGAATTGCGCTAAAATTAGTCCGTCGAATCCGGTTAATTCCTCTGCTTTGTCGGCAACACGTTGATTGTGACCTTCCTCATCACCGTTATGTAGCAATTCTAAAGCCCCATCAACAAAGTAGCTTCTAATTGAAGCTCCTGGATTAATCTCTGTGGCCATTTCATAAAACTCTTTCTCCATTGAATCTTTTGCTGCAGCAAAGGTATAAAGCATACAAATATTTTTCCCTGCATTCAGGGCTTCTTCAAACATCGCCTGATTTGGTTTTAAAACAGGGATACTTGAAGATCGAGCGGTGTCATCTATCATTTCCCCGAACGCCGTACACGTAAACATAATCGCGGAACAATTTGTTTGCTGGGCATAGTGAGCAAGCGCTTTTATTCGCACGGCCAAATTAGCAGTAGAATCTTTCTGGGAGGCGCGATCTAAAGACAGACTATCGTCCAGGATATTTGTCACTTCTACTGCGGGCCAGTTCTGAGCGAATGCCTGACGAATAGGCTCAATCGCAACCTTTGTTGCGTGAATAAGCGCAACCCTCATAACAATTCCTTTTTATCAATCGGGCTAGATAGCATCGGCAACTAATTTACCGAATGCTTGCGTGTTATTGGAGCCACCAAGATCTGGCGTCCTGGAATCCTTATCTTCCAGAACAGTATCAACCGCATTCATCATAGATGTGGCGGCATCGTTGAAGTTGTTCTTGTTGTGCTTTTCACCAATCCAATCAAGCAACATGGCAATCGAAAGGATCATAGAGACTGGATTAGCAAGGCCCTTGCCTTCTATGTCCGGTGCTGAACCATGTTGTGCCTGAGCACAGCAGTTTGTGTCGCTAGCCATAATGGATCCAGCCAGCCCAAGACTACCGGATAACTCGCTAGCGAGGTCGCTGAGTATGTCACCATAAAAGTTTGTCGCTACCAGCACATCAAAACGTTCTGGTGAACGAACCAGATGAGCAGCTGCCGCATCAACGAGTAGATCATCGTATTCAACTTCCGGAAAATCTTTTGCGACCTTTTCCACGCATTCAAGAAATAGCCCATCGGTCATATGAAAGCTGTTAGCTTTATGAATAGCGGTGACTTTACGATTTCTCTTCATTGCCAGCTCAAACGCTCTACTGGCTATTCTTTCACTACAGTGTCTGGTTATTTTGCGGATCGAAAGAGCCATATCTGGATCTGGCATTACTTCACCCCAACCACGACTCATATTCCGGTCAGGATAAAACCCTTCCGTTGCCTCACGCATAATAACCAGGTCCATAGTTTTACCGGCGGGTAAGCTTGACGGCAAAAAAGGGCGGATACGGGCGGGTCGCACATTCGCGTATAAATCCAGCCCCACTCGAAATCCAGCTGAAACATTTCGTCCCCCTTTTTCTGGAGCGGGATAGTCCGCGTGTGACTGTGTGCCTAAGATAATTCCGTCATATTCTTTTGCGGCAGTTAGGACTTCCTCCCTAAGAGTCGTGCCATGCTTTTCGAGGCTGCTAAAGCCTGCATCCTCATAATCGAACTCCAGTGATAAACTGAATTTTTCATTTACCTTATCAAGTGATGCCATTGACGATCCAATAATTTCAGGCCCAATTCCATCGCAAGGCAATACCATAATTTTCATTTTTTATACCAAATTGGATTAAATCATCGTACTAATATATCAATTATCAAATTGCATATATAGTCATATAAAAACTATATAATTGGATATAAGAGCGTCTTTAATGCTATTTTAAACTCATAAAACATTGATATATAAATAATAAAATTAAATTGCTATTATTTATATTGTATTTTATATCTAAAAAAGCCAAAATAGATTTAGCGCAGTGTATCGATGCGTCAATCAAAGCCTATAACTGTTTCTTTTTAAAGTGCATTAAATAGGACCTGAATTTACTGTTCCATACTATTTGTTAGAGGAATACATTTTGTCAGAGGAAAACATAATGACTAAATATAAAAAAGCTGTCACCGCTGTAATTTTATCTGCCGTTCTATTTCCATTATGCGCAATGGCGGAATACCCGGAGAAACAACTGGACTACACAGTGGCATTCGGACCGGGGGGTGGTAATGACACTATGTCTAGGACTGTGGTGAATATAATGAAAAAATACGATATGTTTGGAGGCAATAATATACGTGTTACCAACCGGGCAGGTGGTAGCGGTGCTATTGGATTCAACTATGTCGCGCAGAAAGTTGGAGATCCGTATCATGCTACTTCAACCAGCGGAAATTTCCTTGGCACACCTATCGTTTCTGATACGGGATGGACATATAAAGACTTTACCCCAATAGCACTTTTGGCTCAGGACGCAATGTTTTTGACAGTACGCTCCGACTCTCCGTTCAACTCGCTTGAGGATTTGGTAAATTACTCGAAAACTAAAGATTTAAAAATTGGCGGAACGGGCGCTGCTGGCCCTGAAAGAGTAGTAGCTGGATTGTTTGCGAAGGCTGCCGACATTAAGTTCACATACGTTCCTTCGCAGGATGATGGAGGCTTGATGACTTCACTCACCTCAAAAAGTGTAGATGCCATTGTTGCTAACCCTTCGGAGGTGGCTGGCCAAGTAGCTGCTGGTAACTTCCGTCCTTTGGGTTATTCAGAGAGACAGCGTAGCACTGTATTTCCTGATGTCCCCACATTTGCTGAACAAGGCTACGATTTTGAATTTTCTCTCCCAAGGGGCGTTGTGCTTCCTTCAGGAGTTTCTAAAGAAGTTCAAGATTGGTGGGTAGCAACTCTAAAGAAAGTTGTTGAGACTCCAGAATGGGAAGAGTATCTTGTTACAAAAGGACTGTCAGGTAACACCATTTGGGGAGACGACTTTGGAGGATATTTGGAAAAAACGGATAAAGATTTTCGAGGTGTCCTAAAAGAAATCGGCGTTATCAAATAATTCTTAGTTATAAATAGGAAAAGGTGCAATCTTGCACCTTTTCTTTTTCGGGCTCTGGAGACGTTTTAGTAATGCAATTGATTTTTTCGGCTGCTCTTTTGGTCTTTTCATTATTGTTCACCTTTTATGGTTTAAGTACTTTGGAGCTGTATGACCCAATTGGTCGACCAGGTCCAGGATACTTTCCACTCATAATTGGGGTTCTGCTCATTATTTTTACTGCGGTCAACTGTATAAAGGACTTTAAGAATTTTAAGGACTTTAAGGGATATATTGCGGATGCAGGAAAACTATCTGGGTGCGGCGGATCAGATCAAACCTATTTCAAAGATAGTGCAGTTACGCTTGGACTCATTACCATTTTTATCCTTACATTGGAGCCGTTAGGAAGCATACTCTCGATGCTGGTGTTCACGGGCTTGTTTTTGCTCTACTTCAACAAAGGCAAACATCTTTTTAATGTTGTTTATGGATTGATGTTACCGATAGGTGTTTATTTGTTGTTCGAAGTTCTCTTGCGTGCCGGATTACCCAAAGGAATATTTGACTATTAAAGATCAAATTAAAGACTAGATATTTGAGGCAGAATTGAATGGAAGAATTGTTTTCCAACTTATCCTTTGGGTTGTCAGTTGCACTGTCGCTGAACAATTTACTTTTCTTAGTGATAGGCGTTGTGGTTGGCATGATCGTGGGAATTTTTCCTGGCTTTGGACCCGCCGCAGGTATCGCAATATTGATTCCAATGACTTTTGGGCTGGAGCCAACAACAGCCATAATCATGCTGTCTGGGATTTATTATGGCGCTATGTATGGAGGTACCATCACATCTATCCTGATAAATACTCCTGGTGAGTCCGCGACGGTTGCTTCCACATTAGATGGCTATCCCCTAGCCAAGAACGGCCGAGCAGGTCCTGCACTCGTAATGCAGGCAATCGCATCGTTTATTGGAGGAACAATTGGCGTCGTACTTATATGTGCGTTTACTCCATTCCTTGCGAATTTCGCCGCCTCCTTTGGTCCTTCTGAGTATTTTTTAATTGTCATGCTGGGCTTGTTATTGTTGACGACAATGATGGGAGAAAACCTCTTAAATGGAATTATCTCGGCGTTACTTGGGTTTGCGATCGCCATTGTTGGTGTAGACGCAATTAGTGGAGCCCAAAGATATACCTTTGGATCTCCAGAACTAATTGGTGGCATCTACTTTGTCCCGGTGGCAATCGGTTTGTTTGGTATAGGTGAATTATTGAATTGTCTATATGAAGGCCAGCATCGACAAGCAACAGAGAAGCTTAAGATTACATTTATGTCAAAAGATTTTTGGCCGGAGGCTAAGGACTATATAGAGAGTAAGGTTACTTTTTTTCGAGGTGCAATCATTGGCTTTATAGCAGGAGTACTACCAGGGTCGGGCGCTACGATAGGTTCGATAATGGCGTATTCGATAGAGAAGAAAGTGGCAAAAGATCCAGAAAAATTCGGTAAAGGGGAGATGCGAGGCTTGGTCGCTCCGGAATCAGCGAACAATGCTGCTTCAGCTGGAGCGATGGTTCCTTTGATTTCGCTAGGTATTCCGGGCTCAGGTGCCACAGCAGTTTTACTAGGTGCATTGCTGATGTGGGGGTTACAGCCGGGACCATTGTTGATTGTTGAGCAACCAGACCTGGTATGGGGCCTGATAGCCAGTATGTACCTGGGGAATATGATGCTTGTGTTAATTAGCATATTGGCGATACCGCTGTTCGTGAAATTTTTGGATATCCCTTACAGATTGGTGGTACCAGTTATTATCATTTTATGTGTAATTGGCACTTTTGCACTTCATTCCAGTATTATTGAAACATGGATGTTGGTATTCACTGGCATCCTTGGATTTGGGATGAAGCGCTTCGGTTATTCGCCCGCGGCGACAGTACTTGCTTTGGTGCTTGGTGCGATGGCGGAAAATACGTTTCTTCAATCGCTGATCATCGGCGACGGGAGCTTGCGTATTTTTATCGATAGACCTATATCGATGTTCCTAAGCTGCATTCTGCTTGGAATCATCGTCGTTACCATCGTGTTAAGGGTTCGGAAAATGTTAACTAACCATGGTGAAGAAGGTTCATCGGCTCACTAAATTGGGTCACTCATTTGTAGCAAGCGTTGACTCAACAACTAAGGCTTTGCTCTTTAGTGCACCCCTGAGGTGCTGTCGCAAATCATAAGAAGCTTCCATTAGTTGACCTTTTTCGATAAGAGAAATTATTTCTAAATGTTGCTCGCACTGAGCGTACATTTGTTTACGATCTATTTTTGCCTGATATTCCATTAGCCGTCTCATTCGATTTACTCGAACTAACGCTTGGTAAAAGAAAGGATTGTTTGAAAAACTGATTAAACTCTCATGAAAACTAAATCCTGTCGCTAAAAGGGCTTCATTAGGTAGCTTTTCTATATCTCCCTCCAGTAATTTTTCTTGAATTCGGCGTTGATCTGACAGAATAGAAAAATCTGGCTTAAAGCTGGGTTCCAAAATTGCAGAAGGCTCAATCAAAATTCTGAAACGATAGATATGCTCGAAAGACTCTGTTGTCTTGGCAACTGGCAAGAAGCGCCACCCATAACCAAGTTTCTGTTCTATCCACCCTTCTCTAACGCCACGAACCAATATATCCGAGAGTTGTTTTTTAGTCAGGGAATAACGGTCCCGAAGCATTTTTTCCGTTACTTCAACAGGTATCCGATCCGCAATCCAGTCGTTAGCTATTTTTTGGTAATGGTTATTCTCGTCGAGAGGCTTTTCAATCTTACTGTCTTGCAGGTCATCATTCTCAATTCCACTTTCGCTTACAAAGAAACCGCGATTTTTAACTTTGTTAAGAGCGCCCTTTTCCTCCAGAATGATTAGGGCTTCCCGAACGGGGGAGCGTGATACGTCGAATAGGTTGGCTATTTTTTGCGCGCTTAAGTGTTCTCCCGGGGGGAGGTTGTTTGAACGAATCTCGTTCAATATTCGATTGGCAATCCGCAAGGCCAATGGACTAGTAGGCATGTATTCAACTAGGTATTAAGTTAGTATTTGTTGAGCTCATTATCAGCTCATTATCAGCTCATTATCCAATATAGCGGTGTCTTTTAGTAGTCTTGTGTGCCAACGATAGAATGAAAAAAGGAGCCAAGTACTAGCTCCTTTAAGAAACAAATATTGTATTCACTTAGTCGTTATTTCAATGCTCTCGCTTCTGCCTTTCGACCTAGCTTTACAGCTTTCTCATAACTTCCACCATCATATGCAGCCATAGATTGTTCTAAAAACAATTCAGCTTGAAAAGTATTGGAACCTTTGGATTTTGCTTCCACGATGGCATCAGCAGCTGAATCATGAATTGCTTTTTTAAGCAATTTCATTGTTCTTTGAAAATTCCCGCCTGCAAATGTGGCTTCGGCTTGTTCGAGGTATAGTTTCGCTTGAAATGAGTTAGCTACCTTGCCATTAGCTACAGAGCCTAAAGCAGTTTCTGCTTGGAGCTGTTCCGGGGTCGGCGTGTTCTTTACCGCCTTCTTGGCCAGTTTGACGGCCTTCTTGTAGTCACCCAAGTCAAAAGCTGCTTCGGACTGTTCAAGGAATAGCTCCGGTTGGAATGTGTTTCCCCCTGCTGCTTTTGCGGCAGCTATGGCGTCAGCTGCGGTGTCTGTAATTGCTCTTTTGGCTAATTTGAGCGTTCTCTTATAGTTTTGAAATTCATAGGTTGCTTGGGCCTGTTCGAGATAGAGCTCAGCTTGAAACGATTCGGCGACATCACTATTGGTTACTGCTTCGAGAGCATGTTTCGCCATCTCCTCCTCATCTGTTTCTGCTGAAATCGCCTCACTCGTTAGGGCTGTAGTCACAAATACAGAAACTGTGAGGCTCAATAGTGTTAAACCAAGATGCTTTTTTATCAATTTAATAGAGGTCATTTCTTTCTCCTAGTGACAAGTGTTGATGCTAGTAGGCTCTCCAAACTTAAGGTCCACTATGCAATGCAGTTGTTCTAGCTTGGATATTTCTAATCAGTTGGAGCTTGATACTCCCTTTCGTAGTTACTACCGAATATTCATCTGACTGAAAAGTCTTCGCCGATTAGGTCCGAGAAAACGGATATTTCTTGTTTACATATTTTGGCTTTAAATGGTGTTAAATGCAACTTTTTATTCGTCAAAGTGCATTTGTTCGAAATTAATAGCGAAAAAGATCAATGCTAGATTTTATAAAATTGTATTTACTTTATAAAAAAAGCAAAAAATAAACATGGTAGATTTATTTTTAGAAAAGCCTTTGTTAGCTAGTCGCTTGTTAGGGTATCGGTATTATCGCTGTCGGAGCAAGAATGTTCAGGTAGGATAAAGTTTTTTAAATCTTACTTTCAATAGTGAAGATGGGGTATCGGTGTCGGAGCATTAATGTTCAGGTAGAACAAAGTTTCTTAAATCTTATTTTCAATAGTGAAAACATTCTTCCTTCTTGTAGGAGTTTCGCGGAGATGCGTGCAGCACAGTTTTGCATCGTTATGCAGAGCAAGCAACGGATGCCTCTCTAAGCGGTTGAAAAATAGTAATCAAATTTGATGGCTTTGTACTCATAATCCATTGGTCGTATCGCTACACGGATGTAGCTTATTAGGGCAACGCAGGAGCAGTTGCCGAGGCCAGGGTGGCCCCGATCAAGTTCTCTCTCGCTACGAAGTAGGGGTCCACCATACTTAGCAACGACTAGTCGATGTTTGTTGTGACCTGTTACAGGGGTTTCTTTGAGATCATTATCAGGTTATTTTTTTCAGACTCACACTCGTATTCGTGACTTTCGGAGATAGAACGTGGTCTGAGCCCCCATACTCCCAAAAAACAACTTGACCTTGTTTCCGCTACAAGGTTTATGATTCCCTCATCGCTATCCTAAGATATGAATTGAAACTGTTTCCCTCCAAGTGCTGCAACAAGATGGTGAGCTGGATCGTGGCTCTGTGCATCATGTTTAGTTCCACTGTTAGTGCCGCCATGATGGGTGGAGCAGGCCATGGGCATATGGATATGAGCAATCACATGGTGCAATCGAAGGTTTTGGGGTGTGAACACGAAACTTCTGAGCATGGAAGCCATTTACATTGTAAGGCAACACCGCTCGACGATGAGACTCCGTCGAATCATGACGCGAACGAATCTGATGAGCACATGATGCTATGTAGCGTTTGTGCTCTTTGTTCTTCCTGGCTTCCCTCACACGAGATGGAATTGGTTTTCACCGGTTGTATTGCGAAACGGAGTGCTTTTGAAACGATCGCAATCCATTCAAAATTTCTCACACGTATAGAACGTCCACCACGGACATAATTACCCAGCAATAGCTACGACTTAGTAGCTAGCGAACTCCTATTGATTGCCAACAGTTGTGAGAACGGCTCTATTGGTATTAGTTCAATTTGTCCTGAGGTAAAAGTACGTGAAAACTCCCAAATTCGAATATACAGCCAGAATACTGTCGTTGGCTTTGACAGTTTCTGTCGCCGCAGATGCGCAAGAGCCATCCGTGTTGGATGCAACAAAGCATCCGGCATCACAGGAATATCAAAGTGGATATCCGCCTAAAATACTTCCACTCGATACCACGCTATCTTGGACTCAGCGTTTTAATGGCGATGAATGGTTCAACGAAAACGAAGTTCTGGAACAAATCACGACACCGATTAATGCGACCAATGGCCATCTGAACAAAGATCATAATCAAAGTGATAGCGATCAAATGGAAATGGACGGTACAGGCACTATCAAGCAACTCAAGCCTGACCAAGGAAAGATAAAAATAGAGCATGGACCTATCGATCGTTTAGGTATGCCGGCGATGACGATGGTGTTTCGGGTTGAAGACACAGAACAACTCGTTGGACTCACAAAAGATCAAGAAGTCGAGTTTTCCGTTGATAACTCTTCTGGAGGCTTCGTTGTCACAAATATTATGGCAATGGAAATGGAAGAATCGAATGCCTCCATGGTTTCCAATGAGGCTGTTGGTCTGGATGCAAACGGGGTGATCAAGACAATACGGCTAGAGCAAGGAAAGATAAAAATAGAGCATGGACCTATTGACCGTTTAGGAATGCCAGCAATGACGATGATGTTTAAAGTAGACGACCCAAAAACACTGGAGAATTTAAAAAAGGGCGACACTGTTAATTTCTCGGTAGATAACTCTGCAGGCGGTTTCGTTATCACCGATATTGAGCCAGAACAATGAGGGACGCAATGAAGCATAACTTAGTTAAAACGTCACTATTGGTATCGATTATCCTGATGCTGTCTGCTTGCTCCAGCGTGCCGAAAGATTCTGGATTATCGGATCTGGTAGCAATTACGGATAATCTTACAGATGCCCGATACCAACTTCCGCGCATTGATCAGCCTATGCCAATGTCTCATGCGGAACTCGGCGAGCTGCTTAAAGAACCTCTGGCATTAGATGTTGCTGAGCGTATCTCGGTCGAATCGAACCCAATCGTAAAAGCAAATATTGCTGCAGTTGGTATTGCAGAAGCGGACTATGCCCAGGCAGGGCGCATAGAAAACCCGGGTTTGGAGTATGAGCGTATTTCAGGGCAAGAGTATTCCGCATCGCTATTGTTTGATATTGGCGGTGTGCTACTTATGCCGTTGAAACGTAAAATGGAAGCACGTCGCTTGGAAGCAGCACGTTATCAAGCAGCAAAAGACGTTCTATCGCATGTTTCCGATACACGAAAAGCGTGGATAAATGCGGTCGCTGAAAAACAACAAACCGAGCTGGTAATGCGTGCTGTTGAAGCAGCTGAGACAAGCAATAACCTGACACGACAAATGACCGCACTTGGTCACAGCAATGTGATTGAGGCTGCGAAATCTGAGCTTGTTTTGTCAAAGTTACGCGAGAGTCTGATTCGTCAAAGGCTCATAGAGCAATCTGCACGTGAATCTCTGGTCAGACAACTCGGCTTATGGGGTGAACCAGCACGAACTTTTTCAGTTCCGGATCGTTTGCCTTCGTTACCGAGTGAGCCGATTGATTTTCCAGCAGTAGAGAAGGAAGCTGTGAAAAGTCGCTTAGATGTGCAGATGGCAAAATTCAATCTGGAGTCGATGGCTAAAAATCTGAAGCTGAATCAACTCAATCCATTTTTGTCGACGATCGAACTGGGTCCTGTATTGGAAGTGTCTGATGGGGAAAGAGAGCGAGGATATGAGATCGAACTTCGATTGCCTATCTTCGATGCTGGAGGCATTAAAACTCGAAAGGCAAGAATTGTGTTTGAACAAGCGAAAGCACAGGCTGAGGCTTCTGCAATCTCAGCTGCTTCAGCGGCGAGACAGGCACTTTCCACCTATCAGAGTACTTGGGATATCGCCAATCATATGCAAAAGGAAATGCTGCCACTGCGAAACCGTATCAGCGATGAACAGCTGTTGATGTACAACGGAATGTTAATTAGCGTTTTTGATTTATTGAATGATCTGTTGTCGGCTACGACCCTTGAGGCTGACTTTATTAATGCTCTGCGGGATTTTTGGTTAGCAGATGCCAATCTACAAAACACGCTAACAGGGGCGAGTGACGGAGAAATGAATTTTTCTGGCAGCGCGATGATGCCAGCAAGCGATTCAGATGCAGAGCATTAATCAAGAGAATATGAGAAGAGAACATGACGAATAGAAGAGAGTTTTTAAAAGGTGCCAGTGCTGCAGCGCTAGGGGCCGGCTTGGTATCCAAAGCTGCTTTGGCAGCATTGCCCGAATCCCCCATTATGACTTCGGCATCAATGCAGGTGCCGGAAGAGCCAACGTCCGGTAGATACTATAATCCTGTGGTGACATTGAATGGCTGGTCTTTGCCATGGCGTATGAATAATGGATGGAAGGAATTCCATCTAACCGCAGAGGCGGTAGAACGCGAGATTGCCCCCGGAATGACGGCAAGACTGTGGGGTTATAACGGCCAATCACCCGGTCCAACTATTGAATGTGTGGAAGGGGATAAAGTGCGAATTTATGTTACCAATCGACTTCCCGAGCATACGACGATTCACTGGCACGGAATATTTTTACCTGCTGGTATGGATGGGGTTGGTGGACTCAATCAGCCCCAAATCCCTCCTGGCAAGACATTTGCCTATGAGTTTGAACTGAAGCAGTCTGGCACATTTATGTATCACCCACATGCCGATGAAATGGTGCAGATGGCGATGGGGATGATGGGGTCGTTGGTCGTCCACCCGAAAGACCCGGAATTACATAAAGTGGATAGAGACTTTTGTTTCCTCATGGCGGCCTATGATATTGAACCGGGAACGCTGACCGCCCGAATCAATACCATGCTGGACTTTAATATTTGGACATGGAACAGCCGTGTGTTTCCAGGTATTGATCATCTGGTCTGTGGACTTAATGAACGCGTCCGGGTCAGGATGGGCAATCTCACAATGACTAACCATCCGATTCATATCCATGGACTTAAATTTGAAGTGTCGTGCACTGATGGTGGATGGGTACCCGAAGGTGCTCGATGGCCAGAAGTGACTTCTGATATCGCCATAGGCCAGATGCGTGCGATTGAATTTATTGCAGATGCGCCAGGTGACTGGGCCATGCACTGTCATAAGGCTCACCACACTATGAACGCAATGGGACATGACGTGCCCAATATGATTGGCGTGGATCAAAGGCGAGTGCAAAAGAGTCTTGCCAAGTTGCTTCCGGGCTACATGATCATGGGCGAGAGAGGAATGGCAGATATGGGGGAGATGGTGATGCCATTACCTGGCAACACATTGCCGATGATGACCGGTCAAGGTCCATTCGGACCTATAGAAATGGGTGGCATGTTCACAGTTTTGAAAGTACGAGAAAATCAGCAATCGGGAGACTACACCGATCCCGGTTGGTATGACTATCCCTCAGGCACTGTTGCCTATGAAGTAAAAATCTAAACCAACTAAATGAGAAACCAATTATGAATACATTAGCTAAAATGGCTTCTGCCTCTTTCATGGCAGTATTACTTTTCACATTTAACATACCTGCTTTTGCAGGTGGTTCACACGATTCCCACGACCATGGACACGCAATAGAATTCGATCCTGTTGAAAACGAGTTTGGTGAATACGACCCGAAAATGAAGGCGGATCGAACCATCGAAGTGGGCATGAGTGACCAGATGCGATTTACACCAGATGTCATACGAGTTAAGAAAGGTGACGTTATTAAATTTAAGCACACGAATAATGGGCAACTTTTGCACGAGTTTGTTCTTGGAACACCGGATTCATTAGACGAACATGCGGAATTGATGAAGAAATTTCCGGGGATGGAGCATGAGGAGCCTTTTATGGCGCATGTAGCACCGGGGAAAACCGGCGTGATTATGTGGAAATTCACTAAGGAAGGTGAGTTTGCCTTTGGCTGCTTAATTCCCGGCCACTATGACGCAGGAATGAAAGGAAGAGTAATTGTCGAGTCATAATTAGCGGGACCAAAGGGGACACGTTTAGATCTCAATCCATGCGTGCAGTCGGACCGTAATGATTGATCTTGGTCGGAATTCGAGAAAATATAATTTGTATTGGGTCCAACCAAGATCAGTACGATGTCAATACACTGCTCAATTTCTGTATGCCTTTGATCCTTTAGACTCGATTACAAACAGAAAGATACAATATTGCCATTGCTTGCTTGAATCGCCACACACAAGAGGTCTTCCTCGGGTTTAGGAAACACCAATTCTTCCGCAAACGATTCCACCGCTCCAATGTCACAACCATCAGAACCCGGGCCAAGAGTAGCTTCTGGATGGAGGAGGGGGCGGCGGAAGGTTTCGGGATTTCCAAAACCTCTCTGATCTAGAAGTATGTCGCTACATGACCCGGCATTAGCTGGACTTGAAAGCGTATTTGGCCGATGGGTTCTCGTTGGGCCGCCGTGATCTTCCAGCGGCGTTAAGCTAGGCGTAATTGGGTTAGTGCTCGTGCCGACGTAGTCATTGTTGGCGTTCGGAAACCCGCTCGGAAAATAGGAATTTACCCCGTTGTTATTGCGAATAAAGTTGAAGCCCAACGACGTGATAGGTTCGATTACAGCTGCGCCAACCTGATAAATGTCATCTGCTACTACCCCGAGCGTTGACCTGTCTTCGTTCGAAAATATAGAATTTTTAATAATCAGCGAAGTGCTAGATGATACAAAAATTCCGCCACCGTTTTCGATCCCGCCTGTGTTATTTTCATCAGCGTTGGCAATATTTCCAACGAAGGTAGAGTTTGTAACCTCCACCTCTTGCGCGCCAGCAATACTCAAAGCGCCACCTGCATTATTTGTGAGGTTGCCACTGAATGTACTGTGATCAATTCTAACTCTTGTTTCTACCTGTAGATGGTTAGAGAACGCAGATATTGCACCGCCATTGCTCTCGAGGGACTGATTATCAACAAATGTACTGCGTTCGATACCAACAATCGCGTTGTTACCTGTTCGAATTGCGCCGCCGCTTGTTGGGCCTTGCGCACGATTTCCGTCAAAAGTGCTTTGTCTCACTGTTAATAAAATACGCGTAGTGGCATTGGCAAGAAAGATGGCGCCGCCCCCGTTTGTGGCGGTGTTTCCATTGAACTCAACATTTTCCACAATAACCGTTTCGCCATTTTCTATTCTGATAGCACCGCCGCGATCAGCAAGGCTTTCATAGAGTCGTAAATTAGAAAACCGGAATGTCTGATTATCGCTAAAACTATCAAGATAGAAGAAGGAAAATAGATTGTCACCATAAATATCCAATTTGTTGTTCTCGGGCCCAACAATCGTGAGGCTCTGCCGAATGGGGTTGTCGAAATCGCTCAGATTGCCCGCACTGAGTTCTATCTCTTCAATTGAAGGAATAAATTCAATTGTGTCGGCACCGCTTCCAGCCTCGCATGCATCAACTGCGCTATTTGTTTCGGCCGCCTCAATAGCTTCGCGCAAGGTGCAGTTACCATTGTCATCAGGCAAGGCTGCGTCACTGCTGCTGTCGACCGTGATGATTGCAGCTTGCAGTGAACCTGAAAGGGAGATGAGCACAAAGAGAATGATCGTCCGGCACTTAGTTAATTGATCGGATAAAGCCATTTGTATCGTGCTCCTGATAGTTCGTTATTTGTTTATACCAATGTGCCTACGAGGCATGTTAGTTGTTTTCAGTAGAAGTGCGGCTATTCGTTGCCCCAAGTACACTGCTTTCTCGCGAGTTAAAGAGATGATATTAGCCAAATAGAAACAGTAAATTTCTTCCTTGGAGGTGCGGGTTCACAAACGTGGTTTAACCAAGCTAAAGAACCTATCGACTAGATTATTCAGATGAAACTTTCTTCAAGGCGCTCACTGTAGCAAAGGAACTGTATATATCTTGTGATCTTGATCACAGCATTGATAAATAGGTCTCTTTAAGGCCTGGTCAATCCGTTCTTACAGTTGAGAGCAAATAAAAAAACAAAGTATAAAGAATGATCGTTAGGGAGACAGTCTGTGCAAAAGGCAGAGGCAAGCGAAAGAGAAGTAAAGTCGCTGGTTGGAGGTGCCAAGAAAACTGTGCCGGCGCGAGGTAAGAATACCTCTATTAGCGAGCTATCTAAGGATGGTGAATTTGACGAGCTCGACAGTATTGTTGTCGGTTTCCCCAGACTTAGTACCGCAACTTGGATGAGATATTTTCATTTGACTGATGCGCTTTTCTGATAAAGCAGGTTATTGATCAAAAGTTGGAAGGCGTTTTCTCTACGAAAACAGCTTGACCAACACACGAAATATCATTGGTTGAATTAGGTGGGCGGGTCTTTTCTCCGATGTAAATGCGAATTAGCCATCAGTTTTGGGGTGCCCAATTCAGTTGATACTTGCCTCGGAGGTCACACTGATGATTAACGAGTTTCTTGTCGAGTATCAGCCAAAGATACCCAATAGAAAACCCGGCTACTGCCGGGTTCCTAATTAGTCCAAAGGGAAAACGCTTATTCGTCGTCTTCGATGCTCTCCATTCTCTTTGTGAATTCGTCGTCTTCAATACTTTCCATCTGCTGTACATCTGGACCATATGGCTTCTTAACCGGAACACCAATCTCGTCACCAATAAATCCTTTCGTCCCACCACCAAAAACTGCTTCTTGTGCTTCAGCGCTAAGGGCTTCAGATTGGTCAATATTTTCTAGTTTTGCTTTGCTCATGTTTCTTTCCATAAAGTTAGTGTTAATGATGGAAACGATGATGCAGCATATCCTCTGACTTCTCTGTGATCCTTGTCACAAGGAAAGAAACTGTGTGAATTTAACCAAGAGATCATTAAGATGTCCTGGTTGTGACGCAGATCACAAGGTTTTCTCACAGTCGATAGAATGGGTTGTGCAATAATAGGTGAATAACGCTAATGCCTATGATTTAACAGCGTGTCGGGCTGTTTAGAGAAAGAACCACAATTAATACGTCAACAACAATAATACTCGTTAAAAAAGAACTACGTGGAGGAATACACCCCCAATCGGTTTGACCCGATCCAGCAACGCGCTCCTGGATGGTTAGCCCGTGGCGTGGTGTATTTACTGTTACTCCTGTTGGTGGCGGCTGTCGGTTGGTCAGCGATCAGCCGGATCGATGTCAGTTCCCGTGGTGACGCGATGGTGATTCCCGATGGCCGTGTTCGGGCGATTCAAACGCCGGTTAAAGGAGTGGTCGAGTCGGTCTCCGTGGTTGAGGGACAATCCGTCGTTCGCGGCGAACTACTGGCAATTATCAGCGCAGAAGAAATCAGAGACCAGCAACGTCAGTTGGAAGTATCTCGTCAGGCTTTGAATGCACTCGAATCGGAAGAGAAAGAAGTGCTACCGCTACGCGTTGATCTTGCTGAACGCACCCGCCTTGCCAATAGTGAAGAGATTGTACAGCTGGAGCAACGTATTCAAATTATTCGGCAGCAGTTGGAAGGTCTTACCCGAGAAGAATCGTTGCAAGAGCAATCCAGTTCCCTGGTCGATCAACGTTTCAAAACAGAAAAGGAAAAACTCAATATTGATCGAAAAAATGCGCGGCTCACCGAAGCGCTGCGCAAGTCGGAACTCAAAACCCGGCGCAATTTAGGCCAAAGCGCAGTCTCCCAGGAAGAAGTGTTTCGTTATGAACAAGAGGCGAATAAAGCGGGTAACGACGTGGTCAGACTGGATACTGAAATACGCCAGCTCGATACTGAAAAAGCACTGCGAAAAAATGAGGCGCGTATAGAACGCGAACGGATGAATCGCGAACATCGTTCAGCGCAAGACAGCATTCTGGCGTTAGCGGGAGAAGTGAGTCAGTTGCAAAAAGCGATTCTGGTCGCTGACAGTGCGCTGCTGGAATATCGCTCTACGCTGTCGCGCAAGTTGACCCTTGCACGCACTGCATTAGAAAACCAGCGTCGCCGCCTTAGCGAGCTACTCGGTGGCGCAGAATTACGCGCAGGCAGCAATGTGTTTGAAGTGCGTGCCCCGGTAGATGGTGTGGTCGCAGTGGCTAACATACTGCATCCTGGCGAAGTGATTGAATCCGGCAGCCCGCTGTTTAGCTTGGTGCCGAGGGATGTTCGACTGGTCGCTGAAATCCAAGTCACTGGCACGGGCTCCGGTCGAATCGCCGTGGGGCAACGGGTGAAATATCGATTCGACGCGTTCCCAGCGGCGCAGTTTGGCATTTTGCAGGGAGAGGTCGAAAAAGTATTGCCCCAGGTGGAGCCGAATCGTCAGGGCAATGGCACGGTTTTGCGGGTTATTGCGAGCCTTGATCAACTTTACTTTACCGAGAACAACAATCAGTTTGCGCTGAAGCCAGGTCTCGCCGCGAATGCGGAAATCGTCACTGACCGCCAGTCGGTGCTGTCTTTATTGTTTCAGCCGATCAAGGCGCTGGCGAGCCGAGAAACGGTGAATCAGTCTCAAAACCGAACCGATAATGTCGCAGACAACTGAACAAGTTATTCAACTGCTATCGACGCACCCGATTTTTTCGTTATTGGAAGTCGGTCAATCCCAGTTTCTTGCTGAATCCGCGGCGCAAACATCCTTTGCTATGGGGCAAGAAATATTGCGTCAGGATGATCCCGGTGACTGTGCCTGGTTGGTGCTCGAGGGTAAAGCACGGGTGGTGTTTCGAGAACCCAATGGACAACGCATTACCCTAAACCAGTTAACCCGTGGTGATTTGTTTGGCGAGCAGTCGCTATTAAATGACCAACCGCGTAACGCTACGGTTCGGGCATCAACTGAAGTATTAGCGCTGCGGATTGACTATGAGATGCTGAACGCCTTGTTTGAGCAATCCCCGGCGCTGCGCGATATCTTCGAACAAATTCTTTCCGATCGCACATTACAAAATTTTTTAAAAGCCTCCTCTCTACTCGGAAGGGTGCCGGCAAGACATCTCCGTCATCTGGTCGATATTCTTGAAACGCGAGCGGTGCTAGAAAACACGGCGGTTGATCTGAATGACGAAAACAACGCGGGTTTGTATATCGTGCAGGAAGGGCGCTTTATCGTGGAATCCACTGCAACAGATAGTCGTCAGATCCGGGTTGCTGGGGAGTTGTTCGGTTATCGTTCTTTGCTCGAGGAAAGCAGGCAAAGCGACCAGCAGGTCGTTTGTAAAGAATCTGGCAAACTATTATTGCTTTCGAAATCCCGGTTTGATCAGCTGGCAGATTCCCATTCTGAGTTGTATCAACTGCTTTCGGATTTTCTTGCCACCCAATCTGCTGCCGGTGTTTCAGAAACTCCCCCTGCATCCGTCGCCGCGCCGGCCGTGCCCGGTGCAGATGACCAAGCTGCCCAAGCGACCCTGGCAGTCAAACGTAAATCGTTTCGCCGACACCCGTTTGTACCGCAATTGGATGAGGCAGACTGCGGGCCAGCGTGTATGGCGATGATTGGCACTTACTACGGCGTGCGCTATACGATCAATCGACTGCGTGAGGTGTTACGCGTTGGAAAGGAAGGCGCTTCAATGTTTAACATGTCGCGTGGCGCCGAACAGTTGGGGTATCGCAGTCGAGCGATTAAAGTGGATTACCAGCGGCTACAGGAAATACCGCTGCCTGCGGTCGCGTTTTGGAAGGGTTATCACTATATCGTTGTTTACGAAGCGAACAACAAGCGTGTGATTATTGGCGATCCGGCTAGCGGCATAGAGCGCATCAAGCGCGCTGATTTTGAGCAGAACTGGTCAGGGCATCTGCTCGAAGTGGTACCGGGCGAAGAGCTCGAATCGGAAGAACCCAAGCAAGGCCGCTGGTCACGCTTTTGGCCGTTGGTCAAACCCCATCGAACCATGCTGGTGGAAATTTTTATTGCCTCGCTCTTGTTGAATATCTTTGCTTTAGCGATGCCCATATTCACCCAAACGGTGGTCGACAAAGTGTTAATCGATCGCAATATCGGGCTGCTCAATATTATGTTGACCGGCATGGTATTGATTGGTGTGTTTCAGGTGATTACGGCGCTGTTGCGCTATCGTTTATTGCTCCATGTCTCGACCCAGGTGCGGCGTGCGATGAGCGCGCAACTGTTCAATCGTATTCTGCGGTTGGGTATGCGTTATTTTGACACCCGGCGCATCGGCGATATCCTGACCCGATTTGGGGATAACGAAAAAATCCAGCAGCTGTTGACCGGAACCGTGGTGACGACGTTACTCGACGGTATTATGATTTTTGTCTATCTCGGGTTAATGCTGCTGTATAGCCCCACCTTGACCGGTGTGGCGCTGGTGTTTATTCCGTTACTGATTCTGATTGCAGTTGGCTTCACTTCAGTGTTGCGTCGTCATAACGAGCGCTATTTTGAGCGCACGGCAATTGAACAATCGCGTCTAATTGAATCGATTCGCGATATCACCGCGGTAAAAAGCAACAGTGCGGAAGTGCCGCTGCGCTGGCGTTATGAAGAAGCCATGGGCGATTCCATGGTGAGTTATTTTCAGGGCGCCCGGGCCAGTATGCTGATGCATACGCTATCGCGACTGGTGCAAATTGCTTCGGCGACGCTGTTGCTTTGGTATGGCGCGCGATTGGTCTTGGCCGGCGAAATGACGGTGGGGCAGTTAATGGCATTCCAGGCACTGGTCGCCATGGTGATGGCGCCGATCATGGGTTTTATCGGCTTATGGCAGCAGCTGCAGGATGCCTTACTGTCGTTACAGCGCTTGTCTGATATCTACGAAGCCGACCTCGAACAAGAAAACAGTGCGTCCCGGGTACAGGTGGAACTGCGCGGGCATCTTAAACTCGAGAACTTAAGTTTTCACTATAACGATGGGGACAAGGATATCCTGCGCAATATTCAGTTGGAGATTCCTGCCGGGGAACACCTTGCGATTGTTGGCCGATCCGGCTCCGGCAAGAGTACGCTGGCGATGTTGCTACAAGGGTTTTACGCGCCCACCTCTGGCCGCATTTTGGTGGACGGCCATGACCTGCGTAATATCGACTTAAACAACTTTCGTCATCAAATTGGTGTTGTGCCGCAAGACGCGGCAATTTTTAATGGCACCATTCGCGAAAACATGGCGATGTATCGCGATGATATTGAGCTGGATCAGATCGCCCAAGCTGCCCAACTCGCCAACGCCCACGATTTAATAATGGGTTTCCCGTTGGGCTATGAAACGATGATCGGCGAGATGGGAGTGAAACTTTCCGGGGGCCAGAAACAGCGTCTGTGCATCGCGCGCGCAATTATGCATGACCCGAAAATTCTGATTCTCGACGAAGCGACCTCAGCGATGGATGCAGAAAGCGAAAAAGCGATACAAGATAACCTGACACAAATTCTACAAAATCGAACAGCGCTGATTATCGCCCACCGATTCAATACACTACGTAATTGCGACCGGATTCTTGTGCTGGATGAAGGCATGGTAGCGGAATTGGGCACTCATTCAGAGTTGATGTTGCGGAAAGGCCTTTACTATTATTTGTACAGCCAGCAAATGAATTTGTGACTTGGGTCACGGGTGCTTTGTGATGCCAGTCACAATGATATTCGGGCCTTATGGATATACTGTAGGTCATACAAACAAACCAAACAGAAAAATGAAAAAATTAAAAGTAGAAGAACTCACCACTTCTGAGTCACTTAGCCAGGAAGAGAAAGAAGC
>CALKKV010000034.1 GCA_937992195.1 uncultured Gammaproteobacteria bacterium | reverse complement strand
ATGGTAATGCCTGGAGACAATGTAAAGATGACGGTAGAGATGATTGCACCGATTGCGATGGAAGATGGTCTTCGGTTTGCAATTCGTGAAGGCGGTCGCACAGTAGGTGCGGGCGTAGTGGCTAAGATTATTGCTTAAGTTAAGCAACTGAATTCCTAGCTCAATAAACCAGACACTTAGAGAATATATCCGTGAAGGTCGAAAACCAGAAAATTCGAATCAGCCTTAAGGCTTTTGATCACAAAATGATCGATCGTTCAGCGTTAGAGATTGTCGATACTGCGCGCCGCACTGGTGCAATGGTAAAGGGTCCAATCCCGTTACCAACCAAGATCGAAAGATACACGCTGCTGCGTTCGCCCCATGTTAATAAAAAGGCAAGGGACCAGTTCGAAATTCGTACCCATAAGCGGATCCTGGATATCGTCGAGCCAACCGATAAAACGGTTGATGCGCTGATGAAGCTGGATTTGGCGGCTGGTGTTGATGTTGAGATCAAACTCAATTAACTCCTGAAATAGAGAATAGAACCATGTCTATCGGACTAATTGGAAAAAAAATCGGCATGACCCGTGTCTTCACTGAATCAGGTGCATCGCAACCTGTGACAGTGATCGAAGTGACGCCTAATCGTATTTCCCAGGTGAGAACCGAAGAAAATGATGGCTATCATGCATTGCAGGTTACCGTAGGTGAGCGGCGTGCTAACCGCGTTACCAAGCCGATGAAAGGTCATTTTGCCAAAGCAGGTGTTGAGCCTGGCAGAGGTGTTTGGGAGTTTCGTTTGGAAGCGCCGGTTGAAAATGAAGTGGGCAGTGATTTAACCGTAGAGATCTTTTCTGAAGGTCAAGAGGTTGATGTAACGGGCCAAACTATTGGTAAGGGCTTTGCCGGTACCATCAAGCGCCATCACTTTAAAGGTGGGCGTGCGACACACGGTAACTCGAAGGCCCACCGTTTGCCTGGATCGATTGGTCAAAACCAGGACCCGGGTAAAGTATTTAAAGGTAAGAAAATGGCTGGTCATCTTGGTGCGAAGCAGCGTTCTCAGCAGAACCTGCATATCGTCAGAGTCGACAGCGAGCGTAATCTGCTTTTGGTGAGTGGTTCAGTGCCCGGATCCAAGGGTTCTAATGTCATCGTTCGTCCAGCAGTGAAAGCGGTTGCGGCGGCGAGCTAATTAACGTCATCGAACGCAGTAAAAACAACTTATAGAGAATCGAACAATGTCTGTTCAGTTATCAATTAACAAATCCAGTGGCGGAGAAGCCGGCAAGATTGATTTGTCCGACGCATTTGCTGTCGACTACAACGAGCCTTTGATTCATCAGGTCGTTGTTGCTTATCAAGCAGCTGGTCGGTCTGGTACCAAGGGTCAGAAAAATCGTGCAGCTGTAAAAGGCGGTGGTGCAAAGCCCTGGCGTCAAAAAGGCACAGGTCGTGCGCGAGCTGGAACAATTTCGAGCCCGATATTTCGTGGTGGCGGACGTGCTTTCCCTGCTTCCACCCGTGATTTTTCGCAGAAGGTAAATCGCAAAATGTACCGTGCCGCGATGTGCTCAATTCTGTCCGAGTTAAATCGTCAGGAGCGTCTTATTGTGGTTGAAGAGATTGCGATGGATGCGCCAAAGACCAAAGAGATGACCACCATGTTGTCGAATCTAAACGCTGAAAAGGCGTTGATTGTTTTGGCCGAAGATAACGCAAACATTGAGCTTTCTGCGCGCAACCTGAATTGGGTTGATGTGATTAACAGTAGTGAGATCGATCCAGTCAGTTTACTTAGCTACGAGAAAATTATTATGACCGTAGATGCAGCCAAGATCATTGACGGGGTGTACAAATGAGTGCTGTAACTTCAGTCAAAGACGAGCGATTGTTTCAGGTTATCTTGAGACCAGTGATCTCTGAGAAATCTACTATCGCCGCGGACAAGGATCATCAAATCGTATTTGAAGTACTGCCTGATGCGACCAAAACTGAAATCAAAAAAGCGGTAGAGAAGCTTTTTAAGGTTGAGGTTCAGGCGGTGAAGGTTGTGAACGTGCGCGGTAAGGTGAAGCGATTTGGTCGTTTCCCTGGTAAGCGCAACAACTGGAAAAAAGCCTATGTTCGTTTGCAAGAAGGTCATGATATTGATTTTCTTGGTTTAACGGGTGCATAAGGCAGCAAAAATAAATTTAGCTTAAGAGCGTAAATTATGGCATTAGCAAAACAAAAACCGACTACTCCAGGCCGTCGCGGCATGGTCAAAGTAGTGACCGAAGACTTGCACAAAGGCAAGCCTTACGGTCCGTTACTTGAGGCAAAGAAAGCCATTAGTGGTCGAAACAATGAAGGTCGTATCACGGTGCGTCATCGCGGCGGCGGACACAAGCGTCACTACCGTGTGATTGATTTCAAGCGTAACAAGGATGGTGTACCTGCACTTGTTAAGCATATTGAATACGATCCAAACCGCAGCGCGCATATCGCATTGCTTGTCTATAAAGATGGGGAGCATCGTTACATGATTGCGCCTCGTGGTATCAAGGCTGGCGACTCGGTTATGTCGGGTGTTGGCGCGACCTACAATCCTGGCAACTGTCTGCCTTTGCGTAATATTCCGGTTGGTACGATTGTGCATTGTGTAGAGTTGAAGCCTGGTAAGGGAGCGCAGCTGGCGCGGTCTGCTGGTGCTTCAATTCAGTTTATCGGTAAAGAAGGTGCTTACGCGCAGCTGCGATTACGATCCGGCGAAATGCGAAAAGTACTGCTTGATTGCCGCGCAACGATTGGCCAGGTTGGTAACTCCGAGCACAGTTTGAAGAAACTGGGTAAGGCAGGTGCTAAACGCTGGAGAGGAATCCGTCCTACCGTTCGGGGTGTTGCGATGAACCCGGTGGATCACCCCCATGGCGGTGGTGAAGGTCGTACTTCCGGTGGTCGCCATCCTGTATCTCCTTGGGGTGTACCTACCAAGGGCTATCGAACTCGTTCTAACAAACGTACTTCTTCAATGATTATTCGTAGAAGGAAGAAATAACTATGCCACGTTCTATTAAAAAAGGTCCTTTTGTGGATCATCATCTTTGGGCCAAGGTTGAAAAGGCGCGTGAAGAAAGCTCACGAAAGCCAATCAAAACCTGGTCTCGACGTTCAATGGTTATGCCCGAATTCGTTGGTTTGACGATTGCTGTTCACAACGGTCGTCAACATATGCCGATTCTAATTAACGAGAACATGGTTGGTCACAAGTTGGGTGAATTTGCTCCCACTCGTACC
>CALKKV010000033.1 GCA_937992195.1 uncultured Gammaproteobacteria bacterium | reverse complement strand
TCCACATCGTTCCACTCAAGCTCTTCCGGATTTCGAATGCTGCTACAGCGAATTTTACGATCACCAATTTTTAAGCTGTCACGGTCTACACCAACGGGTAGATTTAACCGACCATGGACGCTGTCAAATTGCAGCAAATGGGCCTGCATCTCGATAGGAGCGAGATCGTTAACTGCAACGACTTCAATATCTTTTCGCTCAGATTCGATCAGTGCGCGCAGAATATTTCGACCGATTCGGCCAAAGCCATTGATAGCAACTTTTGTTTTCATGGTTTTTTCCTGGGTTATTTGTTCCTAAAAAGTAGTAATAATACTAATATATGACGAATAATAGCATAATAATGTAGTAATATTACATATTCGTTAACGAAAAGCGGGATTCGTTGGTAAATTTGATAAAAAGTTGGGGCTAGGACTTACTGGCGAACTTGAAATCGATTGCTCTGCGCGCGCGTTCGAGGTTCTCCAGGGTTTCGGAACCGCCTTTGACGCCAGCTCCCACCGCTAGAATATCCAGTAAGACGATTTGCGCAAGCCGAGATTTAACCGGTGAAAAGATATCGCTGTCCTCGGATACATCAACACTTAAGGTGACATCTGCAAGCCTTGAGATGGCCGTATTCGCGGCAGTAATGGCAACAATCTTTGCTCCGGTTTCCCGAGCTATAGTCAGTGTGTGGATAAGGTCTCTGTTTAATCCGGAGGCGGAGATCGCAATGACCAGCACCGATGGATCGAGCAGTGCAGCGGTCGCGTGTTGAATATGCGGATCGGAGTAAGCGATAGCAGGTTTTCCCAAACGAAAGAATTTTAGCTGCGCATCTTCAGCGACAACTCCAGACCCACCGGATCCATAAAACTCCACGCGATCACACTGCAGAAAATATTGAATGGCCTGATCAACTGCCGAGTAATCAAGCTGACCTTTAATTTGCACTAACGACGCTACCGCTGAATCAATAATTTTATGCGACAAGGCTTCGCTGTTGTCTTCATCGGAGACGTCCTGGAAAAAATAGTTTTCTTTACTGGCAAGATTCTGCGCCAGAAGCAGTTTAAATTCCTGAAATCCGTCAGCGTTTAAAGCGCGACAAAATCGCATGACCGTAGGTTCGCTGACGCCGGCTAGACCTGAAAGCGACTGGATAGAGGAGCGCAGGATCGATTGTGGATCAGCGATGACAACATCAGCCACGCGTTTTTCAGAGCGGCTCAACGAGTCATAATGTTGATTGATCTGCTTTAACATTGTTTACGACGCTATTCTCCCTGCGCCACTGCCTGGCTTTGGTTGTATGAAATCGGTGGATACTTTGCCGGGTTATCTGGTCCACAACAACTCTCGATGCAAGACATAACATAGTCAGGATTGGCGTTGAAGAAAAAAGGAATCGAATAGCGCGACTTATCTCCCAGATTATTATTAGCGAAATGTTTGACGCTTAGAAAACGGTCATTAGACCATTGCTTCAATAACTCTCCGCTATTCACAATAAACGCATCTGTTAACGCTGGCGCGTTGATCCATACTCGCCTTCTTTCGCTGAAAATAGTTAACCCAGGCTGGTCTTGGGCGAGAATGGTGCAAAACGTCGTGTCGACGTGGGGTGCGATGCCAAAGTCTTGATCGCTCGCTGCCAGGTTAGCTGGATAGTGACTCATTCTCAAACGATATAACGGGGATACAAACGCCTCAGCAAAGAACGCAGCGGGCATATCTAATGCATTCGCATAGATCGGCATCATGCGCTGTCCGAGGGTTTTCATGGTATTCGCATAGCGTTCGACGATTGCTCGAAAGCCCGGCAGGCTCTGCTCTTGCGGCCATTGGTTGTCGTCCATTCCGAGCACGTTATCGCATTTTACGATGAAAGCCTCGTTGAGATTCGGGCGATCGCGAGTTGGTAGTTTTCGGTTTTTTACCGGCATATAGCCGACCCCGCCCACCGGCCAATCAGGGCGGTCCATTTTTAACTGGTTTTTTATCTCTAATGGCAGGGCGTGAAACTGTTGCACAGCTGAAAACATCTGGCTGATCTCACGTTGCGGTACCTGATGGCCGATAATGGAAAAAAAACCGACTTCCTCGCAAGCAATCTTGAGTTCTGCGGCAATACGCTGAAGGGATTGTACTGATCCTGTCGTAAAGTACTCGGTAAGATCTAATACCGGTATGTCACCTGGTTTAGCGTCTTCGACGTGGCCAGTGTTCCAGCTGCTGGATTCAGCTCTTAGTTCCTTTTCTTTTTCGGTCGGATCGAAGGAACTGGAGCGTGGCGTTTGTTGATGGAATTCCATAAGTTGTTTGGCAAATTGGTTCACACAATAAAACTGCGCTAGATTCTACCCAGACATTATACTCAAGGAATCTCTCTCGAAGTCGCGAACAGCAAGCTTGGGCGAAAGACAATATTGCACCTTAAGACGCTATATATAAACGATTGAACTTTAACCTTAAACAATTAGAAGCGTTTATCTGGGTCGCTGACCTTGGCAGTTTTCGCAAAGCCGCTGATCGGCTGAATACCACGCAGCCTAATATATCGTCGCGTATCTCGACGCTCGAATCGGTGTTGGATGTGAGCTTGATGGAAAGAGATGCCGGTTCCGTACGTTTGACTTCAAAAGGACAGGAATTACTGCTTTATGCTCGCAAGGTGCTTAGCACTACCGATTCGTTTTTAGAAGCCGCCAACCAGGAAACGCTGTTGAACGGTGTGTTACGGCTGGGTGTTACCGAAATGATTGTGCATACCTGGTTACGACGTTTCCTCAAAACATTAAAGGAGCGTTATCCAAACGTCACCGTCGAATTGACCGTGGATCTTTCCGCAAATCTCGAAAAGGAGCTGTTCGACAGATCGATTGATTTGGCATTTCAGAGCGGCCCGTTTAGCAGACAGACTTCAGGCAATTTGGCGCTTGGGGTGTTTCCGTTAATATGGATTGCTTCTTCATCCACAGGTTTGCAGGAAAAATCCAGTGTGAAGCTGGAAGATTTGGTGCAATTCCCGATCTTGACCCACGCAAGGGGAACGGCGCCTTATGAAGAGGTGGCGAATCACTTTACCTCACGCAGGGATTTATCTGCACGACTGGTTCCTTCGAGTAATCTGGCCGCCTGTATCCATCTGGCAATTCACGGGTTTGGCATCGCCACCGTGCCGGCTGCGATGGTCGAAAATGAGCTGACATCCGGGGAGTTATCAGCAATAAATTATAACTGGACGCCAGAGAGCTTAAGCTTTTCCGCGCGCTATGACGCTGAGAAATCGGCGCAGTTTGTAGTGAAATCTGCTGAAATTGCAGCAGAGCTATCCAATGGATTTGCTCTGGCATTTACTGCTCGCTATGGTGCAACATAGATTGCCGCACGATTAAAAATATTTATTCTATTAATCTAATTTAATAATTGGATTTGATGCATTGCGTGGCATTAAACTGACCGCCTTTGACTAAATACTGAGTAAATTGGCATGAGCGACCCCTCCATTCGATTGGGTGTTGATATTGGTGGTACCTTCACCGATGTGGTTCTTGAGATGGGCAGCAATCAGTACTCGACTAAATTGCTCACCACCTATACCGCTCCAGACGACGCGATTATTGAGGGGACAAAGCGCGTTTGTGCGCAGGCTGGAATCAAGCCATCGCAAATCGGACAAGTTATTCACGGCACAACACTGGCTACTAACGCTCTGATTGAACGCCGCGGCGCAAAAACGGCGCTGATTACCACCCAGGGTTTTCGCGATGTGATTGAAATGCGCAGTGAGTCGCGATTTGAGCAATATGATCTAAACCTGACCCTGCCCGAACCGCTGCTGCCGAGACAGCAGCGCTATACCCTCGAAGAGAGAATTAGCGCTAAGGGAGAAGTATTAATAGCGCTTAACGTTGCCGAGGTTGACGCCCTGGCAGAACAAATTAAATCTGCTGGATACGAGAGTGTTGCCATTGGTCTGATGCACTCTTACTTAAACAGTGATCATGAGACACAGGTGCGAGATAGCTTAGCGGCAAAATTGCCGGGGCTATCGATATCAATTTCATCCGAGGTTTCGCCGCAAATGCGGGAGTACGAGCGGTTCAATACGGTGGTCGCCAATGCCTATATCAAGCCGATGATGAAGAGCTATCTGGGGCGGCTAGGCGCACGCTTTAAGGATGAAGGCGTATTGCAACCGATATTTTTGATGCACTCTGGCGGTGGCATTATATCGATTGAAAGCGCTGCTGAGTTCCCGGTGCGATTGGTTGAATCTGGTCCGGCCGGTGGAGCGGTGTTTGCGGCGCATATTGCCGCGAAATACGGTTTGGATAAAGTACTGTCTTTTGATATGGGCGGCACCACCGCAAAAATCTGCTTAATCAAAAATAAAACCCCGAAAACCAGTCGTGTTTTCGAAGTGGCGCGTACCTATCGTTTTAAGAAGGGCTCGGGCATGCCAATATCGATTCCGGTCATTGATATGGTTGAGATCGGCGCGGGCGGTGGGTCATTGGCCCACGTAGACGCAATGCGACAGATACGAGTGGGGCCTGAATCAGCTGGATCTGAGCCTGGACCTGCTTGTTACGGACGTGGCGGTGATCAGCCGGCGGTAACGGATGCGGATTTGGTTCTCGGTAAGCTGGATGCCGACAATTTCGCCGGTGGCTCTATTCAATTACAGACGGCCAACGCCGAAGCGGCGCTGAAAAGTGTGTTGGGCGAATCGTTAGGTATGGATGTGCATACTGCTGCTTATGGTTTAGCCGAAGTAGTGGATGAAAATATGGCCAACGCTGCGCGCGTACACGCGGTAGAGAATGGGGAAGATCTTGCTGAGTATACGATGATCGCTTTTGGTGGTGCTGCGCCGCTGCATGCTGGCAGGTTGTGTGAGAAGCTGGGTGTGGATCGCTTACTGATACCGGCCGGTGCCGGGGTCGGTTCCGCAATTGGTTTTCTGCGTGCGCCCTTTAGTTTTGAAGCGAATCGTAGCGTCTATATGAAGCTGTCCGCCTTTAACACGAAAGTCATCAAAAATATTTTTGCTGATCTTGAAGCAGAGGCAACAGCGTTCGTAAGAACTTGTGATGCAACCGGCGAAATTTTTGCAGAGTTCAAAGCCTATATGCGTTACGCGGGACAAGGTGAAGAAATACCAATTATTGTGGGTGCTGAACAAGCGGCTCATCCTGATGCCGCAAGTTTTCTCCAGTTGTTTGAAACAGACTACATCAATTTATTTGGTCGCGCTGTTGACGGAATGGATGTGGAAATTACGGTGTGGTCGGTGAATGCAACCACGCGTGTAGAGAATGCGATAGCCGTTAATTTGTCCTCCAAGGGTGAACGTGCTTCTGCTTCTGGGAAGCGAAAGATATTCGATCCGGGGGTAAGCGAAACAACAGATGCATGTGTTGTATTGCGCGACCAGTTGCAAACTGGCTCATGGGTTGCTGGTCCAGCAGCAATTACTGAAGATGAAACTACAATCATTGTGCCATCCAGTAGAACTGCGATTCGACAGTCTGATGGATGCATTGATATCACCACCACGGGGTAAAAAAATGACAGATCAAATTCACGCTGTATCCCATCAGGTAATGTGGAACCGACTGATTTCGGTGGTTGAAGAGCAGGCGCAAGCGCTGATTCGTACCGCGTTTTCTACTTCGGTTCGCGAGGCTGGAGATCTATCTGCTGGGGTATACGACACCAAAGGGCAAATGCTGGCGCAGGCGGTGACTGGAACCCCGGGACATGTGAATGCGATGGCAGAATCGGTAGGACATTTTATCCGCCGAATTGGCTATGAAAATATTCTGGAAAAGGATATTTACGTTACCAATGATCCTTGGGAAGGAACCGGCCATCTACACGATATTACGGTGGTTACGCCATCATTTTATCAAGGAAGTCTGGTGGGCTTTTTAGCTTGTACCGCGCACGTTGTCGATATTGGCGGGCGCGGCTTTGGTGCCGATGCAAACTCGATTTACGAAGAGGGTCTTTACATTCCGATTATGAAATTTGCGAAACAAGGTGAGGTAGATCAAACCTTGATTCACTTAATACGGAGCAACGTTCGTGAACCCGATCAGGTCGTCGGGGATTTTTATGCTTTAGCTACCTGCAATGAAGTGGGTCACCAGCGGCTGATAGATATGATGAAAGAATTTCATCTAACCGATCTAAACGGTATTGCGAATTTTATTTTGGAAAACTCTCGAAGAGCTACCCTGGAGCGCATTAACGCCCTACCTCGTGCACAGGCTTCTGGTTCAATGAGAATCGACGGCTATAGTACGCCGGTTGATATTCAAGTGTCATTGGACATCCAACAAGATCGAATCTTATGTGATTTTGATGGCACTTCTGGACTAGACAAAAAAGGAATCAATGTGCCGTTGGTCTATAGCAAGGCATACGCCTGTTACGCGCTCAAATGTGCGATAGCCCCTGAAATTCCGAACAACGCGGCATCTCTCGCGCCATTCGAAATAACCGCGCCGGAAAATACCATTGTGAACGCGCTGCCTCCAGCACCAGTTGCGTTACGCCACGTGATTGGACATATGATCCCGGACGCGGTTTATAACGCACTGGATAAAATTTTGCCTGATACTGTTCCGGCCGAAGGTGCAGGAACATTGTGTAACTTTCAGGTTTCATTGCGTCCGCGTACTGACGTGCAAGCGCCGGAAGATGCGGTGCGTGCAGAAGTGCTGACCTTTAATTCGGGTGGTTCCGGCGCAAGGCCGCGGCTGGATGGGATGAGTGCAACAGCATTTCCATCGGGGGTGATGACAATGCCGGTGGAGGCAACCGAGCATACCGGGCCAGTTATTATCTGGCGTAAAGAACTGAGACCGGATAGTGGTGGAGCGGGAAAATATCGTGGCGGTCTCGGTCAGTATATGGAAGTGGGAGCAACCGATGGTCATGAGTTTGATTTTTCCGCGATGTTTGATCGTGTAGATCATCCAGCGCGTGGCAGACAAGGAGGCAAGAGTGGTGCTGCAACTGTGGTGCAGCGTGCGGATGGAACACCTATGAAAGGGAAGGGAAAGCAGTTTGTCGGTGCAGGAGATCGCGTGAAGCTGGCGTTTCCAGGAGGTGCCGGATATGGTGATCCAGCAGATCGAAATAAAGAACTGGTGTTACAAGATTTGGCTCGTGGGTATATCTCGAGTGAGGTCGCCAAAAAAGATTATGGCTTAACTGATACAGAAGTCGACAGCGTCGCCAAATCGGTTTCCCTTGGAGAAGCTATTTAATGTCTAAAGAATTAGTTACCAATGCGCCTAAGCAAAGCAGCTACGATGTAGTGATCGTTGGCGGTGCAATGTATGGATCATCGGTTGCGTGGTTTTTAACCAACAATCCGGACTTTACTGGCTCTGTTTTAGTCGTTGAACGTGACCTTATGTACACCGCCTGTTCAACGGTGCATACCAATAGCTGTATGCGGCAACAGTTCTCACGAGAGATTAATGTTCGCGTCTCGCAGTTTGCCGCAGACTATGTAAAAAATTTCCGCTCTTATCTCGGGGACGATCCTAGAGTGCCAGATCTGGCGTTTCAGAGTTACGGCTATATGTATCTTGCTGACAATGAAGACTTTGCCAATATTTTGCGCGAGTGTCATGCAGTACAGGTAGCTTGTGGAGCAGGAACCAAAATCATGACGCCGGCTGAAATTAAGAAAGCCTATCCATTTTATAACCTTGAAGATATTGTGGCAGGTAGTCATAACCTCATCGACGAAGGTTACTTTGATGGTGGAACCCTGTTTGACTGGTGGAAACGATCGGCCAGGGAGCAGGGCGCAGAATATGTTGGCAACGAAGTTGTTTCAATGCAAAAAAACGCCGCTGGCAGTAAGGTAGAGAGTGTGACCCTGAAGTCTGGCGAAGTCATCAGTTGCGGCACAGTAATCAACGCATCAGGACCTCGCGCAATACTAACCTGTCGCATGGCTGGCATTGAGCTTCCGGTTGAGCCGCGTAAACGCTATACCTATATTTTTGATGCCGAACAAAGATTGGATCGAGATTTACCGTTAACTATCGATCCGACGGGTGTGCATATGCGTTCAGAGGGACAGTATTACCTGGCAGGTTGTCCACCTGATGATGATCCGGCGGTTGACTATGATGATTACGAACAGGATCATAGTATTTGGCAAGAAAAGGTTTGGCCTGTGCTTGCCAACAGGGTGCCGCAGTTTGAGGCGATTAAGTTAATGAACTCCTGGGCAGGGCATTATGCATTTAATACATTTGATCAAAACGCTATTTTGGGGCCGCACAATGAAGTGGAGAATTTTATTTTTTTAAATGGATTCTCCGGTCATGGTTTGCAGCAATCTCCTGCTATGGGCCGAGGCATTTCGGAGCTTGTTATTTATGGTGAATACCGCGAGTTGGATCTTTCACCTTTTGGATATAGTCGTATCGTTAGTAACGAACCCTACGAAGAAAAGGCGGTGATATGAAAACAAACGCTAATCCACTTACAAAAGCCCTGCGAAAACGTGAGCGCCAAATTGGACTATGGTTAAGTTTATGTGATGGCTTTGCTGCGGAAGTTGTTTCTACAGCCGGTTATGACTGGGCATTGCTCGATATGGAACATGCGCCAAATAGTATTCGAACAGTGCTAGGACAGTTGCAGGCGTTTACGCCGACATCGACAACTGCCATTGTTCGTCCGGAAACCAATGATCCGGTGCTTGTGAAAAGACTGCTTGATTTAGGCGCAGAGGGGCTTTTGTTTCCGATGGTGCAGTCGGTGGAAGAGGCTGAAAAAGCGGTGGCCGCCACGCGTTATCCGCCGCGTGGAATTCGAGGAGTCAGTCTTGCAACCCGTGCGAATGCATTTGCAAGAAACACTGACTATTTCGAAAAAGTTGAAGAGGAGACAACCGTATTGCTGCAACTTGAAACACGTCAAGCGCTCGGTAGTGCACTAGATATTGCGGCGGTAGACGGCGTGAGTGGTTTGTTTTTTGGTCCTGCAGATATCGCAGCAGATATCGGACGATTAGGTCAGCCAATGCATGACGAAGTGTGGGATCTGATTCTCCCTGTGGCGAAATCATTGATCGCTTCAGGTATGCCGGTAGGAACGCTAGTACAGGATCCCACATATGCTGCAAAGCTGTTTAACGAGGGTTTTACCTTTGTTGCCTGCGGCAGCGATACCGGATTGCTGGCCAGGGGAGCTGATAATTTGCTGTCAGCAGTAAAGCAGGCTTTATAAGAAACAACGTCGTTAGTATTGTGAAGCGGTTTTCTGCATCAATCCAAGCACTTCTTCCGTAATTGCATTGGTGCCCATATCGCCACCAAATTCAATTGGGCGAATACGGTTTTCAGCAAAGCCCAGGTCGATAGCATTACGAATCAATTCTGCCGCTTCATAGGCGGAAGGATTCTCTTTTTTCTCGCTTAAGTACTCCAGCATCAGGGCGCCGCTTAGTATTGTAGCAAGAGGATTTGCCTTGTCTTGCCCTATTAAGTCCGGCGCGCTGCCATGGGCAGGTTGAAAAAGCGCGTGATGGTCACCGATTTCTCCACATGCAGCGATACCCATCCCGCCGACCAGTCCTCCTGCAAGATCGGATAATATGTCGCCAAACATATTTTCCATAACGAGTACATCGTATTTCCAGGGCCGTCGAATCAGTTCGAGCGCCTGTGCATCAACGTAGTTATAGTTTCGATCGACCTCAGGAAACTCTAAGGCGATTTCGTCAAATATTTGGCGAAAAAATGCCATGGAGTTAAAGACATTTGCTTTATCGACGCAAGTAACGCGGCCTGGAAAGCCCTTCGTTTTACGTTTTGCGGCCAGCCTAAAGGCAAATCGATGGAGCTTTTCGGTGGTGCTTCTCGATACCTTTAACGTGTCTAGTACTTCTTCATTCTCTTTGACAATACTTCTTCCATGCACCGCAGCCGAGTAAAATAAGCCTTCGGTTGATTCCCGCAAAATAATGAAATCAATATTTGCGGCTTTTGGATCCGCAAGCCGTTGTGGTGCATTGGGATAGGCCTTTACCGGGCGTACCCCGGCATACAATTGATATTTCTCTCGAATTCTTAAATGCGGGGAAATTTCTGTACCGTCTGTATGACGAATTGAGGGAAGCCCGATTGCACCAAGAAAAATCGCGTCGCTTTCTCCAGCGATTTTTTCGCCATCGGGTTCTATATCGATACCTGATTCAGCGTAAAAAGCAGCGCCGGCCTGAATCTCCGTGTAGCCAAGATTGAATCCACCAACCTGACGCCTCGCTTCTTCAATCGTTGCAAGACCCGCGTCGATTATGTCGACGCCGATGCCATCACCTTTGATTAGGGCAACTGATAGGGCTTGGGATTTCATTGAGAATTATTCCGATTTATTTTTATTGTTATTTGGTGACCTGCGGTACCCGAACTCCCAAATTAATACTGGATTATTGCCGTTCCATTTTTTTTATCCTTTGAATGACTACTCGCGCTAATTGATAGTCAGATAAGCAGTGTAACGTATAATTTAAAGTATACGCCAGTTCAAGCAATCATTATGGCTAATTATATGGCATTTAGTCGACAATTTTGCGCGATGTTAGGCTTGTTTGGACTGATATCGCTGTCCCCCGGCCAGAAAATTGTCGATAATTTCAATCATTCTTGTCCGGCCAAAGGAGGCTTCATGCCCGCCGTGAACAGTATCGACGGGTAATTCGCGCAATCTACGAAGGGATGCTTCGTATTCTTCAAGATTGGAGTGATAGGCGTTGTCGATCAGCCCACCCTGATAAATGACATCACCGCTGAATAAAGTTTTGGTACGTTGCTCATAAAGAGAAATCGCGCCAGGAGCGTGCCCCGGTAGGTGAAATACCTGAAAAACACGGTTTCCCAAATCGATAACATCTCCTTCATCAAGATAACCAGTAAGTGGGGCAGGTTTTACCGCGTACTCTTCAATATGAAAATCATCGTGAGGTGGAATAGTTATGGATTCAGCAGTCACAAAATCTTTCGCCAGGGTATTTCCAGCCGTTGGATTGAGATAGATGTCTTTATCAGCAGGATGAGCGAGATGACAGTCAAACTCATGGGCGCCACCCATATGATCGAAATGAGCGTGCGTAGAAACGGCGGTAATGTTGTTCTCGCTAAGCGTTGCGATCGTAGGCTTAATTGGAATGAGTCCCATGCCAGAGTCGATAAGCAAATCACGATCTTTCCCTTTGATGTGCCAAATATTACAGCGAAGCCAGCTTGCGACATGGTTTTCTTCTATGAGAGAAACGCCTTCTTCAACGGTAGTGATAGAGAAACCAGGTTTAGGTGACATTAACGTAAGTTTTAGAATTGCGTTACGAATTAATCATACAGTAAGAACCAGTTCAGTACCTTTTTGTAGTTAAGTATCGCTTAAAAACAACTTCTAATAATTTATGTTTAATCTGCTTGCCAGATACCGCTATCCAATGCATTATCCTCAAAATATTGACTATAAGAGCGATCACTAAATGACTCTCTATAACGGCATGAGCGCTGAAGTATTGGAAGCGCAATACAATTTGATTCAGCGTCGTGGTCCAGACTTTCCTCAACTCGTAGAACGTTGGTTAGCCCGAAGTGCAGCGCACAGAGAAGCCGCAAATACGTTGGTTGATCAAGCGTATGGACAAGGTGAGCGAGAAAAATTCGATTATTTTTCCGGGGGAGATAAAAACGGCCCCGTTGTGTTTTACATCCATGGAGGCTACTGGCAGCGGGGTGACAAAAACATGTACAGCTTTGTTACCGAAGCTTTTATTCAGCACGGGGTATCTGTGGTAATGCTGAATTACAATTTAACACCATCTGTAAGGATTGGTGAAATTGCGCCGCAAATTCGCAAAGCAATCGCCTGGTGCTGGCACCATAGTGATGATCTGGGTTTTTCCAAAGACAAAATTACGGTAATGGGGCATTCCGCCGGTGGCCATTTAACCGCGATGATGATGTCAACCGAATGGCCTGAGTTTGATGCGGCGTTACCGAAAGATCTGGTGTTGTCGGGAATCCCTATCTCCGCATTGTTTGAACTGGAGCCTTTGGTGCATACATCATTGAATGAAGGACCGCAAATGGATGTGGCGGAAGCGAAAAAGGAGAGCCCGATCTTTATTCCACCGGTAACCAATGCACCGCAGCTTATCGTCGTAGGTGGCGCCGAATCAGAAGAGTTTTTTAGACAAGCAGATCACTATGTAGATACCTACGCGACCGCTGAAAGAAGGATGGATCGGTATGATGTTCCCGGGATGGATCACTTTGATGAGCTGGAGCCGCTAGCGGATGATCAAAGTGAATTCTTTCAAAAATCCATGGAACTGATCCAGGGTTAATCGTTAGTCAGAGGTTTATATGCGTTTTGATTTTGTGCCATTTTTCAATCCAGGTGAGACCATTCCCTGGACCCGCACAACTGCGATGATGCGAGAGCAAACCCAGGTTGCCGAGGACGCTGGCTTTACCACCGTTTGGCTAACCGAACATCATTTTGCGCACAACGGCTATCTCAATGCACCACCGAACCCAATCTTAATGTGTGCTGACCTTGCAGCGCATTCAAAGAAAATCAGAGTCGGTCAGGCGCCGGTTGTGTTACCTGACTGGCATCCACTTAGGGTCGCGGAAGATATCGCCTTGCTCGATAATTTGACCGAAGGACGTGTAGATTTTGGCGCTGCAAAAGGGACCAACGAGCGTACCTGTATCCAGTTTAATCTGGATGCAGACAAGCGCGATGACAAAAAAAGTTATGCGTTGTTTAGAGAGTGCCTCGATATCGTTATCAAAGCATGGACAGAAGACCCATTCACTTATCAGGGTGACTTTTATCGTTTCCCTGTGCCGGGCTGGCAGGAGACCAATCGTATGTTTCATCCATATGACCCGCGTTATCATCGTGAAGACGGGGAGTATATTGGGATGTATGTTCACCCACGCCCAGTGCAAGCCCCCCATCCACCAGTTTGGTTGATGTCCAATGCACCATTTACCTACGAGTTTGCCGGTAGAAGCGGTTACAACGTAATTGGTATGGCAAGCCCGAAAGGAAATATTCGCGCCTGTTGGGATGCATATGAAAATGCCGCAAAAGAAGCCGGATATTTAGATGTTCAGAACGGGGACAATGTCGGTATGTGTGTTGTCATCTATGTGGCTGATTCGATGGAGGAAGCAGCGAAGACGATCCGGCCTTCAATCAATAAATACTATGAGTTTTTAAGCGGCGCGCGCCCCAGCGGTGAATGGATGAAGAAGGCGTACTTGAACAAGGGCGAGGAGTTATGTCAGGAAGATGCCGATTCAGACTGGTTTGACTTTCTAATGTCGAGAGACATTATTTGGGTTGGAACCGCCGAATACGTTGCTGAAAAAATGACGCAGTATCGTGATGAAGTCAATGTTCGACATATTATGCTGCTGCAGCAATTTCCCGGTATTGCCTATGAAAATATTCTTGGAAATATGACACGGTTTGCTGAGCGCGTTATGCCACTGTTCTCAGAAGACAAGTGAAGGCAATAATAAAATAAAGGTCGTTTTGTGATTAATATTTACGGTAGAAGAAATTCAAGTCAGGTCATTCAGGTGATGTGGACGATTGGTGAGCTTGGTATCGATCACGTCAGGCACAATGTGGGAGGTACATTTGGTGGGCTTGATACGGATGAATACCAAAATTTAAATCCCAACGGTCTTATCCCGACAATAGAAGACAGTGGCTTTGTGCTTTGGGAATCGTATGCCATTGTTCGTTATCTCAGTCGACAGTATGGGGAAGGCTCTCTGTGGCCAGCTAACGCTCAGGAAACTGCACGAGCCGATCAATGGATGGAGTGGACCAACAGCCGTTTTATGGACACATTTTTTCCTGCGTTCTGGCAATTGATCCGCACTACAATCGAAAATCAGGATTTGGAGAAAGTTAAAAAAGCAGCGACCGATACAGGTGTTCTGCTGCAGATTATTGAAAATACCCTTGCAGGGCAAAAGTACATTGCCGGTAATTCTTTGACGATGGGTGATATCCCGTTAGGCGCGATGATGTTTAAATATTTTACTCTCGATATTGAACGTCCTTCACTACCTAATATTGAAAGCTGGTATGCAAGACTATGCGATCGCGAAGCATATCAGCAGCATGCGATGGTGCCTTTTGGTAAGTCATCGGATGAATGGTTTGCGCTTGAACGTGCGGGCGCTTAGTGTTTGTGCGTCCGCCATTCTGTTCTGTCCGAGATTGTAAAGGTTATTAATTGAACCAGCGTTCGCGACAGTTGACCGAGCAGGCCTTGGCGCATCATCAAGCTGGTCGCCTGCAACAGGCATTACCGCTCTACCAGCAAGCAGTTGAAGCAGATAATCTCAACTCTGACGCACATCAGTTTATGGGCTTACTGTTTTTGCATGCCGGGAAACCTCAGGATGGAATTGCGTCTATTCGCAATGCGATTGCGATCAATCCAAAAGTAGCGCCGTATCATGACAACCTGGGGGCGGCACTTGAATCCATCGGGGATAATGTCGGGGCGCTAGCTAGTTTCAAAACCGCATCTGGTTTAGATGCAGAGAATGCCGATAGATTGTTTGGAATGGGTAATGCGTTCAATGCGCTGGGACAGGTCACCGAAGCCGAAGAAGCGTATCGAAAGGCAATCAATCTCAACGCTGAAGATAGTGCGCTGCATTTCAACCTGGCAAACTTATTGAAAGGCAAGGGAGCGTTAGACGAAGCTTGTGTCTACTACGAACGCGCTTCGAAATGTCCGCCTGAGATATCTGGGGTTTTCACCAACTGGGGAAATACGCTCTTGCTGCTTGGACAGGTTTCAAAAGCAGTCGATGTATTCGAAGAAGCTCTGAAGCGGGATTCAAATTCGGTTTCTACACTCACCAGTCTGGTGTCAGCATTGCTTACAATCAATGACATTGATCGGGCTGAAAAGTATATAGGACAGGCCGAGTATCGTATCTCCCAGGAGGACCCTCAATCTGCAATGCGAGTCTGGCAGCTAAAGGGAAAATTGAAATTGCAAAAAAGACAACATCGAGAAGCGATCGCCGCCTTTCGCTCGGTGTTAAGCATTGATAAAGATGATACCAACGGCCTGAACGGGTTAGCGACAGCATTTCGGTGGATACAACCGACTAAATACGAGGCGGAGCTAGTTAAAGATATTGAGCGACTGTTAAGTAATGCAGATATTGCGCATCAACGTTTCGCTCGATTGATATCAAATCAAGTTCGTCATCAGCTTAGCGATGCGTTTGAAGGACTAGATAACCCGGAATCCTGGCGGTCCAACCTCGATCGTATAGCCGGGTGTTCGTTGCTTTGTGATTTTCTATCAAAGGTGACAAACACCGATGCGATTCTTGAGCAGAATCTTCTTCGGGTTCATCATGCGCTTCTGGAACTGGCGTTGGCTGGCGAAGCGGTAAACGACAGGTTAATTGATCTGGCCTCCGCCTGTGCGATTCAGTCTTTTCTAAACGAACATGTCGCTGGAAGCTGTGTCAATCAGAAGGAGTCACTAATCAAGCTGGAAGAAAAAATAGGGCGTAATTTAAAGAATAGAGGTTCAAATCAATTGTCTAAGACCGAGGAGTTCACGATTTCTGTCTCGGCAATTCACCATTCGTTATATTCTTCTCAATATGCTGCACAGTTATTGCGAATCGATTCTAGCGGTTGTACTTCAAGTTATCGGAAATTAGTGGAGCTCGCGCTAAGGGAACCCGATATCGAAAACAGTTTGAAATCAGAGATCGAATCTCTCTCTCCGATAGACGACTCGGTGTCTATGGCGGTTCAGGCGCAGTACGAGCAACACCCGTATCCGCGATGGTTCTTGTTACCGCAGAAAAACAGGACCAGCTATTTGGATCACCTATTAAGTCTATTTCCAACCGTGCATCTGCCGGATAAGTATAAATCTCCGGTGAACGTTTTGTCCGCGGGCTGCGGTACCGGACAGGAAGCAGCCATCATCGCGAGAGGCAGAATAGTGGACAAAGTGATTGGGCTGGACTTAAGTGCTACCAGTCTCGCCTATGCAACCAGGATGGCGAAGAAGTCGCGATTGGAAAATCTCTCTTTTATTCAGGGGGATATTTTGCGTGCAAATCTTCTGAGGGAAGAGTTCGCTGTGATTGAAACAACCGGGGTGCTGCATCACATGGGCGATCCGATGGCGGGCTGGCGCGCACTGGTGGATTGTCTGGAATGCGATGGTCTAATGAAAGTGGGGCTGTATAGTACCCGCGCCAGTGTGGAAGTTAATCAAGCAAGGGACTGGATTCAGAAGCAAGGTTACGGATCGGACAATGCAAGCATTTGTGCCGTTCGTCAGGAGATTTTTTCGATGGAGCCATCGAATCCGCTATACCCGCTGCGACACAGTGAAGATTTCTATTCTGTCAGCGCCTGCCGTGATTTGATTTTTCACGAGCAGGAGCAAAGTTATACGCCAACTGATTTAACACAAATGCTGGAACAGCTAAACCTACGTTTTCTCGGATTTGAACTATCAGATCAAAGCGTCAAGTATCGGTATTTACAAAAATTTCCGTCGGATCCCGCTATGACCAATCTAGAAAACTGGGATCAGTACGATCAACAATATCCGGATACATTTTCGGGAATGCTGGTATTTTGGTGTCAAAAACAATAGCTAGTTCAGAAACAATTGCGCCAGGTGAAAACCGTGAAAAAGTAAAATGGGTTGTGAACGCAAGCACGTGAATTCAAGATACTAAGTGTCTAACTTTTTTCTCAGCATCTGTTTGTCGATCTTTCCAATTGGCAGGGTAGGGAGCGCAGTCAATACTTCAAAGTATTTTGGGATTTTGTAGTTCGCCAATTTGTCTCGACACCATGATTTCAATTCATCCTCTTCGATGCTGGCGCCGGCAACAGGTTGGACAAATGCGTATCCAACTTCATCGTATACTGGGTCACTGACGCCCAAAACAGCCGAGAGGGCGACTGCAGGATGTTCTTCCATAACGATTTCAATTTCCCTTGGGTAGATATTAAAGCCGCCAGACTTATACATTTCCTTGGTGCGTCCCACCAGTCGCCAGCTGCCATCTTCAAGCAGCGTCGCGATATCGCCAGTTTGAAACCAGCCGTCTTCGGTATACGCTTCTTGGGTTGCCTCGGGTTGGTTAAAGTACCCACGCATTATCCATCTGCCCCGTGCCTGAACCTCTCCTTCTTCACCAACCGACGCCAGGTTTCCGTCAGACTTCATCAGTCTTAAGTCATAACTTTTTTCAGGTTTTCCGATGCTGTTGGCCAGTACTTCGGGGGATTCTCCAATGTCAGAATAAGTGACGTAAGCGGTGAGTTCGGTCATTCCATATGCCGTCGCTAGGTGTGCGTCGAGGGAATTTAATTGTTCAACCAAATGCTGTGGCATCGGGCCACCGCCCCAGATCATATATTGCAAACTATCGAGCTTCGCGCTCTTGAAGTTTTTATGAGCGCTGGTCAGGTGAAACTGTACAGGGGACTGCAGCCAAAACGTTATTTTTTCTCTTTCAATGAGTTCGAGCAATTCACCAGGGTCAAATCGATTCTGAAAAACAAGAGTGCCGCCTGATACAAGACAATAGCTCGACATCATCCCAATATTGGCAATATGGTTGATCGGCATATTTTGCAGAACACGAATGTGTTCTCCGGGCCAGTGGCGACGCTCGGTATGCGCGCCGTGGATCAAACCGAAATGGCTGTTCATTGCGCCTTTGGGCTGGCCGGTCGTGCCGGAAGTAAAGATAATGACCGCGGGGTCATCAGTTTTGACCTGGTCTCTGGTCGCATGCCAGTCTGATTCGTTGACCTCGGTTGCTCGCTCGATGAAAGAATCGAAAAGGACGCCGTCGGTTACGTTTGATCCGGTTTGCGATTCCGAAAAAAGAATCATCTCTTCAATACAATCATACGTCTCGTTTAACGTATTCAGCTCTTCAGCATAAGATCGCCCTTCAATTTCTTCAAACGCAAAAATCAGCCTTGGCCGGGCGAGATCAACAACATGGGAGAATTCTCGCATTTGATAGCGTGGATGCATCCCCATCCAAATTGCGCCAACATCAGCGGCGGCGATCAACAACAGCATAAATTCTGGTTGCGGCGTGCCGAGCATGGCGACGCGATCGCCTTTTGTAATACCGCTGGCAATTAACGCGCAGGATAGTTTCTTGGTGATCGTGGCGAACTGCTGGTAACTGAAGCGTTGGTTCTTAAAAACCAACGCTTCAGTGTTTGGGTTCTGCTCGGCATGGTAATAAACATACTCGCTAATTCGAGCGAGCATGGGGATATCGTTGGGAGAAGCCGTATCAGTCACGATTTTGTTGATTTGATCTTCACTTGAATTATTTGCGATGCCGTGTAAGTGCAGATTTTGGATACTTAGGGATACTTGATGCATGGTATCTTTAGCCCATGTCAAATACCAGGAAATTAGGGTCCGACTATTTATTCAAATTCGGTATCCATGTCAGAAAGTTGCTGTCGTGTTTTTTCTGTACTTTGCTGGCAACTGCTGCTTCGGCGCAGACGAACCCCGATGACGATGACATTCTTTTGCAGGTTGTGCCTGCAATTGTTGCGACTAAAAATGGGGCGACCAATACAGGTACAAACCCTGGGTCTTTAGTTTCCCTTTGTGAGGGGTTTCGGGTTAACGATAGATTGTCCAGACCGATGCAGCCAATGGCCAGGCCGGGGCCGGGAGAATCTTATATCGATCGTGCATTTGGCGGTCGCGTCACGCGGATTAGCGATTCTTCGAGCCTGGCAAGCGGAATCGTGCGAACACTGTACAGCACTATTCAATCCTGGAATGCCGACGAATCTCGGATGATTTTATGGCATCGAGGCGATGGTCATTATCTTTATCATGGGCAGACTTACCAGTTGATGGAACGTTTGCCAGTGACCCCTGCTGATATTGAGCAGCTATTCTGGAGTACCACTAACCCGGATTTGCTGTTCTATCCGAATCGAACAGCAGGGCTAAATGTATCTACCCAACAGGGCAGCTATCGACTCAGAGGTAATGAGCTGATGAGCTACAACGTGCGCACCCGAAGACATGCATTGATCAAAGATTTTAACAACGTATGTACCGGTGGTGATGGCATTACCGCGGGTGGTGACGTGCAAATGGTGTCATACGACGATGATCATTTTGGGTTTCGTTGTGGCGCGACTGGTTTTTCATATACGCGCTCAACCGATACCACAAGCGTTGTAGCCGTAAATAATGACTTAAACGCACCGCAGTCGTTTCCCAGTGGCGATCGCTACTATCATCAAGGAAAGGTGTTGAACCAGCGACTGGTTGCGCAGCGCGATCTGGATTTAGCGAATGCTGTTGAGCATTCAAGCTTGGGACAACTGCACAATGGCGATGATGCATATTACGCCGTGGCATTTGATCCAAACTTAAGAAATAGCTGTGGCGATGGTATTGGAAGTCTGGTTGTTCACGATGCGACCGATGCAGGTTGTCGTGTGTTGGTCGGTCCTACTAATGGCTATCCCTACACTTTGTCCGGCACACACATTAGTGCCCTCGCGCACCAACGTCCGGGATGGGCGGCTGTCTCAAGCGTGGGCTACGGAGACGAGGGGGATTCGTTGCTTGAGCAAGAGTTGTATTTAGCGAATACGGATCCAACGGAGCCGCAGGTTTGCCGCGTGGCGCACCATCGCTCGAGTGGACGTTTGGGATCAATTGGTTATTTTGCAGAGCCACATCCGGTCTTGAGCCCCAGTGGTACACGGATGCTTTTTAACTCTGATTGGAATAACAGCGGTTCGGTTGATACCTATGTTGTGGAACTGGGCGGGTTTTAATACTGATAGCGCAAGTGAGAATAAGAATTTGCGCTTTGGATCGTTGAATGTAAGGCGCGGGCAGCATACATTAATCATTCATTTTGTATCATTTCATATCTTAGATTGAAAACATGATTTCCAAAGACGCGTTGCATTCTTTTCAAACAGACGGTGCGGTTTATTTGCCCGGCCTGTTAAAAGACTGGGTCGAACCTTTACAGCGCGGGGTAGAGCGCAATATGAAGTCGCCTGGACCATTCGTCAGAGATTACACGGACGACCATGGTGGTCGATTCTTCGGTGATTATTGCAACTGGGATCGAATTGAAGAGTATCGTTCTTTCTTGTTTGACTCCCCCGCAGCAGATATTGCCCGGCAACTGATGGGTTCGAAAACCGTTCGACTCTTTCACGAACATGTATTGGTAAAAGAACCTGGAACCAATATTCCGACGCCCTGGCACCACGATCAACCATACTACTGTGTAGACGGTAAGCAAAATGTAAGTTTGTGGATGGCACTTGATCCTGTGGACGAATCTGTGGCGGTTGAATTTGTCAGTGGCTCTCATCAATGGGATCGCTGGTTTCGCCCGGAAAGATTTGATCGCACACCGTTATACGAAAAGGATGCCCAGGAAGCGATACCGGATATCGAGGAGAATCGGGACCAGTACGATATTTTGCGCTGGCAAATGGCACCTGGCGATGTAGTCGCATTTCATTACCTAACCTTGCATGGCGCTCCCGCAACGACGTCGTCGACGCGCAGGCGTCGCGGATTTTCCAGCAGGTGGGTGGGCGATGATGCAACGTTTGCCGTACGCCCAGGCAAAACCTCTCCGCCTTTTCCAAACTGTAAATTGCAGCATGGTGAACCGTTATCAGGATCGGAGTTTCCTCTTGTGCGGGATGCTGCTAACTAGTGAGAACGATACAAAAAGGCACGACCCATCATGAGACGGTTAAGCCAAAGGCAGCGCATCTGGCATCGGCACTTGGCAATCATGGTGTGGATGTTGTATCGACACCTTCTCTGATTTTGTTTTTTGAGGCGGCGGCAAATAACCTTGCCGCAGCCTATTATGAAGACAATGAAGCGAGTGTTGGCACCCATGTCAATATCAACCATCTTGCTCCAGCGGTCGCTGATGAACCAATCAATATAGAAGCTACGTTAACCCTGCAAAAAGGTCGACGACTGGAGTTTGCTTTGAGCGCTTACCAGAATGAAACACTGGTGATGGAAGGGGTGCATCATCGCGCGGTGATTAAGCGCGAGAAGTTTGGCGAGAAGTCTGACCAGACTATTGGTGTAAATGGTGAACAAAAGCACATTGAATTTTGGTTCGACTTTCATAGTCCATGGTGTTACTTCGCTAGCCAACATATTGGGGAAGTGGCGCGATCTGCGAATGCAAAGCTGCGATGGAAGCCGGTCCATCTTGCCAACTTAAATATTGCCGTTGACGGTCGCAGACCGCTGGAATCCAATGCCAATTTCGTAGCTTGGTATCAGCAGGATATCAAAGATACTGCCGAACAAATGGGGCTGCCGATTGAGCCGCATGAAAATTATCCACTTGGTCCGTCCCGCGCGTTACGCGCGGCAATCTATGCACAAGAGCAAGGTTTGGCCGAAGCATTTGTGACTCGGGTGATGCGAGGTTACTGGTCAGAACAAAAAGACATTACCGATCCCGACTGGTTGGCCGAAGTCGCAAAGCAGGTTGGCCTGGACGCAGAAGCGCTAAGACGATCAACCAGAGAAATAAGTTATAAAGAAAAACTGAATGCGAATTTAGAACAAGCTATCGAGAATCGCTTTTTCGGATTGCCTGTTGCCTATGTCGATCAAAAAATATTTTGGGGAAATGATCGGCTGCCACTGCTCAGAAGTTATCTGCAGAAAAATTGAGGCGATTGATTTAAGTCGCTTATGTTTTAAATCGGTAACCCGCGTGCGGGCGTGATATTGCGCAATTCGAAGCTGGAGTGACAGGTGCTGATGCCTTCTATTTTGTTTAAGCGTGAAAGCAAAAACTCTTCATAGTGTTTGATATCGCGCACCACGACTTTGAGCAAATAGTCCTCAGCTCTGCCGGTAACCACGCTGCAACTCACGACTTCTGGAAATTCGATCACCTGTCGTTCAAAAGCCTCGAACTGGTCCTGGTTATGTTGCTCGAGATTCAACGCTACATAGGCAGTGAGATTTAGCCCAAGTTTTTCGGGGTCGAGAATGGTCGTTGTGCCCTTGATCAGCCCTTCATCTTCAAACCGTTTAACCCGTCTCGCGCAAGGTGTTGGGGAGAGGCTCACCATTTCGGCTAGTTCCAAATTACTGATACGCGCGTTTTGCTGCAAGATGTTGAGAATCTTGCGATCTGTTTTATCAAGCTTCATTGAAATATTAGGCAATATAACTAATAAATATCTAAAATATAAATATTATCACTAATAAATTGCATAATCTAGCTGATATTTGTTGACTTCCGCTAACGCTGTTTCAGTACACTCTCCTGCCGATATGTTTATTGATATGTGATTTAGCGTGAGCCAATACGATTTCAAAAAGTACCCAACTTTCCAGTTTGCCCCGGAGATGCCCAATCGACGGTGGCCCAGTCAGCAATTAGTTTCAGCGCCGACCTGGTGCAGTGTAGATCTGCGTGATGGAAATCAGGCATTGATCGATCCCATGACCATTACCAAGAAGCTGCGTTTTTGGGAGATGCTCTTACGCTGCGGTTTTAAAGAAATAGAAATTGGTTTCCCGTCTGCGGCGCAGGTGGAATTTGAATTCACGCGCAAGCTGATCGAAGAGAACCGCATCCCTGATCACGTCACCGTGCAGGTACTCACCCAGGCACGCGAGCATTTGATCGAAAGAACCTATGAATCCCTCGAAGGGGTGAAGCGTGCCATTGTCCATGTCTATAACTCGACTTCTAAAGTGCAGAGAGACAAGGCATATAAAATGTCGCGAGATGAAATTACCGACATTGCGGTGAAGGGCGCGGAATCGGTGCGTGATCATGCCAAGAAATATCCGGATACAGAATGGACCTTTCAGTATTCTCCCGAGAGTTTTTCACAAACCGAACCGGACTATGCGATTGAAGTCTGTGAAGCAGTATGTCGGATATGGCAGCCTGAAAACGGTCAGCGAGTCATTCTGAATTTACCGGCGACGGTGGAATCCGCAACCCCCAATATTTTCGCAGATCAAATTGAATACTTCTGCGACAACCTGCCTTCCAGAGAGCATGTGGAAGTGAGTTTGCATACCCATAACGATCGAGGTTGCGCGGTAGCGGCCGGAGAATTGGGCCGCATGGCGGGCGCCGATCGTATTGAAGGAACGCTGATGGGAAATGGTGAGCGCACAGGCAACATGGATATCGTGACAATGGCGATGAATCTTTACAGTCAGGGTGTCGATCCAGGGCTCGACTTTTCCCATATGCCTGAAATCGTGCAATGCGTGACTGAATGTAATGAGCTGCCAGTGCATCCAAGACACCCCTATGCAGGGGAGCTGGTATTTACCGCGTTTTCGGGCAGCCATCAGGATGCAATCAAAAAATGCCTCGAGGCACCGGACGACGGTATTTGGGATATTGCGTATTTGCCGATTGATCCCAATGATGTGGGACGCACCTATCAAGATGTT
>CALKKV010000032.1 GCA_937992195.1 uncultured Gammaproteobacteria bacterium | reverse complement strand
CTCTTCGGCACAACAAAATCAAAGTACGGCACCGAGTCGGTATCGGCGCTATCGATTGAACCATCCAGTATTGCATCGATAATGCCGCGTGTGTCTTGAATCGAAATACGATTGCCAGAACCATTCCAGCCTGTATTCACTAAATACGCCTTGGCGCCTGCGGCTGACATTCTCTTTGCCAATACTTCCGCATAGCGGGTTGGGTGCAAACTCAAAAATGCCGCTCCAAAACAAGCAGAGAACGTTGGCGTTGGCTCATTAATTCCGCGCTCAGTGCCCGCTAGCTTTGCGGTAAAACCAGAAAGAAAGTGATACTTGGTTTGTTCTTCCGACAGAATCGAAACCGGCGGCAAGACACCAAACGCGTCGGCAGATAAGAATATGACTTTTTCTGCGTGACCAGCTTTCGATACGGGTTTAACAATATTGTTGATATGGAAAATGGGGTAAGACACCCGCGCATTTTCTGTTTTCGACCCGTCATCATAATCCACCGTGTTGTCATCTCTTATGACTACATTTTCCAGCAGCGCATCGCGACGAATGGCGTTGTAAATATCGGGCTCTGCTTCCGCACTTAGGCGGATTGTTTTCGCATAGCAGCCACCTTCAAAGTTAAAGATGCCATCATCGTCCCAGCCGTGCTCATCATCACCAATTAGCTGGCGCTTTGGGTCTGTGGAAAGGGTGGTTTTTCCGGTACCGGATAGTCCAAAGAAAATCGCGGTATCGCCCTTATCTCCGACATTCGCAGAACAATGCATAGACGCCATACCGCGCAATGGCAGCAGGTAGTTCATCATTGAAAACATGCCTTTTTTCATTTCACCGCCGTACCAACTGCCGCCGATCAGCTGCATCTTTTCGGTGAGATTAAACGCCACGAAGTTCTCGGAGTTTAGTCCCATCTGTTCCCAGTTTTCATTGGTTGTCTTGGAACCGTTCATTACAACAAAATCTGGCTCAAACGCAGCAAGCTCTTCATCGGTTGGACGAATAAACATGTTTTTGACGAAGTGGGCTTGCCAGGCGACCTCCATAATAAAACGCACGCTTAGCCGTGTATCTGGATTCGCGCCACAAAAAGCGTCTACCACAAATAAGCGGCTGCCAGACAGTTGATCGACAACACAGCGCTTTAAGTTGTCCCAGTTTTCGGGAGTAAGCGGCTTATTGTCGTTTTTGCCCTGATCTGACCACCAAAAGTTGTCCTTGGTACTGTCATCCCGAACAATATATTTGTCCTTGGGGGAGCGGCCGGTGAAAACTCCGGTATCCACAGCAACAGCACCACTTTCCGTTACAATTCCTTTTTCAAACCCCTCCAGACCAGGTTTGGTCTCCTCCTGAAACAGGGTGTCATAGCTCGGGTTATAGATCACTTCAGAGGCCCCCGATATGCCATACGAAGCAAGATCAATCGTTTGGTTCATTGTTAAAAAGCTGGATTAAGAATAGTTAAAATTTATAGTTCAAGAGTGTATGCGGATTTGCTTCAGGGTCGCAATACGACATTGGGCGAACAGGCATTAAATACGTTTATGATCGAAATACTGACGTAATCGGCCAATTTGACCTAAAGCGCGATCAAGCATTGCGGCATGTCACCAATTTACGCTGTCACTTGACCTTCGGTTTTTATTGCTAAAATCGCAGCAAACCCTTGTTTCACCTTGTTGTAGTGGGTAAATTCCTCTGCTGACTAAATCTCCCCTGTTAAATAATCCAATGACCGAATGTCCTGTTTGTGGTGCTGAACTCTCGCTTTCTGATGGCCTTGTGAAGGGCGAACTAATGGAATGTGATGATTGTGGAAGCGAACTCGAAGTTACCAGTGTTGACCCAGTAACCGTTCAGGAAACCCCTGAAGCCGAGGAAGACTGGGGCCAATAGCGCGTTTACCGCCACGACCCTTTTCCAGCCAACCCTTATTTGATAACTCTGAACTATGGCTTCTAAGCGCGTTGGTTTTTTACATTCTCTAGTCAGAAAAGAAGAAAAGCTCCTTTTGGAGACTTTTAATCAGAGACAAAATGTCGAATTGGTTATGCTGGATGATCGAGCCCTTGCATTTGATCTCAACAACAGGCCTTCGGTAGACGTTATTGTCGAGCGCAGCATTAATCATTCCCGCGCCCTGCATGCATTAAAACTTTATGAAAGCCTCGGAATACCTTGCGTCAACCGATACGCCGTTTCTCAAATCTGTGGCGACAAGATCCTCACGGCGGTTGCGCTGAAAGACCATAATGTGGCGCAACCTGAAGTCAGAATCGCCTTCACAGAACAGTCCGCCCTCGAAGCTATTGAGGATATTGGCTACCCCGTAGTATTGAAGCCTGCGGTTGGCTCGTGGGGCAGGTTGCTATCAAAAATTAACGACCGCGATGCCGCAGAGACGGTGCTTGAGCATAAAACGGTGCTTGGCAGCTATCACCACTCGATCTTTTTTATTCAAAAGTACGTCGCAAAGAAAGGCCGGGATATTCGTGCTTTCGTGGTTGGTGACGACTGTATTGCGGCGATTTATCGCAGCTCCGATCACTGGATTACCAATACGGCACGGGGCGCGACAGCCAGTAACTGCCCGGTAACTGGCGAACTGGGAGAAATCTCTCTGGCGGCGGCGAATGCGGTGGGTGGCGGAGTGGTAGCGATAGACCTGTTTGAAACCGATGAGGGTTTGCAGGTCAACGAGGTCAACTACACCATGGAGTTTCGCAACAGTATCGACACCACCGGCGTCAATATTCCCGATAAAGTCATCGATTTCGTGCTCTCACAAGCGACCACTTAAATCTCGGTCAAAGCAATTTTATGAAAGTCAGCATAGTAGGCGGCAGCGGTTATGGCGGAGGAGAGTTGGTTCGATTGTTACTGACCCACCCGAAAGTCACGATCGCCCAGGTCACTTCCGAGCGGTTTGCCGGCAAACCGGTTGCACGCACTCACCCAAATTTGCGCGGCGCGACGAGCCTTAAGTTTTGCAAAATCAGCGAGCTTGAGCCCTGTGATTTTCTGTTTCTCAGCCTGCCCCATGGCCATGCCATGGGAAACCTCGAGCACTTTCAATCGCTGGCACCAAAACTGATTGATTTAAGCGGTGATTTTCGCTTAGACAATAAAGATGCATTTGCCAAGTGGTATGGCGAACCCCACGCTTGCCCAGAGAAGCTCGATAGTTTTATTTACGGCATACCGGAAATTAACCGAGAGCTAATTAAAGACGCGAGCATGGTCACTGGTGCCGGCTGCAACGCCACCGCAACTATTTTGGCGTTAAGACCGCTTTATCAAAGCGGCCTTGTAAAGCATAGCGTGGTAGAAGTGAAAGCAGGTTCCAGCGAAGGCGGAAATCGATCTAGTGATGCAAGTCATCATCCAGAACGTTCCGGTTCTGTGCGTTCTTACAAGCCGACGGGTCATAGACATGTTGCAGAAATGGAGATGATTCTCGGCAGCGATGCAGCGGTTTCGTTTTCTGCTACGTCCATAGAGATGGTGCGCGGCATTCTTGCTACCTGTCACGTCTTCCTAAAAAAACCGCTGGACGAGAAATCAATTTGGCAGCTTTATCGGAAAGCTTATGGTGACGAGCGCTTTGTTCGCATCGTCAAAGAACGGAGTGGCATCTATCGCTATCCGGAACCAAAGCTGTTGTCGGGCAGTAACTATTGTGACATCGGTTTTGAAGTCGATCCACACAGCAATCGTGTAGTGGTCATGAGCGCAATCGATAACCTGATGAAAGGCGCGGCAGGCCAGGCAGTACAGGCGTTTAATCTCATGCACGGGTTTGATGAAGACACCGGTCTAGGGTTTACCGGCTTGCACCCTATCTAGTTTACCGCTAGTAAGGACTTATCATGTGCCGAATATTGCTGGTCGATAATCCTGGATTGATTGATCCGAATGGTTATCTCACTATGTTCCGCGACGTCTGCGAGCAAAGTCGGGAGTACCAGGGTCATGGCTGGGGATGCTCATGGTTAGATTCGAAAAGCCGGTGGCAGCATTACCACTGTATCGATCCAATCTGGACAGACCAGAAAGCCGACTTCCCTCAAACAACCTTGTTTCTAGCACATGCGCGCAGCGCATTTCGCGACGAGGGGATCACTGTCGAAAACAATATGCCGTTTAGCGACGGCCGTTCTGTGTTTTTGTTTAATGGCGAGCTACAGGGGGTTCGCATAAAGGCCGAAGGGCGAATTGGTGCAGAAAAAATTTATCACTTTATCAAGCGCTTTGAGAAAGAAGGTTTAAAGAAAGCAGTAGAGAAAGGTGTACAAATCATTGATAAACGAAGCCGTTACATTCGCGCTATGAATTTTTTCCTCGCCTCTCCCGAGGCGGTCGAAGTATGCAGCTGGTTTGGCGAGGACCCGGACTACTTTCAGCTCCACGAAACGGTAAGCGATCAAACGCGTCTGATTTGCTCCGCGCCTCTCGCAAGCGTGCAAACCACGTGGGATACAATCCCGAATCAAACCACAAAAACGCTTTATAGAAATTGATTATTCTCAAAATTGGCGGCGGTGAGGCGCTGAATCTCGACGGCATTATCGAAGACCTCAGCGAACAGCAACGACCCTTTATGATTGTGCATGGTGCCAACGCGCTTCGTGATCAGATCGCGCAGCAGATGGGGTTTGAAAAAACAGTGATTACCTCTGCCTCCGGATATCAAAGCGTATTCTCTGATAATCAAGCGCTGGATGCGATTCTGATGGCATATAGTGGCTTAAGAAATAAACGGCTTGTTGAGTTGTGTCAACAAAAAGGAATCAATGCGGTAGGGTTATCCGGTATCGATGGTCGAATCGTTCAAGGCCAGCGCAACCGCGGTATTCGCGTGATGGAGAACGGCAAAAAAATGTTGAAGCGGGATCTGTCAGGAAAGCCAAAATCGATAAATGCTTCCTTGCTCAACCTGCTGTTAAATAACGACTATGTGCCGGTGCTCACCATACCGATCGTCGACGAAGACGGCTATGCGATCAACTCAGAGAATGATGATATTGTTTGTGCGTTGCAGGCCGCACTCGATGCTGAAACGGTGATACAGCTCATCGAAGCGCCTGGCTTTATGGGCGATATCAATGACCCTGCATCACTCGAAACTGTGCTTCGCCGAGAGGAGCTTGCTGAGCGGGAACAGCAGGTTGAGGGTCGTATGAAACGAAAAATGCACGCGCTCAATAAACTTGCTACCAGCAGCGTTCGCGAAATTATTATCGCCGATGGCCGAACAGACCACCCTGTTGCTGATGCACTGGCGGGCGGAGGCACCTGGATCAAATGAGCGAACAACAGTTCACCGATGTCATCGCTAAAGAACAACATTTTGCGTTTGAGGTGTATCCCAAACGCGATTTGGTTATTACTAAAGGCAGTGGCGCGACACTTTGGGATGATAAAGGAAATCGTTATATCGATTGTACCGCCGGCATCGGCGTTGCCAATGTAGGCCATGCAAACCCATCAGTGGTATCCGCGATCCAAGAACAGGCCGAAAAGCTGATTACCTGCCCAGGTATTTTCTACAACGATACCAGAGCGGATTTAATGCAAAAGCTGATCGGCATAGCGCCGAATAATATGCAAAAAGCATTTCTGTCTAACTCCGGTACGGAGGCCATGGAGGCGGCGATTAAATTCGCGAGACTAACCAGCGGCAAGAATGGCTTTATCAGCGCCATGCGCGGTTTTCATGGCCGATCCATGGGTGCGCTTTCGGCGACCTTTAAATACCGAAATGAATTCGAGCCTTTAATTCCCGGCCATGCTTTTGTGCCCTATAACAACCTGGAAAAGCTCGCCGCCGCCATCACCGAAGATACTGGCGCGATTATCCTTGAACTGGTGCAGGGCGAAGGGGGGGTGCGGCCTGCGAACAAAGAGTATGTGCGTGGGGTTCGTAAGCTGTGTGATGAGCAAGGCATTCTGCTTATTACCGACGAAATACAGACCGGCTTTGGGCGAACGGGTCATATGTTTGCCTGCCAAACCTATGACATCTCTCCGGATATCATGACCCTGGCAAAAGGCATTGCCGGCGGTATGCCCATGGGGGCCACGCTTTGCGGTGAAAACATTGTTTCTGCTGCGGGTAAACATGGCTCTACGTTCGGCGGCAACCCGTTAGCGTGTGCCGCTGCGATTGCAACCATTGATGTGCTAGTCGACCAGCAGCTACCAGATCGCGCAGCTAAACTCGGTCAACTGTTTGCCGAGCGATTCAAGCACAATACACCGGGCGTCGTTCGCGATATGCGACAGCTTGGTTTAATGATCGGCATCGAGCTAAAAACCAAGTCCCGGCCGTATCTGGAATTATTAATGCAGCGCGGTGTGCTTGCATTACCAGCTGGTCCGACAGTGATTCGACTATTACCGCCCCTTGTAATCGAAGAAGACCAGTGGCTCAAGGCATGTGATACGCTGATCGAAGTTCTTTCTGAGGAAATTGTTGCGTGACCAAACCCTTAAAAATTCAGCAATCCATGGCAAGCGGCAGCCAGTCCGCGCTTTCTCGCTATATGGATCTCGTTGTTGGAGAAAGAAGCCTATGGAAGCTCGCTTTGTATGAATTTGTAGTGATGGTTTCGCAGAAACGTAGCGGTGCGCTCGGTTTGTTGTTGCGTAAGAAAATGTATCCCTGGCTGCTTGGCAGCGTTGGTCGTAACGTGACTTTTGGTTGCGATGTGGTAATTCGCCACCCGCATAAAATTCGCATCGGTGATGGCGTGGTGGTCGATGAGAATGTGCTGCTTGATGCCAAAGGCGAAAGCAATCGTGGGATTGATATCGGCGCAGGCAGTTACATTGGGCGCAATTCAATTGTCAGCTGCAAAAATGGCGATATTACTTTAGGCGAGAATGCCAACGTTGGCTGGAATTGTACGATCGCGGCGACCAGCTCGATTCGCATTGGGCGTGACAATATTATCGCTGCATACACTTACATTATTGGAGGCGGCAATTACCAGTTTGATGGCATCGACGTGCCCATGTGCCAAGCCTATGATCACGAAGGCAAGGGCGGTGTCGAATTAAAAGATGATGTCTGGCTAGGGTCCCATGTAGCGGTACTTGATGGCGTTACTATTGATTCCGGGGCGGTGGTGGCATCGGGTTCTACGGTGACCAAAAATGTGGATGCGATGTCGATCAATGTAGGGTCTCCTGCTCGCGCCGTTCGACAGCGTGAGAGCGGCAGCACCGGCTAGGGCCTGCCAGCAGCTTTCCACCCGCCGCTGTTTTTGATCCAGGCATCTCGCAGTTAACAGGCGGTAAAACACAACCCTAGAACAACTGTGGTGCGTTATAATCGCCGCGAAATCCTTCTGCCGTTTCTATAATGAGTTTCAAGTCCACCATCGAAGACCTGCTGCGCAACTACCCGCCTCTGTTTCAGTTTGCTTCCAAGGTTTATCACAAGATTAACGGTTCTTTTCGGACACTCAGTCCCGGCGCGCCAGGTGCGATTCGAAAGTCTTTTGAGTACATCTTAGAACGAGATGGCGCGGTTTCAGGGGACTACTACGAGTTTGGTCTTTTTCGAGGCTATACATTCCTGCAGGCCTGGAACCACTGCAAAGAGTTAAAACTTGCCGATGTAAACTTCTATGGCTTTGATTCTTTTGAAGGGTTACCCGCTGCCGAGGGCATTGACCAGGTGGACGGTCGCTTCTTTGAAGGTCAGTTCGCTTGTTCCAGAGAAGAAGTTGAAAAGAACCTCGCCGGTGAAGGCGTCAACCTGGAAAAGGTAACCCTGGTTGAAGGGTATTACGAAAACGCGCTAACCGATCAATTGAGGCAGCAACATCCGTTCAAACCCGCTTCTGTTGTCCTGCTAGACTGTGACTATTACTCCTCTACTGTCACAGCGCTTGAGTGGATGGATCCTTACATTCAGCCTGGCACTATTTTATTGTTCGACGATTGGTTTTCTTATGGTGAAAGCAATGAGCTCGGGCAACAAAAAGCCTATGAGGAATTCCTAGCGCGCCACCCAGAGTACAAATCTGACGCACTTTGGGAATTCGAAAACCATGGAAAAGGATTCGTCCTTTCCGCTGCACAATAGCTTTTGGCACCGGTGCAGTCTTAACGGCAATGGTTTTTCTTTTGCGTTTTTCCTGCGCCTTTGTCCTCATAGCGCTGTCGTCCATAACGGCGCTCGCTCAGGAAACTGAAACGCCGGTTCTCACGGTTTACACCACCAATGCATTCGTGGCCGAGACTGGTCCAGGACCTCAGGCCGAAATCGCGTTTGAAGAAACCTGTGAATGCGACCTTCAATTTGTCTCTGTAGGAGATGCCGCAAGCCTCCTCAGCCGCTTGCAGTCTGAGGGAGATAGTTCGCCAGCAGATATTATTCTTGGTATCGATAATAGCCTTGTGGTGCAAATGCAAAACACAGGCCTAATTGCCGAACATGAAGTCGATTTGGAAAAGCTCAATCTGCCTACCGAGTGGAATAACCAGAAGTTTTTACCTTATGACTTTGGCTTCTTTGCATTTATCTATGACAATCTGCGTACACCAAGCCCGCCCAAAAGCTTTGAGCAGTTACTCGAAGCCGATGACTCACTAAAAATCGTTATCCAGGACCCGCGAACCAGCACGACGGGGCTTGGTTTCCTGCTTTGGGTAAAGGCGCTGTACGGTGAAAATGCTGCGGCCAGCTGGTCTAAACTCGCGCCTAAAATCCACGCTGTCACCAGAGACTGGTCCGAAGCGTATCGGATGTTTTTGGAGCGAGAGGCCGATATGGTCTTGAGCTATACCACGTCACCGGCATTCCACATGGTGACGGAAAACGAATCGAAATATCAGGCAACGCCGTTTAAGGAAGGACATGGCATGCAGATCGAGGTGGCTGCTGTGTTAAAAAACGCGAATGAGCCGCTACTCGCCAATCAGTTTATGCAATTCATTGCGAGCGAACCCTTCCAAGCGCTCATTCCTACCAGCAATTGGATGTATCCCGTGCTGTTCCCAGCTGAGGGCCTGCCAACCGAATTCCGTAATCTCGTACGTCCTGTTAAAAGTTTAATGATCGATCCTCAGGGTATTGCGGATAACAAGGCCGACTGGATCGACGAGTTTAATCAAGGATTAAATCGTTAAACGCGCCTCTCTTTTATCGGCATACGTTTGCCAATTGCAACGACTCCGACAACCAGTATCGCGCAGCCAATGGTAATGCTATCCAACACCTCTCCCACGATGATCGCGGAACCGATCAACGTTACAAACGGCTGTAGCAGTTGGCATTGACTTACCCTGGCTATACCGCCGATCGCTAGTCCTTGATTCCAAAAAAAGAAACCCAGAAGCTGACTGACTAACGCTAGGTATGCAAAAGATAGCCACGCATCTGTTGGAATAACCGTAAGGTCATTCGGCATCATGCGCCATGCAGGATAGCTAATAACCGGCAGTGAAATAACAAGCGCCCAACAAATTACCTGCCACCCACCGAGCCTTTTAGACAGTGTTCCACCAACGGCATAGCCGAATGATGCGGCTATCACCGCGCCAAGCAGCGCTATGTCACCAACGCTTAACGCCCCCGCACCTTGATAGAGGGAATAGCCGACCACCAGAATACTGCCAACAAGACTTACCAACCAAAATCTTCTTGAGGGCTGTTCACCAGAAACCAGCGTCGCTGCAATCGCTGTTGCAAGAGGCAAAATGCCGAGCACAACACCGCCATGGGAAGCAGGCACTGTTTGCATTGCGTAGGCA
>CALKKV010000031.1 GCA_937992195.1 uncultured Gammaproteobacteria bacterium | reverse complement strand
AGTGTTTCAAGAGTTTCACCAGGCGGCGTTTGCCAAAGAAGTAGAAGCATTAGTAGCGCATTGGGGTAAGTAGAACAGTCTCTGCTTTAAGCACTTGAACAATCCTCGCCTCGGGCTCTTCTTAATGGCAGCGGCCATGCTCACCATACCGGCAGTTGACGGTATTGCAAAGTACCTCGGCAATACCTTTTCTCCGCTGTTTATTAGCTGGGCGCGGTATTCGGTAAGCTGTTTGTTTATTCTGCCGGTTGCGCTGCTACAGCATGGAAAGGGGTTTTTACCGAGCAATAATCGAGGCGCACATTTCTTTCGCACTCTGTGTCTGGTGGCTTCCATGACACTGTATTTTTCCGCGTTGGTCACCACGCCGATGGCCAATGCCATCAGTGCATTCTTTGTGGGTCCGGCGGTGGCGACAGCGATTGCGGTTGCATTTTATGGAGAAAAACTTTCGTGGTTTAAAACTCTGGCTTTAGTTTTTGGTTTTATTGGTGTGTTGTTTATCGTAAGACCCGACAGCAAACCCTCGCCCGGCATATTGCTTGCCGTTGCCAGCGGTGTTGTCTTTGGGATCTATCTTGTGGCGACACGTATTGCCTCCAGTCAAAGTGATCCCATTAAAACGTTGGCGTTTCAAGCGCTGGTGGGTTCCATATTGCTACTACCACTTGCATTAATTCGCTGGCAATGGCCTGGCACAGAGTTCTGGATTTTGTTTCTAGCGATGGGAGGATTGTCAGCGGTAACACATATATTGTCGATATCGGCCTTTCGCTTTGCCGAGACATCGTTACTCGCGCCGCTGGTGTATCTTGAAATTGTCGGCGCTGTGATTATCGGCTACTGGGTATTTGGTGATGTGCCAGACTGGTACGTATGGATCGGTGCGAGTATGATCGTTGTTAGTGGCCTATTGCTTAGTCGAAGTCAGTAGCGAGCATATAAAAACATTACTGATAAAACTGTTGCCCGCTAGTCATCGAAGATATAACAAACAATGCCGCACCTTTTGCAGATTAACGCGTTTAGCCTGGCAAAAACTTCTCTGCTTTCTCCTTTTAACTATCTGAAAATCGCCGATGTGATACTTATTGGTTATTTGCATTTGGTGATACACCAGCTTGATCGATTTGATTTGGGGCGACTATGATCGTTTTAAGTGAGTTGATTTTGCAAAAAACTACATAGACAAAACTTTGACTAGTGACGGGCTGTTGTTGTTACAATTGCTCAAAAAATTCACGGACAAACAGGAAGTTGATGAAAAATTTCAAATTGCTATTTTCTCTTGCACTAGTCGCAATGCTATATGGTTGTGCCTCGGCCCCGACCAAAAAACCACTTATTCAATTCGGACAAGCCGATCAAACGTTAGCAATCATTAACGTGTTTCCAAAAGAGGTTTCCTATTCAAGATTTAGTGCGCCAATTTGGAGAAGTAAACAGAGATACGTTTTAGATCAGGGTCTTGATATAGAAGAAACATTTAATGAGTTTGCAATCAAAGCATTTACTAACTTTGGCGCGGATAATCCTAGAGTATTACCGACCACTCAGGCGCAAAAAAAGGCTTGGAACTTTGCTAAAAACGAGTCGCTTGCGGCCTATGTGAAACGAATTTCATCTGACCAAGAAGTGTTTGATCTGGCAGCTTCAGAAAACCTTCAACAAGCGATATTGCTGGTTCCTGCGAAGAATTTTCCGGCCAACGGCGTTGTCGGCGCGCCTTCAGCCGGCCTCCGTTACTATGAAAGCTTAGGTACTATCGAACCCCACGCTGCAGTGCGAATATTTGTGCTTGATGTTCCGACTCGCACTCTATTGGGTTCCCACTATATTTCAAGTGCTCACAAGGAAATTAAAATTAAAAATACGTTGAGTCAGAGTGAAAAAGAAAAAATAGAGAAGAAGTACAAGGAAGAAATTGCCGATAGATCGGGAAGTGGGGCTCATTCGGACAGTGCTCTGGGAATATTAAAGCTCGCCTGCGCTGACTACGACCGGATCGATAGCTATTCTGAAGAAAATAAGGCAATAGGGCACGCAGGAATAGTAAAAGCAATTGATCGTGTTTTCGCGATTCTCGCCAATATATATATTGGATCGGATGTTCCTAGCTATAAATCTTGGCGATCGGGATTGTCTTTGACACCGACTTACTCTTGCGAAGATGTGAGTTGAGTTTGTTTAGCTCCCGGATAGAACAGAAAGGCCGTAAATGCTCATAAGTATTTTAACCGATAGTCTTCCGACTCTAATGTGAGATTCGGGTTGTAGTAGGGGTCTCCGGCATTAAGTAAATCGGTCCATTTCGATTGAAACGCGGCTACTTCAGTTGCATATCGTTCTTTGTTAGTGCTGCTTGAGTCGGCACCCCTGGTTTTCGATTCGTAATGAATCGCGTATACCTCTGGTGTTACAATATTAAGAAAACCGTCTTTACGTAGCTTTAAGCAGAAGTCGACATCATTGAGCGCGACAGAAAATGTCTTCTCATCAAACCCCCCAACCGCTACATACTTTTGTTTGTTAACCATTAACAGAGCGGCGGTCACGGCGCTGACGTTACTAGTAATTTTTAGTCTGCCAAAATAGCCGTTTTCACTTTCCGGAAAACCCTTGAAAGGATGCCCAGCGCTGTCGCCGATGCCGATCACAATTCCCATATGCTGGACTCGGTGATCAGGGTACAGCAGCTTAGCGCCGACTGCACCAGTCTCGGGTTGTTGCGCATAACCCAGTAAATTTTCCAACCAGTTTTCGCTACGAATTTCGACATCGTTATTCAGCAACACGACGTACTCCCCTTTCGACTGCGCAACGCCGTGGTTACAAATGGCTGAAAAGTTAAATGGTTTATCGAATGTGACAAAGCGAACACGGTCGTTTTCTATCCAGCGTTGCTTTAAGGCTTCAACTTCGGTCTTATCGCTTTGGTTGTCTACAGCGATGATTTCAAACTGTTGCCAGCGAGTGTTATTCAACAGCCCATGAAAACACTGTTCGAGTAATGCAATTTCATTTCGAAACGGGATGATAATAGAGACAAAAGGCTGGCCGACAATTGTATGTTTTACCGAATAGGTACCGGGCAATTCACCTTTCTCAGCGCTTGCCTGAACATTGGCTCGATCAAGATGTGCTTGCAGCGCCCGTTGGCCTGCATCCCAGGCGTAGTCTTTTTCTGCGTATATCGCTGCGGTAGATCCTGGTATTTGTCGCCAATGATAAAGGACTTCGGGAAGGCGGATGATTTGGGTGGCCTGCTCGCTGGCTCGCAGGACTAAATCATAGTCCTGGGCGCCATCAAACCCGCTTTGGAATCCGCCGATTTGATCAATCAGATCACGAGATAGCATGATTAAATGACCAAAATAGTTTTGGCTGTGGAGCAACGCAGGCGAAAAGTCTGGTTTGAAAAAAGGCGTTGTGCGATTCCCTGATGCATCTAGCTTGTCTTCGTCACTATAAAATAAATCTGCCTGCGGATGGCTTTCAGCCGCGGTCACCAGGCGTTCGAGTGCGTTACTTGCTAGTAGGTCGTCGTGATCGAGCAAAACGATAAACGCGCCAGTTGCCAGCTTCAGTGTGGAGTTGGAAGTTTCAGCGATGCCCAGATTGGAAACATGATGCTCTACCCTTATACGGGGGTCCGATTGCGCGCATTCATTTAATACGGCTTCGACATGGCTATCCGTTGCACAGTCGTTCACCATACATAATTCCCAGTGGCGATAAGTCTGCGCCTGTACCGACGCAATCATTTCTCTCAGCCAGCGTTCCTCAACGTTAAAGACGGGAACCAGTATTGAAATAACCGGTGTTGAACTCGGGCTGCGAGGGTATGGTTGGCTGGTTGCTCTTTTTAACCATTGCTGATAACCAAAATCATAATACCCAGGGCTATATCGACCGAGTTTTCTTTTCAAGTACTTGCAGAGCAGTCGAAGTAGTGCCGAAAGGCCCTGCTGCTGTTGCACATTGCGTGCGTGGTGCAACAACATTTTGGCTCGGGCCCACATCGATATAATTCAATACAGTGATTATTTACAGCCAGAAATACAGGCTATCCAGCAAGGTTGGTTTACACCGGTCTGGGTAATGTAATAACCCAGCCCAGGCGCGTCATCGTCCTGCCACCAAACCTGTACGTCGGCAAAGCCAACCTCGTTCATGAGCTCTACGATTTCAGCAACCGACCACACCCGCCAGCGGTATTGATAAGCCGGCAGTTCAGAGCCATCTTCAAAACAAAAGCGCAGCGTCAAATCAGCGGTATGGTCAACGGGGGAAAAGTTTTTTTGCTGCCAAACCAGATTAAACCCGGCCATCTCGGTTTCATAGGGTTCTTCAGATAAAGCTTCGGTGCCGCCTGTGGCATCGACCATCAGCATACCGCCTTTCTTTAAATCATCAAACGCGAGCTGAAAGTATTTTTTTAATTCAACGCGCTGCTGAAAAACCCAATAAGAAAAATTAAACGCGATGCGAATATCGGGCTTGTTATCGCTGGCGTCTCGCGCATCGGCAACGTGCAGCACACCGCGTTTACCGGCATCCTTTAACGTTACAAAGTTATTCTGTCGTCCCCACTGTACCGGCTCGGTCGCAATATCGAAGCCCTCGCCGGTATATTCGTCTCCCTGCTGAATCCAGTGGCTCAGGGTGAACCCGGTGCCGCAAAAATCTTCCCGCAGATGAAAAGCGGGTTCAGTGTGACAGGACTGGTAGATCATCTGGATCAATTCGATATCGACTTCAGGAGACTGCACCGCACGCTGATAGATTTCGTAGGGATCGGCCTGGCTAGCAAGAGACTGTTGCTGATGGCGGGTGGTTTGGTTTTTCAAAGTAAGGTTGCGCGCGAATAACGGGGATAAAAGATAGGCGGACAGTTTGGCGCCTCGGCTTATAATACAGACAATGACTGCTTCGAACTTTAACACAGCGCATAAATCGTTCGCTGGCTTTGCGCCCGAGATCACCTCGCTGTTGGCAGACGGTTTAAGTCAGCAAGGTTTAACGGTTTCAGAGGCTACCCTTGAGCAATTGCTAACCCATCTTTCGCTTCTCGAAAAATGGAATCGACGACTTAACTTAACCGCTATTGTCTCGCCACGAGAGATGGTAATCCACCATGTGCTGGATTCGCTTTCTATTGCCAGCGTGTTGGGAGAAGAGCGGGTTCTTGATATTGGCTCAGGCGGCGGCTTTCCCGGTGTGCCGCTGGCGCTAGCCTTACCCAAGGTGGAGGTTTGTTTGCTGGATGCGCGAGGCAAGCGGGTAGAATTTCTGCGCTACGTGATTGCCGCATGCGGTATAAGCAATGCCAATGCTGTTCACGCCCGGATTGAAGATTACCTGCCACCGCAAAAGTTTGATACCCTCGTGACTCGCGCGTTTTCTTCGCTGGGCGATATGTTGGACTGGACTGCACCTGTTCATCAAACTGCGGCTAGATTGTTGGCAATGAAAGGAAGACGCCCGGACGACGAAATCGATGCATTGCCTGCCATGTGGCAGGATCGGGTGCATATCCGGCCACTTCAGGTGCCGTTTCTCGATGCCGAGCGCCACCTGGTAGAGATTGATCTGAATGGCCTTTAATCAGAACACCAGAAAAAAGACCTAATTAACGTGACCCGAATCATCGCAATCACTAACCAAAAAGGTGGCGTCGGTAAAACCACGACGGCGATCAATCTGGCCGCCAGCCTGGCGCGCTCAAAGAGCCGCGTGCTGTTGATCGATATCGATCCCCAGGGCAATGCAACTGTTGGCAGTGGCCTGTCCATGCGCGAATTGGACCAAGGGATTTACGAGGTACTGTTGGGCGATGCGACCATGAGCGAGTCCATTGTCAGCACCGAGGGTGGATACGATTTGTTGCCCTCGCACCCGGATCTGTCTGGTGCCCAGGTTGAAATGCAGGAAATGGATGGCCGTGATTATCGTTTGCAGCTGGCGATTATTACGGTAAGTGATCGCTATGATTTTATTATTATCGACTGCCCGCCTTCGCTGAATGTATTGACCGTCAACGCCTTGATCGCCGCCAAAGAAGTGTTAATTCCAGTGCAGTGTGAATATTATGCGTTGGAAGGGCTAACCAGCTTAATGGAGACCATTGATCTGGTGCGCCAGGGTCTGAATCCGGATCTACAGCTGCTGGGTTTGGTGCGAACCATGTTCGATAGCCGCATTGGTCTGGCGACGGAAGTTTCTGAACAGCTGTCGGAGCATTTTGAAGACAAGTTATTTCGCACCGTGATTCCGCGCAATGTGCGCCTGGCCGAAGC
>CALKKV010000030.1 GCA_937992195.1 uncultured Gammaproteobacteria bacterium | reverse complement strand
GCTCGATATCGTGCCGAAAGTTTTTACAAGCCAGGATACATAGTAGGCAGCATGCTCAAGCGTACAGCCCACCTCGAATTCATCTCTATAGGGCCAGGGTGCCCCACTCTTACTTATCCATTTTTGGTATTTCATTTTATGAACCATACCATCGTCAAGCTCGGCATACACAAGTAGCGGCCTTCCAATTTCCTCTGTTTTAACAGCATAATCCAGATTCTTCGCCGCATAGCTTAGAACACTACATGGAGCAGACAACAACTGGAGATTTCTCGAATTAGCTAATGTCGTAAGTTCCTCAGCATCTTCGAAATTCATCGCGAGAGGCTTTTCACTATAGACATGCTTTCCAGCTCTCAAACAATCTTTTGATACTCCATAATGTGCTCGAGGATTAGTTAAATTTAGAACCAGCTCAACTGTAGAGTCTTGCAGCACGTCATCCAGACTTTTATATTTCTTCAAACCATAATATTCAGAAAAAATATCAAGTCTTTCCGCATCCTTGTCAAAAACCCCAGTAAGCTGCAGATCAGGATACTTTGGCAGTGTTTGCAAATAGTAATCTGCAACAAATCCACAACCAACAATCGCCATATGAGTCTTATTATTCATGCAACGGACCCTGAAACAAATAGGCCAACTTTTCTAATTGATCTTCTGCGTTAAATTCAGCTTTCACTCTATCTCTACCACTTGTAGCGAGGCGATTAGCAAAATCTGAATCGTCTATATACTTTGCAATTGCATCAGCAAGGCCTCTGGAATCAGAAGGATAGACTCATTGCCCAGTTTTATCCGGCACTACAAGTTCTGCAATGCCCCCCACATAGGTTGCAATTACTGGCACACCCATTGCCATAGCCTCCATTAAAACCACAGGGATTCCTTCCGCAAAACTTGGAAGCACCAGAACATCCCCTGCTTCCAATTCCTGAATAATTTTCTTTTGATTGACGAATCCTAAAAATTCCACAGAGTTGTCTAAATTATGGCGCGAGACATAGTTTTGCAGACTCGACTTTTCGTCACCATCTCCCATAATTATCAGGCTGGGAGAGTATCCGTCTTCCCGAAGAAGAATAAGACTGTCAATAAGCACCTGCATACCTTTTTCAGATGAAAGTCTCCCTAAGAAGATCAACCGGTTGATTTTATTTTTCGGTTTACGGAATTCAAAAGTTTTCAAGTCAATTCCGCACCGGACTATATGCAATCGACCCCAAATATCAGATTTAGTATTGAGCATCATTTTGCTTTTACAATAGTGTCCGATACACGTAACAAATTTGGCATTGCGCGTTTTATATTCGAGCGCCCAGTTTTGTTCATCAAAGAAAATGTGTGGTCCGTGAATACTGAGACTATATGGCTTACCGGTTAAAGATGAAGCTAACATTGTGACAGTACCACTACTGTCACCAAAATGGTTATGTATATGCTCTATCCCATCTTTTTCCAAAAGGGTGGAGAGCTGAACCGCTTCCAGAAAATAGGCGAGCTGCAACAGGCTACCAATCAACCCAGGTTTCGATGTTTTGGCGGCCAAACATAACGCCCGTGAGAATTTAACTGGATTCCTCACCAGCCACTTTATTAGATTAGCAAATAAACTTACTTTAGCAACCGGAAGGAGATACTGCGTATTTCTTTTTTCTTCAATTACACTCTCATCCACATCATGAGTGTGATCAATTTTTCTTACAGAATAAGTCTTAATATCAAACCCTTTCTGTCTGAGCCCCGTAACTTCCCGGCGAATGAACGTGTCAGTTGCTCGAGGATACGTATTGGTAAAATATGCAATTTTCAAATCCACTCTCCAATTTCCTGGTTACAGGTTTTCATAACCGAGACTTCGGAGACCAGTCGAGACACTTACTAGCTGCCGCATTACTAAACGTAAACGGCTTATTTCTTCCTGCAACGCTATTCTGCCTTAGTTGATCGGGTATCCGTGTGCCCAAACCAAGAAATGCTATCAACTTTGTTAAAAAGCGAGTCATACTTAGATAGCTTTTCCAATTCACCGCAGCAATACAGCGAATAGAATTCGTAAGCTTCAATCTTTCAATATACTCAGGCTGCGTTAATGTCTGATCATCAATCAAATGTAATATTTGAGATTGGCTCTCAGTTTTACTAATCAATTCCAAAACAGACTTTATCGCATCACATAAAGAATCAAGATGAATAAGGGGAACCTGTCCAGTGTGGGTAACACAGATAGTTTTATTTGCGATAGTCAATCCTGCATGATCTGCGGAAATATCTGTCTCGTCATAGACGAGTCCTGCTCGTAAAATCACACCACGTCTCTCTGTCTCAGCGTGCACCCACCTGTCTACTAATGATTCCTGGTCTCGTTTCATTCTCGCATACTCACCAAGATATTGATCGCAAGCGCATACTGGGCTGGATTCGTCAATCTTAGACTTCTCCTTTGAAGCTGAATAATCCAGGACAGAAATACTGCTAACAAGCACTATATTTTTCACACCGGCAAACTCTGTTGCTTTTAACAGACTACCTGTCGTAGAAAGCGTATTGGCATACATTTCCTTCCCAGACATTGACGCAGCAAAATGTACAACACAATCAGTACTGGCTAGTCCTCTCGCAAACAACTCCCAATCGTCGTTTACATCAGTGACAAAAATGTCGGACTCGTTGGTAACTATTCCAGAAACATCTTGACCAGGTCGGATTACCGCTAAAACGGGAAATCCAGCATCTACACATGTTCTGAGAAAACTGCGGCCTAATTTTCCAGCAGCACCGGTAATAACAACTCGTTGAGCGCTTCTCATATATTTAGCTCACTTATACTCTATCAGCTGGTGCTTCCTGGATAGGAGCAAGTTTTTCAAATAGCGAATTACGCCGAAGAATTCGAAAATCTTTCCGGTATATATGAGAGCAGCATATGAAAAAGCGACAGGAATTGTTGTCCCAGCCTTAATGTTCTTTAGGGCAAGTCTTATCCACATTAAAAAGTAGAAGCAAACTAAAACCATACCTAACAACGGTATTGAGAACATACAAATAACAACAGCAAGGGGAACTAATCCTCCCCACAAAAGTACACTTAACAGATTCCTTTGAAAATGCCTCTCTTTTCCACCACCATGGAGATGGTAAATATTCGCATATCCATGCCCACCTCTCATCGAACGTTTATACCATTGTGACAATAAAATCATATTGGCATCGTGGGTACTCATTTCGTGGTCAATTCGAAATACCTTAAAACCTCTGGCACGGGCTCTCAGGCAAAAATCATCATCTTCCGCCGCTATAATTTTTTCATCAAAACCGTTAACAGCGTTTAAAGCAGAAACACGCACTAGCATATCTCCCAGAACGGCAGAGGTTTCCCCTACTGCAGTGTTCCACTCTATATCTATTAACGTATTGTATATACTATGTTCGGGGAAACGCTCCTTCCGTCTGCCACTAACAATTCCAAACTCTCGATGAGATTCCAGAAAATTGACTGCTGTTTCTATCCAACCAGCACTTAACTCGCAGTCGCCATCGAGAAACTGCACCATCGAAATATCTGAAGTTTTAGAGAGCAGCCTTTGGTACCCGGCATTTCGGGCACGAGCTGCAGTAAAAGGAATGCTCATATCGAGCTCAACTACGTCAACCCCAATACTTGTTGCATATTTCACGCTTTGATCTGAAGAGCCTGAATCAACATAGACAACTGAATTTTGAGGATATAGTGCTGATACTGCATCCAGGCAACGTTTCAATCGGTCGCCTTCATTTCTTCCGATTGCGACAAATCCGACTTTTGATACAAGGCTCACAGCGTTTACTAGAGAAAGTTAAGAAGGCTCGGTTATTTTAATTATAGCGAGATAGCAGTTATACAAATCCTACCTCGTCAATATTACGCTAGAATTCAAGGATACGATGCATCAAATCATGGTAATTATTACCAATCATAAGCGCCCCGACTCCCATCCTTCCAGCCAAGGAAGATGGTAGAATCCCGATTTTTCGCACTGTTTCAACCCCTTGATAGAAAAAAACCCTCTCCGGTAATTGTTGCATAAACTACGACTTCATGACAGAGCAGGTCGATATGCTTGGAGAGAGTTCTCATACTTAAACAAACCCTTGCAGGGCATGGATGTATCCGCAGGCTCGTAGTTTTTGCAGGATAAAATAATATGAAAAACGAGAAATTGCGCGCCGCGATAGTTGGCGCAGGCTATATTTCTGATTTCCACGTCACAGCAATAGAGAGGAATAATAACTGCAGTCTTGTAGCGGTTTGCGACTTGAACCCCCAGTCGGCGGCACGATTTTCTGGGCGAATCCCAGATGCAGGTATTTATACTGACCTGGATAAAATGCTTGAAAGTGAGCGCCCCGACGTCGTTCACATACTGTCACAACCTGATAGTCATCACCACTTGGCGAGCACTGCCTTACGGACGGGTTGTCACGTCATCCTAGAAAAGCCATTCGTGACCAGCGAGCAAGAAGCAAGAAGTCTTCTGGAAATCGCAAATCAGAATAACGCAAAGGTTGCAGTGAATCACAATTTTGTGTTCTCACGACCGTTCAACCAACTCAAAAAAGTACTTACATCTAAGACCCTTGGGCCGATTAAGTCTGTAAGTATTGTCTGGCGTAAAGTCCTGGCACCAACGAGTTTCGGTCCTTGGGATTTATGGATGTTAAGAGAGCCCGGAAATATCATCCTTGAAACTGGTTCCCATAGCCTCGCAGAGCTTCTTTCAGTGACAGACAACCCCACCATTGACTCCGTAGACGTACTTAAGAAAAAGCGCTTACCCTCAGGTGTTGATTTTTACCTTCAATGGAATATTAGAGGGCGTTCAAAATCTACGATATTTGATATCCAGTGTTCATTCGATCAGGGTTACGAACAACACTCTGTCACAGTGGAAGGTCTGTTCGGCGTAGCATGCGCCGATATTGAAAATGATGTATTCGAACTAAGAAGAAATACCGGCCACGAATACGACATTGAAAGACTCAGCGTCAACCTTAGACGAGGGCTATCTGTTGCTACTCAGTCAATACAAGGTTTCGGCAGCTACTGCCTGTCGAAGTTTAGTCAAAAATCACTTGGCGGGGCGTATGAAGCAAGCATGTTAAACGGGATCGAATCCTGCTATTTGGAAATCGATCAAAATGCCACTAGAAAAGAGACGAGCGGAGAGTTTGCGATGCAAGTTTCACAACTTGCTGAACAGGTGTGGCAGAAACTACCTGATGAATATCCACCGATAAGCAACCAGCCTATTAAAGTTGCAGAGGCAACAAAAGGCCCTAAAAAGAAAGCCGACATTCTTGTCATAGGCGCTAGCGGGTTTATTGGCAAACGACTTTTCCTCGATTTACAAAAACGCGGTATCGCAGTCCGTGCACTAGTACGAAACGCTTCGCGTTTTGCAAATGTAGAGCTAAGCGACAAATCCGAATTGATGCTGGGCGATTATCGAGATTCAGATACCATGAACATTGCTCTAGATGGCATTAAAACCGTGTTCCATCTTGCACAATCCCACTCTAACAGTCTTTCCGGCTACCTGAAAAACAACCACGACCCGACACTCGAACTTGCTGAAGCATGTAAACGACACGGGGTAAATCGATTTATTTATACGGGCACAATCGACTCACTTTATCTCGGAAAATCCGCGGGAACAGTAGTCGATTCAACGAGTACTGATCCTGAAATAAAGCGCCGTAATAACTACGCGCACAGCAAAGCAACAACCGAAGCATCATTGCGTGAAATGCACGAGACATCAGGATTTCCGGTTGTGATTATTCGCCCTGCCATTGTTTTAGGTGTGGGTGGCCCGGTTAATCACGTGGGCGTAGCTCAGTGGCAGGGTATCGGAAGATGCAGATATTGGGGAGACGGAATGAACAAGCTCCCTCTAGTGCTCGTAGATGATGTTGTAACCGGTCTTTCCAATGCTGCCTTTGCAGAGGATATCGAGGGGAATACCTATAATCTCTCAGCACCCTCGAGTATCAGCGCCGTTGAGTACGTCAAGGAAGTAGAAAATGCTATTGACTCCAATATTGAGACCGCGAATTCCAAGGCCGCTGTGCATTGGTTCTTTGACAGTGTTAAGTGGGTGTTCAAAGTTCTAGCGAGACACCCCGACAGAGATAGAGTACCTTCTTTGCGTGACTGGCAGTGTCGCGAGCAGCATGCCAGGTTCGACACCAGCAAGGCTGAAAAGGATCTTCAATGGCAACCTGTTTCAGACCGACAATTGATAATCAAAGCAGGAATACATGAACCTGCAGTGGATTCTATCAATAGCTAACGTTAGAAAAGTCTCATTGACAGAAAATAATCCTTTAATTCTGCGCAATTGAAAAACTGAGTGTCCGGGCATTAACCAATCGTAGTCAGCAATAAATAAAAAAACAGTGGATAAAGCTACAGAGAATCAAATACAGCGTGATTTGCAGAGACAAGTTTATTGTGTTTTGGGCATTCCTATCGATGCGATTACATTATTAGACACGCGTAAATTTGTAACAAATGCCGCTGTAAATGATACTCAGTGTTTCTTATCAACACCTAATCTAAATTTTTTCGTACAAACGCTCGGCAGTTACGAATTCACGCAATCACTACTTGAAAGTGATTTATGCGTTGCCGATGGCCAACCCTTGTGCTGGATAGCTCGGTTTCTTGATATTCCAATTGTAGAGAGAGTAGCCGGATCGACTTTGTTTGAAAGCCTGCTACTCGCTGAAACAAACAACCCACTTCGTGTTTTCTTTTTCGGCGGACAAGGTAAGGTTGCAGAACAAGCAATGCATGTGCTAAACAAATCGACATCTGGTTTAGTTGGAGTTGGCGCTTTGAATCCAGGAATGGGCACTGTTGAAGACATGAGCTCCCAAACTATAATCAACTCAATAAACGCTGCTAAACCCGATTTTCTAGTGGTAGCACTTGGCGCAAAAAAAGGACAAGAATGGATACTTAGCAACAAGGGGAGATTAAACTCTGCTGTTGTCAGTCACCTTGGAGCGGTTGTCAATTTCACCACAGGGAACGTTAAGCGAGCACCTGAAGGTTATCAAAAATACGGTATGGAATGGCTGTGGAGAATCAAAGAAGAACCGAGTCTTTGGTCTCGCTACTGGAAAGATGGCACTTCGCTTATAAGAGTTTTTTTTAGGGAGCTAATACCCTACAAACTTTATCTTTCCAAACTAAAGAGATCTCATCAGCCCCATAAGAAGCTCAATATAAAATTCGAAACGAATTCAAGCTCAACTACAATTATTTGCTCCGGCGCCCTATACAAGCCGCAAGTAGACAAATACAGAACTGATTTTATAAACGTCATATGTGACGAAAACGAAAACGTGTACCTAGATCTAGAGAATGTATCGTATCTTGATTCGGGTTCTCTGGGACTCTTTTTACTACTAGAAAAACATCTGAAGACACGATTGAAGATATCTAAAGCATCTGTCGAGGCAAAAAGGATTTTAACATTCAACAGAATGCTTAGACTGTTGAATTCAGATTCGAAAACCCAGCAAATTTAACATGAACTCATTCTCCAAATCTGAATCCGAGTCGTAACTAGACTCAAGATTCTGGATTCTTTGAATATCAGCGAATTTAGACATTGACCTTAGAATACGCTGTCGGTCAATCGCGCTGAGCCTATTAAGTAATCGTCTGGACAAAATCTAAGCAAGCATCAACATATTGAAGCGTTATTTCATACTCCTAAAATCCGAATCGCGGTTTCAGACAGACGCGCTTTGGTCTCTTTAAACCCGTAATTTTTCTGATTGACTTGTTGCCGCTCTCCTGCTCCAAAAATACAACTATGCATTGCGCGGCGTTGTCAGTTTATTGCGTTATTTTTATCACTATACCGCTATAGCGTCCATATGAGTTATGAACGATCACCGATCCGGCTTGCGCTTTTCTAATCACTTTTACTGGATGAGTAGTTCAGGAATCAGCCGACGTCTGTTATCGCAGTCTACCTTTAAGATGCGAACCTGGAATAATACAAGCACCCTCATTCGCAATTGCGAATTCGTCCAACAGCCAAACTGAACTGAAAACCTTAAAGCAGTGATTTGCGATGGTTTTATGTCAGTCGATATATAACTTATGCATATGCATTCCAGGTTTTTTCGAACAATAGTTGAGCGCGGAAAATTCAAACGACTAACTCAGATCCTGCGAAACACCAGCGAATAATTTCGGGTGTGCAGAACAAGTTAAAAGCTTCGCCTTTGTTTACCAAATCAAGTTGATGATTCAACAACTATCTCCTCAAGCTCAGGCAGCCGTATTTATCCAAAAATTCTTGATCATGTTCAGAACGTATATATTCACATACTCCCAACTCAGATAACAGCAATTTAATCTCGTCATATTCCACAATAGATAGTTCAATCAATCTGTTTCCATCACAACGAAAACGCGATATGCGAACTTATGTGTAGTCTCAAATGGGTTGTGATGCAATTCTATAGATCAGAAATGAGATTTCTCTAATCCACTAACAGTAAAGTCTGGCATGAACCGGATTAACCATTATAATATTCTAACTATCACCAACAACCGTAGAGGGAAGTTATGTACCACATTAAAAAAATAATACAACGCACGCTTTTAATTTCGACAGCCGCATTAGTGTTCACCTCCGCCATGTTCAATCCAGCTGTAGCTGCGTATCCTGAGCGCCCAATCACCCTGATCATTCCATGGGGCGCAGGCGGAGGCACCGATGCGACCGGCCGTATGATTGGTTCTTTACTCGAGAAAGAATTAGGCAAACCTGTCAATGTTGTCAATCGCACTGGCGGCAGTGGTGTTGTCGGACATTCAGCGATTGCCAATGCGGCTCCTGATGGTTACACATTGGGAGTGGTAACGGTTGAAGCCGGCATGATGCATTGGGCTGGTTTGACCGAACTTACTGGAAAAGATTACACCCCGATTGCGCTTTATAATTATGACGCGGCAGGATTTATGGTTAGCGCTGACTCTCCTTGGACATCTGCCAATGACGCACTAGAAGCAATCAAAGCTAACCCCGGCAAACACAAAGGTTCTGGCACCGGTCAGGGCGGTATTTGGCATTTAGCACTAGCTGGAATGTTAAACACTGCCGGTGTTAGTCCTGACGCTGCCCCTTGGGTTCCATCCAAAGGTGCTGCACCTGGTCTTCAAGAGTTGACATCTGGTGGTGTTGATATTGTCACTTCCTCTATTGTTGAAGCTTCGGCATTAATCGATGCTGGCAAGGTAAAAGCATTGGCGGTTATGGATACAGTTCGAAACGACGCATTCGCAGATGTCCCGACGTTAAACGAGTCCGCTAATCTTGACTGGCAAATGGCCGCCTGGAGAGGCCTTGCGGGACCAAAAGGAATGCCGGATGAAGTTACTGCAACGGTAACGGCGGCATTTGAAAAAGTCTGGAAGTCTGCTGAGTTTCAGGATTTTATGAAAGGCCGGGGCTTTGGCTTGGTTTGGAAGCCTGGCGCAGAATTCGCCAAGTGGATGGAAGACAGCGATGCTGCCCTTGGAGGCGTAATGAAAGCGGTGGGACTCGCAAAATAGCGCAATCTGATTATTCGTTCAATTGAGTGCGATTTAACGATGCAATAACGGGAAGCGTGTTGGTGGTTTTTGCCATAGCTGAAATTGCCTACACGCGGACCTTCCCCTCATTATTTGGCCAAAACTACGGACCCGCGTTGTTCCCGCAAATCATTGGCTACAGTCTTATCTTAGCGGGCGTAATACTAATTGTCCGCGGTCTCAAACAGCAACGAAGCGCTGGAGCGGGCAGCCCTTGGATCGAAACAGGAGAATGGGTGCATCAGTCGCGCCAAAAAATTAATTTCTTTCTGGTCTTACTCGCACTACTCGCTTACATCCTGTTTTCAAACTGGCTCGGGTTTATTATTATCTCGATGGCAATCCTGTTTGTCTTACTTTATCGATTAGGTAGTTCAATAATAACTTCCCTATTAGTAGCAGTTGCGACAACAGCGACATTACAACTCTTGTTTTCAAAGCTTTTGCTGGTTCCATTACCTGCAGGCCTGCTTCGAGGTCTGGTGTACTAGGCTTAATGATGGACGCTTTACTACTGGCAGCCAGTCTTGTTTTTCAGCCATACGTACTCGGCGTCATGTTTTTGGCCGCTATCTTCGGTCTCTTTATTGGTTCCGTACCTGGCCTTACGGCCACCATGGCAACTGCGCTTCTGATTCCATTTACTTTCTATATGGATCCAGTGCCCGCAATCGCATGCATTGTCACCACTGTTGCCATGGCAATATTCGCGGGTGATATACCGGGTGCTTTACTCCGCATACCTGGAACACCTGCATCAGCTGCATATTGTGACGAAGCTTATGCGTTGACCCGCAAAGGCAAAGCAGAGCTGGCGCTGGGAACAAGTCTTGTTTGCGCGGCAATCGGCGGCATCATGGGTTCAATAATGCTGACATTAACCGCTCCCGTTTTAGCCGAATTCGCCATCAAATTTTCTTCATATGAATATTTCTGGCTTGCCTGTCTGGGTTTATCATGTGCGGTTATTATTTCGACAGGATCAACCCTAAAGGGCCTAGTCTCCTTGTTGATCGGATTGTTTATTTCAACGATTGGAATTGATATAACCGCCGGTCATCCGCGATTTACTTTCGGCAACGTTGAGATGATGGGTGGGATTAGCTTTATCCCAGCAATGATCGGCATGTTTGCAATATCAGAAGTGATACGATTTGTTGTTTCAACGACGCCTCCTGAACGCCTCATTCAACAGCCGATTAAAAATATCTTCGCCGGCATAGGCACGGTGTTATCCAGATACAAATTGAATGTATTTAGAGGCGGTGCGATCGGCGCAGTAGTAGGAGTTTTGCCTGGAGCGGGCGCAGATATCGCAGCTTGGATAGCGTTTGCCGTATCAAAACGATTTTCCAAATCAAAAGAAAAATTCGGGAGCGGACACGTCGAAGGAGTAGTGGATGCCGGCACTGCAAACAACGCCGGACTGTCCGGCGCTTGGGTTCCTTCTCTGGTTTTTGGCATACCCGGTGACTCGATCACCGCTATCGTTATCGGTGTCTTATATATGAAAGGCATGAATCCGGGACCAACGATTTTCCTCAATCAGCCCGAGTTAATTCACGCTGTGTTTGTTGCTTTTTTTCTCGCAAACATTGCCTTGATTCCACTTGGGTTCGTCGCTATTCGCTTCTCCCGTCAAATACTGCGTGTGCCGCGCAACGTGCTGATACCTATCATCTTAATGTTTTGCATCGTCGGCTCATTTGCAATTAATAACACGGTATTCGGCGTTAGTATTATGTTAGTAATGGGACTAATGGCCTATCTAATGGAAGAAAATGGATTCCCCGTCGCGCCAACCATTCTGGGAATAGTTCTCGGCACAATGCTCGAAGACAACTTTATGTCATCAATGATTAAGGCAGACGGTAGTTTAGCAGGATTCTTTTCGCGGCCAATTGCGGCGACCCTCGGCTGTCTCGTTATCGCACTCTGGCTAATACCGGTTTTACGTTACTGCATTCAAACCGTTCGCGCGCGAAATCAGTAGAATATTTTTCTTTCTGATCTATGGATGGCGGTCTGAACTTGAATATCGATAAAAATGCCTTCTACCCCAATGCCAACTCCGCAGCTGCTTCTTCAATAGCTGCTTCCGTCTGCTGCAAATCTTCTTCGGTAAGTGCAAGACTGGGGTACATCTTGCCAGGCGATTTAAAAATGCCTCGCGATCTGAGAGACTGATTGAATTTCTGGCTTTTATCAGCGTCAGCAGTGAGAATGTCACGGTAGTCATCGACATCTTGCTCAACAAAGACCACATCGAACAACGCAGGATGACCAACAACCTGATGCGGGTGATCATATTTACTTAATTCGCTGGTAAACGCCTGCATCAGTCGATCGCCTGTTTTTATCAACCGTTGGTAGCTGCCGGGACGCCGCATGATTTCTAGCGTCTTAAGGCCGGCCACCGCCGCAAGCGGATTACCTGACAAAGTGCCGAGCTGCATTAAAAATCCAGCTTCACCAACCTGTGCTTTATCGAAATGGGCCATAATTTCTCGCTTACCCGCGATTGCAGCTAGAGGCATGCCGCCGCCAATCAATTTCCCCAAAGTACACAAATCTGGGGTAACGCCGTAGAACGCCTGGGCACCACCATAAGTAAAACGAAACCCTGTTACCACCTCGTCGAAGATTAAAACGATTCCATTGCGATCACATTCTTCACGCAACAACTCCAAAAAACCAGATGCTGGTGGAATGATGCGCTGCAATGGTTCAACAATAATAGCGGCAATTTCGCTCCCGTGTTGATCGATCAGCGCTTTCGCATAATCGGCATCGTTAAACGGCGCAATTAACATTTCATCGCGCACACTCTGGGGAATTCCTGCAGAATCAGGTACCGCAACTGGAAAATTCAAGAGTTTGGTTGGCGCTAAGCTCATTTGCGCTTCGGCAGACATGCCATGATACCCGCCCTCAAATTTCATAATGCGCGTCCGGCCCGTAAATGCACGGGCCAAACGCATCGCATACATATCTGCTTCGCCACCGGTAGACACATAACGCAGCTGCTCCGCACAGGGAACCGCGGAACAAATCTCCTCTGCCAACGCAATACCCGAGGCGTTATTGGCAAAAAAAGTCATACCCTTGCCAAGCTGCTCACTCACGGCTTCTATAACTTCCGGGTGACCGTGCCCCAACAGCATCGGGCCAGAGCCAATCAAATAATCGACATACTCTTTACCGTTCTCATCCCATACTCGCGAGCCTTTTCCTCTCTTAATTACAATACTCGGATCAAAGTTTCCAAAGCCACCGCCGGGCAGCACTTTTTTAGCTCGCTCAATCCACTGTTGTTGAATACTATTTGTCATTTTAGCTTTCCTAATCAGAATAAACCGCAACCGGTGAACCAAGACTTTCAAAATCAGGTTCTACTCCCAGTCCTGGCTTATCGCCTGGATAGAGCTTTCCATTTGCCGTAACGGGACCACCGAACCCGGTAGAACGGGTGTTGTAGTGATGTAAATCAGTGGAGTTAATCAAAAATTCTTCTGGAGTCGAGGCAGCAAAATGCGCTACCACTGCCGTAGTGATTTCTCCACCCCAAGTATCTTCCGCCACTACAGGAATTCGATTGGCGACAAGATAATCCCGTACTTTACGCGCCTTTAATAACCCGCCAAGATTTGAAATTTTCAAACAACATATTTCGGCGCCTTGATCCTCAACGATACGGTGCGCCATTTGAATATCGGTTACGCATTCATCAAGCTTCATTGGAATATCAACCAGACGCCTGACTTGCTGACACTCCTCATAGGTGCGGCAAGGCTGCTCCAGAATATAGTCAAGATCGCGCGTCGCACGGGCAACACGAATCGCATTATCAACACGCCAACCCTGATTCGCATCTGCCATGGCTTTCTCACCGGGTTCCAGCAGCGCAACGGTATCTTTAATCCTATCGATGTCCGCTACCCAGTCCGCGCCAACCTTAATCTGAAATTGTCGATACCCCGCGGCACGATGTGTAATCAATTCTTCCCGCGTTTCATCTATGGGCTTCTGCGGCGCTACCCGATACATAGGTGCACCATCGGTCAGTTTTCCACCTAGCAACATCCACACTGGCTGATCTGTTGATTTACCGAGAATATCCCAACATGCTGCAATCACCGGTGACTTTGCATAGCCGTGACCCCGCATACAATGGTCCATCAGCGCATCAATACGTTCCACCTGTCTTGGATCCTCTCCCAACAACTTCGGTGCTAATAAACGCATGGCTGCTTCAACTCCCTCGGAATGCGCCACCATATAATTTTCGCCACAAGGCGTAAATTCACCACAACCCCTCATACCGGCATCAGTTTCAATGACTACAATCGAAGCCCAAGCTGTCGAAATCACATTTCCCGCACCCCAGGCGTATTCACCACCAACATAGGGCAAATGTGTTTTAAAGACAGAGATTTTAGAAATCTTCATTCAGGTATTCAGAAATATTGCTAACACCGTTTATGCGATACTAGAAAAAAGCACGCTTGATTTTCAATGTTTTTGATTCTCTCGCGGTAAAATACTGTTCGGGTCATAAGCCGGCTCAGCCAGAACCTTGGCCTTTCGAGGTCTCCCTGCGATAACCACTTCAAGATCTGTTCCAGACTCTGCCGCTTTGGGTTTGAGATAAGCAAACGCAAGTATTTTTTCGACGGTGTGCCCATAGGCTACCGATGCCGTAGAGCCAACCACATTGCCATTTAATAATACCGCCTCACCGCCATGGCCATCTTCAACGCCATCAGGTTCAATCTCCATATAGGTACAGATCCATGGCAGCGGATTCTGTAAACTCAATTCAGTAGGCTGCTTGCCTTCAAAATTTTTCCCCATATCAACAAAGCGCATTACATCTGCTTCGGGAAGTGTGACTTCGTTGGTTAGTTCCCCTGCGCCCTTAAAACCTTTTTCCATGCGCATAATATTCATAGCGAAAGAGCCGTAGTCTGCGATTCCAGATGGCTCGCCCTTTTCCCAAAGCGCGTCGTAAACAGCCAACATATCCTCTCTCAACCCATGCAATTCCCAGCCAAGCTCACCTGCATAGGACATGCGAAATGCCCATACTGTAGTTTCAGCGATATTAATTTTCTGCGCAGAAAGCCATCTGAAGCTTGCATTGTCGAGCGCAGCGTCCGTACATTGGCCAAGCACATCCCGCGAACGCGGACCATTCAAAGCTAACGCTGCCCAGTCATTGGATAGATTTGAAACTTGAATCTGATTCTCACCTTTGCGATGAAGCAAGTGATCAAGCAAACGTTGCTCAAAAAATGCAGCACAAACTAAGTAGAATCGATCTTCTGCCAGGCGCACAATGGTAAGTTCAACTTCAATTCGACCTCGGCGGTTAAGTAAATGCGTCAGTGCAATGCCGCCTACTTTCTTCGGCAAATTATTCGGCGTAAGTTGATCCAAAAACAATGCTGCATCATCGCCGTATACCTCCACTTTAGTAAACGCGGATATATCCATCAATCCAACGCGTTCTCGCACAGCTCTTACTTCACCCGCTAATACGTCATGCAACTCATTACGTTTAAAAGAGTAATAGTCGCGCTGCTCTATCTCCCCGTTAGCAAACCAGCGAGGTCGTTCGTGACCATACACCTCTTCGAATACCGCCCCCTTATCTTTCAAGCGTTCATACATTGGACTGGGTTTAATCGGTCTACCGGCAAGTCGATTAAAGTGCGGAAAGGGAATTTCGTGACGTAAACAGTAATCTTCTTCTGCCTTGATAACCTGCCATTCTTTATTGGCATAAGCACCAAATCGGCGCGGGTCATATTCCCGCATTGAAATATCTGCTGCCCCGTGCACCATCCATCGTGCCAATTCACGCGTGAGACCTGGCCCCCAACCAATACCAATTTGTGTTCCACAACAGCACCAGTAGTTTGTTACTCCTGGCGCAGGGCCAATCAGTGGATTACCATCCGGCGGGTGCGATATCGCACCATGCACTTCACGCTTGATCCCCAGCTCCGCAAGCACTGGTACTCTTTCCAATGCATTCTCCAGATACGGCATAACCCGATCATAGTCCGCTTCAAATAATTCATTTTCAGCTTCCCATGGACAATGGTCATGCCAAACAGAATTCGGGTTTTCTTTTTCATAAATACCAATCAAACCGGATTTCTGCTCCATACGGATATAGCCAGAAACCAGTTTATCGTCACGTATCACCGGGAGTTCTCTTTCCAGATCGACAAACTCAGGCACTGTGTCAGTCACAAAATAGTGATGGGTCATTGACGTCATCGGTAGCAGCAAACCCGACCATTCTCCCATTTGTCTCGCATAAGTACCGCCGGCATTCACCACATGTTCGCAGGTAATCTCTCCCACTTCGGTGGTTACTTTCCATTCGCCCCCAGACAATTGCGTAATATCTGTGGCCCTGCAACGCCGAATTATCTTCACTCCCAGCTTGCGCGCACCAAATGCCAGGGCGTGCGTCACGCCAGAGGGATCGACATGTCCGTCATCTGGCGTGTATAGAGCACCCATCACACCTTCAAGGTGATAAAACGGATGGTGTGTTTTGATAAAAGCAGGATCAACTAGCTCAATATGAAAACCCAGTGATCGTCCTACACTTAATGTGTGACGTAGCCAGTCCATCTCGTCCTCGGTATAGGCCAAACGGAAAGAGCCACACCCGTGCCAGGTCACTGACTGCCCAGTTTCTTGCTCCAACGCCCCTGAATACAAGCCAATATTGTAGTCGACACATTTACCCAGTCCGAAGCTCGAGGTCGAGTGCGTAATCTGCCCTGCGGCATGCCAGGTTGAGCCAGAGGTCAGCTCGGCTTTCTCGAGCAACACCACATCAGTCCAGCCTTCATGGGCGAGGTGATAGGCAAGACTGCACCCCATTACACCACCGCCAACAATCACAACCCGCGCGCTGGACGGTAAATCTATTTTCGGCCTTTCAGACAATGTATTAACCTCTTAAAACTCTGGACAGATTAATCGTACATATGTACATTTGTCAATTATGAATAATTTATTTGTACCAAACTCTAAAACCCCCGCTTCGGTCGACGTGCTGAATGCACTGGGTGCTGAACTCGACAAACTCAGCCCAGAAGTAAGAAAGGCTGCAACCTATGTGCTAGAGAATCCAAACGATGTTGGGGTATCGACCATTCGAGAAATCGCTGGCGGCGCCAAAGTCAAACCCAATACGTTTGTCAGAATGGCACGCAGCGTTGGGTTCAACGGTTACGAAGAATTCCGGCAACCGTTTAGAGAGGAAATTCGCCGCGGCGAAGCAAGTTTCCCGGATCGTGCGCGCTGGTTGCAGTCCCTTGCCGCGGGCGGCAAGCTAGGTAGCCTTTATATCGATATGGCCACCAGCGCAATCAGAAATATTGAACAAACCTTTGCCGCCACCAGTGATGCAGCAATAAAAAAAGCAGCCGACGCCATTGTCAAAGCGCGGCGAACCTATGTGCTTGGTGTCGGAGTCAACAATACCAACGCAAGAAACTTCACCTACCTTGCCGACATGGCAATCGATAATGTCGAATCGATTCCAAAGCAAGGCGGCACGGCTACCGATGACTTGGTACGTGCGGGCAAAAAAGATGTATTAATCGCCATGACTTGCAAACCATTTCGCACCGAAGTGGTTGAAGCAGTGGCATTGGCAAAATCCCAAGGCGTCAAGATCATTGCCATTTCGGACAGCGCGGCATCACCTATCGTGATTGGCGCTGATCATGCTTTTGTAGTCGAAGCAGATACGCCGCAGTTTTTTCCTTCTTCGGTTTCGGTTATTGCGCTGCTGGAAACACTGATGGCGTTTGTGATTGCCGATGCCAAACCGGATGTTATTGCAAACATTGAAGACTTTCACGCAAGACGACATCAACTTGGTCTTTATACTGAGGATCGATAATTGACTAAGGCAGATATACCGATCCGATCTCTGGAAGCGATGTACTACACCGATCCAGTAATTTTCCAGAAGGAAAATACCGGCGCGCTAGCCCGAACGTGGCAACTTGCTGGGCACGCCTCGCAACTGGAACAAGTCGGTGACTTCTTTTCCTTTCGCATCGCCGATGAAGATCTGTTTGCAATCAAAACCAAAAACGATGGAATCAAAGCCTACTACAACGTCTGCCAGCATCGGGCGCATCAACTGGTAAAAGGTGAAGGCAACAAACGCGTGATTGTTTGCCCCTATCATGCCTGGACCTATGAACTCACTGGAGAACTCAGAGCCGGGCCAAATATTAATGTGGTATCCGGGTTTAACAAAGAAGAAATTTGCCTGCAGGAGATTAGGCTAGAAGATTTCTGTGGTTTCTTATTTGCCAATCTTGATGCTGACGCAGCGCCTATGGACGAGTGGTTTCCCAACGTGCGCAATGAACTAAGCGCCTTTGTTCCCGATATTTTACGATTGAAGCCAGTTGAGTGGGTAGAGACACCGGAGAAATGCAACTGGAAAGTGTCGGTAGAGAACTACTCCGAATGCTATCACTGCCAGTTGAACCACCCCACCTTCGCAACCGGCGTGGTGAAATCTGCAACTTACGATATTCGGCCGCAAGGATACTGCCTGCGACATACCACAGAGTGTCAGAATCTGGATCAGATGTCTTATCCTATCGATCTCGACAGTAATGCGCATGCCGGGGAATATTCTTCATGGTATCTGTGGCCCATGGTGAGCTTTCAGGTTTATCCGGGCAATATTCTGAATACTTATCACTGGCGACCGATAGATCATGAACATGTGGTGGTCTGGCGCGGATGGTTTACCGTCGACGGCAAGCCGTCGGAAGT
>CALKKV010000029.1 GCA_937992195.1 uncultured Gammaproteobacteria bacterium | reverse complement strand
CAGCAACATGTTTGCCGGGTTTTACCAACGAGTTCTTTGGTAAAGTGAATTCTGCCATTTGACTCTGCGATTCTTATGCCATGTGGTGAGGGCGTACAGTCATTCCAACGCGGTCTGCCGCTAATAGACGCGGGCCTTTGGTGGAATCACCTCGGTTTCATTCGTCAGCGTGTACATGTGCACTGGCCGGTAATCTATTGTGGGCTCACGTTCTTCACCAAGCCATGCAATGGAGTGCTTCATCCAATTTTCGTCATCGCGGTCAGGATAGTCCTCGCGCGCGTGACCACCACGCGTCTCCTTGCGATTGCGAGCACAAAATAGAGTAACAACGGCTTGGCGCAAGAGGTTGTCCAGTTCTAGCGTCTCCACTAGGTCAGAATTCCAGATCAAGCTGCGGTCTGAAACACTCACATCCGCCAGGGCATCGCGCACTTGCATTATCAAATTGCAACCTTCCTCCAGGGATTCTCCAGTGCGGAAAACGGCTGCATTGTTTTGCATAACCCGCTGCATGCGCAGCCGAATCGAAGATGTGCGCTCGCCACCTTTGGCATAGCGCAAGCGGTCTAGCCGCTCAAGCGCCATATCATCTGCACGCGCGATATGCGGTGGCAAGCGGCTACCGGCCTCAACAGTCGCGGCACAGCGTTTCGCGGCCGCGCGGCCGAATACGATCAGATCGAGCAACGAGTTTGAGCCTAACCGGTTAGCGCCGTGCACGGACACACAAGCGCTTTCGCCAATGGCCATCAAGCCTGGAACGATGTGGTCTGGGTCGCCGTCCTTTAACGTGACGACTTCTCCATGGTAATTGGTGGGTATGCCACCCATGTTGTAATGCACCGTAGGCAGCACAGGTATCGGTTCTTTGGTGACGTCGACACCGGCAAAAATCTGCGCAGATTCTGAAATACCTGGCAGTCGCTCGGCAAGCACTTCCGGACCTAAATGCTCAAGATGCAAATGGATATGGTCAGCGTCATCTCCAACTCCCAAGCCATCGCGAATTTCCATGGTCATAGATCGACTCACCACATCTCGAGATGCCAGATCTTTGGCATTCGGCGCATAACGCTCCATAAATCGCTCACCCTTAGAGTTGGTAAGATACCCCCCTTCTCCTCTAGCGCCTTCTGTGATCAAACAGCCAGCACCATAGATTCCAGTAGGGTGAAACTGGGTAAACTCCATGTCCTGCAGAGGCAATCCTGCTCTCAAAGCCATACCACCTCCATCTCCTGTGCAGCTATGGGCAGAAGTTGCAGAAAAATAGCTACGTCCATATCCGCCAGTTGCTAGCACTACAAGTTTGGCTGAAAAACGATGCAACTCTCCTTTATCTAAATCCCACGCCAGAACACCTTTACACTCGCCGTCTTCCATAATGAGATCAAGCGCAAAATACTCGACAAAAAATTCAGCTTTATGCTTCAAAGATTGCTGATACAGAGTATGTAGAATAGCGTGACCAGTTCGGTCCGCGGCCGCACAGGTTCTTTGGGCCTGTCCTTCACCAAAATGCGTGGTCATGCCGCCAAACGCGCGCTGATAAATTTTCCCTTCTGGGGTTCGCGAAAAAGGCACACCGTAGTGTTCGAGTTCAATCACTGCATCCGGCGCTTCCCGACACATATATTCGATTGCGTCCTGATCACCTAACCAGTCAGAACCTTTAACCGTGTCGTACATATGCCAGCGCCAGTCATCTTCGCCATTGTTACCAAGTGCGGCGCTCATCCCACCTTGCGCTGCAACGGTGTGACTGCGAGTCGGAAATAGCTTGGTTATACAGGCGGTGTTAAGGCCTTCAACCGCCATGCCAAACGTCGCACGCAAACCAGCGCCACCGGCGCCAACGACCACCACGTCATACTGATGATCTACAATGGAATATGTTTCAGTAGCTGTCACTTAGACTCCTAAAGGTACTGATTGAAAGTGTTAAAAACTGCAGGCGTTACAAAGCAATTCGCAGAACTGCAAAAATCGATGCCACTCCGGCAAGCAAAGCAAGTGCTTTTACGACCAGGAGCGCACCGATTTTCACGGTTTCGTTATGCACATAATCTTCAATCACAACCTGCAATCCAAGCTGCGCGTGATAGAACATAAAACCGAGAAACAGCAGCAACATAACCGCCACTCCAGGGGAAGAAACCCAAGCTCGAACCGTCGCATAATCATCATTAATATGACCGACGATCGAAAATGCAAACCACAGCGAAAGCGGCACAAGGGCAATTGCAGAAAGTCGTTGAACCCACCAATGATGAGACCCCTGGCCCGAAGCCCCAAGTCCTTTCACCCTTGCCAGGGGATTTCTTAAATTTACTTTTTCATTCATACGTTACTCTAGCAAAACACTCAACGAATTCTCGAATTCGCAAAGGTAAATTCAACCATCAAAATAAAACTAAACAATCCAGGCAAGCAGCGTTAACACGACCGCTACCGCAACAACTACTTTTCCAGCGAGATAAGCTTGTTCAATCTCCAGGGCTAGCCCAATATCCCAAAGCAAATGACGAATGCCATTACATAGGTGATAAAACAAACATAGGGTCCAGGCAAAAAGCAATATTGAGCCAAACCATGAAGTCATGAATGCAGATGCCCCTGCATAACTGCTCTCGCCATTCATCACTGACCAAAACCACCAGGCTACCAATAGCGATCCCAGTGCTAAGATGATGCCCGAAGTTCGATGAAGTATTGATAGTACAGAAGTGAGCTGCGGTCGATAAACCTGCAGATGCGGAGACAAGGGGCGATTGGGATTGGTCAATGTTCTACTCGTATTGCAGTCTATATAATCTCGAAACGTAATTCGGTAACGATCTGATTCAATGGAGTAAACCAAGCGATTGTTGGTAATCCTGAATCGTTATCCTGATTCTGTTGCAGGCCTTAAGTATAAATCAGCTGCCTCCTTAATCCCACCAGAAGCGCCTATTCCACCTAATACGTTAGTATGGAGAATCTGCATTCGGCATTAAAAGTCAATACATCGCCCATTCATCTCCCAATCGCCGTAGCGAGTAGGATCAGGCCCGTCTCTGCCCCCTATTTCCTTATCATTTTTAGTAGGTTCAACCTTACTTGTCGTTTGTTCAGAAAGTAAAGAATCGGATTTTTCTACCGGAGATTGCTCAACCGGGACAACGGTTCTTTCTACAGTCGTTGAGGTTTCGCCAGATTTTTTATGGGGTTTATCCTCAATTTTCATTGGCTCGGCTGTTGTCACTACTTTTGATTTAGCGCTCATATTCCAGTGTTGTTAGATTAAAATTTGGATTCGTCAGATGGCATAAAATACTTCTGATCCGTTAATCCGATTCGCTTTCACTTTATCCTGTTTTTAATATGACCGCTTCAACAATGAAATTATCCGAGTTAAACGCTTTTAAAGATAGTGCCATCAACCCCGCAAACCTCTCAGATCTTGATCCAGCCCTTGCGACACTGTCCGATTTTGCCTGCTTGAACGTTTCCGGGGAAGAGGCAATCTCTTTCTTGCAAGGGCAATTTACTAATGATATCTCAAAACTTGAGAATGGCGCATGCTTGCTCAATGGATACTGCAATCCGAAAGGTCGTGCCTTAGCGGTTACTTGGTTGTTAAAAAAGGAAGATGGCTGTTATCTGCTGGTCCCGAACGATATTTCGGAAGGATTTACCAAACGACTACAGATGTTCAAGATGCGTGCGAAGGCAACAATAGAAATTGAATCCAATCTGGCCTTCTTCGGGTTAATTAATCCACCCGAAAACATAGTGCCCAAGCTAGATTCTGCATTCCACTGGAGACTTGACAGTAATCGAAGATTTATCGGCATTGACCGCACAAAGAAAGACAGCTTGGCTTCCCAATTTGATCTTCCGCACACTGGTCAGGATTACTGGAATCTCGGACAAATTCTTGCTGGAGAACCAATGATTTACGCCTTAACAGCTGAATCCTTAATACCGCAACATATGAATCTGGATCTGGTCAATGGTGTTAGTTTTACCAAAGGCTGCTACCCCGGTCAGGAAATTATTGCGCGCCTGCGCTATCTGGGGAAATTAAAACAGAGAATGATCATTGGCCGCAGTAAAAACCTTGGAGATCGATCACCGGGCGATCCTGTGTTTACCCAAGAAAAAGGGGAACAAAAAGCAGGTGTAATTGTGGATATAGTCAATGTAGGGGAAATTCAGTATCTCAGCGTCAATGTACCTGCGACTCATATTGATTCTGGAGACATCCATATCGGAGAACGACAAGGCGCAATACTTGAGAGAATTCCTACTCCTTATAAGATCACATTAGAAAAAAATGACTAGTTATCAGCAAACTATTCGATTTAGTTAATAATTTGATAGAAGGTTTCATCGCCCTTAATCAACCCCAGCTCGGATCTCGCGAGCGTTTCTATCGTTTCACCGCCTTGCTTAAGGTCAATGACCTCTGCGACTAGCTTTTGGTTGCGCTGCGACAATTCGACATTATCATTTTTTGTCACCTCGACAGCGCCACCAAGCCGATGCAAATCAACAATATTCTTATCGCCAGCCCACAGCGCAAACTGCAGTGAACACAGTGTAATACTAAGAGTGATAGTTAAAGCTTTCATCGACAAACTTCCCAAATTGAGACCAGAGCCGGACTGGATCTGGTCAAATAGAGTTGATCAAAAAATCTATCTGATCAATAAGTTAGAGAATATATGTCAATTCTTTCTTAAAAGCACTCTTTTTTTAACTCAAGTTCGTAAATGCGGCCCGTCCCGGATAATGCGCACGATCTCCCAGCATTTGCTCAATTTTCAACAATCGGTTGTATTTTGCAATCCGCTCAGACCGACACAAAGATCCTGTTTTAATTTGGCCAGCTGCACAGGCGACCGCCAGATCAGCGATGGTTGTGTCCTCGGTCTCCCCAGATCGGTGTGAAATTGTCGAGCAATATCCTGACTCTGCTCCCATTTTAATTGCTTCCAGCGTTTCTGAGAGTGAACCGATTTGGTTTAGTTTTATTAAAATCGAGTTGGCAACACCCAGATCAATGCCTTTTTTGAAAACACTGGTATTGGTGACAAACAGATCATCTCCAGTCAACTGCACCGTTTTTCCCAACTTTTCGGTCAACAGCTTCCAGCCGTCCCAGTCTTGTTCGGCCATGCCATCCTCGATAGAGAGAATCGGATACTTGCCAACCCAGCTCTCAAGATAAGCGGTGAACTCCGCGGAATCCAGCGAAACCCCTTCAGCCCCCAAGTGATATTTTCCATCTTTATAGAATTCGGTACTCGCTGCGTCTAAACCAATCATTACCTGCTCACCGGGCCGATATCCTGCTTTTTCTATGGCTTCCATTATCAGCTCCACACCCTCCTCATTGGATTGACATTCCGGAGCAAATCCACCTTCATCCCCTACGCTCGTAGCTAACTTCCTACTATTCAATACTTTCTTCAAAGTATGAAAAATCTCAGCACCACAACGAAGCGCTTCGCTAAATGTTTCTGCACCAACCGGCAGGATCATAAATTCCTGAAAGTCGATAGCATTGTCAGCATGTTCTCCGCCATTAATGATATTCATTTGCGGCACAGGTAGGGTAAATTCACTGTTCCCGGCTAGCTCTCCTAAATGCTGATAGAGCGGAATACGCTTAGCGGAACTCGCTGCGTGGGCGGCGGCAAGGGAGACACCTAAAATGGCATTCGCACCGAGATTACTTTTGTTGGCGGTACCGTCGAGCTCAATCATTGCGCTATCGATTGCAGATTGATCCGTAGCATCCATACCAATGAGTGCAGAACGAATCGCTTGATTGACGTTAGCAACCGCTTGGGTTACTCCCTTACCAAAATATCGCTCATTCTTCGTATCTCGAAGCTCTAACGCCTCTAAACTCCCAGTGGAGGCACCGGAGGGCACTGAGGCAACACCTGTCGCCCCTCCCTCAAGCTGCATTTCTACCTGAACGGTAGGGTTACCTCTCGAGTCAAGTATCTCTCGAGCCTGAATCTGACGAATCACTGACATTAGTTGCTCCTCTCAATAGAACAAAAATAAAAATAATAAGGAATTTAATAATCAGGTAAAGCAACCCTATCGAAAACCGAGAATCGTCGTGATGGGATCACGCACGAATCATACTTCACCGATATAGGCAGCTTTCTAATTATCCTTTGCTACCTGGTCGAGTCTTTTGAGTCGATGTAACAGCCATGACATCCTATCCAGCGGCCAAGCGTTAGGGCCATCACTCAGCGCATTAGCTGGATCAGGATGGGTTTCCATAAAAATTCCCGCTACCCCAACCCCGACCGCTGCGCTGGCTAGAGTCGGAACAAACTCACTCTGCCCGCTAGATTTACCATCCCCCGCTCCCGGCAACTGCACGGAATGGGTTGCATCAAACACGACCGGGCATCCAGTGGTGTCGCGCATAATCGCTAAAGAGCGCATGTCTACCACCAGATTATTATAGCCAAAGGAAGCCCCTCTTTCGCATACCAGAATTGGTGCGTTCTTGTTTTCATTTTTCGCTTTGGCAACAACATGCTGCATCTCTAACGGCGAGAGAAACTGGCCCTTTTTAATATTGCAAGGAATACCACACTTGCCAACGGCCTCGATTAAATCAGTTTGTCGACACAAAAATGCCGGAGTCTGAATCACATCTACCGCCTGAGAAGCACTCTCAACATCGGCCACAGAATGAACGTCAGTTAATACCGGAACCCCAACCTTTTGGCGAACGCGATTCAGTATTTCAAGACCTTGATCTCTGCCTGGGCCGCGATGAGAGGAAGATGATGTGCGATTTGCTTTATCAAAAGAGGATTTATAGATAAGCGGTATACCAAGCTTATGGGTAATCGTTTTGAGTTGATCAGCGGTGGACAACGCCATCTCTTCTGATTCAATAACACACGGGCCCGCGATCAAAAAAAACGGTTTATCAAAGCCAACTTCGAAGTCAAGTAATTTCATGGCTGAATTGTAACCTCTAGGCCGCTTCGCTAGCAGCTTTATCACCTAATGCAGCCTTGATAAAGCTGGTAAACATTGCGTGGCCAAATCGCGGAGTAGAGGTAAACTCCGGATGAAACTGACAGGCAACAAACCAGGGGTGCCCCGGTATTTCAATGACTTCGACCAAGCCATTTGCCGAAAGTCCGGAGAATAAAAGCCCCGCATCCTCAAGCTGCTTCATATAGTTGTTATTGAACTCATATCTGTGACGGTGGCGCTCCCTGATCACATCAGTATTATAGATCTCCCTGTATTTAGACCCTGCTTTTAAATGGATGTCTTGCGCGCCAAGCCGCATGGTCCCACCCAGATCGGTATTTTCATCGCGCAATGTCACATCACCGTCATCAGAGATCCATTCAGTGATCAATGCGATCACTGGATGAACAGTATCGCGTTCGAATTCGGTGCTGTGCGCGTCAGTGAGGCCTGCTACGTTTCTCGCGTATTCGATCGTAGCAACCTGCATGCCGAGGCAGATACCAAGATACGGCACATTGTTCTTTCGAGCATATCCTGCAGCAACAATCATTCCTTCAACACCACGTTCCCCAAAACCTCCAGGAACCAAGATAGCGTCTACTTCTTCCAACGCAGCAGTAACCCCGCTTTCCAGGGTTGAGGAATCGATATATTTAATTCTTATCCTTGTTTTTGTCTGGATACCGGCATGGGCAAGGGCTTCAGACAGTGATTTATAAGACTCCGTCAGGCTGACATACTTACCAACCATTGCGATCGTCACCTGCCGCGAGGGATTAAGGCTGTTATTTAAGACTTTGTCCCATTCAGACATGTCAGGCGGCCCGACCTTAATCTCTAACTGCTTGGTGACTATCTGATCGACTTTTTGCTCGACATACAAACTGGGAATTCGATAAATATTGTCAACGTCAACGCCCGAGATAACCGCATCTATTTCAACATTGGTGAACAATGCAATTTTCTTGCGCGCCGAATCGGGCAGCGCTTCCCTTACCCTGCAAAGTAGGATATCGGGTTGAATACCGATCGAGCGCATCTCCTTTACCGAATGTTGCGTAGGTTTTGTTTTAATCTCCCCGGCAACGCTAATTTCTGGCACCAGAGTCAGGTGCATAAACAAAGTATTGGCGCGCCCAAGCTCTACTCGCATTTGTCGAATTGCTTCAAGAAACGGCAGTGACTCGATATCACCTACCGTACCACCAATCTCCACCAATGCCAGCTCAGCACCTTCACTTCCGGCTTGAATACAGCTTTTTATTTCATCGGTAATATGCGGTATCACCTGCACTGTGCCACCCAGATAGTCACCTCGACGTTCCTTGCGGATCACCCGTTCGTAGATCTGCCCGGTAGTAAAGTTATTACGTTTACCCATCGTTGTGGACACATATCTCTCATAGTGCCCGAGATCGAGGTCAGTTTCCGCGCCATCATCGGTGACAAATACTTCTCCGTGCTGAAACGGACTCATAGTGCCAGGATCAACATTTATATACGGATCCAACTTCATCATAGTAACGTTGATTCCACGCGCTTCCAAAATACTCCCAAGCGAAGCTGAGGCAATTCCTTTCCCTAAAGAAGAAACCACACCGCCAGTGATAAACACATACTTGGTCATGGATTACCCGTCTTGTTACCAAAGATGATCATGGATACCGTTACTCTCTTACTCACCGTGGTCAGCAATCAAGCTAAACACTGGATACGTCAGGTTTTCAAACTATCATCTATATTTGCAACGACTGAAGCCATAACAGAAAAGCGCGCTCTGCTAGACAGCAATATGCTCGTTTTAGATGATTCGGAAACTAACTGTAAATCTGCTGAGGGCTAATTTGCCTCGGCTGTTGAAGAACATAAAACAATGTTCTCCGGACGGGAGAGTATGGTATCAAAATTCTAGTACCGTCTCAACAAAATTCCGCTCGCCGCGAACAGATTGATTGCGGCAATTCAGTCGATCGTAAACATTGGCAACACACCTTCTGCATCACCGCCGTCATGAGCCTGAAAGCGGGCATTGACACCAAGACCGTGCGCCCATACCACTTCTTCATTCTGAACGAGCAAGGGCAATGAATGACGCAGCCAAGGTGCCAGCTTTGCCTGTTGCATGGCTTTTTTTAAACTCGTAGATCCGGAGCTAGTGGAGACTGTAAATCGATCATCATTTCGCCTTTTGCGCCAATGTATATTCTGAGACTGCAACATATTTCGGTGAAAGCCTTTTTGATCAATGGCGTAAGTTAAACGCAGTCCACAGCAAACTGTATTTTGATCAAGACGGGCCGGTAAGGCTTCCCCCAACTGGAACCCGCGCTCTTCAATTAGAAACAAGTGCTCGTCATAAAACACAACCTCTGCATCATTCACTGACAAACGGCAGTGGTGCTCGGAACCGACTTCCCTAAGCTGTCGAAAAAACTCACTTAACTGCTTTCTTCCGGGTGACCCTATACCTCCCTGATAAACCCATTGTCTCAAAATTGCGCAGAATTGACCTTCAGAGCCTGAGATCAAGGGTTCCAGATAAAGCGGGTCCGTTCTGCAAAATAAGGTCCTTCGCGCGGCACGAGCATGAGTCAAAACTGCCTTACTCGCTACGTCATCGACAATTTCCAACGTTTCCATCAGCTGCGTCGATACTCGATCAATATTACTAACAACCGATGGCCAGCGTTGGCTTATTCGCGGCATAACCTCGGTTCGAATCCAACTGCGCGAGTGCTTGCCATTTGCATTCGCCGGATCTTCAATCCACTCTACACCTCTTTGTTGGAGAAACTGCTGTAACTCAGCACGCCTTACGTCCAGCAAAGGTCGCACAATCGATTGCTGACTCCCAAGCTGTAGTGGTCGGTTTGCACTCATCCCAGCTACTCTTCTTAGGCTCCTGCCCTCAAACAAACTCATCAGTACAGTTTCGGTCTGGTCATCTGCGTGGTGCCCAGTTAATAACACATCAGATTCATCCATCGTTTCAGCGAACCATCGATACCGTGCTTCGCGCGCTGATGCTTCTTGTTGTTTTATTGCTACATCCTGCTCTTGCCACCTCGCGGTATAAAATTTTATTTTTTTACGCGCGCACAGATCTTGGCAGTATTGTGACCAGTCGGCAGAATCAGGGTGAATTGCATGATCAAAATGGAGCGCCAAAAGCTGATTACCAGGAACATATTCAGAAAGCGCGATAAGAAGCGCTACCGAGTCCGCCCCCCCGCTCAGGGCTACAGCGTAACGACCTGCAATATCACCGCAATTGAGAGCCGTTAATCTACTTTTCAGAAAGCGAGAATCAAAAGCCACTAAAGGACCCTGTTCAGAACGTATTTTGAATCACGCCGACTTACGGTCGAAGCGTCCAAGAGACATCAGACGCTGATACCTATTTTCCAGCATTTCTTCTTTTGGTGAAGCTTCAAGCTTATCCAAAGCCAGCGTAATATGTCGTTCAATCGATTCAGCAGCAGAATCGTAGTCACGATGGGCCCCGCCCAAAGGCTCCTGAATCACCTCATCGACCAAACCTTGGGCAGATAAATCCTTGGTAGTCATCTTCATCGCTTCTGCGGCATCGGAGGCCTTTTCAGCACTTTTCCATAGAATGGAAGCGCAGCCTTCTGGAGAAATTACAGAATATACTGCATATTCCAGCATCAGAAGATGATCACAGACGCCGATTGCCAGCGCACCACCTGATCCGCCCTCACCGATAACCACGGATACAACCGGCGTTTCAACTGAAGCCATAACCTCCAGAGAGCGCGCAATTGCCTCACTCTGACCTCTTTCTTCAGCGCCCACTCCTGGGTACGCACCTGCAGTATCGATCAACGTCACAACGGGTAAGCCAAAGCGAGAAGCTAACTGCATTACGCGTTGAGATTTTCGATAACCTTCGGGTCTGGGCATTCCGAAATTACGACGCGTTCGCTCTTTGGTATCCCTGCCTTTCTGATGACCGATAATCGCCACAGATCTGCTACCAATCTTACCTAGCCCTGCAACAATAGCCGGGTCATCTGCATACATCCTGTCCCCGTGCACTTCCTGAAAGTCGGAAACAATTCGCTCGATATAATCCAGCGTATAAGGACGCAAGGGATGCCGGGCAATTTGCGTAATTTGCCAGGCGGACAATTTTGAAAAGATATCCGCGGTAAGCGACCGATTTTTCTCACGCATGGTCTCGATCTCCTCATCAAAATTCATCGATCTGTCGTCACTCAGCCGCTGTAGCTCAAGAATTCTCTCTTCAAGTTCAGCAATTGGTTTTTCGAATTCGAGGTAATCCAGGCTCATTTTATGATCAGTAATTCGCTGAAAATACAGCGTTGATAAGGAAACGCAACACAGACGCGCACAGGCTATTTTAAACCAAACAGCCGGTTAAAAGACGACGATCTCAGTTCAGTCAAAGTCTATCAACAAGGGTTTGTAGCGAGAATTGCACACTCTGTTTCCGTATCGCAGCGCGGTTTCCGGAAAAATGCTCTACGCTGGAATGCATCAATTCACAGCGATTATCCACTCTTTGCCCCCAAGCAAAACATACCAGCCCAACGGGTTTTTCAGCGGTGCCGCCATCCGGGCCAGCAATACCGGTAATCGCGATGCTGTAGGAATTGGCGACATCTAAATCACTCTTAGTCAACCCCCCAATCGCCATTGCTTCAGCAACTTCGACACTTACGGCACCAAACTCTTTCAACAAACTAGCCGGAACTGCTGCAAGATCAGTCTTCGCCTGATTACTATAGGTAACCAATGATCGATCAAACCAGGCTGACGAACCAGGAGTCTCAGTAATCGCATGAGCGACACCGCCACCTGTGCAGGATTCAATAGTTATCAAACGCCCCTGCTTTTTGGTGATAGCGACACCAAGTTCACCACATATCAACTGTGAATTAGCATCAATCATAGCTGCCCAAACGATATTTCCGGCGCACTAGAGCGCAGGAAAGTACTGTTTAGCAGTTTCACGAAAGATTGTTGGCGCCTTAGTATCTATCCATTCGCTGCCATTCACCGCGTTCTCACTAGCCCCCTCTCTTCGGCCTGGAGATTGCACAAGCAGCAAGCGCTTACTTTCGTCAAATAACACATTAAATGTCTCAAGCACATCACCCTTTTCCAGCGTCCGAATGGCATTGGTGATCACTTCGCGCGTATCAAACTTATATTCTTTAAGATCAATCTGCGTCCAATATCTGTCAGTTCGCTGAGAAAGCTGGTTATCTTTTTTAAGTATCTGGGCCACCAAGCCTAGCTTCGCCTGATTAAACTCCTCATCAGACATCATTTCAAGTTGCTTAGGAAAACCTTCAATAAAGGCTCCGATCAAACCGTCAAGATCAGAAGCAGAATGACTGGGACTTTGAATCGACATCAAAACTCCTGGCACCTCAGAAATTTTAATATTGCTAGCATAAACCAGATAGCCAACCCGATTGGTCGTTCGAAGATCGAAGTAAAATGGCGCTTCTATTAACTGCCCAAGCAAACCAACTCTCGCCCTCGCTTCAATCGATTTCTCAGGATATTGATAATAGTAACTTACCGCAGTGTCATCATGTTCTATATCTTTGTTACGAAGATACTGACTCCCATTTTCTAATTCACGCAAACGGTTTCTGGATACCTCCTGGCCACTGATTGCGTTTTCGAACTGGGCGGCAACGATATTGGCCATCTCGGAGGTTTGATCAAGAGAAATATCTCCATGCGCAAGAACACTAATCTGCACATCCGACAACAGAGTCTGCAAATGTTGCTCGACTTCATCCAAAGTCACTGAATCCAATTCCGCGATTCGCTCCTCCTCAGTCCAATACGGTGACAGCAACAAGCGATAAATTTCATGCACCGTCTGACTCGAAGGACGTTCCTTAGCAGTATTGGCTAGCTCACGTCCAAGCTCATCTTTAATCAGATCAAGCTTGTCTTGCTCTATGTTTGGTTGTTTCAAAGCACCCAATACAACTTCTAAAAGCGCTTTTTGACCATCTTGATATCCGCCTAAACGAACACTGACACCCCGGCTATGTCTATATAAACTCACACGCAAGCCGGCAAGTCTGGCCGGGTAAGTTTCTGTATTTAACTGATCATTGAGCAGCCGCACAGCGAGCTCGGTCATCACCAAACTGCGGGGTGACGCATTCGCTTGCTCGGACTTGAGACTAAAATAAAAGCTTGAGCGAGGCGTTCTAAATGATTGGTCCGGCTTGTACCATAGCTCTACGCCGTCTTCCCTTATAATTTCTACTGGTTTTGTAGTTTCGACCAAGTTCTCTTGAAGAGAGAGTCTTTCTGGAATAAAGGGGTTACTCTTAGGCAAAACAAGCTGAGGAAAATTAACTGCATGCGCATCCTGCCAACGCTGGATGATACCCGCATCAATTTTGGTAATTTCATACTTAACATCGTAGTACGGCGATACTTTCCTTGCTTTATGCTTCGGCGATACCAACTGTACCATCACGCTTTCTGGCACTAATCGAGACAGAATATTCTTCAGCAAATCAGGCTTGAACTCTTTCAACAAATACGGCCCCGAAAGCACTTCCTCAACCGGATAGTCATGCAGTCGAGATGCAATAGAGCTAGCGATCCTTGAAGCACTTGGCTGCTCAGCAAACCGAAAGGCAATCTCCCCTAGCTGTTTCTCTTCCTCATAGCGCCAGTCTTCCAGACCATTCTCCTGGATCAGATGAATATAATGAAATAGCATGGTGCCTATCTCATCTACTTGCTCAGCGCCTGGCTCCGTCAATCCAATCGAAACCTGCAGAGTTCCTTGTCCTCTATCCATAAACCCGGCGCCGGCGCTGAGAGAGTCTGCCCAACCTAACTCCTTCAAAGCAGCAAGCAAAGATCCCTTACCTTCATGGCCAAGTAGGTTCGCAATATAGCTAACAGGTTTACTATGATAGTCAGAAGTTGTACTGGGAATGGCGAATTGAAACGCGACGCTATAGGTATCTATTTCAGGAACGATATCAATTCGACCTGGCAGCAATTCTTTATTCAAATAAGACTGCCGATAAAGCGGCGCCTCAATCTCATGATTAGGCACTTCTGAAAAGCGTTCCCGAACCCATTTTTCGAGCTGATCCAAATCTTCCCGACCAACCACGCTCAAGGCCATAATATTTGCCGAGTACCAACGCTTGTAAAATGAAATCAATTTGTCTCTGGTAGAACTTTCTTCTCTATCGGCTAGCGTTTTGAGTGACCCAACAGAAAACCGCGAACCCGGATGCCCCGGATTTAATATTTGTTTTTGTGCAGCCCAAATTCGTCTACCCTCATCTTTGAGTCGTGCCTGATACTCCGAATGCACAACGGCGCGCTCCCTCTCGACATAGGTTTCTTCAAAAGTCGGGTCAATAAAAAATCGTGAAAATCGATCTAGTGCCGGAAGCAAACTATCGTGATTTACACTGAAGAAATAATTAGTATGGTCGTAGGCCGTATATGCATTATTACTGCCACCTCTACTCTGTATGAACTTTTGATACTCCCCGGCTTCAGGGTATTTTCCATTCCCTAAAAACAACATATGCTCAAGGAAATGCGCCAGCCCATTCCATCCCTCAGGGTCACTTCCACTGCCAACATGCACATCTAATGCCGCAGCCGCCTGATCCGCATCCGGGTCAGAAACCAGCATCACTTTCAATCCGTTCTCCAGAACCAAACCACGATACTGATTGGTATCTGTTTCGCTTGTTATTGGCTCAATCGGCGATTTATCTCCGGTTTGCGTTTCGGTTTCAGCAGAGAAACCTGCACTAGAAACCGAAAAACTGCTCACTAAAACAGCGAGTTGTAAAAGGCGATTAGATTTTTCTAACATCAAACTTGTTCCATATATAGGTGGAAGTATAGACAGCGAATCGTCTGTTTTATTCAATTATGCGTGTATATAATAAAATGAAAAGTGCTTTATAAGGAACCCGAGACCATTCATTTGCAACGGGAAACAACAAAAAAAAAGCCCGCTATGCACGGGCTTTTTTGTATGGCGTCCCCAAGGGGATTCGAACCCCTGTCGCCGCCGTGAAAGGGCGGTGTCCTAGGCCAACTAGACGATGGGGACTTAAACTGTCAGCACCAGATGATCGTGCTTATTGTCCAAGCTCTCAGGAAGCCGGTTCGCATGTTGGTTACAACACGCTCTTTTAATTCGTTACGCAGCGCTTCAGGCTACCAAAATTCACTAAAACTGGTGGAGCCAGGCGGGATCGAACCGCCGACCTCAACACTGCCAGTGTTGCGCTCTCCCAGCTGAGCTATGGCCCCGAAGGCGCCGTATTGTAAGGTTTTGATCTATACCGATCAAGAACTTTCTGATCGTTATTTGATTGTTTTTTCTATCATTATTTGCGCGTTATTGATCCGATTTACGGTGCGATCTTTACCCACCATCATCACAATCTGATCAATTGATGGGGTTGCAGCGCTACCAGATAGTGCCACCCTTAACGGCAACGCTAATTGAGGGAATTTAACACCGGCAGCTTCCACCGTTTGCTTTAAAACGGTATTTATCTCGGGAGCGCTCCAATCACTCAGCGAACCAATTTTATCCGCGAAAACAGCGAGCAGCTCTCCAGCTTCAGCGGTGAAATGCTTATTTACTGCTTTTTCATCGAATTGGTCGATATCCTGATAGAGATAGATGACCTGATCTGCCAGATCCTCCAAAGTTGTACAGCGATCACGAAACAGTTCTATCACTTCATTTACCTTCGGACCGTCACATAAACCAATGCCACGATGGTGCAGGCGTTTCGCCAATTCATTGCCAAGACGTTCGGCATCAGCTTGCTTGAGATAATGTTGATTGACCCAAAGCAACTTATCCATATCAAAACTGGCGGCTGATTTATTGATATCTTTGATATCAAATAGCTCGATCATTTCATCCAGTTCGAAAATTTCTTGATCACCATGTGACCAGCCCAGTCTAACGAGATAATTTAACAACGCCTCTGGCAATATTCCCATATCGCGGTACTCGAGAACGCTTACAGCACCATGACGCTTGGAAAGACGCTGACCATCAGAACCCAGAATTAAAGGTACATGGGCAAATACCGGCAGGTCAGCGCCAAGCGCCTTAAATATGTTGATCTGTCTGGGGGTATTGTTGGTATGGTCGTCACCGCGAATAACGTGTGTGATTTTCATATCCATATCATCAACCACGACAGTTAAATTGTATGTGGGCGAGCCATCGCTACGCGCAATGATAAGATCGTCCATTTCTTTATTTTCAACCGTAACGCTGCCACGCACGACATCATCGAAGACAACTTGTCCCTCTAATGGATTACGAAACCGGATCACTGCGGATTCGTCAGCTGTTGGCACTCTATCTAAATCCCGACAACAGTGATCGTAACGCGGCTTTTCACCATTCGCGCGCTGCTGTTCTCTCACTTCTTCCAAACGTTCTCTCGAACAAAAACAGTAATATGCATCATCACGCGCAAGTAACATTTCTATTACTTCTCGATAACGATCAAAGCGCTCGGTTTGAAAGAAAGGCCCTTGATTCCAGCTCAACCCCATCCATTCCATGCCCTGCATAATGACATCCACCGCCTCTTTAGTAGAGCGCTCCAAATCCGTGTCTTCAATCCGCAACACCATTTCACCGCCCATTTTCCTTGCATATAGCCAATTGAATAGCGCTGTTCTGGCTCCGCCAATATGAAGATAGCCGGTTGGGCTTGGTGGGAAGCGAGTAACTGTAGGCATAGTGTTGGTTTTCCAAAAAACCGCGGATTCTAAAGGATTATAATACCTGAGAGTAGTCAAAATGATTCCACTTTGGGCCATCATGACCGATAATGTTAGGTTAATTGATTAATCAAGGGATCGCTTTTGATTCCGTCATACAAAGAAGCAGACCATTGAAGACTTTTCTACGTTCCAAACTTCCACTCGCAGCGATGATCGCGCAATCGGTATTTTTTGTCTCGAACGCTGATGCGCAAACCGGCTTACTGTTCGATGGAGACTTTGAAAGTGGCACCTTTCAAGGATGGACACCCGGAGGTATTAACGGCGGTTTTGCAAGTCTCGCTGCTAAAGGTAGCTGTTTTTCTGGTAATGACACTACGGCCATATCGTTCAATGGAAATCCAACAAGTAACTACGCTGCCCTACTACGATCTAATCCAAACGGTGATACGGATTCCATTGCAACGCTGAGATCTCAACCTTTTATCGCCGGCAACGGCGTCATTTTTTCCGCGCTTACAGAAACCCTGAGCGCCGATCCGGGCGACCAACCTGTCGACTTTATCGTTAATATTATCGATTCCACTGGTGCTGTGATTTCCGAACAACCCTATCGCACAGCAATTGTACAGCTCGCCGAAGGCTGCCCGAGTGAGCCAAGAGATACTGCCTTCAGTGGTCACTTTATCGATACGCATCAACTCGTCGGCCAAGAAATTGCTATTGAATTCACCCAAAACACCAGAGGCGAAGGTCTTGGATACTTCACTCTGATCGATAATGTCGTTTTTATTGACGAGAGCAGTTTTTTGCTTAGCACAAGTCAACCTCGTGCTGTTGCAGGGACAGGTATCACAACCAGTGGTACTTTCTTTCTCGATCCTAGATCATCCACTGACCCGGATGATGCACCATTTGATTTGAGCTACAGCTGGTTTATTAATGGTGAGACATCGATAAGAGAATTAGATATACCCTGCGTAAATCTCAACAGCGACGTGCAGCTTGACGCGGGTAATAATATTGCCACCCTTTATGTCAACGATGGATTCAGCTATTCGGCCGACACGATTCGATTTGTGATCCCGGAAGAATCTTCCGGCACCACAGCAACTGCTACTGATACGACTGATGATACCGGTACCGATACAGATACAGACACAGATACCGGTACAGATACAACTGATGGCACGGATACGGATACTGACACTGACACCGCTACTGGCCCGACCCTGACCGACCCATTAAATGAATGCGACGTCGATCTGACCGCAGATTTTCTTGATCCGCCCACTGATGATGACGGGACAGATGGAACTGATGGTGATGCTACGGATGGTGGAGATGGAGTTGGCGATCCAACAAATGATGGAGGAACTGTAGAACCCAGCATTAGCGTTACAGGAGGAGCTTCCTTTACTATTGGTGGCAATGCTGTAAATCCCAGCTCTAACGCCACCATTACACAAAGCTCTCTAGGAGCAAGCATAATATCTGCGACGGTGAGCGTGCAAAATCCACAAGATGGAGACAGCTTGAGTTTAGATAACCCACCAACTGGGCTTGATGTAAGCGGCCAACAAAGCGCTACGCTACTGATTAGACTTGAAGCCGGGGCGCAGGTTACGGACGAAACATTCGAAAATGCTATTGAAAGTATTACCTACTCCTACGAGGTTCCTGCTGGGGCCACACCTGTCACAACGGCACGCACGATTTCCTACACCGTAAATGATGGAAATGACGTCAGTGGAATACAAACTACTTTGGTAACAATTATTCCATAGTAAAAAAACAGACGTAAAAGACTGAAACCATAAAATCTGGGATACCAAGACTTTGCGAGTTTCTTGGTTTCTGACTTGTTAATAAGTTTTTGGTTAGATAGCGGGCTAAATCAATCTACCAGACAATCAATCTTTGTATTTCTCTAAAAAGTCAGTAACCCGCCATTCTCAGAAGATTGGATAAACTCAACATAGTTCCAGATCCCTCCAGTGGCTTTTTTATTGGATACGATTTGAGTGTTGATCTCGACAGCACTATCGTCGGTAGAAGCGTTATCAACCACAATTAATCGCCATTCTTCGCTTATCGCAGACAATGCATTCAGTGCGGAATCCACAGCTTTTAAAGTGAGCTCAGCCGCATTAAAGTTCAGGATAATCGCAACCAACTTCATTTGTTATTTCTCTACCAGTGCTTTCAATAAATGGATCACAATGACAACCAACCTGGTACTCCTGTTGGGTTTATCTCAATTTATTTGAAAAATACCTCTACCGCTTCCAGAGACAACAGAATTAGATCCAATAAAAATAGAATCCTATCTGGACGATGGCATATCGATACGAGATAAAAAATAACCAACTCCATATTTGCTTTTTTCGATCACGGCATTGGCGCGTCTGTTTCGCATTTATCACCAAATTAGCGCATGGTGATTCAGCCTCTTAGCAGACTCATTACCGGTCGCCCTGCTCTTCATCACAGCGTTGTGGTATTTTGAACAGAAACCGTTCAATCGAATCCGAACAATAGCTAACATGCGACGATAGAAAACCTGTGCTATCGGTGCTGATAGTTGTCAGTCGACTGCAATTGCGGTAGTATTTTCTCTGGGGGCCTTTTCTGTGACTGTTAACGGGAAGTGCACAGTTCTTGATTGAAAATAATAAAAATATAAGCCATGTATTCGGTGTTGAATCGTTCTTCTTCTAAAAGAGGACTAAGCGTACAATTCTGCTGCACTTTCGTCTGGTTGAGCGTTCTGCTGATGCTTAGCCTGCAGACTTCCTCAGCTGCGCCCCCTAAGACTTCTGCACTTTCGCCGATCATCTATCTGCTGCTCGAAGAGACCGGTCCGGTTTCCTTGCGAGTAGGACAAACGAGCAATCAGCGTTATACCAGCGATCAGTATCCTGATGGCCTTGAACTACGTTTTGATCGCCTGTTTCAAGACGTAGATCTCAGCATCACCATGGATGATATTCCAGACGGGGCTAGTGTCGAGATCTATATTAATGGGCAACTGGCAGGGACGCTCACTAATGGAATCAACCAATTCACAATTCCTGCTAGTGAACTGTCTCACAACACTATTGTTATCAGACTGGAAGATGGTACGGAAGGTAGTTGGACCGTTACACGTATATCATCCGAATTAAGTACAGGCCCGAAAACCCGCGCTGATGCCCAGCTGTTTCTAGCCCGAGCTACTTTCGGGCCAACCAGGGCAGAACTTGATCGGGTTCTTGAGATTGGCTATGAAGCCTGGATTGACGAACAATTAAGACTGCCTAGAGTGTCGTCTATTGATGCTTTCACCAACTACCAAAATAGATTGAAAGACGATGTCGCCATTGATGTGAATAACAACGGCCCAACTACCAATTGTGTAACACGAGGCTTTCTGGAGACCGAGGAATGCATCACCTATATGCATGCATTGCTAGACGGCTCTGCAGCCTCAAGGATACGTATGGACCAATGGTGGGAACGTACTATTCGAAGCAATGACCAACTTAGACAACGAGTTGTGTATGCTCTGAGTCAAGTTTTTGTCGTATCAACTCAGCTAGGTAACGCGCTCCGCGGCCGGCAGCGCGCTGCAGTAGTATATGAAGATGTACTATCAAAGCATGCGTTCGGCAGCTATCGAGATCTATTAAAGGACATTACGCTTAACCCGGCAATGGCTTACTACCTTAGCTTTGTTGGTAATCAAAAAGCAGGCCGATTCGGGCAGCCAGATGAAAACTATGCTCGCGAAATCATGCAACTTTTCAGTATTGGGTTAACAGAATTAAATCAAGACGGTACACCCAGGTTAGATGCTAATGGACGCGAAATCGAGACCTATTCGCCGGAAACTGTTCAAAATCTAGCGCGAATTTTCACCGGTTGGATTTACTCCCCTGGTTCCTTTGTTTTCTCTCAGTGGGATCTCAATCCGCTGATCATTTGGGGGAATGGCTTTGCCCATGACTTTGATGAAAAGACGTTTATGGGAAGAGTTCATCCCGCCGGTTTGTCTCAAGAGGAGGATTTGGATATGGCTCTCGATAGTATCGCCAATCATCCAAATGTCGCGCCGTTTATTTCAACCCGTTTGATAGAGCGCTTGGTGATGAGCAATCCGCCAAGAGAATACGTTGGCCGCGTCGCCGCGGTATTCAGAGACAATGGTAGCGGTGAATATGGTGATCTAGGCGCGGTGGTGAAAGCCATTTTACTGGACCCAGCGGCATTAGGTTCCCCGAGCTCATCTACGGGAGGTAAAATTCTAGAGCCAGTAATAGCGATTTCGAAATTGTGGAGAGCCTTTAACGCACAATCTGATATTGGTCGCATTCGTTACGGAAACTCCCATAGTGATTTTGGCCAGCGTCCCTACGATGCGCCATCAGTGTTCAACTTCTATGCACCGACTGATGGTCCTGCCTCGTTAAAAGACCAAGGTCTGGTCGCACCTGAAATGAAATTGTTTAGGGATGAAATTGTTCTTAAATTCCTTGGTCGTATGCTTCAAATGGCCACATCAGAGTTGGTTGGCTCCGATCCGGTGAGTGCCACTGCGCCCTATTCAAGCGATAGGAGAAGAGCCATGATTCTAAATCTCTCCGAAGCCGAAGCGCTAGCTGACAACCTTAACGACCTAATGGACTTCTATCAAGAGCGATTGTTCGGCGGCATCATGTCGCAAGCACTGCGTAACGATGTGATCACCTTTCTCGAGACGCTCCCCGATCAGGGCAGTGTTATCGCTAATCGCCAATATATTGCGCAGCAAGCGCTTACCGTGATTACTGTTTCCCCTGAATACAATTTCCAACGCTAGGAGTTAACGATGACTGACCAGAGAAGCCGACGAAATTTTCTACGTAACTGCGCCTTGTTCGGAGCAACTGGGGTTGCAAGCTCATATACAACCCTTGGCGTACTATCTTCTTCAGCCCTGGCCGCAACACGGCCGGAAGGTTATCGCGCCATGGTATGCCTATATCTTTCCGGAGGCAACGATTGCAATATTTTAGTTGAAGATAGCGACGACTATTATGATGCCTACTTAGAACAGCGAGGAAATCGCGCATTAGATCGAGACGCGGTTTTAAAAATAGACTCTGGTACCGACAAATATGGTATTCACCCATCAATGGGCGAAGTCCGGGACCTTTACAACGCTGGCAATCTCGCGTTTATTGCCAATGTTGGTTCTTTGAAAGAACCAACCACCACACAGAACTATATTGATCGCAGCGTTGAGCTACCACCGAAGCTATTTTCACATATTACGCAAAAACACTTCATTCGTTCTGGCTTACCGTTCGAAGGTGAAACCAGAACCGGCTGGGCCGGGCGAATCGGCGATTTATACAACGACACATGGACCGCGCAAGTACCTTTCAATATGAGCGTTTCCAGCACCAGTAACGTTTGGCAGGAAGGCGCCATTACTTCGCCTTACGGTTTCGGCGGTGTAGTTCATATTGTCCCTGGCTATCAATCAACTGTTCCTATTCAACGAGAGCGTCGCGCAGCTATTGAATCAGCGTATAGCCATGACTATGGCAATGTGCTGTTGAATGAGTTTGGTAAAAAATTTAATACTTCGTTAACCCAGAGTGATTTTGTGCGACAAGCATTACGCTCACCCATTCTAAATTTACAGACCAGTTTTCCATCGACTCGGATTGGCCGCAGTTTTAAAAATATTGCGACACTTATGAACTCTCGCCGCAGCCTCGGAGTTGAAGATACTCAGCAGACATTTTACGTCGAGATGGACGGCTACGATAATCATGCTGCGCTCAGCAGTGCACAAGCGAGCAATCTAGGGCAGCTAAGCGCTGCGCTCGGCGCGTTTTATGAAGCTTTAGTCGAAATGGGCTTACAGAATGATGTCGTGACCTTTTCCAATAGTGATTTTGGACGCACGGCGGTGGGCAATTCCAGTGGTTCCGATCACGGCTGGGGTGGGCATCAGATAGTAATGGGTGGTCCCATAGACGGCGGTAAGGTGTACGGTACCATGCCAATCATGAATGCTGATGATCCACAATACTGGGACAACGGGCGCGGTATATTAGTGCCATCGATTTCCCATGACCAAATGAGTTCTACCGTTGCAAAGTGGTTTGGCGGATTCACAAACAGTGAATTGCGAGAGCTGTTTCCGAATTTGAATAACGGTGGTTGGAGTAATTCAGATTTGGATCTTGGTTTCATTAGCTGAACAGACGCAATGCGTACTTTTGCAAGACAGCTCGCTTCACTTGCACTAATTTCAGCTTGTTTTTTAGCATCGAACGCGCAAGGTAGACCTGAGTTTCTGGAAGAGTGGAGAGAAAGCTATCCAGACTCCAAGTCCGGAGATCGGCAGTGCCAAGTTTGCCATGCTAACGAAAATGGCTTTGAACCCTGGAACACTTATGGGTTTGAGATTCGCTCGAACTTTATAGAGTTATATTCGTCCAGCGACATCAAAGCCGCGATCGCATCCGTTGAAAATAATAATTCGGACAACGACCCTAGAAGCCTCAGTAATCTTGAAGAAATTCAGCAAGGCCTCGACCCTGGCTGGACATCTGGACCAACCAACTCCTTGATTTTTAAAAATGGCGATGCGTTCCTAAATCAGCTACCGCCAAGCTTCGATCGTCCAGTAGATACATTACTTGAAAGCAGTCTTTGTTTTCCTGTGACATCCACAAATATAAAGATCGTATTAATTTGCCTTTAGGTAAGACCAATCGGCGCAAACCTGCTGCGAACTCGATTGCTCCAGGACATTACACCCATAATAGAATAGCCCGCAAAGACTCGGACGAAGTATTGTTAAGGCTCAAAAAGACTGTTTAACACCACGCCGTGTTCAATCATGGCATCCAGCTGATTAGGAAACACCAGTTGTCCAGAGTTTGGCGATACCCAATCACAAACATGATTAAATATTGAATCAATTTCAGTTAAACCGTCAATGTCAGGAGTGGTCAAAGAAAAATCATCGTATTTACTCACTTCACTTTGTGGAAACAGTTCACCATAAATGCCGCCCTGGACTTTTTCACCCATGACCAACATAATATTTCCTCTGCCATGATCAGTACCATGATCCGCGTTATCTCTGAGCTGTCGTCCAAACTCACTTGCGACTGTTACAACAATTTTCTCTTTATCGATGAGATTTAGACTCTGCCAAAGTGCGGATAAGGCACCGTGCGGAGCATCGCTGGTTAGGTAGTATGGACCCCCAAAAATATCCTGGAAGAAGCCCTCTATTCCTCTGTCAATATTAGGGTCGTGTTTATCTCCATTGGCGTAGTCATTCCCACGCTGCTTTGCATGACTATCCCATCCTCCATACACTAAAGACGCCGCGCGTAAGTTTAGAATATCGTTGGATGCCAAAGCATCGAATAGGTTACGGATTTGCTCACCGAACTCAGCGTTTTTCAATACACGTCGAGACTGTCCGCTAGAATTATTGTTCAGGTTATGATTTTTATCGTCGTAAAGTCCACGAATAAAAAGGGGGACTTCAAAATCAATTCGTTCATTCATTAACGCGCCAATTTCACGCAGCTTTAGCTCATTGTCCATAATTTTGTTGTACACCGCATCGACTCCTTGTTGACGCACGCTTGCGTAGTAGCCCGCAACAGAGCGAGCCATTTTGTGACGTGTCGCTATGCCTGACATTTGATCTATTGAAAGATCACTTTCAAAAACCCCAAGGTTCCTTGAATCTGAAATTAGAATGGAATCCCTATTGTCCACCGCATTCATTTCATATCCTGCCGACGGTCCCAACGGACCAAAACAAAACGGTGTTAAAACATTTGTTAAACTGACCGCGTTACCACCGGCGCTTCGGGCAAGTCTACCCCCCCAACCCGAGCGTTCGGTATCGGTTACACCGGAGGTTAAATTACCCTGGTTTAATATCAACTGACAGTGATCGTGCGCACGTGATTGCCCACCAACTGCATTGCAAATTATTGCCAGCTTTCCCTCTCTGTACATTTTGATGAGCCAAGCCGCCTCTCTCCAAATTCCGAAGACCACACCATGATTTAGCGTGCCAGGCGCATCAATTGTAAAACCATGATAGTCCTGCTCCCAACGCGCTTGCCACTCACTGGGGCTCGAACCTAGCCGATGGGTCCGGCGCCGATATTGCCAGTATTTATATCCAAAGCTGTCTTGATTGGGATTGTATCCGGGCACGATAAGATGTCTGAAATCACAACCACCCTCACACATAAGATTGATGAGCGTGCGATTATTTATCGGCGCAAAAGCAGCATGTGACTCTTCTAACAATGATGGCAACGAGCCAGCTCCGTAGATCAAACTTGAATAGAGAGACGACCATAGGAAATTTCTACGATTCATTGCACAGCCTCTTGCGCAAATACATATGGGGTTGAAAAAATAAAGGCTATCGCTTGCTGAACCCGTTGATTGGCTCGCAATCTCAGCACCGGATCTTCACTGTCAAGCGCTAGTTCAACAACCGCAATTTGATTTAACAGGCGATTCACATCGGAGGTGAAATCTTGCTCAGAAAACACTCTGTTCAATGAGTCCAGTTCAGACGAAGAATAACCATTATCAAATGCACAATAATTTTCCCAGGCACTTCTGGACACCAAATCAGACAGCGCATTATTTGTCACGCCAGCTAAAATTCGCTCCTGTCGTATACAAAGCAATTGCGCAAAATCAAACACACGATAGGTTCCAACTTCGTCAGAAACAGCTCCCAATATGCTCAGCAAGTACGCACGTTCTAAAGCGCCATAATCGACAGTATGACCAACAATATAGGTCCACAACCATTTAGCCACATTTCCAACGCTATATTCTTCTCCATTTTTAGGTATGACACTGGACCAATCTTTTTTCCATGGGCCGCCAAGATCACACTCTTGGCACTCAGCATAATTTGCAAACAGTTCAAGAAACTCTGTTGATCGGTTCAAGTTGTGTTCAAGCACTTTACTCGAGTTCACAGCTTCTAACGATGTCTGACCCCCAAACACATTGTGCGACGGATAAAACAAAATTGCGTTGTCGTTACGAAATATTCCCGAAGGGTTAAAACCAGCATAACCTCGGTTCAGATTACCGCTCAGGCTATTGGAACGGCCAGCAGTAAGTGACTCTATATTCTCTAGGTTATAACGATTAGCCATATAGATCGCTCGTTCGAAACTCGAAAAATACTTAAATTGCTCAAGACTATCTTCGTGAAAAATATAGGAAATCGCATAGGCTTGAATGAAATCCAAGAAAGAAGGCTGATCACCCATAGCTCTCCATGCCGCCCTCAATATACTCTTTTTTGTTTCTGTTAGATTATCATCTGCTAGGCCAGCGATAATCATTACGGGCAAATTATGTTGGCTTTCAGGATGACTGATCGAAACTCTAGCAAGATTGTCTATTTTCTCACTCGCGTTCGCACCGCTTATTGTGCTACCAAGTATCGTCAAACTTCCTATATGATGTTTTTCAGCAGTAAAACCGATCGTATTCCCATTGTCTGTAAGTGGCATCCCAGTTAGTGCTTTTGCAGTATTGGGGATACTGATGTTTTCGTGGTAATCAGGATCATCTTCGCCAAATATCCCAAAGTACAACTGATGCCATTCTCTTGCAAAGTCCTCATTACACTGGCATTCATCCGCTACCCAGCTATTTCGAAAATGGCCGTATTGAGCGGCTACTGCCGCTGATTTGGCAGCTGTCGCTAACACTTCTTGATAAGGTAAATTCCTTTCATGGGCGTCCATAATCTCATCATACATTATTGCCACTTGGTTTCTAGTAACTGCTGCCTTAGCCAGGTTTACCGCGAGATGATAGTTCGTCTCCCAAAGGCCAATCCGGTGTCTAAAGGGGTTGAGCCCCCTCGTTGTTATCATTCTAAATAACGAATCACCAAGACTATTATCATTGTTTGCAGCATCCACCCTAAACCTATCACGCTGACCAACTGGTATTGGTAAGTTAGAGTTAGTAGAGCCAAGATACAAATTGGAAAACTCCTGTAAGGTTCCATATGCTCTTGCCGGCTCTGTATATTTTTCACCGATTGCCAGCGGTGAAAGACGTAGATTATGCTTGGAAAAATTCAGCATTTGGCGTATCGCTACTTTAGGTCGCATGCTAGCCCACGCGGAGATTTGCGACTCTTTCGCATGCCCCCCAAAAGCAAAAACACGCAGTACTTTTCTCACGCTTAACGCATTCCAATTAGCTCGGGTAAAAGACCGCATACCAAGGCTATACTGACGCGACGCTTCAATGCCAAGCTGACGAAGTCGCAGACTTAACCCAGCGCTGAGAATAGTAAACGAGAAAGTATTTTGATCAAGTAGTGATCCGCTTGTTAAAAGATAGCAGTTTTCACCATTTCTAACGGACCTCGAAACACCATTTAACTCAACCGCTACTTCCTGATCTTGCATGCCTCGAAGACCTTGCAGGAAAAAACATAAATAGATGTCGGTGTCAGGTCTATTAAAGTTGATTGTAAAATCTTCTCCGAATATATACGGACCTTGCAAAAACTGGGATGGTTCTAACGACACCTCTCGAATCAGAGGACTATCAAGCAGATAAGAATTGATAACGCTTACAACGGCAGCAAGCTCCATATCTTCTGGTGATTTAGCATGTAGTGATGACCAAGGAATGCTGACAAAAAGCAAACAGAATAAAGTGACGAACACCTTTTTTGCTAATTTCATATCAAACAGTTACTCGCTTATTTCCGGCGATCCTGAAGCGGCCTAGAGATCCATAAATTGAATCTGAGCAGCTGCTACTCCACCCAAGAATAAACCGTCTGGCAGTTTACAAACACTGTAAGACTTATTTTGGACAAAACACCGCAAACAAACCTCCGATCCGATTTTATTATTCACTCGATTGCACGAAAAACATATCGATCAATCTCTTAAAACTCTGCACTCGTTAACCCGTATGTGCTCATCGCTGTTCTAAAGCGTAGAGTTGAGATTGAAAGTGCAATCTATAATCGGCTAGGTAATCTTGCTAGATTGGCAATTCCTTTGCAGAAAATCTATCTTTAATCCAATTTATAGGATTATTTTATTTTTAAAATAAATTCTCAAAGTTCGCCATCATTTTAGAGCTATTGTCAGGCGTTATTTATTATCAGAAAAAATATTTACTGGTCGGGGTGAGAGGATTTGAACCTCCGACCACCGCAACCCCATTGCGGTGCGCTACCAGGCTGCGCCACACCCCGAATTCAGAAACAACACTACATATAATAACCCGATCTAGAAAGAGTTTAAGTGGTTCTGAATAGATGGATCAAAACTGATTCGGCGGTCCAAACTTTAACTCAGAATCTCCGTAACTTCATTCAACTCGGAAATAAGCTGGGAAATCAGCTTTGATCCTTCCTTGTCAATCACTGAAGGACTAGCTGGCGCTCCTTCGGCTACCACCTGCTCAAGGCGCGTTCTGGCGCCACTGATGGTAAACCCTTCCACGTATAGCAGTTTGCGTATCTGGCGAATTAATTTCACCTCATGTCGCTGGTAATAACGACGATTACCGCGCCGCTTAACTGGCTTTAACTGCGGGAATTCCTGCTCCCAATACCGCAGTACATGGGGCTTCACTACACACAGTTTGCTGACCTCCCCAATCGTAAAGTAACGTTTACTGGGTATAGGAGGTAGTTCGAAACCCGCAGGATCTAACATGGTCATTATCGCTTTCTTCCAAGTTTCTGGGTCAATTCAAACGAATTATCAACCACACTGTGTTTTAGTTTCTGACTTGAGCGAAATGTCACGACACGTCTTGCTGATATTGCAACCTCTTCTCCTGTCTTAGGATTTCTTCCAGGCCTCGAAGTTTTGTCTCGCAGGGTAAAACTCCCAAAGCCTGACAATTTTACAGCGGTTCCCTGCTCCAGAGACTGTCGGATCTTCTCGAAAAATAATTCTACAAAATCTTTCGCTTCCCTCTTATTAAGACCGACTTCGTCAAACAAAGTATTACCAAGATCGGCTTTGGTTATTGTCATCACAATTCCTCTTAATCTTTATGGTCGGCTAGCGTATTCACGCCACTTAGATATGCCAGATTTTTGCCCTCTGCATTGAGCAGAATGGACATAAGAGCCATATCTAATAAAAAGGTCAGTTTGGATCATTACTGATACATCAGGCACGCAGTTGTGCGCCAACCTTTTGTTCTAAAGCCGTTATTATTCTAGCGGTAATATCATCTATATCGCCAGCCCTAAGACTGCTTGATTCCGACTGGAACGTCAAGCTGAAAGCAAAACTTTTCTTATTATTTTCAATCCTTTCTCCCTGATACATATCAAACAACTCCAATCGCTTCAGATCGCTCCCAGCCTGCTCTCGTACCGTTTCCAGCACCAGATCAGCGCTAACGTCCCTATCAACCACCACCGCCAAGTCACGTTCAACAGAAGGGAATCGAGACAAGGACTGAAAGACAGGTAAAGGCGACTTCAGCAGGTTTATCATGTCGATTTCAAACACAAAAACTTCAGCATCAATACCCAGTTTCTGCTGAACCGCTGGATGCAACTTTCCAATACTGCCGATAACCGCACAATCCACAAGAATTTGGGCAGACTGACCAGGGTGTAATCCGGGTTGTTCAGCGGCCCGGAATTTGATAGAGCGACCTGCAGCACCTAAACTCAGCAACGCCTCCAGATCCCCTTTCATATCGTAAAAATCGACATTTTCAGGATCTACGGACCATTGTTTGGGATAGGCTGTCCCGGATAAAACAGCGCCAATCCGAGAAACTTCTCTTCTTTTTTTGCCAGCACCAAGAAACACTACACCTGATTCAAACATCCTGATTCGGGCTTCTTGGCGGTTTTGGTTCCTAACCAGACTATTCAACAGACCCGGTAGCAAGCTTTGGCGCATTACGGCCATATTATCCGCTAAAGGATTCGCAAGTCGTGTTCCACCTGAAAGGCCAACCACCAGTTCCTGATGGCCAGGATCAATAAAACTATAGTTGATGACTTCGTAATACCCTCTTGACGTCAATGCCTGCTTCAGCGACTGATAAGGCAAGTCTATTTCCGGGTATCCTCCGGTTCTGGCCGAACTTGAAGGCAGTCTGGGCTGTATTTTTTCATACCCGTAACAGCGCCCTACTTCCTCCACCAGGTCATGTTGACCGGTAATATCGAATCGCCAGGCCGGTGGCGTCACTTTTAGCGCAGCAGCAACCCCTGACACATCCATACCAAGCTTTTTTAAAATTGATTTTGTACTGCTTGCAGGAATATTTATTCCTAAAACTCTCGGCAACTCTGCATTATTAAAGATGATAGCTTTTTGCTTTGGCAAGGATTTTCGATCAACCGCGTGACATATTTTGCCGGGCTCACCGCCTGCTATGTCTAAGAGTAAAGCGGTGGCGCGCTCGATCGCGGCCATCTGCCCGGTCGAATCAACACCGCGCTCAAAACGGTGCGATGCATCGGTATGCATGCCGAACTGTCGCGCTTTACCAATAATATCTGCCGGTGCAAAAAATGCCGCTTCAAAAAAAACATTTACCGTATCATCTGAAATCGCAGTGGAATCTCCACCCATAATTCCAGCCAAGCCAATTGCCTGCTTGTGATCTGCAATTACCAGATTGTGACGATTCAGTTTCACTACTGAACCATCTAGTAACTTTAATTTTTCCTTATCTTTCGCTCGCCTTACGACAATACCTTGCTGAATCTTGTCAAGATCATAACCGTGCATTGGTTGTCCAGTTTCCAACATGACATAGTTAGTAATATCAACCACAGGGTTTATACTTCTAAGTCCACTACGCAACAGCCTTTGTTGCATCCAGTCGGGTGTGCGAGCGTGTATATCTATGTTAGTAATCGCTCTGCCAACAAAACGCGCACAGCCTTCTGGCGCTTTTAAATCTAATGGCAGTGATACTTTATTTTTGGCCGGCACTTTTTTTACATCGGTCAGAGACATAGTGCATCCAGTCAGCGCCGAAATTTCACGTGCAACACCCTGTATACAGAGACAATCGCCGCGATTCGGAGTGAGGTCAATTTCTATAACATTATCTTCTAGTCCAAGATATTCTACCAACGGTGTTCCTAGAGGCGCATCCGCGTCCAGCTCCATCAATCCATCTGCGCTTTCAGACAACCCCAATTCAGCGGAAGAACACAGCATGCCATTTGATTGCGTGCCACGAATGGTTGTCTCTTTAATCTCCAGTTTGGGCAATTTGGCGCCCACCATTGCGACAGGAATTACCGTGCCAGGTTCAGCATTTGACGCACCACAAACAATATCAAGTAGGTTTTTTCGGCCCACATTTACCCTGCAGACCCGCAACTTATCTGCGTCAGGGTGTTTTTCTGCAGATTCAATACGACCAACAACAATCTTGCGACTATTCGATTTCTTACTATCAAAACCTGCTACCGGAGTAACTCCCTCCACTTCCAAACCAGCCAAGGTAAGTTTCTCAGCGATCTCATCTATTTGCAGATCGGTGTCTATCCAACTTCTTAACCAAGATTCACTTAGTAACATATATAATTGATATTATTACTTTAAATTAAAACTGACGAAGAAAATCAAGGTCATTTTCGAAATATAACCTGAGGTCATTCACCCCATAGCGCAACATTGAAAACCGCTCTACACCCATGCCGAACGCATATCCCACATATTCACTGGAATCGATATTGCCGTGACGCAATACTTCCGGATGCACCATGCCACAGCCAAGTACCTCGATCCAACCAGTTTGTTTACATACCCTGCAGCCGGAACCACTGCAAAACACACATCCTATATCAACCTCAGCAGATGGCTCGGTAAACGGAAAATAAGAAGGTCGAAAGCGAACGGCCAAATCTTCTTCAAAAAACTCCTGAACAAAATGTATCAGGATTCCCTTCAGATCAGCGAAGGTAATATCTTTGTCTATTGCCAACCCTTCAATCTGATGAAACATCGGCGTGTGGGTGACGTCGGAGTCACAACGATAAACTTTTCCGGGAGCGATAACACGCACAGGTGGCGGGTTCTCGTGCATGTAGCGAATTTGGACTGGAGAAGTGTGAGTGCGTAAAACCGTATGCTTATCTACATAGAATGTATCGTGCATCGCCCGCGCAGGATGGTCTGCGGGGATATTTAGCGCTTCAAAATTGTAATAGTCGTCTTCGACTTCAGGTCCAGACGCGATATCAAAACCAAGTCGAGAAAAAATGGACTCCATGCGTTCCAGGGTCCGGGAAATCGGGTGAATTCGCCCCCGTTCCTGCTGTCTGCCGCTCAAAGTCACATCAATTTTTTCACCCGCAATTTTTGCAATCATCTCGGATTGCTCAAGCTCGGCAAAACGCTGATCCAGCCAGCCGGAAATCTGTCCTTTCAGTTGATTAACCTGCTGACCAAAAGACTTTTTCTCTTCATGGCTCAGACTTCCAATGGTCTTTAGCTGTGCGGTAATTTCACCCTTCTTACCTAGGTAATGGACACGAAGAGACTGCAGATCATGCAGCGATTCTGTCGCCAAGATTTGCGCTTTCGCATTGACTGCAAGTGCATCGAGTGATTGATTTCCAGATTGCAAAACAGGTTACTCGGTTTTTAAAGAATAAGACTCAGTATCAGTAATTGAATCAATATGTTCATCCGGAACGAAATTGACACTCTTAGATAATAGCGCACTTACGATTGAAAATAAATATAAAAATCAGCAAGTTATAAGCTAATTTTCGTGTAATTTAGCGATAGTGTTGCAATCCATTTAGCATGGACCCAGGTAATACGAGAGGGTTTAGCTCAATGAGGATTCTACTCTAGTGACTTATGGGGAGCCACTAGAGTCAGTCATCGACGGTAGTCGACTTTCTACTATCAACTAAGCAGCCAGCGCTGCTTTCGCTTTTTCGACCAAATTACTAAAACCTGATTTGTCGTGTATCGCCATATCAGCGAGCACCTTCCGATCAAGCTCAATTTCTGCTTTTGCAAGACCAGCCATAAACCGGCTATAGCTCATGCCATTATCTCTGGACGCAGCATTTATACGCACAATCCATAGCGCACGAAACTGGCGTTTACGCTGGCGACGGTCGCGATAGGCATATTGACCGGCTTTATCAACCGCCTGCTTTGCTGTTTTAAACAACCGACTACGAGCACCGCTATAGCCTTTTGCTTCCTTAAGAACTTTTTTGTGTCGTGCCCGGGCCTGGACACCTCTTTTTACGCGTGGCATCTATCTTCTCCTTAACTATAGGGCAACATGCGGTTGATCATCGCGTGATCAGACGCATGAACCATGGCAGCAGAACGAAGCTGACGCTTACGCTTTGTCGATTTCTTGGTCAGGATATGACGCAAGTGCGATTGGGATCGCTTGAACTTGCCCGAGGCAGTTCGTTTGAAGCGCTTGGCAGCGCCTCGATTGGTCTTCATTTTAGGCATTTTAGCTCCAGTATTTGGCGGTCAGTACTTTGCCTTAGGCAAATCGATCCGCAAGTTAATAACGACAAAGGCAGTTCTGAAGAGACTGCTTTTTGCCTGGTTTTCCAGCTTTAAAATCTTCTGCTGGTTTTGTCTCGCAGGGTTTAAGTCTGCGATTCAAATCTTTTCAATGAAACCGAGCAATAACGCTTAGTTTCGTTTTGGCCCCATTACCATTACCATCTGACGCCCTTCCATGGTAGCCGCCTGTTCAACAGAAGCAATCTCTGCCAAATCTTGTTCTACCTTTTTGAGCATCTCAAGACCAAGTTCTTTGTGGGCCATTTCACGTCCACGAAAACGCATCGTGACTTTGGTCTTGTTTCCCGCTTCTAGAAACCGGGTCAAGTTTCTCAGCTTAACATCGTAGTCACCTACATCAGTGCCGGGTCTAAACTTCACTTCTTTAACAGTAATTTGCTTTTGTTTCTTCTTCGCCTCGTGCTTTTGCTTGCTCGCGTTGTATAGAAACTTGCCGTAGTCCATCACCCTACAAACAGGCGGATCGGCATTCGGTGAAATCTCTACCAGGTCTAAACCAGCTTCTTCTGCATTCTCACGTGCAGCTGAGAGGGAGACAACTCCCATCTGATTTCCTTCACTATCGATTAGGCGTATCGGATCACTTTTGATCTGATCGTTCATACGCTGTTGCTTTTCTTTAGCTATAGCCTTGATCCTCTATAAATTTAAAATTCAGTAATGTCATATTCCCTATACCAAAATAGGCCAATTAACTTGCCTGATCTTTTTCTTGGGATGAATCAGATCCTTGACTGAGAAGAACGATGAGCTCATCAAAGGACATTGACCCTAAGTCATCACCCTTTCTCGATCTGACGGCGACGGTACCGGTTTCCACTTCTCGATCACCTGCTACCAAAAGGTAAGGAATTCGTTGAAGCGTGTGCTCGCGGATTTTAAAGCCGATTTTCTCGTTTCTCAAGTCACTTTCTACTCTGAGCCCATGTTTTTTCAAGGTTTTTTGCAAATTCTCCACATAGTCGCCCTGTTTCTCAGAGATATTCATCAAAACGGCTTGAACCGGGGCCAGCCATACAGGAAACCGGCCTTCATGGTGCTCAATCAAAATACCAATAAACCGTTCAAAAGAACCCAGTATTGCGCGGTGCAACATCACCGGCACTTTTCTCGAACCATCTTCAGCGACATACTGCGCGTCGAGTCGTCCGGGCATGGAAAAGTCGACTTGAACCGTACCACATTGCCACACTCTTCCAATGCTGTCTCGCAGAGAAAACTCCACCTTCGGTCCGTAAAAAGCGCCCTCACCCGGTAGCTCCTTCCAGGGAAGATTCTTTGCGTCCAAAGCTTTGGCAAGCGCGGCCTCTGCCTCATCCCAGTCTTCGTCACTGCCAACACGATTGTCTGGCCGTGTTGAAAGCCGATAAATAATTTCTGTAAAGCCAAAAGCGTCGTAGACAGAGTGCAGAAAATCAATAAACTCCGCTACCTCGCTCTGAATTTGATCTTCAGTACAAAAAATGTGTCCATCATCTTGCACAAAACCACGAACTCGCATCAAGCCATGCAACGCGCCAGATAGCTCATTGCGATGACAAGATCCAAATTCGCTGAAGCGCAACGGCAGATCTCGATAGCTTTTTAAACCTTGATTGAACACCTGGACATGACACGGGCAATTCATCGGCTTTAAAGCATAGTCTCGGCCTTCAGACTCTACCGAAAACATATCATCGCCGAACTTGTCGGCATGCCCTGACTTTTTCCATAGGGAAAAGTCGACAACCTGTGGCGTCTTCAACTCCTTGTATCCGCGCAGACGTTGCTCACTCCGCATGTACTGCTCTAACACTTGATACAAAGACCAACCTTTGTCATGCCAAAATACCATGCCAGGCGCTTCTTCCTGCATATGGAATAAATTAAGTTGCTTGGCAATTTTACGATGATCGCGTTTTTCAGCCTCCGCGAGCTGATTCAGATAGGTACGCAACTGTTTTTTGTCTGGCCAGGCAGTGCCGTAAATTCGCTGCAGCATTTTGTTTTTAGAATCCCCACGCCAGTATGCGCCAGAGACGCGCATCAATTTAAAGTGCTGGCAAAAACCCATATGCGGCACGTGTGGTCCGCGACACATATCGATATATTCTTCATGGTGATACAAGCCTGGATGATCCGATCGGTCGATATCGCACTCCAGTATTTCTTTTTTGTAAGGCTCTCCTCGGCTATCAAATGTATCCCACGCTTCCTGCCAATCCACTGTGTGTTTTACAACCGGATACTTGGTCGCGGCAAGCTCAGCCATACGTTTTTCCAGTAGTGCGAGATCATCTTCAGTTAGCGCTCTTCCCAGATCAACATCATAATAAAAGCCATTCTCTATAACAGGGCCAATGGCCATCTGCCCTTCTGGCCAAAGCTGTTTGATGGCATGCCCCAACAAATGTGCACAAGAGTGACGAATAATCTCAAGACCCGCCTCATCCTTTGCGGTCAAAATCGTAATCTCAGCGTCGGAGGCAATCGGATCAGACAGGTCAACCGGAGAATCATTGACAAGACCAGCAACAGCAGCCTTCGCTAATCCTGGGCCAATATCCGCTGAAATCTCAGCGATTGATGTTGGAGAGTCGTAGTTCCTCGCAGAACCATCGGGAAGCGTAATTTGCGGCATAATATTTCTTCAGTGGCGCCCACTACTAAAGGGCGCGTGGTTAACTATATATTTTGCTCAACCTGCTGTATGTCCGTTCTATTCTAGAAATCAGGTATCAAAATCTCCAAAGTGAAGGAGACCCAAAAACAGATTTCTTCAGCAATTCTGAGCGGGAAGTTTTGGTAGGCGCGATTGGAATCGAACCAACGACCTCCACCATGTCAAGGTGGCGCTCTAACCAACTGAGCTACGCGCCTTCCGGGAGCGCGGAGTTTACACATCGGGCAACCTGAATTCAAACTTTGGTATGAATATTTCATCGAGAATCAACTAGATTCGCACTTGGCTCTATTGCAGGCTAGACGGCAAAATCTGGCGTATGCCGGCGAGTTTTTGACGCAAACCTTTGATTGTGTTCAGTGTAGCGAATTGTTATATTCCGAAGGTCGAGGGAAGCGAGATTCAATCTAAACCGTGACTACCGCTCCTGAGGCATCTGAGTTATCGAAGCGAATGTACACATTCAGTTCGCTTTCGACTTAACTCAGTGGCGATCTGAATTGAAAATTCGAGAGCCAGAAAGAATTTCTTTGGTTGGAGAGGATGGTTTGTTTTAGCTTGAAAGAGCTGCTCAGCTTCAGCCCACTGAAAAGTTTGTCCCTGCACTGCGCTGTAATTGATAAAACTTCGTTAAGAATTTTTTAGCTCCTTACAGCACATTCAGGAATGTTTTACGGGCGAAAGAGCCCGGGGCTAGAAGGCCCAAGAGTACAGAACCTGAAATGGGTTGTGGTTAAGACTAACCAAAGTTGGTCACGAGTATTTCCACAACAGGTGCAACGCCCCACTGAGAACAAGGGATACGCACTGGGTACGTACTGGAATGATGATGAATATTTTATTTGCGTGACACGTAAATCTGATGATGGAACGATCATTGATCGTAGGTTGCGACCTACACCTCGTCTTCTGACGAAAGCAACGAATCGATTCGCTTGGATGAGTAAAGTCAGACTATAGTTGGCTCAACTTTTCTACATACATCCTGATTAACGTGCGCATCAAAAAATATTCAGAGGTTATAGAGAACAGATAAATGTTGGCATATTTCTGGAAGCGAACGTTGGATTTACGTTAACTGAAATGTGCAGCTAAGAATCAAGAGTTGGTTATGTACTCTTGAGGTTTGATTGGCACCCTTTTAGTACCAGGTGCGATCTTAGAAATTTTGGCGGCTGTTTAATCATATGCCAAAACTTAAATTCTGAGGATTCTTGAATACAAGTCATCCTCTGAATGTTCTGCTCTTTTGCAGGCTTATCCCCTGCAGGCAGTAACGCGTCGATTTTATCGGTAGTTTCTGTATTCCAGTCCACCTGCTTGGGTGACGTAGGATGCACCAATGTAAATTTATACATGGTCATCTGTCTCTTTGATCTTCCCCTTTGCTCTTTCTACTTTTTCATGTCACCGCAGGTCGATTTCATGATCATAATTTACTTTATATTAAATGGATAACTTATTGTTATCTAAGAATTTACTGGAAAGAACAATGAAAAGAATGCTGTTTAACGCAACCCATGCAGAAGAATTGAGAGTTGCAATTGTTGATGGCCAAAAATTACTGGACTTGGATATCGAGTCCTCTGTTAGAAGCGAACGAAAAGGCAATATCTATAAAGCGGTTGTTACAAAAGTAGAACCAAGTCTGGAAGCTGCATTTGTTAACTATGGTGCAGAGAAACATGGTTTTCTCCCGCTTAAGGAAATCTACCGAGCGTATTTTAAGAACTACGATTCGAAGACACCAATCAGCAACGTCAAAATCGACCAGGTTATCAAGGAAGGTCAGGAAATGATCGTCCAGGTTGATAAAGACGAACGAGGAACGAAGGGCGCTGCGTTAACCACTTTTATCAGTCTTGCCGGTCGCTTTGTCGTTTTAATGCCGAACAACCCCAAGGGTGGCGGTATTTCGCGAAGAATATCTGGAGACGATCGCGCTGAACTGAGGGATGCTTTAGCAGATCTCGAGGTGAAATCAGATCACGCATTAATTGCGAGAACTGCTGGCATCGGACGTAGCTCTGAAGAACTGCAATGGGACTTGAATTTCTTAACCAAGCTTTGGTCTTCAATTGAAGAAGCTGGAGCAAGTCGAAAAGCGCCTTTCTTGATATATCAGGAAAGCAATCTTATCGTACGTACGATTCGCGATCATTTAAATTCAGAGATAAGCGAGATCATCATTGATGACAACGAAATCTTTGAGCGTGCACAGCGATTCATGAATCAGGTCATGCCACACAACCTGACCCGATTAAAATACTACAATGACCCAATCCCACTGTTTTCTCGCTATCAAATAGAAAACCAAATAGAGTCAGCGTTTAACCGTGAAGTCAATTTACCTTCTGGCGGATCCATTGTAATTGACCATACGGAAGCACTTATTTCTATCGATGTGAATTCTGCTCGTGCAACCAAAGGAGGGGATATCGAGGAAACTGCTTTTCAAACAAACCTTGAAGCAGTAGAAGAAGTAGCGCGTCAGCTGCGTATTCGAGATATTGGTGGATTAGTTGTAATCGATTTAATCGACATGTCTGCTGGAAAGAACCAGCGTGCGGTAGAGAACCGTTTGAAAGACGCCTTAAAACCTGATCGCGCCCGAGTACAGATAGGAAAGATTTCGCGCTTTGGACTGCTCGAAATGTCTCGTCAAAGACTTCGTTCCTCGATTAGCGATGCTAATTATTTGAATTGCCCACGATGCAGCGGCACCGGAACGATCCGTAGCGTTGTTTCCTCCTCACTCAATCTTTTAAGATTAATTGAAGATGAAGCGCTCAAAGAAAACACAGAAGCGATTCAGATTAGCCTTCCTTTAGATATGGCAACTTATTTGCTAAACGAGAAACGCCATGAACTCAATCAATTAGAAGCAAGACTTGCTTCCCGCGTTATCATTATTCCAACTGACGAACTTACCAGTCCGCATTTTGAATTGCTTCGCTTAAGAAGCGAGGAATTGGATGAGCTTAGTGGCATACCAAGCTACCGACAAAAAATGGAGCTCACGAAGGGCGAGCCAGATATTACCGAGAGCTTGAAGTCTGCTACCCCTGTAAAAGCCACGGTTCAAATTGATCAAATATCCCATGGAGCACCTCCACCACCTGCCCCGCTGCAACCAGCGGTACAGCAACCTGCCGCATCGACTGCGGTTTCACCAACGGCTTCAGATCAAGGATCTGTTGGCTTACTGACCAGAATCACGCGATCATTGTTTGGCGCTCCTGCTCCTCTCGCCACACCTGAGAAGCCAGAGTCAGCTGAAAAGTCGGCGGAGAAACGTGCACAAAAAGATCCAGGACAAAATCGCCGTGGAAACAGAGGTAGAGGAAACCGCGGTGGTAGCAGAGGTAAAAAAGACAACAACGACCAGGCAAACAAACAAAATAATCGCGGTAATCGTGGGCAGCAAGGTCGCGGTAATGACAGCCAAAATAATCAGAACAATCAAAATAACCAAAACAGCAATCGAGGGGGACGTAATCAGAATCGCCGTAAGAGTAATCAGGGCAATCAACAAAACGATCACCAGGGAAATCGCGACGGCAATTTCGATCAAACCATCGAGGGAAGTCAGCAGCAGAATCAAGGTGCCAACCATTCCGGCGGCAACCAAAGTAACAACCGGGGAAATAACCGAGGCCGAGGTCAGGGTCGAGGGGGACAGCAAGGTCGCCAAAATAATAATCGAGGGCGCAGTAACCAGGCACGCAATCAAAATCAGGGAGATCAAAATGGAAAATCTCAATCTTCTGTAAAGCAGAACCAGAACCAGAACCAGAACCAGAACCAGAACCAGAACCAGAGCCAGAACCAGAACCAGAACCAGAACCAGAACCAGAGCCAGAACCAGAGCCAGAACCAGAACCAGAGCCAGAACCAGAACCAGAGCCAGAACCAAAGCCAGAACCAAAGCCAGAACCAAAGCCAGAACCAAAGCCAAAGCCAGAGCCAGAGCCAGAACCAGAACCAGAACCAGAACCAGAACCAGAACCAGAACCAGAACCAGAACCAGAACCAGAACCAGAACCAAAGCCACAGCCAGAACCAGAACGCGCACACGCCACGTAGTCACCAGCACAACGATCCATCAACGGGTGCAGGTCCGGCTAACCAGGCTACTTCTACTGCGAATCGTTCTACGGCTTCAAATAACAGCGGTGTAAACAACCCTGGAGTAAAAAATCCGGGGAAGGATGGACCTGATAACTCTACAACAGTCGCAAAGTCTCAGGATCAAGGTACAAGGGCTACGCAAGACAGCACTCACCGACCTGATACTCAGAATAAGCCTGCTGCTCCAAACCAAACACCCGATACACCACCGACAAGTCATGCACCAAGAAACACCCAAAATGGATCGCAAAGCGCCACAGGCACTAGCAATCATGGGAATGCTGGGCCTGTACAATCGACTGGCGGTCCAAATGGGAACTTAAAACCAGCTGAGACTAAAGGAACGTCCAAGAGCAATGATCTGCCCGATGACATCGGAAACAGAAAACCGGATTAATCATTCGAATCTGCATCTCAAGAAAATAAGAAGCCGCTTAAAAACGGTTTCTTATTTTCCAGAGAGGAAAACTAACTCCGCACGAATTTTGCTATAGATTCTACATGTGCCGTATGGGGAAACATATTAATCGCACCTGCGCTTTCCAATGTGTACCCATGATGATGCACTAATATTTCTGCATCGCGGGCTAGCGTCGCCGGATTACACGAAACATAAACCAGCACGTCTGGCATTACTAATGGCACTAGATGTGTGACAACATCCATCGCACCAGATCGTGGAGGGTCTAACAACATTCTGTCGCAAGGTTCACCAGCGAGGTTGATTACATGCTCATTGTGCAAGTCCATTTTTTTAAAACGCACGTGCTTTAAGCTGTGAGTAGCACTATTGCGAGCAATGTTTAATTTCGCTTTATCTATTAAAGCCTGCTCTCCTTCGATACCAATCACACTAGCGCAGCACGTTGCTATGGGAAGTGTAAAATTTCCGAGCCCACAAAATAAATCCATGACATTCGAATCAGATGAGAGATCTAAAGCATCAATAGCGAGTCCAATCATTTTCTCGTTAACTTTCTGATTTACCTGAATAAAATCTGTTGCCGCAAATTGTATTTCAAGATCAAACAAAGGCAATCTATAAAATAAAGGAGTTGGTTCTTCCGGCCAAAGTGGATGGATACTATTCAATCCGCCGGGCTGCAAAAACAAGTTGATCTTATGTTTCTGCGCAAATTCCTTGATCAAACTTAAATCGAGTTCATTTAAGGCCTCCAGATGACGCAGAACAAGTGAAACCCCATTGTCTCCTGCTGCCATCTCAATTTGAGGAATCCTGTTTGCACAACTTGTCTCGGCAATTAACCGATGTAGTGGCTCGAGCAATACCGATAAACGACCATCCAGGGTATCGCAATGAAGCAATGAAGTGAGATATGAACTACCCTGCTCTCTAAAACCGACAAGCACGCCGCCTTTTTTTGCAACCACTTTACACCCAGGCCTAGCCTTCCTGCGATAGCCCCAAACGTCGGAATCAAGAGGAGGCAAGATGTGGTTCGGATTTACCCTTCCTATTTTTGACAATGTTTCCAATAGCGTCTCCTGCTTCATTGAAATTTGAACCCTTTCGGAGAGATGCTGCAAGGTACAACCCCCACAGACCCCAAAATAGGTACATTTTGGGTCAACGCGATTTCGAGAGGCCATTTCGATTGAAATCAGTTCGCCGTTGAATTGTCCTTTGCGTTTTTTTTTAGGAGAGAACGTCACTGTTTCCCCGGGAAGCGCTCCAGGTACGAAATACACCTTGGACTCTATTTTTACAACGCCTCGACCATCATGGGAAAGATCTTCGACAACTCCCTCCAGGATGGAGATACTTTTACTCTGCTCTGAACTTGTATTCATCTATCTAAAGTCACTGATACTGATCTGGTGTCAACCTGGCTATAAATATAGAGCTATATCGCCAAGCGGCGCGCGAGTATATCGGCCAGCTTCGCCGAGCGCATCATTTTCTGAGTCATTAGCGATGAACGGAGATATAATCTGATAAGTCTTGTAGAAACCAGTCGTCACAGATTTCGCCACTGGATTCGAAGTACTTTTTAAAACCACACATCTATAGATAATCCGAATTTACAAGTGAAAAATATTTTATTTATCTTTACTTTACTCTCATTGACGCCATTTGCATCTTCCGCAAATTCTCCAGAAGCCGTAAATGAGTTTCTCGTAATACAGGAGTATGAGCAAGCGTTAGCCGCGGTAACTGAGGGACTCGAAAGTCAGCCTAAAAACCGCGTAATGCTGCTGCAAAAAGGTTTTCTGTTGATCAAAATGCGAAAGTTAGAAGAAGCGGAGACCCACTATCAGAAAGTTATTGAAACTATTCCAGATGACCCTGAGCCGATGAACAATTTAGGCGTTGTTTACCAACTCCAGAGAGAATATGGAAAAGCAATTGCGCAATTGAATGAGACGATTAAAAAGTTTCCTGAGTTTACCCAAGCTTATGAAAATTTAGGTGATACTTACATACAAATTGCGACCGCTCAATATATCGCTGGCAGAAATCGAGACCCAAACAGCGCAAGTTTGATTTCCAAAGCCGATCTTGGCCAGAGGTTTTATATTGCGGCCAAAGAGAACGCGGAAAATGCGCTCATTAGACAAAATGTCGGTGCCGATACTAATGTGGATAAAGTTGATATATCTGAGCGCACCACTGTTGGCGAAGAAAACACAGCTGAAGTAGAGAAAGTAGTGGAATCAGAACTAGCAGAGTTTCTTCGATCCTGGGTAGCCGGATGGTCGTCAAAAGATACTGTAGCTTATCTAGCGCATTACAGCGATACTTTTACTCCTTCTCAGGGAAGGTCTCTGGAAACATGGAAAGAACGCAAGCAAGAGATTATAAACAAAGCAGAGTTTATAAAAATTCGGGTAGAAGGAATCAAACTTGAACAGCTACAAGGTTCACGAGCTGATCTGTCATTTAACTTGAGCTACGAATCAGATACCTACCAGTCTGATTCCAGAAAAGTTCTAAAGCTAAATAAAGAGGAAGGAAACTGGCTAATTACTGAGGAACAATGAAATGCTTATTCAAGCTACAACTAAATGCGAACAAATATTTTGATTTCTCTTTCTGTATTCAGGGAATCCGCTTCATCTAGAGCACTGCAGTAAACTTCGAACTGCGAAAGAACCGATAAGGAAAAAAGTCATGAAAAACACTGTTACAACAAGTCTTCTCGAGCAAATTACTAGAAAGTCCAAACCATCAAAAGTCGAACTCGCTTTTCTAAGCGACTACTACCATCGCTTATCGGGACAGGACTATGTCGCGGAACGATCTGAGTTCTTTTTGCACGCCGCAAAGATCCATCTTGATCTTGCGCAAAAAAGGGCACCTGAGACCCACTTGATCCAAATAGATAGCATTACAAATCGTCAAGGCTTGCCTAGCTCATTGGTCAGCATCGTAACAAATGACCGGCCTTTTATTATCGACTCTCTTATCAACACCCTTACCCGACTAAACAAAAGAATTGATCGAACCAACCACCCTATATTTGAAGTTGAAAGAACAAAGAAAAATAAACTTGTATCTCTTCAACGCCGCAAATCCAGCAATTCAGCCTTTGAAGACAATCATATAAGTGAAGCCTTCATTCAGTTTGAGACTGAAGCGATTTCAGATCTCGAGCAATCTGAGATTATCGATGAACTTCACTCGGTTCTGGAAAACATTGGTTTTGTTACTGATGACTGGGAGGAGATGAAACAAACAGTTTATGACCTGGGTCGAATGATAGACAAATCAAAAAAAGGCCCGGCTTTTGCAGAGTATCAAGCTCTTTTGGATTGGATGGCTGACGATCATTTTGCTTTTATCGGCTATGCTGAAATCGAGCAAACGAAAAAACAAAGCGGATCCGTAGCAAACAAGGTAGACAGCCGATCTCTTAAAGGTATTTTGCGTGCATTCCAAAAAGATGGTGTTGATATTCTGTCAGTACTTCCGCCTTTGGTAGAAAGTCAGACAGCACCGCTCATTTTCACGAAGTCTCACAAAAGAATACTCATCCATAGAGCCAATTATCTTGACGCCATCTTAATTGATCACGATTTTGACTCGGCGAAGAAAAGCAAATCTGGTAAACGAAGAGTAAGCTGTATCTTAGGTTTTCTGGCGGGTTCGACTGCGACATCCGCAATTTCAACCATCCCCCATTTACGCAGCAAAGCAGAGTATATTTTACAAACAAGTACGTTAAGAAAGCGAAGCTACGCATATAAATCGCTCAGAACTATTTTAGAAACGCTCCCTCGCGAGTTAATTTTCCAGCTTGGAAGTAAAGCGCTATATGGACTATGCATGTCATTGCTTAACCACCAAGAAAGGCGCGTTACCAGAGTACATATCAAACATAATGTATGTGAGCATTTCTATACATGCCTTGTTTACGTACCAAAAGATTTGTTTAATACCGATCTCAGAAAGAGAATTCAATCCCATTTAAGCGCTCGCCTGGGCGCTTCGGAAGTGACATTCAATGTCAGGTTTTCTGAATCCATCCTAACTCAAATTCACTTCACAGCATTTGTTTCCAAACCGCCAAAAAAGAAGATCAACCAAGATACCTTAGAGAAAGAGATCCAGGTGATGGCACAGGACTGGGAAGAGCAACTTGCACAATCGCTGCAGACCAAACTGCCGTTGAGTGATGCCAACTCAGTTTTTTGTGACTGGAGACAGGGTATTTCTCCTAGCTACCGTTTAGACCACGATATAGACACTGCGGTTTCTGATATTTCACTGTTGGAACAGCTGCAGCTAATTGATCTTGGAGAGTCAAACGAACGCGGATTAATTACCGCGAAGGTAGAATGCGATGCCGAAAAGAAAACATCGCATCTACGCCTGTACAGCGCTGACCGGTCAATGCCACTTTCTGACGCGCTCCCTATTCTTGACAACATGGGACTACGCGTACCCGGAGAACAGCCCTATTCACTCACCCACAGTGATGGACAAACTTATTGGATAAATCACTTCGAAGTTGTAGACAAGAATAACCTGGCTATTTCCGCCGAACTAGACAAGGTTATTGAAGATGGTTTTATGGCAATATGGTTTGGCAGCTGTGAAAATGATGGTTTCAATCAACTCATCACTTTAACCGGTTTAGATTGGCGTCAGGTCAATGTAATTCGTTGTTATTTTGCCTATCTAAAGCAGATTCGCCTGCGATACAGCGACAAGCACATTATTGAATCCTTACTTAAGTACCCGATTATTGTCACGCAAATTGTCACGTTATTTGAAGCGCGGTTTACCCCTCCTGGAAATCAAATCAAAGCTAAAAAATCGGAGAATGAACTTGCTAAACTTCTTCCCGAAATTCAAACGCTTGATGAAGAACGAATATTTAATGCGTTGATTGACACGTTAAATGCAACAGTAAGAACTAATTATTTTCAGACCGTAAAGGGTGAATATAAAAGCACAATATCGCTTAAACTCTCTCCTCGCTCTATTCCGAGAATCCCCGAGCCAGCACCATTGCACGAAATTTTTGTCTATTCGCCAAGAATGGAAGGTGTGCATCTGCGGGGGGGCGATGTAGCGCGCGGTGGACTACGCTGGTCAGAACGACCCGATGATTACCGAACCGAAGTGCTTGGATTGGTAAAAGCGCAACAGGTAAAAAATGCTGTGATCGTTCCGGTAGGATCTAAAGGTGGTTTTGTTGCCAAGCAACTTCCGAATAGCGACCGAGATCAGATTCAAAAGGAAGTCATTGCCTGCTATCGTCTGTTTATTTCCGGGCTACTTGATATTACGGATAATATTTCAGGAAAAAAGATCATACCCGCCGAGCAATGTGTGCGCTTAGATGGTGAAGACCCGTATCTTGTTGTTGCTGCTGATAAAGGCACAGCAACATTTTCAGATATTGCCAATGGTATCTCTATTGACGCAAATTTCTGGTTGGGGGATGCGTTTGCTTCCGGTGGCTCCGAAGGATATGACCATAAAAAAATGGGAATTACGGCAAGGGGTGCCTGGGAATCTGTTAAACGACATTTTCGGGAGTTAGGGAAGGACATACAGTCCGAAAACTTTACCGTTGCCGCTATCGGAGACATGGCTGGAGACGTATTTGGGAACGGCATGTTGCTGTCGGAGCATATTCAGCTGATAGCCGCCTTCAACCATCTACATATATTTATTGACCCAACGCCAGATAGTAAAAAGAGCTTTACGGAGCGAAAACGTCTATTTGCCCTGCCCCGATCTTCATGGACTGACTACAACGAGAAGTTAATTTCTAAAGGCGGCGGGATTTTTTCGCGATCTGCCAAATCCATCGATCTTTCACCTCAGGCTATGAAAGCGTTGTCGACATCGAGAAAGCAAGTAACTCCAGACGAGCTCATTAATATCATCTTGAAGTCTAACCAAGAGTTATTATGGAATGGAGGTATTGGTACTTACATAAAGGCATCTACCGAGACAAATGAAGAAGCACAAGATAGAAACAATGATGCATTGAGAGTAGATGCTTCCGAATTGCGGATAAAAGTTATTGGAGAAGGCGGCAATCTTGGATTAACCCAAAAAGCGAGAATAGAATTTAACGCTCTCGGCGGATACTGCTACACCGATGCAATAGATAATTCCGCTGGCGTAGACACTTCTGACCACGAAGTGAATATCAAAATCCTGCTGAATCAGCTAGTGGCCAAAAAGAAGCTAAGCAAACCTGAAAGAAATAAATTGCTGAGTCAAATGGAGAAAGCGGTTGGCGAACATGTTTTGCTGAACAATTACACGCAAACTGAAATTTTGTCGATAGAAGCTTGTTTTGCGAAACAACGGATGCCAGGACACGTTCAGGCAATACAAACCTTAACATCTGCGGGGCTGCTCAATCGGGAGATTGAATATTTGCCGGAAGACACTGAACTGGCAGAACGCGCTGCACAAAATTATCCACTTACGAGGGCAGAACTAGCGGTTGTTATGGCCTATAGCAAAATGGAGTTATACGACTGTATTTTGCAGTCTGATATATCTCAAGCAAAGCATATGCAACCGGTATTACTTTCGTATTTTCCACCTCGACTGGTACAAAAATACGAGTCCGATGTAGCAAAACACCCGTTAGGTAAAGAAATCATATCCACCGTGGTAACGAATGACATGGTTGGCACAATGGGCCCGGCATTTCATATACGTATGGAGCAAGCAACAGGGGCACCGAAGGAAAATATTGTAAGAGCCTATCTCATTGCCAAAGAGGCTATCGAGTCCGAAGCGCTTATCGATACTGTCCGCTCATTCGATAACAATCTTCCAGCAACAATCCAGCAAAAACTCCTGTTAGAAATCTCCAATGCGATCGAATCCAGCGTTCTGTGGTTATTAGACATGGAGCTTCGGAAACTCGATGTGACAGCAGTCTTGAAACGGTACAGTAAGGCGTTAAAAGAGTACAGAAAGCGCTTGGCGGACATTAACGATGACCAGATTCCAGCGGAATATGGGAAATTGATCAAACAATTTTCTGAAAAGCAAAAGCGCGATGCCGGATCTTCTATACGTACCGTTTGGGCGTTAGCGTGGACCTTTGACATCGTTAATATCGCATTGCAAAACAAAATTGCAGTTTCAAAAGTAATGCAATGCTACTTTGTAATTCAAAACGAGTTAGATTTGACTAACATAAAACAACAAATTCACTCGCTTCCAGCTGAGGACCAGTGGCGTCAGCAAGCCCGCTCCACTTTAAGTTCGTCATTAAGAAAATCCCACGGAGAGATTGCCAATACTGCGTTGCGCACAGCTTCTAAAAAGCCAGTAGAGGAGTCTGTAAAGATTTGGTTATCGAATAACTCTGCTGGCATAAAAACCCTTAACCAAATGCTCCGTGCGATGCGATCCGACCCAGAACCTGACTTTGCAATGTTGACTGTGGTTGTTAACGAACTCACTAAATTCGCTTCTCCAAAATAATCTAGAACAAACAAATGTCGAAGAAACATTTTGATACAAGAGCGATCCACAACGGTCGATCACCAATCCTCCAGGGAGGCATGGTCAACCCGCCGGTTTATCATGGATCGACGGTAGTCTATTCCTCGTTAGACGACCTTGAGACAGCTAAGGCCAGTCATGATCAAAAAGACGCCCTGGTCTATGGAAGATTGGGTACAGCCTCCACATTTTCACTTGAGAATGCAATGGCTGATCTTGAAAATGGCTTTGGCGCAATTTCTGTTTCATCGGGATTGGCCGCTGTAACCACCACAATCCTTGCTTATGTAAATAGCGGCGATCACCTCCTGATTGCTGACACAGTATACGGTCCTACCCGTGCCTTTTGTCAGCATTATTTGTCTCGCATGGGAATTGAGGTTGAATTCTATGACCCGATGATCGCTGCAAATATTTCTCCATTTATCCGTGAAAATACGGCCATGATATTTATGGAGTCCCCGGGCTCGATTACGTTTGAAGTACAGGACGTACCGGCAATTGTGGCTGCTGCAAAATCAAAAAATGTTACTACCGCGCTCGACAATAGCTGGGCAACTCCCCTGTTCTTTCGCCCTATCGAGCACGGTGTCAATATCTCGATCACTTCTGCAACGAAATATATTGTTGGGCATGCTGATGCGCTGATGGGGCTTGTGGTAGCGGACGATGAAGAAAATTATTATCGACTTAAAGTATGCAGAGATCATCTCGGCCAATCGCTCGCTCCCGACGATATTTACCTTGGCATGCGCGGGATGCGCACGCTTGGATTACGTGCAAAGCATCACGAAACACAAGCGCTCGCACTTGCGGATTGGTTATCAAAGCAGTCTGTTGTATCGCAAGTTTTGCATCCTGCTCTAGCGAGCTGCCCTGGCCATGACTTATGGAAAAGAGATTTTGATGGATCAAGCGGGTTGTTCTCATTTATCATTGAAAAACGCTCTAAAAAAGCACTCGCTGCACTGCTTGATCATATGGAATTATTTTCGATGGGATTTAGCTGGGGCGGATTTGAAAGCCTGATTGTGCCGCAAGAAGCAGAAAACTCTCGTACCGCAACCGAATGGAACAATAGTGGTCAGATACTTAGAGTTCACGTGGGATTAGAAAATATTGATGATCTCATAACCGATTTATCGGCAGCTTTTGACCGTTATTTAGCAACTGAATGAGATTGGAAAATAAACATTTTGCACGATCAAATTGCTGATCAATTAGCGCTATCCAACGCTTTCCGGTTTTCAATTTCGGCATACTCTACCATTCAACTATATTCTGACAATCTTTTTTGAAGTATCCCAAGTTTAATCTGACCGCTTTGGTGCCTGGAACAGTCGAATCGATTCCTGTTCCAGAGGGGGAGTTCTGGATATTCGCATATGGATCATTGATGTGGAATCCTGGTTTTGAATTTGTCGAATCCGCTCCCGGACTTGTCCACGGTTATCATCGCAGACTATGTCTTTGGTCAGTACGTTATCGTGGCAACATTAAACAACCTGGTTTGGTGCTTGGCTTAGCACTAGGAGGATCCTGCAGAGGTTATGCCTATCGGATTGATAAAAATAGCCAGCAGGAAGTTCTGGATTATCTCTGCGATCGTGAACTTATAACCGGGGCCTACGATGCAAAAATCTGCCAGGTGAGTATAGATGATGGGAGAAAAGTCGAAGCGACAACTTTCGTGTCGAAAACAGATCATCCCCATTTCGCACACAAGATGTCTGCTGAAGAGACTGCCAGTATCGTGAACAGTGCTGAAGGGTATCGTGGCTGTAACAAGGAATATGTTCTGAACACGGTAAAGCATATGAATCAAATGAAAATCTATAATACCGAGCTTCATAAAATCGCTAGGCAGCTAGATTCACTCGACCAGCATTTTTCCTCAAGCAACCCAAAATAGAGCAAACCAAAGAACATGAGCAACGAAGAAACGCTATTTAGCAAAATCGTCAAAGGAGAAATTCCCGCAGATATTCTTTTTCAAGATGATCGCGTCACGGCTTTTCGAGATATCAACCCACAAGCACCCACCCACATTCTTATCATCCCTAACAAAATCATACCGACGGTTAATGATATTGGCGAAACAGATGAAGCCTTGATCGGTTATATGTTCATCGTTGCTAGAAATTTGGCCAAAGAAGAAGGGATCGCTGAAGACGGCTATCGACTGCTCATCAATTGCGGCAGTCATGGGCATCAAGAAGTATATCACCTACACATGCATTTGGTTGGAGGGCGCCCTCTGGGTCGAATGCTAAAAGGGTAGTGAATTGTTGGTATCAGACACGAAAAATCAACGCTACCGCGTGACATGCAATGCCCTCACCTGTTCCGCAAAAGCCTAAACCTTCGGTCGTTGTAGCCTTAACATTGACTTGCTCAACCGTGATATCGAGATCCAGACTGATGTTCATCGACATTGTAGATATATACGGCGCCATCTTTGGTTTCTCGGCAACGATAGTTAGATCAACGTTGCCGACTTTCCAACCTTTCTCCAGCAACAACGCATTGACTCGCTGTACAAAAACTCGACTGTTCATCCCCTCAAACTGTGAATCGGAAGGCGGAAAGTGTCTTCCGATATCGCCGAGTCCAGCCGCGCCCAATAGCGCATCGCACATCGCATGTAGCAACACATCCGCATCTGAATGGCCTTCTAGTCCTAGATCATAGGGAATGGATACGCCTCCAATTACTAGATCGCGACCGGTAACCAGCTTATGAACGTCATACCCATGTCCAATTCTAAAGTTCATTTTGATAGATAGAAGTCAGCTAGCGCTAGATCGCCCGGATGGGTGATTTTAATATTAGATGAATCAGCGGACACCATCGAAACTGTATAACCTGACAACTCCATTGCTTGTGCTTCATCAGTACACTCGATTTCATTTTTTACACAGAACTCTAAAGCGTCTCGCAGTGCACCAAGCCTGAACATCTGCGGAGTCAAAGCCCGCCACAATCCTTCTCTGGATTCGGTCTTGACCACCGTACTTTGCGCATCGACACGCTTGATCGTATCCACGACCGTGGTGCCCAGAATTGCGCCTTCCCCAGAATGCAAACAAAACTTTATCAAACTTGTTAAATCAGAGTTTTTTAAGCATGGACGCACAGCGTCATGCACTAAAATCCAGTCGTCAGATACGCCATTAAACTCGGTTGTAACGGCTTTAATGCCATTTAGTACAGTATTTACCCGTTCCGCTCCTCCGACATAGCTAGACACTCGCAGATGCCCACTGGATAAGCTTTGCGACCATTCGGGGTCTTCCTGCCTTATGCCAACCAAAACCTTATCCACTCTTGGTTCAGACAGTATCACCTCTAGCGTGTGGTCAATAACCGCTCGTCCTCGTAATGGCAAATACTGTTTTGGCTGACCGGCATTCATACGTCGGCCGCTCCCGGCCGCCGGAACGATAGCCCAGATTTGGTTAGCTATAGACTGCATAGATTGACCAGATATCAATAAGATTCATTTGGGCTTTTATGGTGAGACAGTTAAAATTCGCGCCCCGATTGTATGACATATTTAAGCGTCTGTTACCCATTTATCTATAATGCTGAAAGCCCTCCTGTCACCACTCTTGCCCTCAGGAAATCGGCCTGTTGTTTGGTCAAATCTACATGGCGCTGCTCTAGGCTTAGCGATTTCAGAAAGTATCAGTTCGCATCAAGGACTGGTGCTGGTTGTCATGGAAAACCCGCGTCAGCTACAGATACTGGAAACTGAAATACAGTTTTTCCTTAACCAGGTATCTGAACCTGGTCAATCAGCAGAAACTGACTCAAACAGAGAAAGCAAATCTAAGGAATCAAGCGTAGAAATCCTCCATTTTCCCAGCTGGGAATGCCTGCCTTATGATGTATTCTCTCCGCATCAAGATATTACTTCCGAGCGATTAAGGCTACTTTCTAACCTAAAACAGTACAAACATGGTGTAGTACTCACAACGGCAGAAAACCTTGGACAAAAGCTGCCGCCAGTTGACTATGTTCTGGGTCACAGCTTTCACATTCAGGAAGGTGAGTCTATCGACCTGGATAGTCTCAGAGAGAAACTTGTTAGCGCCAACTATGTCAGTGTAAGCCAGGTATTATCACCCGGGGAATTTGCTGTCAGAGGTGGGCTCATTGATATTTTTCCAAGCGGTGCGGAATCACCCTTTCGTCTTGATATGTTTGACGATGAGGTGGAATCGATACGGTTGTTTGATCCCGACACACAACGATCTTCCGGAAAAACAAGCAAGATAGAGCTGCTCCCTGCCAGAGAGTTTCCTATGAATGAGGAAGGTATTAAGCGTTTCCGCCAGGCTTTCAGGAAAGAGTTCGAGGGGGATCCAAGAAAGCAAACTGTATATAACGAAGTCAGCAGTGGAAATACCCCTGCCGGCACTGAATTTTTCTTTCCGCTCTTCTTTGAAAAAACCGCGACACTTTTTGATTATTTACCCGCAGAAACCCTGATCCTGTACGAACAGTCCTTCACTGATCAGTGTCGTGCCCGTTGGGCGGAAGTAAAGGACCGTTATACCAACGCAAACTATGACAACAGTAGAAAAGTTTTGCCGCCGGAATCTCTTTATCTTAATCCCGATCAACTTCTAGCCGAGCTCGCGCAATATCAAAAAATTGTTCACGCTCCTGGGAATGATCAAAGCGCCGATTGGATTGCTGCTACGAAACCAGGTCGTCAGCTGCCGGTGAACCCTAAGGAAGAATTACCTTATGGACTTTTCTTAAAACATATTGAAAATTCCAAAGATAAAATCTTTATTGCCACAGAGACCGCAGGGCGGCGGGAAGCAATGGAGGCCATGCTGATAAACCATGAGCAGATTGCGGTTGGTTGTGATCGATTCATAGATTTTCTATCTCAAAATGAAAGTCCCGCAATTGGTGTAGCCGCATTAGAAAGAGGTTTACATCTTCCTAACGCGAGAATTGAAATCATCACGGAAAGCCAGCTTTACGGAGAAAAGGTATTTCAGCGCAGGCGTAGATCCCAGCAAGCGCAAGATCCAGCGTCAATGATTCGTTCACTCGCAGAATTGAGTGAAGGAGACCCGGTCGTACATATAGAACACGGCGTTGGTAGATATGTTGGACTACAAAATCTTGATATTTATGGCGAAGAAACTGAGTTTCTTGTAATCAGCTATCAAGACAACGACAAGCTCTTCGTCCCAATTTTGTCGCTTAATCAGATAGCTCGTTATGTCGGCGGAGCCCCTGAAACAGCGCCGCTACACAAACTCGGTAGTGAACAATGGCAAAAAGCTAAAAAGAAGGCACGCGAAAAGGCATATGACGTCGCTGCAGAACTGCTTGAAATTGAAGCGCTAAGAAATGCGCGTACAGGTCAAGCTATGCCTGTAGATGAAGAAGATTATCGTTTGTTTACCAGTCGATTTCCCTTTGAGGAAACCGTTGATCAGGATCGAGCAATCAGCGAGGTGTTAGCTGACCTCTCCTCGAAAGAACCCATGGATAGATTGGTTTGTGGGGATGTTGGGTTTGGTAAAACAGAAGTTGCCTTGAGAGCAGCTTACGTAGCGGTGCAAAATAAAAAGCAAGTTGCAATGCTTGTGCCGACTACATTATTGGCGCAGCAACATTATCAAAGTTTCACCGACCGATTTGCAGACATGGCGGTATCTGTAGAGCTTCTATCCAGATTTCGCAGCAAAAAAGAATCCGACGCCGTGATCGCAGCGATGAAGACTGGGCAACCAGATATTGTTATCGGAACACATAAACTTTTGCAGGATGATATTTCCTTTCGAGATCTCGGATTACTCATCATTGATGAAGAGCAACGATTTGGTGTTCGTCAAAAAGAAAAAATCAAACGATTGCGTAGTCAAGTAGATATCCTCACCTTAACAGCAACCCCGATTCCTCGAACACTTAACCTGGCAATGTCTGGTCTGCGCGCAATTTCAATTATCGCCACTCCTCCAAGCTCAAGATTGTCCATAAAAACATTTGTCAGGGACTGGAACGCTGGTTTGATTCGAGAGGCCTGTCTTAGAGAAATTCGCCGTGGTGGACAGGTTTATTTTTTGCACAATAACGTTCGCACTATCGAACAAACTGTCGAAGAATTGAAGGAGCTAATACCTGAAGCAGAGATTAATTTTGGTCATGGTCAAATGCCGGAACTTCAGCTCGAGAGAGTCATGCAGGATTTCTATCATCAACGATTTAACATACTGGTTTGCAGCACGATAATTGAGAGTGGAATTGACATTCCAAGCGCTAATACGATCATTATTAACCGTGCAGATAAGTTTGGACTGGCGCAGCTCCACCAGCTTCGTGGTCGAGTGGGAAGATCGCATCATCAGGCATACGCTTATCTTCTGGTCCCGGAAATGAAACTAATAACTAGCGATGCAAAGAAAAGACTCACCGCGATCGATTCCATGGAAGATCTTGGGGCTGGCTTTGCCCTGGCTTCTCACGACCTTGAAATACGCGGTGCAGGAGAGCTATTGGGTGAAACACAAAGCGGTAGTATTGACGATGTCGGATTCAGCCTTTACAGCGAGTATCTGGCAATGGCGGTAAGGTCTATCCGCGACAACAAAATTCCCGAGAAAATTGAAAAAACAGAACTTAATTCGGTGATTGAATTACACGTTCCCGCTCTATTCCCTGAGAGCTATCTCGGAAACACACATACTCGTTTAATGTTATACAAGCGGATTTCCAGTGCAAAAAATGAAGAAGAATTGGAAGAACTGCAGATCGAGACTGTGGATCGATTCGGACTGCTGCCAGATTCAGCAAAAAATCTATTCAGACTGACGGCGATGCGTTTACTAGCTGAGAAAATCGGCGTCAAGAAGCTAGATTGCGCGGAAAACGGCGGGTTACTCGAATTTCATGATCAACCGAATATCGACCCTTCAGCAATACTAGGATTAATCCAACGCGACCCCCATGACTATCAGCTGGCCGGACCATCAGCTATTAAGTTAAAAGCCGAATACAGTGAGACGGATGAACGAATAAAGGCCTGTGAGTTCATTCTAGACCAGCTTGCAGCTGATCTAGAAATATCTTCATAACTATATTCGTCAAACTATAATCATTGACTAAAATTCCGTGAAAAATCTAATAAGAACATCAGGTATACTCTCGTTTAGCTCTATTTGGTAAACACATTGCACCTTCTCGCAAAATCTATGTATAACCCAGTTACCGCCACTTATGCATCTAATAACTAAACTTGTGTGCGCCATCTTAATGATGAGCATCGTTACAACAGCGTCGGCAAGAAACTATATCGTAGAAATTGTTATTTTTGAGCGAAGCGTTAATGGTGAACAGAGAGAAGAATCCTGGCGTCCTGATTCCAATCAGGTTTTAAAAGGGAGAACCATACTTCAGTCTTTAGAGAACACATCGAGAAGACCGAAAACATTAACTTCGCCAAGCTTATTAAAACGCATTGAAAACAACCTAAACGGCGGTGGAAATCGTGTCATCCAATCCGGTCGCTGGGCACTAAATGCACGAAGCTATCAGAATGCTACCACCTTTGATTTGAGCACAGGGAGTCTCAAAGCATTCCTTAAAGTATATAAGACTTCTTTGATCTTCGCGGATTTGAATATGGGTCTTATTGCAAGAGCGCCGACTCCGGCGGCGGATATTAGACAGCAAACCACTCTACAGAATAACCAGCAAAGCCTTGAAAGCGTATCCACAAACCTCTCTAGCCCCGGACCACTATACTTTATCAACGAAAAACGACGTTTAAAGTTTAAAGAAATACACTACTTCGACAATCCAAGGTTCGGCGCGATTATTGGAGTTTGGCCTGGTTAATAGATATAGCTTGGATTCGCTTACGCCGAGATTTATCAAATTCATTGCTCCTTACCACAAATATTCCCAACCGAAATAAACCAAACAACCTGCAGTTACAATCATTCGCAACTCTTCTTAGACTCAATATCTAACAATAAAATCTCTGACATAAACGTTAGAGATTGAAACCCTTTCGGTAATGTTTCAGCAAAGGCCTCTGCATCAATCATCCACTCAACAGCGTCGCCATATTTTTCCGGCTCAAGAGCATTTTGGAATATTTTTAATCTGCAAGAACAAGTAGCTTTGAAATTCTCCTTACTGTCCTCAGTCCCTTGCGCTTTATTAGCCTCGATAGCACTACATACCGCCTCGTCATCAGCATAATCGAGTGCAAAAACGGGAGCACTTAGTCCCCATAGAAACAGCATTGCTAAAACCTTCATCATAAGTTTCCTAACGAACGATATCGAAACGAGCACTCTTGATCTAACCTTTCAACGCCTCAACGTTCTCAAGATCTTAAAGTTTCTTCAAAATTTCAATCGATGTTTGTGCGCCTCTGGTAAGTTCCTGCCGAATTTCTTCCATTGATATCTCTCCATCCCCCCTGCCAGCAGCTGGATTTACAACAATTGCAATACACACATATTCAAGTTCTAGTTCGCGCGCCAACACAGCCTCGGGCATACCTGTCATTCCCACGATAGTAGCTCCATCTTTCTCTAGGCGGTTGATTTCCGCTGCTGTTTCAAGTCTGGGTCCTTGAGTAGCAGCATAACATCCTGATTCTACAACGTTCACCTTCGCCTTCTTGGCTGCAGAAATTATTTTCTTACGGAACGAAGTCGAATAAGGAAAGGAAAAATCAACGTGCGTCACATTTCCTGTCTCACCATCGAAATAGGTGTGCTCCCTATCACTGGTATAATCAATGAGTTGATCTGGCACAACGATCGCCCCCGGCACCAAACTTCTATCAATACCCCCAACCGCAGCAAATGCAATCACTTTGTCTACGCCTGAATCTTTTAACGCCCAGATATTCGCGCGGTAGTTGACCTTATGTGGAGGAATTGAATGTGATATGCCATGCCTTGGTAAAAATACAAAAGACTTCTTTCCTAGTTTACCGTTGATGACAACCCCAGACGGATCTCCATACGGGGTTCTTACTACCTTTCGATCGATTACTTCTAGACTATCGATTTGATCAAATCCAGTTCCACCAATAATTGCAGTTTTTGTTTTCATTTAGTGCCTACAGCTCATCATTTTTTGGTTGAAAACTTCTTGGAGAATAACCAAACGCCTCGATTGCGTCAGTATTTGAAAAAACCTGGTCGGTTTGTAATCTAGCAACCAAACCAGCTGACAAACCTTTAAAAACAGGAATATGACTGGCGACAGATAATACACCTTTCACCATAAATTTCGGACAGCTGAGAAACTTGGGTGATTGCCCCAAAGACTCAAACACACGAACCACCATCTCACGAAAAGTCAAAATTTCAGCTCCTGCAATGGAAAAAGCACCATTTACCGAATCATCGGCAAGTGCCAGTTGACAGGCAGCTGCTACGTCATCTGCGTGAACAGGTTGTCTCTTACCGTTAGCATGACCAACAATAGGAAACATTCTGGTTTTTCTTATAATAAGCGCGATCAAGTTTATATTTCTATTGCGCGGCCCGCCATAAATTAACGTCGGTCGCAAAACTACACTTCTGATACTGTGCTTATTCGCAATCTCGAATAATCTCTCTTCGCCTTTCTTCAGCATCATAACTATTTTCAGCTCTTGCGCGTTATCGCTGGAAGACTTCGCTTCGACACTTGTCGAACTTAATGCAACAATTTTTCGGGGGAAATCTCGCTTAAAAAATGCTAAAAAACGTTCAATTGTCCAGATCGGTGCTAAATTTACCCATTGATCGAACAAAGGCATGTCGTCAGCTGGAACTTTCTCGAAGTACTCGCCTGCCATCCAGGAAATACAACTATCTTCTGACTTCATTCTGTTGTTGCGAAAAACAGCAATGCACTTCAGGTTTTCTTTACCAGCTCTTTTTAAAAAGAAATCACCAACATCGGAATTTGCGCCCGTAACAAGCGATACTGGTGCGCTATTTGGGCCCGGAAGATCAGGCAAATATCTATTAGATTGATCTTCTGTGGCATTCTGTAGGCCACGACCAGCTAGCTGTTCCTTTGCAAAAGATCTTGCCCTTTTTACCCATAGATGAGCGTAAACAAAAAACTTGACCAGAAGCACCGCAACAGGACTGTTTTGCCCATAGTGCTGAAGATAATAAGCCATCATACCTTCGTGCTTAAGGTTTTCTATTCGTTGATCGGATGCACCACCGGAGGCACCCTGTTGATGAAACAGAGATACGGAAGGTACAAAACGCACTTCGTAACCTGCGTCTCGCATTCGACGACAAATATCCAGGTCCTCACAATGTAAAAAATAACGTTCATCCATTCCACCTATTTTCTCAAAGCGTTCTCGACGAAACATCATTGCACATCCAGAGATAGCATCTACAGTTTGCACATCCTCGGGAATTGGCTGATAGCGCAAATCAACTCCCTCAAACCACTTTGACAATCCAAGTGCCTTAATCGCGCTTCGATACATTGTGGGCTCATTTCTACGACAGCCCACTTGCTCAGTTCCATTCTCATTAAAAACTAACGGCCCGACAACTCCTGCATTATCGCTTAAACTCAACGCTTCTTTCAGCAAGCGAACCGTGTGTGAATGAACAAAACAATCGGGGTTCAAAATAAACAGATCGTTAGAGGAAGTTGCGGCTGCACCAATATTCACGGCGCTGGAAAATCCGCAATTTCTCTCATTCTGAATCTCAATCAAGCTGTGTCCGCTATTCTTGAGCTGCTCTTCCAGCCCTTTTAGTTTCTCAATACTGTCATCTGATGAGCAGTTATCGACCACACAGATTTCTAACGTGATATCCGAGAGAAGTAGAGATCGGATACACCTTTCCAGATATGCTCCGCTATTAAAATTTACGACAACAACCGAAACTTGCTCGCCGCTGTTATTTTTCATATCGGTTGAAATATGCAGCCAAAGGGTTTCGAATCATGCTACACGCGATTTTAGAAGAGGACACGTTATCTGGCTTATGAATGGACTTACGCATTCGCAAAACACGAGGTAAACCACGCAACGCATGCCATTTTGCTCTCACAATCACCTTAAAGCGACCTTTCAAGGTAAAGTGAACCATTGATACCAGATTGAGCAGGATATGTTGCGGCAGATATAACCATAATAAGAAGGAAGGCATATTTTTAAAGTATGTCCACACTAAATTTCTATGGCCATGATACACGCTGAAATCACTTTGAACCCCAGTAATGCCAGAACCTGCGTGGCGTACGATGCAATCGTCCAAGTGCAAGCAATGCTTACCATTTAATCGCAGGCGAAACATTAAATCAGTATCTTCGTTATAGCAAAAATATGACTCATCAAACATACCTACAGCGATCACATCTTCTAACCGGTAAAGCGCCGCAGCGGCACAAGGAGAAAAAACCCCCTCCCCGATAGTCCTATTTACAGCGGCAGAAGCACCATGATCACGGCGCCAACTCAACCCTGTCACATGATACTGATCTCCAGTACCGTCTAACTTTGACGCATCGTTCATATCTTCGAGTCGACAAGAAAAAACCGCAGTATCGGTATATTTGTTGACCGCTTTTTTTAAAAGCTCTATCCAATTGGGATAAGCAATAGTGTCTGGATTCAGTAAAGCAACCCAGCTGCAATCTTTGATCAAGGTGAACGCCTTGTTGTTCGCCGCTGCAAAACCTGTATTTTGATCGAGCTTGATTAACTCTACTTCAGGGAAACTTGATTGAATTATAGAATTAGATAAATCTGTGCTCGCATTGTCAACAACTATCACTCGTTCTGGTTTAACAGACTGTTCGAATATCGCTGATAAACATGCGCTGAGAAAGTCGGCACCGTTATAGTTAACGATGACAACAGCAACTGAATCATCAACTGTAATTGTTGAGGCTGTCGCCATTATTTAAGATTCAGAACATGCAATCGCGTGTAATTTTCCATACTAAATACGAACACTATATGAACACTTTGACAACTCACCAATTACCCTTTACGGAGGACACTTCGCACAGTATATATCGGCTTATCTTGAGCCTCATGATAGGTTCGCGTCATCAATTCAGCAAGTAAGCCAACGGTAATAAACTGAAGGCCAATAAATAACAACATAATCCCCAAGAGCAACAACGGTCGATCAGACATTGGGACACTATAAATCAGCTTTTCGAGCGTCAAATAAAAGCATAGTGCGAAGCCAATAAACCCACTGATCATTCCGATTGAGCCAAAAAACTGCATCGGCTTACTCGAAAATCGCAACAAAAACTTAACAGTAATAAGGTCAAGAATCACGCGAAAGGTGCGCGAAATCCCATACTTCGATTCGCCGGCTACTCTAGGTCTGTGATTTACCTTTACTTCAGCGATTCTCACCCCGATCGCACTGGCGAGCGCAGGAATAAAGCGGTGCATTTCGCCGTAAAGAGAAATTTGCTTTGCCACTTCAAAGCGAAACGCTTTTAGTGAACAACCGTAATCATGCAAGCGCACGTCGGTCGTCGACGATATCAACTTATTCGCAATTTTTGACGGAAGCAATCTAAGCCAATAACCATCTTTTCTATCGAATCGCCAGCCAGAAACCAAATCAAAACCTTCGTTAATTTTCTCTACAAGCTTCGGTATATCTGCTGGATCGTTCTGACGGTCCGCATCCATCGCAATCACTATTTCACCTCTTGCCATGTCAAAACCTGCAGACATCGCAGCCGTTTGACCAAAGTTTCGACGAAACTCCACAACCACCACTCGCTCATCTGAGTCGTGTAGTTTTTGTAACTTCTCTAAAGTGGCGTCGCTGCTACCATCATCAACATAAATAACCTCTGTTTGACCATCTATGTTGTCCAGTACTAAAGCGATTTCGTTGTGTAGTAGTTCAATATTGTCTTCTTCGTTGTAAACCGGAAGAATTACCGAAAGAGCTAACTCGGGTGTTTGCGTATTCGTAGCGTTGTTCATTCTTTGATTGAGGAAAATTTAATTTAAGTTTCGGTCTTTTTTTAGCTCTTCATTCTTGCAGCAATCTGTACAAGTATTGTCCATATTCGTTCTTACTCAGACTATTTGCCAAACCCTCCAAAGCTTGATCGTCAATGTACCCTTGGCGCCAGCAAATTTCTTCAGGACAACAAACCTTCATACCTTGTCGTGTCTCAATTGTTTCTATGAACTTCGCCGCATCTAACAATGAATCATGTGTACCGGTATCTAACCAAGCCATTCCACGACTGAATACCTCTACTCCTAAGCTACCATCTTTCAGGTACGTGCGGTTCAAGTCCGTTATTTCGAGTTCGCCTCTAGCTGAAGGTTTCAAGTCCTTGGCCCTCTCAGAAACAGTATTATCGTAAAAGTAGAGTCCGGTTACAGCGTATCGAGACTTTGGATTCTCCGGTTTTTCTTCCAGATCATATGCCTTGCCATTTTCATCGAATGCAACCACGCCATAACGTTCCGGATCGGTTACCCCATAGGCAAATACACGCGCTCCTTTTTCTAAAGAAGCAGCACTCTGCAAAGTTTCAGTCAACTGATGACCGTGAAAAATATTATCACCCAATACTAAAGCCGAAGGATGTGATCCAATGAACTCCGAACCAATGATAAATGCTTGCGCTAATCCATCTGGACTGGGTTGCACAGCATATGAAAGATTGATTCCCCATTGCCCACCATCGCCAAGTAGCTGTTGAAAGCGTGGCGTATCTTGTGGAGTTGATATAATCAATATTTCACGAATGCCCGCTAGCAATAATGCAGAAAGCGGATAGTAGATCATAGGTTTATCATAGACAGGTATTAACTGTTTTGATACCGCGAGTGTCACCGGCCAAAGGCGAGACCCCGAGCCCCCGGCTAAGATAATGCCCCTCATTATGATTCTCCCGTTAACTTCTTAGCAGTTCCAAGCCGTTCTCCACTTGAACTATTAGATGACAAAATAGTATCGGACCAACCGCGATTATCTAAATACCATTGTACAGTTTTACGCATACCCGAAGAAAACGTTTCCGCAGGCGTCCACTGAAGCTCTTTTTCCAAACGAGTCGCGTCGATCGCGTAACGCTGGTCGTGACCAGGCCGATCTGCGACAAACTCAATTAATGAAGAATAGCCAGCATCACAGTTTTTTGACGGAATCAACTCGTCCATAATTTCACATACGGTTCTCACCACATCAATATTGGTTCGTTCCTCATTGCCGCCAACGTTATAACTACGACCCACCTTACCTCGCAGCATAATCGTAACCAGCGCAGACGCATGATCGTCTACGTACAACCAATCTCGAACATTCTCGCCAGTGCCATAGACAGGAATAGGTTGTTCAGAAAGGATTTTGGAGATAATCACAGGTAACAGCTTCTCAGGATATTGATAGGGACCGTAGTTATTTGAACAATTCGATAAAACCACTGGCAATCCAAATGTTTCATTCCAGGCCCTCACCAAATGATCAGAAGCGGCTTTACTTGCAGAATATGGTGAATTAGGTTGGTATGGAGAATCCTCAGTAAATAATCCCTCATCACCAAGACTGCCAAAAACCTCATCGGTAGAAATATGGTGAAAACGAAATCGTGATGCGTCTGCTGCATTCAGCGTATCACAGTACTTTCTAGCCGCTTGTAACAGGGTAAATGTTCCAACGATATTAGTTTGAATAAATTCCTGTGGCCCATCGATAGATCTATCTACATGGGATTCCGCTGCCAAATGCATTATCGACTTTGGCTGATATTCTTCAAACAACCTGTCAATTTTGACAGCGTCACAGATATCATATTGAACAAAATGATATTTCGGGTTTTTAGATTCTTGTTCAAGTGTCTCAAGATTACCTGCATAGGTAAGTTTGTCGATATTCACAACATCGCAATCATAGTGAGCAAGCAAATGACGTATAACTGCGGAACCTATAAAACCAGCTCCTCCAGTGACAAAAACAGTATTATTCAAGTTCTTAATTTATGTTAGTTTTTTCAAGATAATCGAGATAGCGCGCTACGCCGCTTTCGACACTATGGAAAGGTTTTTCATACCCTTCCCTCGTTAGAGACGCCATATCGGCCTCGGTATAACTTTGATATTTTCCATTCAAGGCTTCTGGCATAGGCATGTATTCGATCAACTCATCTGCTATCGCCTGTTCAAGCGTTACTTTTTCAGCACCCAGCTTTTCTCGGAGCGAATTGATCACACTCAATGCGACATCATTAAAACTCTGGCATTGACCAGTACCTAAATTGAAAATCCCATTCACCTTGGGGTGATCAAGTAAAAAAAGATTAACGTTCACAACATCTTCGACATAGATAAAATCTCTTCTCTGTTCTCCATTTTCATAGCCATCCGTTCCTTCAAATAATCTAACCCTTCCGCTTTCCTGAAACTGATTGCGAAAATGCCAGGCTACTGAAGCCATCCTTCCCTTGTGTTGTTCACGCGGCCCGTAGACATTGAAGTATCGCAGTCCAACGCATTGCCTGGGAGTTGTAGATTGTTGGCGAACATATTGATCAAACAACAGTTTGGAATACGCGTAGGCATTTAACGCTGATTCAAACTCAGGCGACTCCTTGAAGGTAGCACCTGATCCATATACCGAGGCAGAGGAAGCGTAAATAAACTGCGCATTACTCAGCTTACAGAAATGAAATAGAGCTTTAGTGAATGTGAAATTATTGTGCAATACGTATTTGCCGTCAGACGCCATTGTGTCTGAACACGCGCCTTCGTGAAAAACGGCGGTTACATCTTCAAGGCCGGGAAATTGAAAGCCTTTAACATAATTCTCTGCATCTGCGATCTGACTATAAAAGACTTCTTTGTCAATATAGTCAGCTATTTTTAGATCAGCAATATTTTTTATCTTGTCAACATTAGTCAAATTATCGACAACCAGAATATTCTCTATCCCTCGGTCATTTAACCCCTTAACGATATTTGACCCAATAAAGCCAGCGCCGCCCGTGACTATAATCACTGCACCGCCTCCGCTTTGATAGCATTTAAGAGCTCTGAAGTATCTACCGTAGCGGTCCCAATCTTAGAAACCACCACACCTGCAGCATTATTCGCTACCATCAATGACTCTGACATATCTAGTTTACTCGCCATACAAAGTGCCATTGTAGCGATCACAGTATCACCGGCGCCACTAACATCGAAAACTTCCTGACTTCTAGCCGGCCGATGTATCGTGTTTTTATTTGCCTGAAATAGCTTCATACCCTTTTCACTCAAAGTAACCAGCAATGCATCAAGATTGTTGTCCCGAATAACGACCTCGGCTTTTAACGCAAGATCATCATCGCTCTCAACCTCGCCGGAGACCTGTTCGAATTCTTTGAGATTAGGCGTAATTAAAGATGCGCCACGATATCGGGAAAAATCACTTCCTTTCGGATCAACAAGAACAGGAATATTTTGGTCGGTTGCAATGGAAATCAGCGACTCCACTTTTCCCAATGTACCCTTTCCGTAATCAGAAAGCACAATCGCATCATGTTCAGCAACTAATTCCGCATATTTTCTTTCTAGCTTCGGATACATCGTTTCATCAGGACGAGATTCAAAATCAGCCCGCAACAACTGTTGATTTCGCGAGATTATTCTCTGCTTGATACATGTTGGCATCGACTGATCTTTAAATATATTCGGTGTAACACCTGCACTGGCAGCAATATCAATAACATCTTCACCAGCCTTATCATCGCCGACAACTCCGATCAGAGTGCATTTTCCGCCAAGCGAGGTAATATTGAGGGCCACGTTGCCTGCACCACCCAGTCTATTTTCAACTTCGTCGACTAAAACCACAGGCACTGGCGCTTCCGGCGATATTCGCTCTACCCCACCAAACCAATAGCGGTCGAGCATAATATCTCCAATGACCAGGACACGAGATAAATGCAATGCAGAGATAAGACTATCGGCCGATACCATAGTATTTCAAACCGGCTTCGTTCACTGACTCGATAGGAAAAATATTTCTACCATCCAAAATGACCTCTCCTTTCATCGTTTTTGCGATACGGGGGATATCAGCAGCACGAAATGCTTTCCACTCAGTAACCAAAATCAACGCATCCGCATCTTGCAAAACAGAGTATGGATCCTCCGACGCCAAAACCAAATCATCTCTATCCCCATAGATTCGAGCCGCTTCGTGTGTAGCAACTGGATCAAATGCTTGGACTTTTGCTCCCATAGACCAAAGAGCCTCCATCACAACCCGGCTGGGTGCATCGCGCATGTCATCAGTATCGGGTTTAAATGAGAGCCCCCAAAGTGCAAAAACTTTATCGCTCAAATCTGTTCCGAAATGTGCGATTAGCTTATCGACCAGAACCCTTTTCTGGTCGTAGTTTACAAGCTCAACCGCTTCCAGTATTCGCGCTTCGTAACCCGCCTCGCCAGCCGTTCGATACAACGCCTGCACATCTTTTGGGAAACAAGAACCTCCGTACCCGCAGCCCGGATAGATAAAATGGTAACCAATTCTTGGGTCGGCACCGATCCCTTTACGCACTGCCTCGATATCTGCACCTAGCTTTTCAGCCAAGTTCGCCATTTCATTCATAAATGAAATTTTTGTGGCCAACATTGCATTCGCTGTGTACTTCGTTAACTCAGCGGATGGAATATCCATATTAATAACGCGCTCATGGTTCCGATTAAAAGGTGCATATAGAGATCGCATCACTTCCAACGCACGCTCATCATCAGTACCAATAATAATACGATCAGGTTTCATAAAATCTTCTACAGCGGCGCCCTCCTTCAAGAACTCAGGATTCGACACAACACTAAACTCTATTTCTTTTCCATGTTGCTTTAGTGCCGACTGAACTTCGGCCCGTACTTTTTCGGCCGTACCCACCGGTACAGTGGATTTGGTAACGACAACCTTGTAACCGTTCATCGCTTGCCCGATGGAGTTAGCCACCTGCAGAACATACTTAAGATCAGCGGATCCGTCCTCATCAGGAGGCGTCCCCACCGCGATAAAAAGCACGTCACTACTCTCGACACCTGCCACAATATCTGTGGTAAAAGAAAGCCTTTCAGCTGCAATATTGTCCAGCACCATTGCGTCGAGTCCAGGTTCATAAATAGGCAACTGACCTTTTTTCAAACCCTTAATTTTATTTTCATCGGTGTCAACGCAAACGACAGAGTTCCCCATTGAGGACAAACAAGTTCCGGTTACCAAACCAACATAACCTGTTCCAATGACAGTAACATTCATAGCTTTTTACGTTTTCGACGAAATTAGTTTTTCTTGGAGAGGAGCGGCGCTCAAGCGGGAATATTCAATCTACTAGAAAGAGATTTAGGCTGAATCTGTTCTCGAGCAATCGTTCTCTTCTGGACTGAACCCCATTCTTTACACCCAGGGCACTGCCAGTGCAATGCGTTACTGTTAAACCCACATTGCCGACATTGGTATTCTCTAGACTGACTTCCAGACTCGGACAGCAGTGCGATAATTAACTCAAGATCAATAGATTCACCACGCAGAAATTCCGGCGCATTTCTATTCCGCAGAAGCTGATAAAGACCAGCAAGGTTTGAGCGTTTCTTCACAATGTCAATTAACAGCTGCTGACCCGCGACTTTACCTTTGCTGTCTCGAGTGAATTCAACCAGAGCGGAAATAATTCGGGAATCCGGACAAACCTCGATAGATCTTTCAAGAAACTCTCGAAAGCTATGCTCATCATCAAGCGCCGCATAACTCTCTGAAATTAATCCAACCACCTCACCAAGAGAGTCGGGGGCCACCTCTTCCAATCTCATCCATTCGCTAATTGCGGTTCTATGATTGCCTCTCGCTGCTGCAACGCGGCCAGAAATCATTATTGCTCTGGTGCAATGCTCTACATACTTAAGGGCTGAATCAAGATAATACTCAGCTTTTCCAGCCTTACCCTCAGAAATAGCCAGCTCTGCGAGTTCGCAACAATATTGCGCCAAAGGCTCACCGAAGTCCTGGTCGGTCAAAGCAGCAAGTTCTTCTGCGACTACGATCGCACTATGCCACTCCTTTTCTTGATCGTATATTTGAAGCAAGAATCGACAGGCCTGCTCATTGTATTCCGACACCTGCCTGAGCTCCTGCAACAAGCCTTCAGCTCGATCAAAAAGACCCGCTTTAAAATAATCTTGCGCAAGCTCATAAAGTGCCAATGCACGAAGAGTCGGGGTGAGATCAGGACGCGCAATAAGATTTTGATGAATTTGGGTCGCCCTTTCTATTTCACCGCGGCGTCGGAAGAGATTGCCCAGGGCAACATGCATTTCAGCGGTATCCTGATCAATCTCTGCGGCGTCAAGAAAGACGTCAAGGGCACGATCAGGTTGCTCATTTAGTAGGAGATTCAACCCGCGATAAAACGAGTCAGGTACTTTTGTAGAAGAGACTTTTGTGACAGTTGATTTACTATTCTTATCCCGAACTGCCATAACCCAACCGCTGGCGGTAGCAACAGGCAATAAAATCAGCAACCAGACAGGATCCATTTTTTATTAAGAGACATTTGCTACTAAATTATTAGCCAACAACTTGTCCTGCCTCAAGGTTCTTAACCTCTCTTTTCGCATGAGACAGATTACGTCGCAGCTTCAGAGATTTCAATAAACTTGCAAAATACCCAAGGGCAACGCCAATTCCCAGGCAGATCAATAACAAAACAGCCAAAGGCAATTCGTATTGAAAACCGAGATAATATTTCAGTTCAACAGTTTGTGGATTATTGATATAAAAACCCATACCAAAAACAACAAAAACAAAAATCACAAGCGCATAGAATAATTTTTTCATTTCATTGACTCCTTAAAGCCTTCATCAACACGTTTTCGTAAACTCGCACCAGGTTTAAAATGCGGCACGTACTTTTCAGGCACCTGCACTTTTTCTCCTGTTTTAGGATTTCGCCCAATCCGCGGAGGACGATAGTGCAGTGTCATACTGCCGAATCCGCGAATCTCAATACGCTCACCATTTACCAACGCTTCAGACATCCGATCTAGAATACTGTTTACGGCAAGTTCAACATCTTGCTCTGACAGTTGTGGCTGGTCATTACTTATAAAAGCTACCAGCTCTGACTTTGTCAGAGTTGGTAGCTCAAAAGCATTTTCATTTTCAGCTGACATAAATACTTAAACCAGATTTAAGAAGACTGTTTATCCAGCTGCTCCTTTAACTTGTCACCAAGGGTTGCGCCGCCCATTTTTGCATCACGGCCATACTCTTGAACAGCTTCGCCTTCGATCTCCATTTCTCGGACCTTTATAGAGAGCGAAATCTTTCTATCTTTGCGCTCGATGCTGGTGATTTTTGCTTCAACTTCATCACCTTCATTGAGTACTGTACGGGCGTCCTCAACTCTATCCTGCGAGATCTCAGCAGCTCGTAAATAGCCTTCAACGTTCGGTATCAATTCGATAACCGCGCCTTTGGCAGTCACTTCTTTTACGGTTCCGCGAACAGTACTACCCTTGCCGTTTTCGCTAACGTATCCGGAGAAAGGATCTTCTACAGCTTGCTTCAGACCTAGGGAAATCCGCTCACGCTCAGCGTCAACCGCGAGAACCACAACAGATAGCTCATCACCTTTCTTAAGCTCGGTGACAACCTCTTCACCAGGTCGATCCCAAGACAGATCAGACAAATGCACAAGACCATCGATACCGCCATCAACACCGATAAATACACCAAAGTCGGTAATAGATCGGATTTTACCGCTCATGGTATCTCCTTTCTTATGTGTAGCAGCGAATTCTTCCCAAGGATTAGACGCACACTGCTTCATTCCAAGAGAAATACGTCGACGCTCTGGATCAATATCCAGCACCATGACTTCCACTTCATCGCCCACATGACATACCTTGCCAGGATGGATGTTCTTGTTAGTCCAATCCATTTCAGAAAGGTGAACCAAGCCTTCAACCCCTTCTTCCAGCTCAACAAACGCACCGTAGTCAGTCAGGTTAGTCACTTTTCCAAACAATCTTGTGTTGACCGGATAACGTCGCGCTAGATCAAGCCAAGGGTCCTCACCCAGTTGCTTGATGCCTAAAGAAACTCGGCATTGCTCACGATCAAACTTCAATACGCGCGCTTCAATCTCATCCCCGACATTCAGCACTTCAGAAGGATGCTTAACTCTCTTCCAAGCCAAATCGGTGATATGAAGGAGTCCGTCCAGGCCGCCAAGATTGACAAAAGCACCGTAGTCAGTCAGGTTCTTAACAATACCTTTTACAATTTGACCTTCTTCCAGCGTATCAAGGAGCTTCTCTCGCTCTTCGTTTAATTCATTTTCAACAATCGCACGTCGCGAAACAACAATATTATTTCGCTGCTGATCCAACTTGATAATTTTAAAGTCAAGTTCACGGCCTTCAATATAGGCGGAATCTTTAACCGGACGTACATCAACCAGAGAACCCGGCAAAAATGCTCGCAAATTATTAACGTCAACCGTAAAACCGCCCTTAACCTTACCGGTGATAATACCGGTGACGATACGGCTCTCTTCGTTGGCTTTGGCAAGCTCAGTCCAGGCACGTGCTCGCATTGCCTTCTCGCGAGACATTTTCGTGCTGCCGGTGCCATCTTCTACCGCCTCAAGCGCTACTTCAACCTGATCACCAACCTTAACGGTCATCTCTCCAGCCGGATTCTTAAACTCCGCTGCATGGATTTCGGCATCAGATTTCAACCCGGCACCGACAATGACAAAGTCGTTATTGATCTCAATGACCTCACCCATGATCACCGCACCGGGTTTCATGATGACGCCAGTTAAACTCTCTTCTAGTAACGCTGCAAAATCTTCACTCATAATAAACAAAAAATGCCCAGCATTGAATCGGTGCAATCTAGTATAGATGCAAGATCCCTGTTGGGCAGTACCTGGAAATAAAACGTTTAAATTCGGGTAGTTATCAGAATAATTTAAGAATAAATTCTAACAATAAGTTCTAACAATAATTGCTTTGCAACTCACCAGAACTTTCAAACTTTCACTTGACCAACCGCCACCGAACTCCACTACAAAGTAAGGTTTTGAGAGCAAATGCTACCCACCAATGCGATTTGAAGTTTTCACCGAGCATCTACCGAAACCAATCCAACTATCCAGATTGTCATAAGAGCCCATGTCATAGCAGCACATGGTGATTTCAATCACTTATTCTGTGACTGAAACCCGCTGTCTGGAATAATTATCCCGCTGGTTTGAATATGCAGAAGAATTGAGCCTAGTACCTCGTCAATCGACATTTTCGTCGTATCGACGGTGACCGCATCTTCCGCAGGCACCAGAGGCGAGGTTTTTCGCTCTGCATCTCGGCGATCCCGCTCGGCGATCTCCTCAAAAAGCTGGCGGATCGTAACATCAAAACCCTTTAATCTCAACTGGTTAAAGCGTCTTTCAGC
>CALKKV010000028.1 GCA_937992195.1 uncultured Gammaproteobacteria bacterium | reverse complement strand
GAATCCCAAGTCATTAAAATCAACCATGATGCGGACGGCAAAGCTACGGGTGTTGTCTATGCGGATAAAGATGGCAATATGCATGAACAAAAGGCGAGAGTCGTCTGCGTCGCGGGTAACTCCATAGAAAGTCCCAGACTGCTACTGAACTCTGCTTCAACAATGTTTCCTGACGGTCTTGCAAACTCCTCGGGGCAGGTTGGTAAAAACTATATGCGACATATGACCGCATCTGTTTATGCGCTGTTTGATAAGCCGGTGCATATGTATCGTGGTACCACCATGGCAGGAATCATTACCGATGAATCCAAACATGATACCTCTCGCGGTTTTGTAGGCGGTTATGAAATGGAGACACTGGCGCTAGGCTTGCCATTTATGGGCGCATTTCTCAATCCAGGAGCATGGGGCCGTGAGTTCTCCACTGCAATGGATGGCTATGAGAATATGGCCGGGATGTGGATTGTGGGTGAGGATATGCCTCAGGAATCCAATGCGATTACATTGCATGCATCTGAAAAAGACCAGTATGGTCAAGCGGCGCCGAATGTACATTTCGATGATCATCCTAATGACATTGCAATGCGTAACCACGCATTTAAACAAGGCAGTACGCTCTATGATCTTGTTGGTGCTACGCGCACAATGCCAACGCCGCCGTATCCTTCAACCCATAACCTGGGAACCAATCGTATGAGTGAGAAGGCATCGGACGGGGTTGTGAATAAGTGGGGTCAAACCCATGACATCGCCAACCTGTTTGTTTCTGACGGTAGTCAATTCACTACCGGAGCCTCTGAAAATCCGACCCTTACGATTGTGGCATTGGCGCTAAGACAGGCCGATCGTATTGCGTCAGAAATGGCGGCAAAAAATTTATAAGTAAATCTCCTCGTAAATTGCGTTTATTTGTCTGCGTGCCGAGAGCAAGTTTGTATGATTTGCTCTGGTGCGTCAGACTTTTTCTAAAACCTCTCTCCTGTTTTCCAGAATTCTGTCAAAAGCGGAAACAAAACCTTCTGCGTCCTCATTCGACAGTGTCAGCATCAAAGCAATGAAGCCTCTTCTTGCGATGTAATATCCCGAGGCTAACAGGTCTAGAAATAGCAGTTCCATAATGCGGTCGTCGCTTTCACCAAGATCATCAACGCAGGTAATGGTCGTTGTGGTTGTATGCATACCGATGAGTGAGCCGACGCCAATAAATTGAATCGGGGCGTGGTGAGATTGCGCAACCGTGTTTAGTCGCTGACGAAGTTTGTCCCCCAATTGATTTAATGTAGTCAACTTTTCTTTGGTTAACACTTCGCCCATTGCGGCAGCGCCTGCGGCCATAGACAAAGAATTATTATTAAACGTACCGGCATGGGGGATCGCATCGGCAATACGCGGATCGTAGATTTGCATGAGGTCTTGACGGCCCCCAAACGCACCAAATGACATTCCGCCACCGATATATTTTCCGAGTGAAGTCAGATCAGGAGATGAGTTGTTTAATGCTTGAGCGCCACCAACGGAGAGTCTGGAGGTCATGACTTCGTCAAAAATCAACATCACGCCATTTTTTGTACAACTGTCCCTGAGCATAGAAAGAAATTCAATCGTTCCAGGAATGCAACCGGCCGAACCCTGGAGTGGCTCGACTAAAACGCAGGCCAGTGAATCTCGATGTTCGTGGATAAGTTGCCGTGTACCGTCGATATCATTGTAGTTTGCCAAAACATAGTCAAACGGTGCATTAATCGGTATGCCTCCGTTACCAAAATAGAGCAGACCTCCGTGATATCCGCCTTTGAATACCATCACCTTGTTTTTTCTGGTGGCATAACGGGCGGTGGAGATCGCCATTAAATTCGCTTCGGTTCCAGAGTTGGTGAACCGCACTTGATCGATCGCCGGAAAACGTTCGCACACCAATCGGGCTAGTGTGATTTCATTTGGATTGTGGCCACTTAAGTTAATGCCGTTATCCAACGCTTTATCGATCGCTTTTCGTATGACGGGGTTATTGTGGCCAAATAGTCCTGCGGTATATTCGCCAAGCATATTGACGTAAGTAAAACCGTCAGCGTCAGTAACATGGCAACCATCACCGGAGACAATACGCAGAGGAAAAGGCGAGTGAAACAGAACCGTGCGCGTATTTCCGCCGGGCATATAGGCTTGTGCAGTTTCGAATGCCTGAAGTGAAGCTGGTCGCAGATCGGTATAGTGAGCACGTGCTTCAGCGAGCGCAGTATCTAAGTTGGTATCAGTTGGGGTCTTGGTGAGAGCAGAGAGAGCCATAGACTGAGAAAAAAGAAAGCTTAATCTATGGTACCCCAATCGCATGGGAACATACTATATGACGTTCAGGTTGTTGTCTTTGTGACCGACAAGGATATCTTTCTATAGCGATACAATTGACTAGTCAGGTCCCATTGGTATGAACTGGTAAATGCTATCTGCAGAATCGGGAAGCTAAGGCAGTGGTGGCCGGAGCACTCACTGCGGTCTTTCAACAAAGCCCTTCTCATTAGTTGAATACACTGGAGCTAGCTGCGGCCAGCGTAACGCGGAACAAAGAGAAACGGGCGCTTTGTTTGCTAATGCTTGATGGCCGATAATAAGGGCTCTCTGCTGGATGTAATCGCAAGCACACAAGTACCTGCGGTCAGAATAAAAAAACCCCCATTCATCTGGGGTGATAAATGGGGGTTGTCTAGCGCCGCGGAGAACGGACACTAGCCAGGATATTAGCCGCAGTATGGGGGGTACTGTTTAACCAGCCATTTCCAAGGACCTTAAATATTGCAGATTTTTCATCACATTTCTGTAACTTATATCACAATATTTACAGGCTTATAGTTATGACTGACCTGTTTGTAAAAAGTTGCATATATTTTTCGTTTTTTTTGACTTAAATTTTCCTAACTTTGAGTAATAAAAGTACCTACATGATTCGATTGTCACGGCAGTAGTAATCTTATGCGATAGATTCATTCTTACGGCTTTTGTCGCTAATGATAAGGGCATTCGCTTCTGTTTGTGTCGGATTTTGAGGTTTTGGGTAAAGCCGTGGTAGCATGAAATGACCGTCAAACAAAATTTGCTACGTCAGAAGAGATATGGATTTATTTTTGACAAAAGAAAGTTTTAGAAATCAACTCGCTGTCAGGCGTGTGATTCTCTATTTTTTTGCTGGATTGTTATTGATCGGCGCGCTATTGCCCAATTTAAAGATCTCTGCACAAGAAGGCGATGTGCTTGATTATTTACCGGCAATTATTGCAGCGGTTCCCAGTTCGATTTCCATAGAAAATGGCTGGTTTGTAAAAGATGGGAAGGCGGTATGGGGTAACTGTCAGCACAATGGCTGGTGGAGAAAAAACAGAGCCTCTATCGTAAGAAAATCCTCGACTATTGGTCCAAATCGTCAGGAAGACATACCATTGCTTGTTGAAAATATGAAGCAATTTGGTTATCCCTGCTTCGAGCATACTCTACCGCTTTGGCATGACCGCAGGCGAGATGCGCATGACTCAAATTGTCGTCGTAATGACAACATAGTGGGCCCGACCCTCGAGTTTCCTTGGGCGAGAAGCACAATCGGCACAGGCTGCGATGGTGGACGGCTATTTGATTTAACCAAATTTGACCCATGGTATTTTGGCAGGATTGCCGAAATGGCATCTGAAGCAGAGAAGCAGGGCGTTGTGTTCGTGGTTAATCTTTATTTGCAGCATTCGCTGCTTGAAATCAATGCACACTATGCGGATTTCCCCTGGCGTCCGGGTAACAGCATACAAAACACAGGTATGCCATCTTCAATTCCTGCTGCGAATGATTTCTATCAGGTAAGGAGAGATTTGCATCGCATGCATATTCGGAAAATGCTGGATACGATAAGCCCTTATCCCGGAACGATTCTCTCTCTCAGTGGAGAATACACCGGCTCACTGGGTTTTATGCGATTCTTTTTGGATGAGGTGCGTCTTTGGGAGCAACAAAATGATGCGGACATCAAAGTAAGCGTCGGAGGGACCAAAGACATCCTTGATACAATCTTGAGGGACTCGGTAAGAAGCGCTCAAGCAGATGTTATCGACCTGCGCTATTTTTGGTACGAATCTAACGGCCGACTGTTCGCTCCAAGAGGAGGGCGTGAAGTGCCCGGGCGTTATGCCCTTGGCACTGATATTCGGTTGACGTCAGCGAGTCAGATCTATCGTCAGGTAAAGACATACCGAGATCGTTATCCTGAGAAAGCCATCTTGCATCATATAGAAGCCAGTCGAGATCAAACTATTGCATTTTTAATGGCAGGGGGTTCTGCATTAATCAGAAAGCTCGAGTACGCAGTAGATTCACCCTCTAGCTATCAAGCTCCTCCAGATAGCGTGATAATCCAACCGATTTATGAATTCATGTCTGAGTCCTTCGCTTCCGAGCTGGTGGATATGAAGCCGCAAAATATTATTACGCAAACAAATACAACAACATGGGCAATGCGCAGCATTGACGGGGCTCCGCTGAAATATTTGGTATACAGTAAATCAGGATCGTTCCAAATTTCCCTGCGTGCCGGCAACTACCAGGTTGAAAAATATTCTTCGAGTACCGGCGCTAAAATAAATACATTCAATGTTTCTGGTGGGAATGCTTCGATTAACAATAACGGCGCAGGTTCTGGATTCTTCGTATTTACACCAAATTGAAAAAATCGAAGGAATGGGTCTTTAATAGATATCAAAAACCGCATGGAATACAGCATGCTGAAACGCTGGTTATTTCAACCTTTTCTCGCGTAAACTTCTGATTGACGCTTTCGAAGTTCTTCGAGGCGAGCCTTCGAACGCAGAGATCGATAAGTTACAAATCCTATTGTTATAACAGAGACCGCCGTTACGCCGTATTGAATAATAGCAGGCGCGTCTATTGCCCAGATAATTCCAAGAACTACGATAAACACGGATAAAAGGTATCCTAGGGTTCTCTCGCTCATTGTGTTTTCAGTAAGGCTCAGTTGCTCATCCAGATTGTTTGCCTGCAGCCTTTCTTTAGCGCCCTCAGCATCAACGACTGCAATGCCCAGATCGGCATTCGACATATCTCCTCCATTCATGGTGGACTCCTTTAACATGTTAGAAACCTTTAAGATTATATCATGGTAAGTGCCACCTGATTTCGCGATCAAAATCTGGTCTCACTGTAGAGATCCCTATAGCGAGTATCAGCTTATTTGAAAGAAAATCTAAAACATCCTCTCTCCTTGGTTAAATAATGATACCAAAATAGTCAAGAAATTTGAACATAAGCTATATATATACAGTATATCAAAAAAATCAACCAAAATCTTCTCGCTTTCTCCGTAAGGTTTCTCGCTTTGCCCTTGCAACTAAATTAATTTGGTTTAAAATCAACAAGATAAAAATAGCGAAATAAAAAACCGGGAACCCCGTTTTTATCTATCGCGTCCTTTCGCTTTGTGCAATATTGGAACTCATGGAATAAGGAAAATGATAAAAATTCAACAACTAAGCGCCCGCTTTAAAAACTCTCTTGGGGCAAAATGCGACTTTTCAGTTTACAGCTGTTATTTTTACTAGTGGCAAGGAGGGTATTTAAGCTTGGGGGTGTAGAAAGAGATGAAGCTAATGGAGTACGAGAGGCTTTGAAAGGTGCTGGAATTGAGTTCTATGAAACGCCGCCTGCGAATTGGGGTCGATCAACTGCCGCAATTTGGGTGGTAAATGACGAAGACTTTGGAAATGCCCGTGCTGCGATAAACAAGTTCCAGTCCAATTATGTGCTTAGAGCAAAGTCACAAGTTCCTACTGTTTCCCGTGGCGGTGGTTTAAATGGAGTGCTGGTATTGTTGGGAGGGGTTATAGTATTTCTCGGATATCTATGGATAACCAAGTAAACAATGCAAGAGAAAAATAACAAGTTGCCGAAGTATGCTCCGCCAGCCTTGCTGGCTCCGCGGGACAGCTTCTTCGCGACTTCGCCGCTACGAAACTGCCCCTTGGCAGGGCGTTATGAGGCTAAACCAATTTTACGTTGGCCAACAAGTAATCTATGAATACTCTTGTTTTGACAGGTAAGAAGCGTTTAGATGGATAGACTAACCAAATCGATGTATCAAAGTCTGCACCAGCCACTTGCCAATCTGGCAAAATATTAATCAACATCTTAGTCTTCAGTTGATCTTTAATGGACCAATTTGGTAGTAATGCGATACCCGCATCGCTCTCGGCTGATTTTTGGAGGGCCGAAGCAGTTGTCATTGTGAGTACAGGCTCTATCGGAATCGATTCTACTAATTCGTCTTTTTTGAAGCTCCATTCAGTATTAAATGAGCTATACGCGAAACTAATGAGTCGATGTTCAAGAATATCGCGTGGTTTTTCTATTTTTGCTGATCTTGCTAAGTAGTTTGGGGATGCCACAAGTGCATAGCGAACGTCTATGAGTTTTCTAGCAACTAAACTGCTATCACGAAGAACGCCATGGCGGATCGCCAAGTCAAATCTGTCATCTATGACATTGACTTGAGCATCACTTAGTACTAGATCAAGTCGGATTTTGGGATAGCGGTCAAAAAATCCACTAAGAATAGGAGAGAGCACTTTTTGGCCAAATGAAGTTGATGCCGTTACTTTTATGCTGCCAAAAGGCTCTGAATTCTGGTCGAAGACCTCGTCCCTAGCTAACTCTAATTCATCAATAAGCGCTTCTACCCTATGAAAGTAATCCTCCCCTAATTGAGTCGGCGTTAATGTACGGGTTGTACGTTGAAATAATCGCGCTTGTAACTGCTCTTCTAAACCAGCGATAGCGCGCGATACTGAAGAGGGTGCGACGTTTAACTTTTTAGCTACGCTGGCGAAGCTTTTCGCCTTGTATACCAGTATAAAGAGATGGATATAGTCTAAATTCATTCGTGCGTATGTCGCATTAGTTATTTGCATTTTACGTAGTTTATCGGTTTTAACGCATCAATTACTATTCTCTCACTTATTAATCAGATTTAGGAGAGTAAGAAATGAAATCATTACTGCGTATTGACTCCAGCCCACGTGGTGCTGGTTCTTATTCCAAATTTATTGCTGATGCTGTTCAAGGGCAGCTTGTTATCAACACGCCTGATATCGATATCTGTCTGCGTGACTTATCGAAACTAGAAATCCCTTCTATTTCACAAGATACGATTACTGGATTCTTTACCCCAAAGGAAAACTTCACTCCTGTACTAGAGGAAGCAACATCGTTATCAGATCTACTAATTAAAGAAATTAGGGAAGCTGAAACGCTTCTTATCAGTGCGCCTATTTATAACTTTGGGGTTCCTTCGTCACTAAAGGCATGGATTGACCAAATTGTTAGGGTCGGCGAGACCTTTAGTTTCGATGAAACAGGCTTCTCTGGCCTAGTGGGTGGAAAGAAAGTCATTCTGGCTTTGTCATATGGTGCACAGGGTTACGTTGAGAATGGCGATCTAAGCTCAATGAATTTCTTTGAACCCTATCTTGTTGCCTTGCTTAAGTTTATAGGGATAGAAGACATAGCCGTATTTCGTATAGAGGGCACCTCAGTACTCGACGAGGAAAGCTTGGCTAAGCAGAAGTATGCATTGAAGGCTCAAGTAAAAAATACATTGGAGGTAAATTGAGATGGCCCAAACGTTAGATTTTGCCAATAAGACCGGCTTAATTATGGGGGCGAGTAAAGGCATAGGCTTGGCGACTGCGGAAAAGCTGGCTGAGCTCGGTGCTAGCGTGATACTTGCCGGACGTAGTTCAGATAAACTAGAAGAAGCCGTTTTGGCAATAAATAGTAAAGGAGGCGCTGCGAAAGCTCACGTTTGCGATGTCAGGGATTACTCTTCTGTAGAGGCTACCGTTAAGTATTGCATTGATCAAACTGGTCAAATAGATTATCTAGTAAACAATGCGGGTGTTATTGATCCTCTTAGTCACTTGGTTGATAGTGATCCAGTTGAATGGTCTTTGGCAGCAGATACCAACTATAAAGGTGTTTACTACTGTATGCGGGCTGTGTTGCCTTATATGATTGAAGCTGGCGAAGGGGTAATCGTTAATATGAGTTCAGGTGCTGCCAATAGTGCGTTGCCGGGCTGGAGTCACTATTGCTCAACGAAGTCGGCAGTGAAAAAGCTTACAGAAGTCGCTCATAATGAATTACACGCTAAGAATATTCGTATTGTTGGGTTGTCTCCGGGCACAGTAGCAACCGATATGATGGCAAAAATTCGTGATTCGGAAATTAACGCTGTGAGTAAGCTAGACTGGTCTGTGCATATACCACCGGGATGGGCTGCAGAGGCAGTGGCGTTTTTATGTGGGCCTGAAGGCAAAGAATTTGCAGGTACTGATTTTTCAATCAAAACGAAAGAGGGTCGAGAACGGGTTGGGCTTCCTCATGAGGACTTGTGAATCAATTAAAATCTAATAATCCAAATATATATGGACACAGAACCGCTCATAACAAGCCAATGCACGTGGAGCCAGCTACGTTGCGCAATTTTTGTGGTATCGCTGCCCGCTCTTTACCACAAAAATTGCTCTACTGCGCCGGCCCGGTGATTGGGGTGTTATGTCTAATAGATGAATTCAACACGTTTCAATATCGCTCAGGAGTTGGAGATTCTCCTGAATACTGAGAGCTTGAAAATGAGATAATCATGGTTTTAGAACAGATCAATAATGTTGACCTAGTAGAAATAGATGGGCCAGCAGGGTAGAAAGATAACAAGCCAACAAGCCAAAACACTAACTGCTCCTTCGGACGCGGCAAACCGCGCCCGTGTTCTGGGCGATATGTTTTAAAGGAGATGCAATCATGCCAATAAATATATTACTCAAGTGCCACGATATGGAGGCAACTAAGTCTTTTTATAAAGAGATATTTAATTTTGAAGTAATAAACTCAGCTGAAAATACTTGCACTGTACAAAAGGAAGATTGCAGTATCATATTTACATCTGAGGAATTATGGTCTGGGAATCCAAAATGCACTGGCACAATTTATTTGTTTATCGATGACGTAGATAGCTACTATGAAGCGATAAGACAAAAAGCCATTCTTTTATGGCCTTTGCAAGATATGCCGCATGGAACCAGAGAATTTGGGGTTAAAGACTGTCATGAATATCATTTAGCGTTTGCACAAAAAACATAACAAACTGCTCAAGATTACTGCGGCCATAAAGCGTGAGCTCTGTGGGATGCACTACACGATGCTTTGCGCCCCAGAGCAAGGGGTTATGTGGCAGACATCCTTGAAAAATGATTTTCAGACAAAG
>CALKKV010000027.1 GCA_937992195.1 uncultured Gammaproteobacteria bacterium | reverse complement strand
TGGTTCGTTTTTTATAGTTATCTTCAAGTGTATTCAGTAATTCATAAGGTGTCGAGTGTGAATTTGGCACAAATCAACGCTAAATGTGGCGCGCAAGCAGATATCTTTGCTGATATGAAACGCTGGCTACGGGCTCATCCTCTAATACCAGCGTTCTGTTAGAGTGAGTGTGACTCTCTGGGTCATCCTGCTTCTTTGGCAGTTTCGGGCCAACTTTTGCCACCCCGATTTCACGCCAGCGAAAATTGACATCAATAATTTTCCGATACGCGTTGTCAAAAACCGCATTGTCAGCCTTTAGCATCGCATCAAGCACATCCAGATATTCCAGATGATCCGCTTCTAGTCGAGCCCACGTTTCAATCATCAGTTTTGCGAGACTGTCTCGAGCAAATATTAACGCCTCGCGAAACAACTTAGGATTAGAAGAGTATGCTTCATCAAACTCATCCTGCAATTCGGAATGGTAGGAGTCAGAACCCTCTAGCTGATCCGAGATGTGCTCAAGACTTGAGGAAATTGCCCCAACTCGAACCAGTTCTTCATGAAAGATATCAACAAGGATATCGAAAATTGCACCGGTCAGGGGCTGAGCGAGGATATGTTCATCTGACCAGCCAGCAGAAAAGTCAGATAACTTTAAATCATTACAGGCAAGTCGAATTTGTTTGCTCGAAGACGTTTCGGCGAATCGATTAAGATGATTATGCATGTATAAGTTGCCTGAGGTAGATTCAAGCACCTCTTGAACGATCGATTCGAAATGCAATGCCGCAACCATCGACACGATGTCGGCGCAGGACTCCTGAAAACCCAAATATTCCGCCGACTCTCTTTTCGGGTCAGGCATCCCAACCTCAGCGTATACAATTCCGTGGCCAACCTCGTGGGCGAGGACATCGAAGTTAAGCGAAAATGGGGATAACGAACCGTCTTTCTTATCGACATAGGTGCCAACTTCAACAAAACCATAGCCGATAATCGCGTTGTCAAAATCGGGCAAAATATTGATCTCTGCGCGATCATAGTGGTTTCGAAAGTGCCAGTTTATCGTTCGGCCAAAATAACTTTCCCACACATCCAACGTAAAACGAATAGACGCATAGATATGCGCCGCGTGAAATCGTCCGTCATTGACATCTTGATAATGCAGAAAGTGACCATCTTGATCCGGAGACGCTTGCTCATAAATCTCACCGTCCCAGGGCGGGAGATACACAAAATCTCGACCTTGCGGATCTTTATGCATTCCATATTCCAAATCCTTCCCAACCGGAAAAATCACATACATAGAATGATCCGCCGGTCCAGGCTCAAGGCTTCCAGCAGGCGGTGACAGCTCTACCTGCTCCGCAGGCAGGCTATTTTCATCCGTTGGGGTTTGCGGAAATAACCAGAATCGCGTTCCCACTTTTCCACTCCAAATAGTTATAGGTAAACCCTAGCGTAAGTTTGCTACAAGCGCAAAGGCAGAGTTCACAAAAACCAGAGGTCATTCGTTTAATAGCCATAAATCAAACGAATTAGTTAAGCTATTTATTAGACAAATGTTCCTGATACAAATACTCTTTCAGCAATATCCGATCAAACTCGGCAACCCCCGTAAATCCATTCGCTGTTGCATAAGCCGCAATGTCATAGGGTACCTCCACACCTAATATTCGCTCAAAATACCAAATCAGGTAACTTCCCCGTTTCACCTTAGAGGCAGATACCGAGATCTCTGCTTGCTGCAGTGCGTCTTCTTTTGCCATTGCAATCTGCAACAGTTCGGCGTATTTATTATCCTGGTGCAGTGCTGAAATAATCTCTCCGGACAGGTCTCCACTCAATTTTCGCGCCGCCATGATAGAACCCTCTCTTTCCATCTGACTGACAAGATCCGTTTCACTCAGATCGACTTGTTGCATATACGCCAGCAGTTCAGCATGCATCGTTAAACCATTCTTAGCTCTAAACGCTTTCAACGCTTCTTTCGCTTCAGCCCCTGCCTCCACTTTATCTGGGTTGTTTGAAAGCCAACGTGACAAAACCTGCTCCTCAATCGCAAGATACACTGCGGGTTCTAGCTTTATCTGCTCTAAAACCAGGCGATCGGGCACACTTAGAAAGGGCGAAGCATCGCCACGTATCGAACAAAAAGCGGCATCCCAAACATTCGTCCACTCAAACAGATAGTTTGTTCTAAGGGCCTGATCAAATTTACTTTGATCAGAAACCAGTTTGGTTGTCATCGCAAGAGCATCTTCTTTTTTTAGGTCTACCCGATTCGTTTTCACCCAATCAAGCAAGACTTCCCATCGTGCTCCGGAAAGCAAAGCCCCCCAATTCCTTTGTTTGTAAAAAGTGCCCTTCGCTCGATTGATCAAAGCAGTAAAATCATTTTGCGAAATAACTTCAGCCTCTAATGCGAGCTGAAGTGTTTTTCGAATATTTACCATGGGCTCAGAAGCAACCATATAATCTGATTCAACTGGACCATGTGAAACAGCCACTTCATCATCGTCTTCAATAACTAAGTCACGATACCATTCAAATATCGTTCCTACGCCTTGCATACCAAACGAATGCAGCTCCGCAGCGCGTAACGCTCCCATACTTGCGGCGCCATATACATGCACTCCTTGATCCATGGCATACAATATTTCTTTGTGCCACACGGAAGGTGCACCTTCAAAATACCCATCGATAATCCCTATTGCAGAAATATTTTCCAGATCTAATTGAAGGATGTCGCCATGAGATACCGGCGGTAAACAACGGCAATCCAAAATAGAAGTTACTTCTTCACTCGATATAGTTGGGCCAACGTAGACAACAATCATCGCCCAAAAACCTCTTTTGCACGAAGCGCACGCTCCCCTGGTAAATATTCAGCATCGTCATGTGGTGACTCCAACCCGGGAATCACTACACGTACCACAGAAATATCGAACTCGGGTCGCGTTAGATTCACACAAAACACTTCTTCAATATTTGTTAGGCGAAGGCGCTTCAGCAATGTTTGTAAATCAGACTCAGCCGTTTCACCATCTAGATCACGTCTGCGACCAAAAGACTGCTCAAACGAGGACGCTTCGATCAATCGCCGAAAAAAGCGATGTTTATCCTCGATCCCTTCTTCGGTGTATTCGTCTTGCGTAATATCATCACGCGCACCCACGATATAAGTCGTCCTTACCTGCACCGCTTCATGGAGTGCACGTAACAGCGCTACAGAACGGCAAAGGTGCGTGCCGGAGCCAACACCAATATGCTTGGTATGAGAATTTCGATCGACAATCACCGCGAAGTACGTCGGAATCCCATTGTCAGCTGTGATATCCCAAATATAAGGATTTTGTGAGGCATGATTGAGCTTATCTAGCGTCTGCACACATAATGGGTCGTGTATTGAATTTGCATTGATTGAGGTCGCATCCACTGCGCTCGCTCCAAATTGGTGCCAGAGTGAAATTGCATCACGCTCAATGACCTCGCAGATTCCATGCACTGTCGCTTCTTTAACACTATTTCCTGAAGCCAGACCATTGCTGCTCGCTGGAAAAAAACCGTATCCAGCAGGCCGAGGGTCTGTATATCGCGTATGCACCATTTCGTATGGTAACCACACAGGTCGATTTGAATTAAGCTCTTGAGACGCCATCCAGGTAATCGGAGTCTGACTAGAGGGCCGCTCCTCTCCGTGAGGGGGCAAGTTATTTAGCGGTATGACCTCTACTTCTTCTGCTAAAGAGACAAATGATTCTGTGCGCAACGGCAGGTCAATATTCTCTGCATGCCATCCTTCGACGCTTTCCATTAACCCCGAAGCTTTGGCGGCTGCCAGAGTACGCCCCTTACCTTGTGATACAGAAACCGATCGGGAGTTAGGTCTGCAAACCATGACAACAGGAATACCGATTGTGTCAAGACCCGTTACATCAGCAATACGCGTAATACCCATCGCTGCCATATGTGGCATGACTATAGAGAGCGTTTCTTCAGGCGGGCGAATACGATGGGTGCCTTCCCTGAAGACGATTTTTTCTTCCACTATCGATCAACAGCCTGCTGTCTTGGAACTTTACATTCTAACATCGAGAAGACTCATGCACGGACACTGATAAAAACTAGGGTATCTTTGACGTAACCAAGGCATCGTTTGTCAGCTAACTACAAACCTGGGAAAACTCGGATAGTCAGGATTCGGTTTTAACCTTGTTTAACCAATTCGTCCTAAGTCTTTATTGCCATTCCATATTCAGTGTCTCTATGCCAGATCACATCACATATAGGATGGATTTATGCTTTTAAGCTAAGTGCAGAACCCAGAGATTAATAAGCTCAACCATAATTAGCAGAACCTAGGCGCGGCGTCTTCGCCGAGTTCGTTGTTCTCCCCTATCGGACAACGCACCAGCTGCGATACTCATCTCCCCTCTTAACTGCGCTTGGGCGCCGGTAGAAACCTCGCCAAGTTGATTAACAATTAGTTCAAGCTTTGGGGTTTCACCCTTTTTGTGAGAGTCAATAGATTCACGCATCGCTGCAACGTGGGCTGGTGTCGTTCCACAACAGCCGCCAATCACATTCGCACCAGCATCGATCGCCAACTTTGCATATTGCGCCATAATCTCTTCAGTGCCACTGTAAACAATCTTGCCGTCGATGTACTCCGGAACACCACAGTTTGCTTTGACAATAATTTTTGGCGAAACCGACTGCTGCTCGCACGCTTTTTGCATGTTGACCACTGCCGCTACTGACTCCGAGGCACCCACACCACAGTTAGCTCCAATTGCATAAGGTATGTTTTCCATTTCATGGGCCAATGCCACAATGTCAGCAGGGGCTAAACCCATCATTGTTCTTCCATTGGTATCCACGCTAAATGTCGCAACAATAGGCAAGCCAACACGGGAAGCACCAATCACTGCCGCTTCGACTTCTTCTTTTGAAGACATCGTCTCAATCCAAAAGATATCGGCACCACCTTTCTTCAGCGCTTTTGCCTGTTCCTCAAAAGCGTTTGCTGCATCCTCCTGTGAAAGCGTGCCAATCGGCTCCATAATTTCACCAGTCGGCCCCATTGAACCTCCAACCAACACTGTCCGATCCACTTTATCGACCTGCTGACGGGCGATTTCCGCTGCCTTTACATTGAGCTCTTCGACGCGATTTTCAGCATTATGCAGTTTTAGTCGGTAAGCAGTACCGCCGAAGGTATTGGTCAAAATAATATCGGACCCGGCATCGATAAAACTTTGATACTGATTCGCAATACGATCGGGGTGAATATCATTCCACAACTCCGGGGAATCACCTGTTTGCAAGCCAACTGCAAACAAGTTTGAACCGGTAGCGCCATCAGCTAGAAGTACGCCTTTTTCGGCGAGTAATTGATCGAGCTTGTTTTCCATCGAAAGACCTTAATTATTTAATTACATAACAATATGTTTATATAATTGTATCTTAACGCATTTTTTCCTCTTCCAGAAAAGTTTTTCGTTTGGACAAGTGATCCTAGTAAGGCACAATTCATACTCAGTCATCCTGGAGAAACAGATGCGATTTATTTATGGCCTTATTTTCTGCCTACTTAGCCTTTCTGCACGCGCAGAGTTAACCAATGTAACCAATGTGGAGCTACAGGCGCTGATGGAATCTGGCGTGCCAGTGGTAGACGTCCGGCGTGCCGACGAATGGGCTGAAACCGGGATAATTGCAGGCAGCCATAAACTGACTTTCTTCGATAAAAATGGCGACTATAATGCCAATAAGTGGCTGGAACAGCTCAGCGAGATCACCGATAAAGATCAACCCGTGATACTCATTTGCCAAACAGGAGTGCGGTCGAAGGTCGTGTCAAACTGGCTGTCGAATGGTCTGGGTTACGCCAAAATCTACAATGTCACAGACGGTATTTCTGCTTGGATTAATAGCGGACAACCCACAAGCAAGGAATGAGTCCTTTAACAAGACTGCGTTTTATTCAGAACGATATTAAAGATCGGTGTTACCGCCTCTGACTCTTCATCTGTTTTCGGAAACTTTGCAGTGTGGAGCGCACGTAACTCTGGGGGAATGCGGTTGAACAGGAAATCCCGCTCGTTACTTGGCTCATCCTCCAGATAAAGCTGCGTGGTTAGCAACTCCATACCCGGCTGACTGACTCGGACATGGATATGCGGAGTCCGTCCGGGATAGCTCACGGGTGTGATCGTTTTAAAGCGATAGGCGCCGGATAGATCGGTCTGGGTAAATCCATATCCCTGAAACTCTGGTTCCGCAATATTGCCGCGATCCCTTGGATGATGATACGCACCAAAAGCATCACATTGCCAAATCTCAATTTTGGCATTTTTAATTGCGCAACCATTCTGATCCGAAAGGACGCCTGTTAGATTTGCGACCACCCCGGTTGCTGATTTCTCTTTTCCCTGCACCTGAGTGAGATCTGCATCAGCGTCCAGCGGGATTGTGGCAGGGTAAAATGGGCCGGCTGTAGTGGGAATAGTAGATTCGAGCTTTGCCGCCAGCGAAGCCGATGGCAGGAACAATGCCGATTTAAGGATAAATCTTCGATCAAACATCGGGGCTTCCTTTTAAGTATTCACCGTTTATGACGAGCCTATCTGTTATAAGTTCTCAGCTATCAGGTCTTGATAAACACCTACGAGAAAAACCAGTCAGGCAAAAAAAAGCCTCAGGGTTCTAGCGCTGAGGCTTTTATCTATGCGTTCGCACAAGGACTATTTGATTTTCCCTTCCTTATAAAGAACATGCTTACGAACAACGGGATCATATTTCTTAATCTCCATTTTTTCTGTCATCGTGCGCTTGTTCTTAGTGGTCGTATAAAAATGACCTGTTCCGGCACTCGAATTTAGTCTGATTTTGTCTCTCATAGCGTATTCCTACCAGTTAATAGCGGTTAAACATTTTCGCCGCGGGCACGGAGATCGACCAGAACGGCATCGATGCCTTTCTTATCGATCACTCTAAGACCAGCGCTGGAAACACGAAGCTTCACCCATCGATTCTCACCTTCTACCCAAAATCGTCTCTGATGGAGATTGGGGAGGAATTTACGTCGGGTTTTATTGTGTGCGTGAGAAACATTGTTACCAGTAATGGTGCGTTTCCCGGTCACTTGACATACTCTAGCCATGGCCAGTTACCTAAAATCTTTGCGTTTACCTGAAAGGGTCGCGAAATATACCGGAAATTTACGAAGTTGGGTAGGGCATTTGGTATTTTCCGCTTTTTTGATCCCAGATTCTGCTTGGGCTAGAATTAAGGTACGGTGCCGCCGAACTAATCGCCACAACTCCTCTCGAAATGAGCAAGGGGAAGCTCGTTTCTGCTAAATCCCGACCACGACCACCCTCTGATCTCAATGCTGAAGAATTCTGCCAATCGCTATGGAAAAGTTGCAATCATCCTGCACTGGTTAATCGCATTGACGGTAATCGGGGAATTCGGCCTGGGTCTCTACATGACAGGAACGGATTATTACCACACCTATTATCAGACCATGCCGCTAATTCATGAAAGTGTGGGCATTACGCTGATGTTTGTACTGATCTTTCGATCAATTTGGGGGTGGATCAATATTCGCCCAACCCCGGGCGCTGGGGTGGGTGTATGGGAGCAAAAAGCCTCTAAATCAGTGAAATTTCTGATGAATACCCTGGTTTTACTGATTATATTTTTCGGATTGATGCTGTCCTCATCTGACGGTGATTCGATCACGGTTTTCCATCTATTCGAATTCCCGGCCATCATCCACAATCTTCCAAATCAGGAGGACTGGAGCGTTTACTGGCACTATTGGCTTTCCTGGGCAATGATGGGGTTAGCCTTGATGCATACTTTTGGCGCATTAAAACATCATTTTTTCGATAAGGATGAAACCCTTCGACGAATGTTGGGTCTACCTAGCGTTCGGCCGTAAATGCGGTCATACGGCATCATTATAAACTTGAATCATAAAAATTAGGATTTACTACTATGAAGAACTCATTTTTTCGTTCCCTGAGCATTGCCAGCGCGTTCGTTCTCGCTACCTCAGCGACTACCGCCGCCAATGCAGCTGAATACACTGTTGACTCCAGCGGTAAGCACGCCTTTATTCAATTTAAGGTGTCTCATCTAGGCTATAGCTTTGTTGTTGGAGATTTCCCTGATTTCACTGGAGATTTCACTTACGACTCAGAAAATCCGAGCGCCTCTAAAATCAACATCGATATCGATACAACCTCAGTAGATACCCGCCACGCCAAGCGAAATGTGCATATCCGAGGAACAGATTTCTTAGATGTTAAGAAATATCCAAAGGCGTCGTTTGTTAGTACAAGCTACGAAGAATCTGGTAATGGCGCTGCAGTTTTGAATGGCGACCTGACCCTGCACGGTGTAACCAAGCCTGTATCACTCGAAGTCACCAAGATTGGCGAAGGCAAGGACCCATGGGGCGGATATCGCGCGGGTTTTGAAGGCAACACTACCATCACAATGTCTGATTTTGGCATCGATTATGATCTCGGTGAAGCTTCTCGAACAGTAGATATCTATGTCACAGTTGAAGGAATTAAAAAGTAAGCGAGTTTCCAACTGCTAAAGATAAAAGCCGAATCGAATTGATTCGGCTTTTTTTTGCTCTCAAATTATCAAGAGCCTAAATTTATAGATTTGCTATAGATTTAGGCTTGGGGATCAGCTCTCTCCAATCGCATCCTGTATCGGCAGCTCGGTAATAAATATCGTCTGCTCCTTCATTTCGAACGAACGCCACATATCCTCAATCCGCTCTCCGGTCAAAGGATATTCCAGGTCCGGGTAGATATCAGCCAGGGGTTTCAGTACATAAGCATACTTCTCAATCTCGTCCCTCGGAACGTTTATACCCTGATCACGGAGGTTTTGATCCCCATAAAGCACAACGTCAATATCCAGCACCCTGCTATCGAATGTCTTTGGTCCGCGAACTCGCCCGGCCTTTGTTTCGATCGCTTTAAGGTGGTCAATAACGTCTTTTAACGACTGCTCAGTATGTATGCCAACAATCAGGTTAAAAAAGGCGGGACCGTCGAAACCCACCGATGAGGTCTCATATATTGGCGATATATCCAACTGCCCCCAAATCTCGCCTAAACAATCGATAGCATATTGAATATTGCGTTCTCGATCGATATTACTTCCAAGACTCAACACCACATGGGTCATGTCCATTCCCCACGCTCAATCAAAACCCCGACGCCACCTGCGCCGCGAACCGCGCCGAATTTATTTATTTTGACCCGGCACCATTTAATTTCAAATTCGGTTAACAAAATTTGAGCGATTTCTTCCGCCATTCTTTCCACCAATTGAAAGCGCGAGTCTTCAACAAATTTTGAAACCCTTTTTGATACATCTTTGTAGCTCAACGTATACTCAAGATCATCCGTTTCCGCGGCTTTACGAATGTCGAAGCCCATATCCAGATCAATGGTAACTTCCTGAAGGATTTTACGTTCCCAGTCCCATACGCCAATGACGCAGTCGACTTTGAGATCGTGAAGGTAAATAATATCCATGCTATGCTGATAATTGTGAAGATTGATTGACAGTTGGCGTTAGAGTTTAACTGTTTACAGTCAAATGGTATCCACTGGATGTTTTTAAAATAAATAAAAACTGATTCATCATGTTAACTCTGTTATTACCTATTCTTGCCTACCTCGTAGGCTCTGTCTCAAGCGCGGTGATTGTCTGCCGAATCATGGACCTGCCTGACCCTCGTACTAGTGGCTCAAAAAATCCCGGCGCAACCAATGTTCTCAGGCTGGGTGGAAAGAAAAAAGGCAAACTGGCAGCGGGGTTGACGCTGTTCGGGGATATTCTGAAAGGATTTATTCCTGTCTTGGTCGCGCAGCTAATTACCGATAAGAGTCTCACCATTGCGCTGGTCGGTCTAGGTGCGTTTTTAGGACATCTGTACCCGGTTTTCTTTGGATTTAAAGGCGGCAAAGGTGTGGCAACAGCCGCAGGTGTATTTTTTGGGATCAGCAGCTTTGTGGCACTGCTACTGTTGGCAGTTTGGCTGGTTGCAGCATTCGCCTCGAATTACTCTTCTCTGGCGGCACTTATTACCTCGGTAATGCTGCCGATTCTGGTTATTCTGTTTATCGGTCAATTGCCGATTATTCTGCTTGCCCTTGCCATGACCGGACTGTTATTTTGGCGTCATCGGGAGAATATTGCGCGCCTCAAGAAAGGCGAAGAAAGCAAGATCGGACTGTTTGGAGAGTAACTTCGGGATCACTGGAATTCCTGAGATCAGGCTAAGGTCTTATCCGGTTTATATTGCTGTTGTTACGCAGCCGGCTCTATCTCTTCGATACTCCAGCGAGGTATGACCTCAAACCCTTGGTCAATGTTAAATAAATGCGATGACGCAAGTCGTAAACGGACCGCGCCTGCGTAAGCAATCATTGCACCATTGTCAGTGCAAAATTCCGGGCGCGGATAATAAACCGTACCACCCATCGCTTCGGTGTCTTCTCGCAGTCGCGCACGCAAACGTTGATTCGCCCCTACCCCACCTGCAATCACCAAACACGACCTGCCAACCTGTTTAAGCGCCCGCGTACACTTGATTGCCAGCGTGTCCACAACCGCATCTTCGAACGCTCTGGATATATCGGCGATAGTTTGCGCATCAAGCGCAAGATCAGCCGCGGTGGTTCTGACAAATGTCTTGAGCCCGCTAAAACTAAAATCAAGGCCCGGTCGATTTACCATCGGCCTTGGGAAATGAAATCGGTCCGGATCTCCTTGCATTGCCGCTTTGGCAATTGCAGGCCCGCCCGGATATCCAAGTCCAAGCAACTTGGCGGTTTTATCGAATGCTTCTCCAGCAGCATCATCTACTGAGAGTCCTAAAATTTGGTAACGACCCTCATCCTCAACATCCACCAACAGCGTGTGACCGCCCGATACCAACAAAGCGACGAATGGAAAAGGAGGCGGATTATCTTCCAGCATTGGTGCGAGCAGATGCCCTTCCATATGATGTACGCCAACACCAGGAACATTCCATGCCGCTGCTAAACTGCTCCCCACCGACGCCCCCACAAGCAATGCCCCAGCTAAACCAGGGCCTTTGGTCCATGCGACGCCGTCGACCTTGGCCCCCGCATTCGCCGGGTCGTTGATGAGACTGTCTACCAGCGGTAGCAGCGTCCGAATATGATCCCGAGCCGCAAGCTCGGGCACAACACCGCCATATTGCGCATGCAGATCTATCTGGGACGCCAGCCGATGCACCACTAGACCTTTTTCGGTGTCATAAATAGCCGCGCCTGTATCGTCGCAAGAGGTTTCTATTCCGAGTACTCGCATTTGTTTATTTTACAATAACGGTTGAAGCAGTTACCTTTATTCCTATGCAATTTGGACAGAAATCCATAGAACCATTTCCGCCACTGGAAGCGGCAAATGAAGACGGCCTGTTGGCAATGGGAGGAGATCTGAGCCCTGAACGACTTGTCCTTGCGTACCGCAGCGGCATCTTCCCATGGTTTAATCCAGGTGAACCCATATTGTGGTGGTCACCAGATCCGCGGTGTGTGATATTTCCTGGGCAATTCAAGCCCTCTCGTAGTCTGTCCAAATCGATACGCCATCGCGGCTATCGATTTACTCTGGACACCGCATTTCCTGATGTAATTCAGCAATGCGCCGGTAAGCGCAAAAATCAACCAGGAACCTGGATAACACATGACATGCAAACCGCTTATATCGCTTTGCATGAAATCGGCATCGCCCATAGTGCCGAAATCTGGCTAGATGACAAACTCGTTGGCGGCTTGTATGGTATTGCACTGGGTCAGGTGTTTTTTGGTGAAAGTATGTTCAGCCATCAAACCGACGCTTCCAAGGTCGCTCTCGCGCTGCTGATCGCGCATTTACGCGAATGGAACTTTACCCTGATCGACTGCCAGGTTTCGTCTGACCATATCTTGAGTCTTGGCGCTGTGGAAATACCTCGCACACACTTTTTAGCAAAGCTTGAATCAGTAAAAGGCTCGGGAACCGGATCTAACTGGGAAAAAACTTAGTTGACAGCCCCAACGACCCTGTAAATTACGAACTCGGTCCAAGCAGCGTCCTATATAATATTGGTTATTCGAAAATTTGTATCCCGCTGTGAGCATCCAATCCGACCCGCCTAAACTGTATTTGTCCGCACCACATCCGTGCCCGTATATCGAGCCGGAAACCGCATCGACAGTATTGCTGGATCCTAACTTCTCGGTAGATAACTCACTTTTCAGTATCTTAATCAAGGCCGGTTTTCGACGCAGTGGTGATACCGTGTATCGACCCCACTGCAGAAACTGTGAAGCATGTGTCTCTGTCCGCATCCCTTCTCGAGAATTTCGACCATCGCGTTCGCAAAAGCGCACCATGAAACGCAACCAGGATCTGACAACGACTCTCGTTCCAGCCAGCTTTCGGGAAGAACATTTTGAATTGTACTGCCGATACCAAAAGTGGCGACACACCGGTGACATCATGGATCACAACGACCCCGAACGCTATCGCGAGTTTATGGTCGACTCTTCGGTTGAGACTGTGTTTATAGAATATAGACTAGAAGGCAAGCTTGTAGCGCTTTCAGTCTGTGATCTACCCGATGACGGCATGTCGGCGGTATACACCTTCTTTGACCCAATGATGCCTAAACGCAGTCTTGGCACTTACGCCATTTTGAAACAGGTTGAATACGTCAGAGAGATGGAACTTGACTGGTTATACCTTGGGTATTGGATTGATGGCTGCAAAAAGATGTCTTACAAAACGCAGTTTCGTCCAATTTTCGGCTTTGTGAAAAAGGAATGGCGACTGCTGTCTCTGTAGTATCGCAATCTGGCGCTACTGCACCTGGCTATCTTCTGACTCTTCTTTTCCCGCGATGACCTGTCTTAGTGCCAACATCTGTGTTGAAAACCAGTAAGGCGTTGCCGCAAGTTCTCGCTGTCCGCGATTAACCACCGCACGAACCGTTAGTATCCAATCTTGATCGCCAACAGCACGGGATATTTCGTCGCTGACGGCAATAAGAACAGCAGCTGGAGAAGGCGTTGCTCCATCCTGCATCACTTCAACACCTACCGGAGGCGCCAGCAAACTTCCATCTTCAGTAAACCACGCTGCATCTTTATAAAACTTCTGCCAGCCAGCGCGCGCTATCTGCTCAGCAGTATCCGCCAACGCTTTGTCTTCACTTAGGTTTGCCCAATCCCACAGCCCCTTGGCAACGTAAGCGTAGTCCTCTATCGACGCGGTACCGTGAGCAACTCCTTTCGCATGCGCCCGGGTGAGGCTTTCACCATCCCATAGACGTGTCGACAAAAAAGAAGCCAAACTTTCAGCCGTCTTTTTGAAGGAGGCATCACCAAACTCCGCGTAAGCATGACTAAACGTGGTCAAGGCCAATCCATTCCAGCCCGCTAATAATTTATCATCTACTGGCAAACTTCGACTGGATCTTGCCAATACAAGCTTCGTTTTCGCGGAAGAAAGCAGATCATCAACTTCAGCCACAGTCAGATTGTTGGCCGCCGCATATTCTGCAACGGTGTCCTCCCATCTCGGCAGGGTTCCAGCCTCTAGTTCGGGAACACGGTCAAGTCCCCAAACTTTGCTTACCAGGTCAACTTCTTCGCTACTCAACAACGTCCCCAGCTCATCAAATTCCCAAAGATAGTGTCCGCCTTCGATACTGTCATCATCGACAGCAGAAAATGAAGCCACTAATGCACCATCTAACCACATCGCTTCCTGCATAAACTGCAACGTAGTCTTTGCAGTTTCCAGATAGTCCTCCCTAGATAAAACTTTTCCAGCCTGAAGGTAGAGATCCGCCAGCGACGCATTGTCGTATAACATTTTCTCAAAATGCGGAACATTCCAATTCGCATCCACGGTATAACGGAAAAAACCGCCAGTCAGATGGTCGTGCATTCCCTTTTTCGCCATCTTGTCCAAGGTAGTCACGAGAAACTCTTTCAAGGTTGGGTCTTTATTTAGCGCATACTCTTTTAAAAGAAATAGCATTTGCGGTGCAGACGGAAATTTGCTGGTATCGCCAAAGCCGCCACGATCTAAATCCGCCCGCGCCAGCATTTTTCCAGGAGCACGTTCAAGCAACGTCGTTAACTCTTGTAGGTTCCATTCGGCGCTTGGAAACCTCACATTCGTCTGTCTTTCTCGACGCACGAGTTCTCGCACCTTATCCGGATCCTTTTCCCAGAATTGATTTAACCGGTCTAATACCTCAAGAAACTGTTCTTGCCTGGCATATAGCAATGCATAGATGGGCTCACCTTCCGGAGTAATAAATACGTTTAAGGGCCATCCTCCCCGGCCCAATATGGCCTGCGCAAAGTCCATCAACCTACCATCCAGGGCGGGTTCCAGTTCTCGGTCAATTTTGACCGATAAAAACTTCTGGTTAAGTAACTCAGCGACCTCTTTATCTTGATAACTCTCCTTTTGCATTACATGGCACCAGTGACATGCGAAATAACCGACGGACACAAATAAGATTTTATTCTCGCTCTGCGCGCGATCCACCACGCTGTTTCCCCATTCCTGCCAGGCTACCGGATCATCCCCATGTAGTGCCAGATAGGGAGCCGGGTGATCCTTTAACTGATTCGAAACCGGCGCTACCACACCACTGTTGGATTGAGCCCACGCTGATTGCGCAAGAAGAAGTATCAAGGTGATACAAAAGGTTAAATTTTTCATGTGTTTTTGAACTAAAGTCGTGTGATTAGTTCCAGCGTTGATAGGAGTTGTTAAAATAAGCGAATGTTCAGCTGCCTTCGCTTAAATTCAGTCGTTTCTCCCGCGCGGTGCTCTCTAAATTTGGCCATAGGGCTGTTGTTACTCGCACCAAATATCAGCTTGGCTGCGAAAATAGATATCCCTGTCGAATTCGACGCTAACTATATTACCCGTATTCTGCAGCAAACACTATTTCAGGATAATGCCGAAGTGTCAGTATGGGGAGATGAAAGTGGCTGTAACGATCTCACGCTGTCGAATCCTGAAGCACTTATAGAGAACGGGCAATTTTATGTCATCACCGACGCTTCCGCACAATCCGGGGTGCAGCTTGGAAGCCGATGTATCGGGTTATTGCGTTGGAACGGGAAGATCAAAGCAAAACAACAGGCTAGTATCACCGATCCAAGAGGTCGTATCGCATTCTCCACGATAGATACCGAACTCTTGAACCCGGAGGGAAAATCCAACCCTTTGAGCAATCGATTTTGGAATCTGGCAAAACCATCGGTACACCCTTACCTCGATCAACTACGGATTGATCTCATTGGTGCGGTGGACGAATTACGCCAACTTTTACCACTTTTTGTGTCTGGCCAAGACCTGCAAAGCAGTCGCAAGATGATCGACTCCGTGCATTTGGACCACCTTACCGTGACCGACCAAAATGTCGCAGCAATGGTCGAATTTGACATTGAAATTCAACAGACAGAAGTTAAACCTGTCGCTCAGTCTGCGCTAACTGAGGAAGAGACAAACCAGTTTCTTGAGAATTGGCAGCAGTGGGACCGGTTTCTTGTGTTCATCGTCAAAACTGCTGCTAGAGACATATTAGTTGCCGATGAAAAAGATCAGCTGCTCGATGTATTAATCCAAACTCGATACGACCTTGTCGATGTCCTGCAAACTGGCAATGTTAGAAGTGCTGAAGCACTAAGGCAGAGCTTTGTCACAACCTGGCAGTTGCTCAGACCCGTATTTCGACACCTATCTGAAAACCTGACCGGGAGTAAGTCACTGCGTCTTCTGAGTTTTATCACTGCAGCCGATGCATTGGAAACGTTGGGAGATTTAGAAAGAGTTATTGGCTGGAATATATCTGTCGATGGTTTAAGGCAGCTAGCGAGAATTCTTATTGAGGATCAAAGTGTAGACCCGCTTAGCGAAGCTCCTGATTCCGACGGAGAAATGCGAGAGTTATTTGAATTCGATCGAAGCTTGCAGTTACCTCAGCCCAATTTTGGCGAAATCACGCCGAAGCGAAAAAGTCTAAGATCTCGCTTTCTTGCAGAGTTGTTTATGCTTGTTCCTGCTGCAAATGCAAATACACATTCAGAGATGCCCTCAGAAGATGTTCCCCTTGACTTGAATAACACTTCACCAAACCGGGAGAATCTCGAAGTCTACTTAACCCAGGTGCAAGGCCTGCTAAATAGCGTCACCTATGGCACGCTTATGACCAAACCACTAGATTCCACCTATAGAAAGCTCTTTAGTCATCTGGTTTTAACCACCGCCTGGCAAGAAACCTGCTGGCGCCAGTACCAGTCGCGTAATGGCGAACTTTCGACGATGACATCTAGCGCCGGCGCTCTGGGTATGATGCAAATTATGCCCTTAGTGTGGAAAGGGTTTTATGATTCTACAGCGCTGGCTGAAGACATAGAGTATAACGCCGCCGCCGGCACTGAAATATTGCATCGTTATCTGATTCGCTACGCGATACGCAAAGGTGAGGACAAACATGAAGGTGGCATAGAGAATCTGGCGCGAGCAAGCTACGCTGCCTATAACGGTGGCCCCAAACACTTAAGTCGATACCGTAAAAGCGGCACTTCGGATTCCTTGAAAAAGATTGACGAGAGCTTTTGGCAGAAGTACCAACAGGTGAGAGACGGTAATCAGCTAGCGGTCAAGCAATGCTACCCCTACTTTTAGCGATTAACAAAATTATTAACCTATAGCACCTGATTTATATAGTGCCTCCACCTCGGATTCACTGTATCCATATTCGGAGAGAATTTCGCTCCCATGTTGACCAAGCAATGGCGCTGCAGATCGCACTCCACCAGGGGTTTCAGAAAACTTAACCGGCAGGCCGATTGTTTTGACCTCTCCTTCGGTAGCGTGTTGAGTAGCGACCACCATATTCCTGGCCAAAGTTTGCTTATCTTTATGCATCTCGGAAACACTTAGTATCGGTCCGGCTGGCAACCCGCCTTCATTTAACAACGTTAACCAATACGAAGTTGTTTGCTTCTTGAACACACGATTGAGCTCTTCCACTAATTCGGGGAGATGCTGCATTCGTTGCGGGTTGCTTGAGAATCGGCTGTCTTGATTCAGCGAGACCATATCAATGAGCTCCAACAACCTCTCCCAGTTAGCTTGATTTGCCGCGCCAATGTTGATCCAGCCATCACTGGTTTCAAATGATTGGTAGGGAGCATTCAACGGATGGGCCGATCCAAGTGGTTCAGGGGACTGACCGGTTGCGAAAGCAATCGCAGATTGCCAATACGTATGGGTAATACCAGCTTCAAACAACGAAGTATCAACTTTTTGACCTCTACCTGTTTTTAGCCGGTGCGCATACGCAGCAGATATTCCCATTGCCGCAAGAATGCCCGCGGTAATATCTGTAACCGGAGCGCCTGTCTTAACCGGCGGTTTATCTTTCGACTCCCCTGTAATAGACATCAAGCCACTCATGCCCTGGGCGATCAAATCAAAACCGCCGCGTTCCGCATAAGGACCGGTTCTGCCAAATCCGGAGATCTCACAATAGATCAGTCCGGGATTCACCTCTTTCAGTCGATCGTAACCAAGGTCAAATTTTTCCATGGTTCCTTTGCGATAATTTTCGATCAATACATCCGCTTGCGCGATCATACGAAGGAGAACAGACCGACCTTCTTCTGACTTAACATTGATCACAATGCCGCGTTTGTTTCGATTCATCATCATAAACGCCGCGCTTTCGTCACCAATACTTGGTGGCACCATACGGCGGGTATCGTCTCCCGCGGGCTTTTCAACTTTGATTACGTCGGCACCCATGTCCGCCAGCATCAACCCCGCCACAGGTCCTGCCATAATGTGCGCTAACTCAATAACACGACAGCCGGACAACGGTCCTGACACTTTACTTGCCCTCCCATTGCGGCTTTTTCTTTGCCAAGAATGACTCCAACCCGTGACTGAAGTCATCACTTTGATAACACATTAGCACCATATCTTCGTCTTCTAAATCTCCCTTTAGCAATCTGTGTTGCAAAATTTTGGTAGCGTATAAAGTCAGCGGTGCGCGATCCAGCAAGGACTCCGCCAGTTTTCTCGCCCCTAAAAATAATGTGTCGGCATCCTCCAAAACTTCAGAAACCAATCCAATATTTGCGGCCTCTTCAATTTCGATCAAACGACTGGTAAAAATCACTTCTCGGGTTCGGGCGGGTCCGATGATTGCCGCCATACGTGCAAGCGATCTGGAAGACAGTGTATTCCCCAAAGTTCTCGCAATCGGGAATCCAAATTTAAGATCCTTACAGGCAATTCGCAGGTCGCACACAGTCGCGATCATTGCACCGCCGCCCGTGCAGGCACCGGCAATAGCGGCAATAGTCGGTACACGACAGGTTTCAATCGCATCCAACACATCGTCGATGCGACTTTCGTAATCAATAAAGTTTTGTGGCTCGTTAAAACTACGAAATTGTTTTATATCGGTACCTGCGGCAAAGGCTCTTTCTCCCGCTCCTCGAAAAATTATTGCGCGGGTGCCTGTTGGCGGAGCTTGACAAAACTCCGCGATTCCATTGTACATTTCAAAGGTTAGTGCATTTCTCAATGCAGGACGGTTTAGCGTGATGGTAGTGATACCACCGTCAGAATCTATCAGTAACTCTGGAGATTCATTATTAGATTGCATCGTAGTAATTTAATCTGTTCAGATATGAACACTGAGAATAAAGAATCCTGGATGTCACAGCAACACTAAAGCCCAAACGACTACTACGATAAATATGGATACAAAAACTGCCGCAGAACCAATATCTTTGGCACGGCCTGATAATGGATGTACTTCTTCACCCACACGATCAACAACTGCCTCGATAGCGGAGTTAATGAGTTCAACAACAGGTACTATCATCACAACCAGTACTAACAGCGCGCGTTCTACCCCCGTCTCTCCAAGCCATAAACCGACAGGTATTAAAATCAAACAAAGAACGCACTCTTGGCGAAACGCTGCCTCACTACGCCACGCCGCTACCAGTCCTTGACAGGAATAACCAAACGCTTTTACAACTCGATTCAAACCTGTATTTTTTTGATAGCCCATCAAAAACCTGAAGTATTTTTCAATAACATAATTAAAGTGATCAACGTTGTGAAACTACTGGTTCAATGCTGTTACTTTCTGCCTCAATTTACCAGGTTCCATCTCGGACATGATTGCAGGCAAGGCTTGTTCAAGCAATCTGATATCACTCATCAAAATGCGTTGCTTCACTTCAAGTAAGGAAGCGGGATCCATACTGAATTCGCGCAATCCAAGTGCAAGCAGAACCCGGGTAAATTCTGGCTCACCCGCCATTTCTCCACACATTGATACAGGAATATTGGCGTTTTTGCCCGCGTCAATCACCATCTTAACCAAGCGCAATATCGAAGGGTGTAGCGGGTCGTAAAGGTAGTTCACCTCGTCATCGATGCGGTCTATCGCTAGCGTATACTGAATCAGATCATTTGTTCCGATAGACAAAAAATCCAGTTTATGTGCAAAAATGTCTGCAGCAACCGCGGCAGCAGGAACTTCGATCATCGCACCTATCGGAATGGCATCATCAAATTCACAACCCTGCGCTCGCAACTCTTGTTTCACTTCCGCTATCAAAATAAATAGCTGATCAAGCTCTTCAACGGTGGATAACATCGGCACCATTAACTTCGTTTTACCATGCACAGAAGCACGAAAAATCGCCCGAAGATGCGGTTTAAATAATCCAAGATCATGCAAACATAAACGAATCGCACGCAAACCGAGAGCCGGATTGGTTCCCTGACTTTCACTGACACGCCCGCCATCAACCTGTTTGTCAGCACCAAGATCAAGGGTGCGAATGGTCACCGATTTATCGCTACTTTTCAGTACTTCTGAATAGACTTGGTATTGCTCTTCTTCATCAGGAAGCTCCTCGCGATTCATAAAAAGAAACTCGGTACGATACAGTCCAACCCCCTCGGCGTTTTGCCTGACACTCAGAGCAACTTCTTCCGGTAGCTCGACGTTAGATAAAAGGTTAACTTTTTGACCGTCTAGCGAGACAGATTCAGCTTCGCGCAGTGTTTCAAGCGCTTGACTTCGGTGAATAATCTTTTCTCTTCTGCGCCGATAAGCGTCCAACGATACTTCGTCCGGACCGGCCAGTATTACGCCACGCTTCCCATCAACAATAAGCAGATCACCTGTTCTAAGTAGGTTCAACGCGTTATGCAAACCTACAATTGCTGGTATTTGCAAACTGCGCGCCAGTATTGCGGTATGGGAGGTTGGACCGCCAAGGTTAGTCAGAAAACCTGAAATCTGGTGCTTTTTAAGTGCAATCGTGTCTGCTGGAGTTAAATCATTTGCGATAATTATTTCACCATCGAATGCACCATCAGGCTGATTATTCAGGCTTTGTTCTGCTGACTCATCAGACTCAATTAACGCTCCCTGGACCCGCTGAATAACCTGCGAAATATCTGCCGATTTACTGCTCAAATATGGATCAGGTATTTCATCAAATACTTTTTGCATTCGCTTTTGATAAATCAGTAATGCGTACTCAGCATTTACATTTTTATCGCGAATGATCTTTACCGTTTCTTCTTGCAGCATCGGATCCTGCAGAATCAGAGAGTGCGTCTCAAGCAAGGCAGCCACCTCTTCAGGAATACTGTCTTCAAATTTCTCCCCAGCGGATATTAAAGACGCTATGGCATTTTCAACACCTACTTTGAATCGCTTAAGTTCAGCATTTAAATCATCCTCAGCAACTTCATAGCGAGCAATATTATCACCAGGCTTGCTGATAACTCTTGCTTTTCCGATTGCAATCCCTGCTCCAACTCCGGTGCCATGCAACGCTAGCATTTAAAACCCCGGCGAAAGCAATAATCCATTTACTCACCCTCTCCAAAGTAATCCGCGAACAAAGCAGCCACCGCATCCGCAGCTTTAACTTCATCTTCTCCATCAACCGTTAGCTTTAAAGTAGTACCTTGGGTCGCAGCTAGCATCAGTATTCCCATAATGCTTTTTGCATCAACCTCCTGCTCACGACTTATCAGTTTAATTGTGCTACTGAAACCAGCCGTTAACTTGACAAGTTTAGAGGCTGCACGGGCGTGCAATCCCAATTTATTGACCACCTCTATATCTCGTTCAATCAAGTGCGTTCATCTCCAGTTGTCGGTGACGAACCTGCGCACCAATATCTCTATCTATAAATCGTTTTACAACTTGCTCGCAAATATAGACCGAGCGATGTTGCCCTCCAGTACAGCCTATGGCAACGGTGATATAGCTCCTATTTTCATTCGCGAATCCAGGCAGCCATCTTTTCAAGAAAGAAAATATCTCTTCGGTCATTTCTAGTACCATGGTTTGACTTTCGAGGTAGCGAGCTACCGGTTCATCCAGGCCAGTAAGCTGCCTAAGGTCTGCCTCCCAATGAGGGTTGGGCAAACATCGAACATCAAAAATAAAATCCGCTTCCCGGGGTGACCCGTATTTAAAACCGAATGATTCCAGAAGTATCAATGGCCCATCAACACTGGAACCACCAGCAAAATCTCTCACCTGTCCTCGCAATTGATGCGGCGTAGTTTCAGTAGTATCCAGTACTTTTTCAGCACGATCTCGAAGTGGCTGGAGCATTTCGCGCTCAAGACGAATGCCCTCTACAAGCGGCGTAGAAGAGCTGGTAAGCGGGTGTTTACGCCGAGTTTCACTATATCGGCGTACCAGTACCTGCTCCTCTGCATCAACGAATAAAATCCGACACGCCCTACCCTGATCTTTCAGTATCTCCAGGGTTTCATCTAAATCATCCAGAAAATTGCTGTTTCGTGCATCCATGCTGACTGCGGCACCCGCTATTTCACTATCACTGCCAGAGGTATGGTCAGGCAAATATTCGTTGAACTCAGGAAGCAATACCGCTGGTAAGTTGTCGATACAGTAGTACCCGATATCTTCAAGCGATTGCAGAGCGACACTCTTGCCTGACCCAGACATACCGCTAACAATAATGAGATCTGTTGCACGTAGTTTCACGAATCCACCCTATGTTGAACCTTTTTGTCAGACGTTTCTAACTCATCTGTTCCTTCAACACCCATAATAAGATCGTGCTGGTGGATAAACTCCAAACTGCTATCAACTCCAGACATACGCAACAAATGGTCTCTTGTTGCGGCCTCAACCAGCACGGAAAGATTACGACCTGGCGCCACCAGCATATTTAAGGTTGGCACCTTAAGATCTAAAATTTCGGAATTCTCAAGACTCGGCTGCAGTCGATCCAAATTCCGAATTTCACTATTGGTGGCATCTCTCAAGTTAATAATTAACTGCAGTTTATAGTTATCTAGCACAGAAGCCGGACCAAACATCTTTTCGATATTGATAATTCCAAGTCCACGAATTTCAAGGTACCCCTTTAACGTAGGAGAACATTCACCAAATAATTCGGCACCATCTCGACGATAAATATCAACGACATCATCGGCAATTAGCTGGTGGCCACGCTGTATCAAGTCGAGCGCAACTTCACTCTTACCTACTCCGCTCACCCCAGTTATCATGACACCGGTATTCATAACCGCCAAAAATACCCCGTGCTTGTTACAACGAGGTGAAAGCAATTGAGGCAATCTCCCTTGCAAATAATCAAGAGTCTCCCCGGAAGGCAAAGTACTTTTTAATAGAGCAATATCGTGTTCAATACAGATATCGACAACATTTGGATTTGGCTCAAGACCTTCACACATAATAATTGCCACGCAGTAATTTGCGTCAAAACAGGGAGAATTCCTGAGCTCTGAATCGTTCATTCTGAATATCCATTCCATCGCTGCCTGATCAACGATTTGAATTGGTGTAGCACGCAATGGATTAAGATACCCAAACAGATGCGCATGCTGATAGCAGCTTTCAAGTGTTTTCTTCGTGTGACTAAACCAGCGAACGTCTGGAATACTGCCTAGCAAAGCGGACACAGCATGCTGTCGTTGTGACAAATTACTTTCGGCAGCGCCCGTCATTAACGACCTACGAATAGTTGATCTACTTGCGCAGCGGTCTCACAATCTTTGATAGCCTGTATAAACGTCTTATTTTGAAAACACTTTACTAGCAGCGAAAACAATTGCAAATGTGTATCCGTTGCCTCTTCTGGCACCAGCAAGCCAATCGCGAGCCAAACGGGTTGCTCATCTGGTGCATCATAATCAATTGGGCTGGACAATCGAAACACACTGATCAGCGGCGCATCCAGATTAGCAATACGACCATGGGGGACAGCGATTCCTTTCCCCAATCCAGTACTACCCAGGCGTTCACGCTCGCAAATAGTTTTAAAGATTATGTCCTCATCAATTCCTTGTTCGACATCCCCAGAGATTTCAGCTATATGCTCAAACAATCTCTTGCGGCTGGTGGTATCGAAATCCAGAACAATACGTCTCTGGCTTAGGTAATCTGAAATTTTTGGTTCCGACATAAATGTAGCGGGGATTGTCCTTTTGGACGATAGTCAGATTGTATTTGATCTGGCGAATCAGTGCAGGAATTTACGACCAAAATATGCTTTTCACTTTAGCAACTCGGACGCCCGAAAAGTAAAAAAACACTTTTCGGGCGAACAAACCGCGGTTACTCAGTATTTAGATTCTCTGTAGAAATTTCCTCAGGTTCAAACACCACCGACTCGGTTCGATGATGATCTGTTAGTTTTTCCTTATGCTTAATCACCTGACGATCAAGCTTACCAACCATTGAATCAATTGCTGCATACATATCGTCACACGTGCTGGAAGCGTGAATCATAGCGCCTTTGGTATTTATTGTCGCCTCAGCCATATGCCGCTTTTTCTCGACCTGCAATACAACATTTGTGTTCGTCACGTGATCGAAATGTCTAACGATCTTTTCTACTTTTTCTGAAACGTGATTGTGTAACGAGTCTGTAATATCTAGATGATGCCCACTAATTGATATTTGCATATTGATTATCTCCTGATTTGTTGGGCCGAACCCCTCGGCCTATGAAAGTTAAAAATTTGAATTAGTCTATGCCCTCCTATAGGCTCTTTCTTTTACTGGTTGACGGAATGTTCATTTGTTCACGGTACTTCGCGACGGTTCGGCGGGCGACCTCAAACCCTTTTTCCTCTAACGCCTTACAAATTTTCATGTCGCTGATCGGTTTTGTCGGCGGCTCATTGCTAATCATCTCCTTTATTAACGTCTGAATTGCGACTGAAGAGGTATTCCCGCCGTCAGCAGCACTAAGCTCCGTTGAAAAGAAATACTTTAGTTCAAAAACACCAATTGGCGTTAACATATATTTCCCATTTGTCGCTCTCGAGACAGTGGATTCGTGAATATCCAACGCTTCAGAAACATCACGTAAGATCATGGGCCTCATAGCCGCCGGCCCATGATCAAAAAAGGACTGCTGCCGTTCAACAATTTCCGCAGCGACGGAAAGGATTGTAGAGTGTCTTTTTTCCACATTTGCCAGCAACCATTTTGCATCCTGCAGCTGTTCTTTCATCTTGGCAAATGCCTCACTAGCTGAATTCTCATCAACTAATTTTTGGTATTCTGCATTAATTTCTACTCGCGGTAGTGCACCGGTATTTAATCTCGCCAGCCATATCCCTTTGTGATGTTCTACAACGACGTCAGGCGCAATATAGTTCACTGAGAGATCCCCGACACTGTAGCCTGGGTGTGGATTCAAAAGTTTGATGCTCTTTATCGCATCTCTCAACGCATCTTCGTCGCAGCGTAATCGCTTACGCATCGCTTGATAGTCCCTTGCTGCAAGTAAAGGCAAATGCTGCGAAACGATTTCCTTCGCTATATTCACAACAGCTGAACCTGAGTCATTTGCGCGCAGTTGCAGGTATAAGCATTCTCCAGGCGTGCGTGCCCCCACTCCCACCGGCTCCAAACTCTGCACAATTTCCAGAGCGCTTTCGACATCGGCCATTGAAAAGGCCGGTTTGACTTCTTGATACTGAACTAACTCAGCGAGTAACTCATCTAAATTAACCTGCAGATAACCTGCGTCATCAATATGACCAACAAGATAGTCTGCTACAAGTCTTTGACGTTTATTTAAAGAAAGAAGTTTCAGTTGATCATCTAAGTGCTGAGTGAGAGTAAGACCAACATTGCTATCAGGAATATCATAGTCCCCTTCAAACTGTTGCGCACCATTGGTTGCGCGATCATAGACCTGACTGGTAACCCAATCTTCGTTTAACGCTTCGCCAGCTTCACCACTTGAATTAATATCGACGATGTCTTGCTCGTGTGTGATTTCCTGACGTTCCGAAGGGGCTTCTAGCTCAAGCAACGGATTAGTTTCATGAGCGTTCAGCAGTTCTTCACTAAGCTCAATATTATTCATCTGCAGCAATTTAATCGCTTGCTGCAGTTGAGGCGTCATCGTGAGACGCTGACTCTGCTTAAGACTGAGACCCTGCTTCATCCAGTATGATGTGTTTTAATAGTAAATCAGTTTACCTAAAAAGGCGGGGTGAGATAAGTCTGAGCGGCAACGCAATTTTTTGTTATACTGTTTCGATTGCCTCTTGATGACCCCCTGTCTTAGCTATACCCCGCTCAACAAGTTGTTGCTTCAAAAATTTTATTGGATCAAAGCTGTACATAGACTGTACGAAAGCTACGCTTAGCTTCAACCAGTGTTTCTCTTTCTCCCCAGAAATTTAAGATCTCCTGAACCAGGTGCGAATCCCCTGATCAAGTTTCCTGATCTGCGTTCTGCGTGTCCTAACAATTCCCCCAGCTGAAATAACCCAGCATAACTACATGCGGAAGTCTTCCCCAAGATAAACCTCTCTCGCACGTTGATCCTCCATTATTTCCTTTGGCGGGCCCGAAATCAATACCTCTCCCCGGTGCAAGATATAAGCCCGGTCACAAATCCCCAAGGTTTCCCTGACATTGTGGTCCGTAATCAACACACCAATCCCCCTATCTTTCAACTGGGTAATAATGTGTTGAATCTCTTTGACAGCAATAGGATCAACCCCGGCAAACGGTTCATCTAACAGGATAAATGAAGGTTCCAGTGCCAATGCTCTGGCAATTTCTACCCGCCGCTGCTCGCCTCCTGACAGTTGTATCGTCTGCTTGTCGCGTAACCGATATATTCCGAATTCCTCAAGCAGTGTTTTACTAATTTCAGCTCGTTCATTGGCGTCATACTTACCGGTTGTTTCCAGCACTGCAAGAATATTCTCTTCACTGGTAAGTTTGCGGAACACTGAATGTTCCTGGGGCAAGTACCCAATTCCAAGGCGCGCTCTTTCATGCATGGGCAATTCGGTAATGTCTTCATCATCTAGATATATATTTCCTTCAGACTCTCTTACCAAACCAATAATCATATTGAAGCTCGTAGTTTTGCCAGCACCATTCGCACCAAGCAACCCCACCACTTCCTTATCATTCACCTCGAGGTTAACGCCATTTACGATCGTATTTTGTTTATATCTCTTAACCAGAGACTGAGCACTCAGTGTACGCATAAAAAACTTTAGTTTTTATTTTTACGCGGCTGGATAATCAGCGTCGCTCTTGATGATGAAGATCCGGAAGATGATCCCGCACCTTCCGTTGACGCCGCATTTTCATCAGTGTCGTTTGAGACTGTGGTTTTGGTTGGCGCTTTATTGTCTCCTTTCACAATAACTTTTTCAGTTGCTAAGTTATAAGTCAGCAACCGCCCCTTCATTTGCTGATTTCCCTGCTGAACCTCAGCACTACTTTTCATGGTCACGAGTTCTTTAACCTGGTCCAGAGTAATCTCACGCGCGTTTCCAATCATATCCTCTTCGGAATCTTCGGGACGTTGTTTAAACCGACCGGGATCGCCGGAGCAGAATGCTTTGTCTAGCTCTCCATCATCATTAAAGTAGGTGACTAGTTCGTCGCACTCCAATCGAATACTACCCTGCCGATAAAGAACATTACCGCGGTAAGTTCTTATCCCAGTTTTTAGATCCAATTCGAAATCATCGGCTTCGAGAGTTGCGGGTTGCTCACTGTCACTGTCTAACGCAAGTAATGATGAGGACATCACTAACGCGAACATTCCTACAATTAGCGCTATCGCGTTGACCAAATAATTTTGTTTTATATTCACCGTTTTCACCTTTATCTTTACCCGCTATTGCGCGTATTTTATCGTCCCATTGTATCTCGGAAATAATGATTGGTAAGCAAAAACCGGACTCTGAGACGAACAATAAACACTAAATAGCCGCTATTTGTTTAGCCGCGATCGTCATCAAGGATGATCACCATTTTTTCCCCTAGGGATACCCCACCCGCCTGTCCAGTCTGAGACTGCACTACTCTGATATTTCCGGTGAGCAAAACCTTCGAAGTCTCATTGTACAACCAGCCGGAATCAGCATAGATATGCCGCGGGGTTTGATTCAGGTCATACTGGACAATATGGGGATTATCGAGCAAAGCACGATCGCCATAGGGGTAGTGAACCATTCTCTCAGCCTTTAACTCATATTTTTTCCCAAGCTCATCCAGTCCAGTAGAAACGAAATTTTCAATGTAATAATCGGCCGCATTCTTTTCTTCAGTCGACAGCTCGGCGACGGGTGTTTCAAGTAAACTAAATTGCAACCAGGCGGATACCGCTAACAACAACGCAAAGACTCCAATCAATACTATATTTTGTTTTGACTCAAGCACCACCAATTCCTCTTTCAAACATCATCGATTGTCTTATCCAGGTTATCTTTCGTTTAAATTACGCCGGCACGCAATAAATCATGGGTATTCAAAGCGCCAACCACTCTCTGGTCTTGGTCAACAACGAACAACCCATTGATCGCATGGGGCCCCTGCTGCGCATAATCACGCATAATCTTGACGATTTCAGCTGCGAGAGTATCAGCTGTAATCGTGAAGGGATCCTTATTAACCACATCCAAAGCCGAACTCTCATAGACATTCACTCCTGAAGCCAACGCTCGGCGCAAATCACCATCGGTGAACATGCCGATCAGTTTTCGCTGACCATCTACGACACCCACCATTCCCAAAGACTTACTCGACATCTCAAGCAACAAATCCTGTATTTTGGCATTCTCACTGACCAGTGGCAGCTCATCACCAGCGTGCATCAAATCTGACGCGTAGAGCAAGAGCCTTTTCCCTAAGGTGCCACCTGGATGTGTCCGCGCAAAATCCATCTCAGAAAACCCGCGCAACTTTTGCACAGCAACCGCAAGTGCATCACCCATCACCAGCGTTGCTGTGCTACTAGCCGTGGGCGCGAGGTTATGGGGACAAGCCTCCTTAGCGACACTGACGTCCAAACACACGTCTGCTTCGTTCGCGAGTCTGGAAGCGGTATTACCAGTCAATACGATCAAACCAGAGGAAATTCGCTTAACCACCGGTAAGATGTTTATTATCTCGGGAGTTTCCCCCGAATTGGCAATAGCGACCACCAGATCATCCGGGGTGATCATACCTAAATCTCCGTGGCTAGCTTCACCGGGATGGACAAAAAATGCTGGCGTTCCAGTACTAGCAAGGGTTGAAGCAATCTTCCCACCGACATGACCAGATTTGCCCATTCCAGTAACCACTACTCTGCCCTTGCAGGCGAGAAGTCGCTGGCATGCCATTTCAAATTCCGGGCCAATTCTATCCAGCAACGCAGCGATTGCATCTACTTCGATCTGTATCACTTCGCGCGCATAAGAAATGGCGTTTTCAGCGGGTTTTTGAAGAATCGATGGCATTGAACTGAGGGGATTACGGATTATTAGAGTATATCAAAGAGAGCGCAATAATTAGGTTGCCATCGCATTACATCATTGCGACATCCTGTGGCAATTTAAACGATTGTCAGTAGCACCGACGAGTCTCAAATTCGACACTCTGGTGTAAAATCGGCGTATATCGAACAGGATCTCGAAAGTGGAAATTTTTACCATAGAAAACCTTTTTACTCTTGCAATGCTGATATTGCTCCAAGCGGTACTTGGCTTTGACAACCTGCTCTACATTTCCCTTGAGTCGAAGCGAGTAGAGCCAGCTCGTCAGGCACAAGTAAGACGCTGGGGAATCGGTCTGGCGGTCGCATTAAGAATCATACTACTTTTTCTGTTAATGCAAATCCTTGACACCTTCCAGAATTCACTGTTCGCACCAAATATAAGTGGATTTATCGAAGGGGATTTTAACCTGCATGCGGTCATCGTCTTGTTCGGCGGAGTATTTATTATCTATACCGCGATCAAAGAGATCATGCATATGTTGATTATGGAAGATCTGCATGCTGAAACTAAATCCAGCAGTTCATTTGCCGGCGCTTTAACAATGATTGTAGTTATGAACGCTGTTTTCTCGTTTGATTCCATACTGAGCGCCATGGCGCTAACTGATGTATTCGCGGTAATGGCGACAGCAATCGTAATTGGTGGCATTTTAATGATTTGGCTTTCTGACAGAGTAGCCACATTTTTAGAAAAAAACCGTATGTATGAAGTGATAGGGCTCTTTATTCTTTTCATTGTAGGTATCATGCTACTTGGCGAAGGAGCCCACCTCGCCCATTTAAAATTATTTGGTTATGAGATTACACCAATGAGCAAGGCAACTTTCTACTTTGTAATCTTTGTGGTTGTATTAGTCGATCTAGTGCAGTCACGGTATGCTTCGAATTTAATGAAGCAAAAACTGGCAAATGTTGCCACCGCTAAGGCCGCCAATATTGGAGGATAATAAAATGTCTGAGTCCGAAATACCTGAAATAGCCGACAAGGATAGAGTAGAAATCGAAGCCGCCTTGTTTAGAAAGTTGCTGGCGCATCTACAGAAACATCCGGAAGTACAAAACATCGACATGATGAATCTGGCCTACTTTTGTCGCAATTGCTTTTCTAAATGGTATGTTTCCGAGGCAAGAGATCATGCAATTGACCTCAATTATGACCAAGCAAGAGAGTTGATTTATGGCATGCCGTTTGCAGACTATAAAGCGCAATATCAAGAAAAAGCGAGCGAAGAGCAGCTCGGCAAATTCGAGTCTGCGCAGTCAAAAGCTACCGAATGAAACGATAATTTTCACGGCAAACTAGGTCGAACTTTTTATCGCTTGCTCGCACGATGCACTGTTTCGACCAGTGCAGAAACGTTCTCCGGATCAATCCCCGGATGGATGCCGTGCCCCAGATTAAAGATATGCCCGTCATGCGCCCCAAACTCGTTTACGATTCGTTCGACTTCTTGGGATACTTTATCAGGAGAAGCATAGAGCACTGTTGGATCCATATTTCCTTGTAGGGCAACGCTCGAACCAATGCGTTGGCGAGCCGAGTCCATGGATACCGTCCAGTCTAACCCGACAACATCACAACCAGTCTCTGCAATGCGTTCGAGCCAGTTGCCACCACCCTTAGTAAACAGTGACACTGGAATATCTTTTGCGACGGGATCTGCTTTCAACGCACCCACTATCTGCTGCATATATTGCAGGGAAAATAGTGAATAAGTATGGTCGGAGAGTGCCCCACCCCAGCTATCAAATACCATTAAGACTTGTGCCCCAGCAGCTGCCTGCGCCTTCAGATACTCGATCACTGCATCAGTCACTTTCTGCAATAGTAAATGCGCAGATTCCGGGTCATCATGTAACATTCCTTTTGCCAACGCAAAATCTTTGCTACTCCCTCCTTCAACCATATAAGTCATCAAAGTCCAGGGACTACCGGTAAATCCAATTAATGGAACAAGACCATCCAGCTCATTTCGAATCAGCGTAACGGCATCAGTGACATAACCAAGGTCGCTCGCAATATCCAGCACCGGGAGTTTCTCTATATCTGCGCGACTCCTTACGGGTTTGGCAAAGCGCGGACCAACACCCTCATCTAGCGAGAGCTCAAGCCCCATCGCATCTGGAATTGTTAAAATATCAGAAAACAGAATTGCGGCATCTAACGGGAAGCGTCTAAGCGGTTGCAATGTCACCTCACACGCAAGCTCAGGAGTTTTACAGAGAGTCAAAAAATCTCCTGCCTGTTTTCGAGTTGCACGGTACTCTGGAAGATATCTTCCCGCCTGACGCATTATCCATACTGGGGTACAGTCCACGGGCTGCCGCTTAATTGCCCGGAGCAATCGATCATTCTTTAATTCTGGAAACACTGAGTTCTCTATTTATTTAGTCAAACATGATGGTTAAATGCGTAGTCGTTTAGTCTTGCAGGCTATTGTTAGCACGCAGAAAACGATCAACTGCCGCCGCGCAATCTCTACCTTCGCGAATAGCCCATACAACCAATGACTGTCCTCGACGCATATCACCCGCAGCAAACACACCGTCTATATTCGTTTTGAAAGCTTTCTCACCTTCAAATGCCGCATCTATGTTCCCTCGGCCGTCTACTGAGATATCCAGATCGTCTAACATCCCCTGATATACCGGGTGTACAAACCCCATCGCCAAGGTAACGAGCTCTGCTTTGAGCTCGAACTCAGAGCCAGGAATCTCTTCCATCTTCCAATTGTCATCGACCATTTTCCAGGCAACTTTGACGCACCGGATCGACTGCAAGTTTCCTGCGCTATCCCCTATAAATTCTTTTGTCACCACGTCCCAAAGTCGACTACAACCCTCTTCATGGGAAGAAGAAGTGCGCAACTTATGCGGCCAGTTTGGCCATGTCATCGCTTTATCTTCGCGCTCAGGAGGCTGCGACAAAATCTCGATCTGTGTGATACTAGCAGCACCATGACGGTTCGAAGTACCAATACAGTCTGAGCCGGTATCGCCACCACCGATTACAACTACGTGCTTATCTTTTGCTGAAATAAAATCGGCTTCATCAACCTCGCTCCCTTGCACACGCATGGAATTAGTTTTGAGGAAATCCATGGCAAAGTGCACGCCGTTGAGCTCTCTGCCATCTACCGGTAAATCACGAGGCACTTCGCTGCCACCTGATAAAACCACTGCGTCAAAGTTCTCGATCAGATAGCTCGTCGGCAAATCGACACCGATATGGGTGTTCGCATGAAACCGCACCCCTTCCGCTTTCATTTGCGCCATGCGGCGATTAATAATTTGTTTATCCAGCTTAAAGTCAGGAATGCCGTAACGTAACAAGCCACCGCTGCGATCATTTTTTTCGTAAAGAGAAACACTGTGACCGGCTCGAGCCAGCTGCTGTGAACAGGCCAAACCAGCGGGACCAGAGCCAATCACAGCAACACGTTTACCGCTTCGGTGGCGAGGAATCTGCGGCTGAATCCAGCCTTCTTTCCAAGCGCGTTCAACAATGCTGTACTCAATGGTTTTGATGGTAACCGGATTGTCTTCGATGTTTAGCGTACAAGATGCTTCACAAGGCGCGGGACAAACACGACCCGTAAACTCCGGAAAATTATTGGTTGCATGCAATCTCTCGCTGGCAGCTCGCCAGTCATTCTGATACACCAGATCATTCCAGTCCGGGATCAGGTTATTTACCGGGCAGCCAGAATGGCAGTAGGGAATACCGCAATCCATGCAGCGTGCCCCCTGATTGCGCAACTCTTTATCTCCCAGATTAATAACGAACTCTTGATAATTCTTAACGCGCTTTTCAACGGGAAGGTAATGCCGTTCCTTTCTCTCAATCTCTAAAAAACCTGTGGTTTTACCCATTGCTCACCTCCAAACCTGGCATCGCTTCTTCCCTTAACTTTAGTAACGCGTTTTCATAATCGATCGGCATCACTTTCACAAATTTGGGCAACCAGGAAGACCAATCTTCCAGGATCATCTGAGCAATAGCACTCCCAGTATAAAGAGCGTGTTTTTCAATCAATGTTTTCAATCGAGTTTCGTCTCCTTGCAACATATCGTCTATATCGACATTGGTTGGATCTTGTTCAACATGCTGTAAATTTACCAATTCTCGGTTACAGCTGCTTTCAAATGAACCATCCGAATCGAGCACATAAGCAATGCCGCCAGACATTCCTGCCGCGAAATTCCGTCCAGTAGCACCAAGACATACAACCACACCACCGGTCATATACTCACAGCCATGATCGCCAACACCTTCAACTACGGCAGTGGCTCCTGAGTTGCGGACACAAAAACGTTCGCCAGCAACGCCGCTAAAATACGCTTCGCCTTCAATCGCTCCATACATCACGGTATTACCAACAATAATATTCTCGGACGCCGCGCCAATTGCGCTCCCCGCGGGAGGGTAGATCACCAGACGTCCACCGGAAAGACCTTTTCCGACATAGTCATTCGCCTCTCCTTGCAAGCGAATGGTCACGCCTCTTGCAACCCAAGCGCCAAATGATTGTCCGGCCGTTCCAGTCGCGTTGATAACAATCGTGTCTTCCGGCAATCCTTTAGCTCCATACCGTTCTGCAATTCGCCCCGACAGCATCGCTCCGGTACATCGATTAAGACTTCGAATTTCAGTGTTAATCTCTACCGGCACACCTTTTTCCAGCGCCTTCCAAGACTTTTCTATTAAAGTGTGATCGAGCGCCTTTTCAAGACCATGGTCTTGGATTTCGCTATTGTAGATCGCAGTCTCAGCATCGGCTTCTGGCTGAGCGAGCACTTTTGAATAATCAAGGCCACGAGCTTTCCAATGGCTAATCGCTTTACGCATATTAATTCGATTCGATTGACCGATCATTTCATTGAGCGTGCGAAAGCCGAGTTTCGACATAATCTGTCTCAACTCCTCTGCAACAAAGAAAAAATAATTCACCACATGTTCTGGCTTGCCACTAAATTTCTTGCGCAATACTGGATCTTGCGTTGCAACGCCAACGGGACAAGTATTCAAATGACACTTTCGCATCATGATACAGCCCTCAACAATCAAAGGTGCAGTTGCAAAACCAAATTCATCGGCTCCTAGCAAGGCACCGATCGCCACATCCCGTCCGGTGCGCAAGCCACCGTCTACCTGCACTGCGATCCGTCCTCTCAGCCGATTCAGCACCAGAGTTTGGTGGGTGTCCGCCAGGCCAATTTCCCATGGGATTCCCGCGTGCTTTATCGAGGTAAGCGGGCTTGCTCCAGTGCCGCCCTCAAAACCAGAGATCGTAACGTGATCAGCATGAGCTTTAGATACGCCGGCAGCCACGGTACCAACGCCACCTTCAGAGACCAGCTTCACTGAAACTCTTGCCTTTGGATTCACATTTTTTAAATCATGAATCAGTTGTGCAAGATCTTCTATGGAATAAATGTCGTGGTGCGGCGGCGGCGAAATCAATCCAACCCCTGGCGTTGAGTTACGAACCGCCGCGATCTGTGCGTTAACCTTGTGGCCCGGCAGCTGACCACCTTCTCCGGGCTTCGCACCTTGCGCCATTTTGATCTGCAAATCATCGGCATTCACCAAGTACTCGGCGCTAACGCCAAATCGACCAGACGCAATCTGCTTAATAGCAGAGCGCTGAGGATTCGGCGATCCGTCTTGTAAAGGACTGAAACGCGCTGCCTCTTCTCCACCCTCACCGGTGTTCGACCTGCCGCCAATACTGTTCATTGCGACAGCGAGCGTCGAGTGTGCTTCGTGGGAGATTGAGCCAAAGGACATCGCTCCGGTTGAGAATCGTTTAACGATTTCCGCGGCAGGCTCTACCTGCTCGATCGGTATCGGGTTCTCTGCCCAATCAAATTCAAATAAACCGCGCAAGTTAAAAAACCGTTTATCCTGCTCGTCAATCGCCTTAGAGAACTCGGCAAAGGTTTTTGCATTGTTACTGCGCGTTGCATGCTGCAGATTCGAAATTGTTTCCGGATTCCAGACGTGGGATTCTCCATTCACTCGATATGCATATTCGCCACCAACGTCAAGCTGAATAGTCCCGGATTTTTCGTCATAGGCCTGGGAGTGCTTTTTAAATGCTTCTGCGGCAACCTGTTCCAGTCCAATACCTTCAATCATAGTGTGGGTACCAAAAAAGTACTGCTCGACAAATCGAGTTGACAATCCGATTGCATCGAATATTTGCGCGCCACAATAAGACTGAAATGTAGAAATACCCATCTTAGACATGACTTTCTTCAGTCCTTTACCAACCGCTTTGATATAACGAAGCTGGGCTTCCTCAAACGTCAACTTCTCTTCAAGCACTGGCAGCATTGAGTTAATACTGTCGAACGCAACATACGGATTGATCGCTTCCGCACCATAGCCGGCCAACGTCGCAAAGTGATGCACTTCTAGGCACGCCCCTGTTTCAACAACCAGGCCAGACTCAGTACGCAAACCACGCTTGATCAAGTGATGATGCACAGCAGACGTTGCTAACAGTGAGGGGATCGCAATGTGGTCTGCGTCCATGTCACGATCTGAAAGAATCAGAATGTTGTATCCACGCTTCACCCTCAATTCTGCTTTTTCGCATAATGCGAGAATTGCACCACGCATACCTTTTGGTCCCGCGCTGGCCGGATAACAGATACTCAAAGTTTTGGTACGAAACGCCCCGTTGGTATAGTCCTCAATCTGACGCACTCGCTCAAGTTCGTTATTTGTCAGCACCGGTTGCGGTACAAATAACCGCATATCCTTACCGCCATCCTCAAGCCCAAGAAGATTTGGCTTTGGGCCAATTAACGACATCAAGGACATCACGATTTCTTCGCGAATTGGATCAATCGGCGGGTTGGTTACCTGAGCGAAGTTTTGTTTAAAATAGGTAGAAAGATGTTTGCTCTTATTGGACATTACCGATGGCGGCACATCTGTTCCCATCGAACCCGTCGCTTCCTGCCCCCCAGTCACCATCGGGGTGAGTAAAAACTTGATATCCTCGGTGCTATAGCCAAACGCCCGCTGTGCCAGCTTCAAGGTGGATTCATCGGGGGACATTGCACCAACCGCCTGACGCAAATCAGATAACTTTATCTGCGTGCGATCGAGCCAGTCTTGGTAGTTATGCGAAGAAGCAAGTGAGTTCTTTAGTTCCTCATCGTCGATAATTCGACCTTCCTCAAGATCAATCAGCAGCATCTTTCCGGGCTGTAACCGCCACTTTCGCACAATCTTGTTCTCCGGAATATCTAGAACCCCCATCTCAGACGCCATGACAACCGTATCTTCACTGGTAACCAGGTATCTGGCAGGGCGCAGGCCGTTCCGATCAAGCGTTGCGCCTATTTGCCTGCCATCGGTAAACGCAACGGCGGCAGGACCATCCCACGGCTCCATCAATGCGGCATGATATTCATAAAACGCGCGACGACCTACATCCATTTGCGCATTGCCGCTCCAGGCTTCTGGAATCAACATCATCATTGCATGTGACAAACTATAGCCACCCGCAAGCAACAGCTCTAGCGCATTATCAAATGCGGCAGAATCAGACTGCCCCTCGGGTATCAGCGGCCAAACCTTATCCAGATCCTCTCCGAGGATTGCAGATGACATCGTGCTCTTGCGAGCAGCCATCCAGTTTGCATTGCCTCTTAAAGTATTAATCTCGCCATTGTGGGCAATCATTCTGAAAGGATGCGCGAGATCCCAGGTGGGAAAAGTATTGGTAGAGAAACGCTGATGAACCAAAGACAATGCGGACTCCATATCTTCGCTCAACAAATCAGGGTAAAACTCTCCAACCTGACCTGCAAGCAGCATACCCTTGTAGGTAATAATTCTTGACGACATAGTGGCAATGTAAAAATCACTCTTGCCATCTATATCCGAGCTATTGATACGTTTCTCAATTTGCTTGCGAATAACAAAAAGTTTACGCTCAAATTCGTTCTGACTTTCTATACTCTGACTCTGTTCGATGAAGACCTGTTTTATGACCGGCTCAGTCGGTTTGACACTTTCACCCAGATTCTCATTGTTCACGGGAACGTCACGCCATCCCAATAGAGTTTGATTTTCGGTAAGAATATAGCGCTCAACTACGCCTTTCACTTCAGCTTGTCCGGCTTCCGACCGCGGAAGAAAGATCATGCCTATCGCGTACTTTCCTTTTTCAGGCAAATCAAATTCGGTATTTCTTCGAAAAAATCGATCCGAAATTTGTAATAGCATGCCCGCACCATCTCCCGCCTTAGGATCGGCACCCACAGCACCTCTATGGGTCAGGTTATCTAGAATTCTTAACCCATCAACGACAATACTGTGGCTTTGTTTGCCTTTAATATTGGCAATAAATCCAACGCCACAAGCATCATGTTCAAATCGGGGGTCATAGAGACCTCGCACGGTATTGGAAGACCCTGCTGTCATAGTTACCTCATAGAGTGATGCCCTATTGGTGCAACTCTTATCTGACCGCAGTCTGGTTACATCAGGGCTTACTGTCCGCTTTAATATGCCGGCTTTACAGCCAAAACGGAATATAGATCGAACCCTTAAGTATAAGTGAGGATAGCAATTAATTCTATATCGCTACGATCGGTAACGCTGAGACAAGCTCCTGATTTTATTCGCATATTTAACAGCAGAGCAGCTGCAACGACCTGATTGGCTAGTTCGAGGTAAATGCTTCCAGAGTTGCATTAATTGATGCTCCATCGACGTTTTCAGCAATTACGGAATCACCAATGCCCTTCATTAAAATCAAACGAAGTGTTCCATCTAACACCTTTTTATCTCCCTGCATGAGCTCACGCAAAACCGCCGGATCTAATCCGCTTACAGGCTCTACTGGCAATCCGGCTTTTTTCAGCAACGCAGATAGACGATCACATTCTTCTTGTCCAATCCAGCCAAGCCGCAGCGACAGGTCTGCAGCCATGGCCATTCCAATAGAAACCGCTTCGCCATGAAGAAATCGCTGATAATGCGTCGCGGTTTCAATTGCATGACCAAAGGTGTGACCCAAATTGAGCAGCGCGCGTACACCATGTTCTTGCTCATCCTGTTCAACGATGTCTCGCTTGTTTTCACAGGATCGTTTGATGATATGTGCTACTGCTTCAGCGTCCTTTTGCATTACAGCGGTAATATTCGTCTCTAACCACTGAAATAACGCGAGATCGCGAATTGCACCGTACTTTATCACCTCCGCCATACCCGCTGAAAACTGTCGATCATCAAGCGTTAATAAAGTATCAATATCAGCAATCACCGTCTTTGGCTGATTAAATGCACCAATCATGTTTTTTCCTGACGGATGATTTACTCCTGTTTTTCCACCTACCGAGGAGTCCACTTGCGCAAGCAATGTCGTTGGAATCTGGACAAACGAAATACCTCTTTGGTAGGTTGCTGCCACAAAACCGGAAAGGTCACCAATTACGCCGCCGCCTAGAGCAATAATCGTACTCAGACGATCACATGGAACGCCAATCATAAAATCAATAATCTCTTTATAGGTGTCCAGATTTTTCGTGCTTTCACCATCTTTCAGCACAATCGTATGCAATTCGTGCTCGCTGAAAGCAGCGGACACCTGATCCAAATAAAGAGGAGCCACCGTTTCATTTGTAATCACAACCACTTGCTTACCTGCAGCATAAGAGGCCAATAACTTCTTATCGGTTAATAGTTGACTATTAATGTGGATATCGTAACTGCGCTCGCCAAGCGAGATATGAACTTCTTTCATACTGACCTAGGAAGGATGGAAGATGGGTCAGCCTGATCGGCCACTGCACCTTTATTTTTTGAGTTTTGTAATAAGTCGAGAGCGCGCTGGATCCGCCGCGCGCTTTTCGCAGCAGAGTCCGACTCAATCTGAATACGAATATGTGCAGCTTTCTCATATTTCGCGCCGCGCTCCACGATCAGCTGTTGCAGCTTGAGCCTCGGGTTATCAACCAGTAATAATGGCCGGTGTTGGCAGTCTTTTAATCTGTACCAAAGCACTTTTTCAGGCACATCCAGATAGATGACATGCCCGGTTTCACGCATTAACTCTATATTTTCATCACGCAATACAATACCCCCACCGGTAGAAACAACGCTACGTGTCGTTTCAGACAGCTCTTCAAGTAGCTTGGTTTCCCGACAACGAAACCCCTCTTCTCCTTCCACTTCAAAGATATGAGCAATGCTGACGCCAGTTCGGTCAATCAGAGCTTGATCAATATCTATAAACTGGTAGCCGAGAAAAGAAGATAGTCTTTTTCCAACAGTGGTTTTACCAGACCCCATCAAACCGACAAGGAATACGGGTTTTTCCGAAACCATAAATAAAATCGCCGGGTGTTACCCGGCGATTTAGCTAGTTAACTTAGCAAAGTATTATTGCACAGTCAGTGACGGATCAATAATTCTTGGCGTTAAGAATATTAATAGCTCTGATCTGTTGTCTCTAGCGACTCTTGTTTTAAACAAATTCCCAAGGAATGGGATATCTCCAAGAAAAGGTACCTTAGACACAGAATTCGATTGCTCTTGGGAGTAAATACCGCCGATCACTACCGTTTCTCCATTTTCGAGAAGCGTCTGGGTTGAGATACGGTTTGTGTTTACAGTATCGTCAACGCCGGCAAACGAATCGTTCGTAATATCAACATCAAGCGTAATCTTGTCGTCAGGTGTGATCTGAGGAGTTACAGTCAGACTCAATACCGCTCGTTGACCTTGCGTTGCGGAAGTACCAAAAGCAGAACCAAATACCTGTAATCTTTCCTGGCCTTGCTCAATGGTTGCTTCGGTCTTGTCCGTTGTCAAAATCTTCGGATTAGCGATAATTCGCCCGTTTCCTTCTGCTTGCAAGGCTGAAAGCTCCAGATCAAGAAGTTTGAGCACCCCAGAGCCGAGGCGCGCCAAACTAAAGGCATATGACGCAGCAGCGTCAGTACCAATACCTCCCGCAGGCAAGTTCACACTTAATGCATCTGTGTTGTCGAGCGTTCCGTTTAGTCGTGTATCAGCATTACTAGCGACAGTTGCTCCAGTAAATACATCGCCTAACTGCGTTCCGCCAATCGTTTCTGCATCTTGAGTGATTGTGGAATAGCCTAATCTGGCACCGATGTTCTTACTGAAATCATCGTTGGCCGAAACGATACGAGTTTCAATCTGAACCTGTCTAACAGGCACATCAAGCTTGGAAATGAGCTCTCGAATTTCTTTCAGCTTCTGTGTTGTGTCTTGAACCAGCAGCGAATTTGTTCGCTCATCCACACTAACGCTACCTCGAGATGAAAGCAGCGTATTTTCTTCTGTCTTTACTTCGCTCAGAGAAACACTTCCAAAAGCAGACTGCTCTATTCCGGTTTCAACCGCTTTAACTGACTTCAAAATATCAGCAACGTCTTCCGCTTTCGCATAGCTTATTGCTATCAGTTCGCTCACGAGAGGCGCAAGCTCACCAACCTCTTGTCTAGCTTCAAGCGCTTGACGCTCTTTCGCGGCAATTTCTTCAGCGGGCGCAACCCATACGACATTCCCTTTTTGTCTCATCGCTAAACCTTTGGTCTGCAATATGACATCCAGCGCTTGATCCCAAGGTACATCTTTCAAACGTAGGGATAGATCACCAGAGATCGCATCACTAGTAACAAAGTTTAACCCGGTAAAGTCTGCAATTACCTGAAGAGCGGCTCTTACACTAATTTGTTGGAAATTTAGCGAGAGTCTTTCGCCAGAATAACCGAACTCATCCACCCTCTCAGCTTCAACCTCGGCTTTGCTCAGAGGTGCAATGTCCACGATTAAAGTATCGCCCGATTGAACCGAAGACTGCTTGTACTGACCGCCAGGCGTAATCACTAGTCGAACGTCTCTGCCATCAGCAAAACTATCGACTGTTGAGACAGGCGTGGCAAAATCAGTAACGTCAAGTCGCTGCTCCAATTCAGAAGGAAGCCTTGTATTCGGAAATACTGCAACAATTTCGCCACTAATTTCCTGCAAATCTACGGCCAACTCCGAATTTGAAAGTTTAACGATGACACGACCAGCGCCACCAGGAGTTCTTCGAAAATCAATATTATTGATCACGTGTTGGTCTTTGACCCCTTCATTTAACGCAAATGTTGAGGCAGTTCGACTAACCGGTTGCTGACTGCTTGAATTAGCCGCTCCAGAACTCGCGGTCGCACCAGACAAAATCGTCAATGCCAGACCGTTTGGTGTTTCATCAATACTATAGTCAGAAGGACTATCCAGATTGATGATCATTCGCAACCTCTCTTCATCTTCCGCAAGCACCACCGACTGAACCGCAGCGATACCAACTTTGTGTAGTTGCTTACCTGAAGTATTTTTGACGCCGAAAAAATCAAGCGCAATTCGAGGAGGGGAAACTGTTCTGAAAACCACAGGCTCAGGAAGATCTCCTGAAGCATTGAGATCGATTTGCACACGATTACCACTAACACGAGAGTAATTGAGTTGTGTCAGCGATGCGGCGCCAGAACCAGCTGCTTGCGTCGATTGTCGTGCCAGAGGTATCAAGGCAAGTTGGTAACCTTGTTCAGACTGCGACAAAGTGTATTTGGACGGAGAGTCCAGCGTAATTTCAATATCTGTATCCGCGCCAGAAGGATTTGCTGCTAATCTAGTAATTAAACCATTCCCCAAAGTCGCAGGTGGTTGATAATCCCCAGCAATCGTTGCGTCACGGAACGTCAGTTTAATTCCGTTGTTACCCGATAGCTCGGTGATCTCATAACGCGGCGAATCATCGAAGCCGATATCAACGATTTGGCGCAGTTCACTTCCTGACACCGCTAAAGACTCAAGCTGAGCTCCGTATACGGTTGGTGACAGGGTTAATGCAGCAAAGGCACCAATGCCTACTGTCCCCATCAAGCTATTTTTGATAATTCCTGAAAATTTCATTAGTTTCTCTACCCGGTCGTTTTTCTCTGGATTCCACTTCTTCCTCTCTAAGAACCAAGTGGATACCGTCTCCCAACACAGACGAATTTACGACCTGTAAACGGGATGGTTTATGTTATTAGTTAATAGAATATCGAGATTCTATATGCAAATTAATGATTATTCTACTAAAAGTAGCGATGCTTCTCTGTTCTCCCATCTTCCGACCGGATTACGCACTAATTCTATCAATTCAACTGCATTCTCCCCTACAGCATCAATTTCGCCAAAGTCTTGGCCCATATAGTTTCCAGCTTTCACTCGATGTACTGACGAATCAGGAGAGCGAATAACCGCCCAGTTTTCGCCATTTTGCTCCATCACACCGACTAGTTTCAGAGAATCTAGCGGAAATAGCTCTAGCGGCTCCTTTCGCCTGCTTCTATCTGGTCCTTCTTCGCCACCCTCTACCGGCAGCTGCTCCTCTTTCTCCTGGAGGTTCTCAGGGTCAAACGGATCGGTCAGTGACGAGGCGTTATAAGCGAAAATTTCTTGTGGCCGTAGCGCTGGCAATGGCTCAACTTGTGGAACAGCATCTTTAAATGCTTCTTCCGTGAACTCTTCCAAATCGCGTGTATCTCTATTTTGATTGCATCCAACCAAAAT
>CALKKV010000026.1 GCA_937992195.1 uncultured Gammaproteobacteria bacterium | reverse complement strand
GGTGAGGTACACCGCGTTCCTCGGGGCGAGAATAGTCTGGCAGTCTTCCAGCGACATGCCGCCTTTGCCAATGACGATTTTTGTCTCTGTCGTATCTAACCAGTCGGCGAGATACTTTGAAAAACGAAAACTGGCGGTTGCGGTTACGCCACCAACTTCAAAGCTGCCGTCTTCTTTCTGTGCTGCGGCGGGCGAGCAGTGGAAATTGGCATTGCTCAGTTGAGTCAGGCCTTCCGGCAGGGCGACGCCTTGATTTAGTACTTTGTGATAGACACCCTCGCGCGCGGTATAGACCACGCCATTGAGAAAAACCACGGAGCCAATTTTTAGTTTGGCAATGTCATCGCCGCTTGCGGGCAGGTTAAGCGATACGTGTTCAAGCATGATGTTGCTCCTCCCAACCTACGGTTTCTCTTCGGTGATAGGGTGTGAACCATTGCGGATCGGTTCGATACTCGATTTCACCATTGGCAAATATGCGTGCGGTCGCTCTTCTTGAAGACAAACAAAAGGTATGGACGCTGATCGGCATACCGCCGGTGTGGGTATGACCACATTCGATATGTAGATCGACTACCATGGACGAACCGACAAAGCCCATCGGCCCCATTCCGATACTGTTTCCAAGCTCGGTTAATTCTAATTCCAGCTCGGCTATCTTGGGATCAGGATTTCTATCGCCCACAACTCGCAGGCATGCGGCCTGTTTCCCGAGCTGCATACAGGTGTCTTTTGATCCGCCCAGTCCAATGCCAACAATAGCGGGCTGACAACACAAACCGCGTTTGCCAAATGAGATCAGGGTGTCCAAAAGAAATCGTTTAATACCGTCGATACCGTCGCCCGGAAATAACATGCGATAGTCAGTGCCAAATAAACCGCCCTTATGCACTGTGGTGATGTCAATCCAGTCGGCGTCCGGTTCAAATGTCCACTCCACTTCCGGCGCATTGAGACCAACATTGTTGTTGTGATCGGTGCGCCATAGTGGATGTACACGATTTGGTCTGAGCGGTACATCGGTGGTTGCGCGGGCGGTGGCTGAGCGCATCGCCTTTTCGACACCGACAAAGCCGCCGTCAATACGGGCGTCATTGCCGACTTTCACGTAGTAACGGGGCAAGCCGGTGTCGGCACACATTGGACGTCGGTCTTCGGTAGCCGCTTCATAGTTTGCCACCATGGATTTAATCACGAATCCTGATAGCGCTTCGGTTTCTTTTTCGGCGCTGGCCTTAATGCCGCCCAGATAATCTTTGGGTATATCGATAGCGGCGCGCCGCATAATTTCTAAACTGGCTTCTTCAATCACTTCGTTTGCGATCATATTACTATTGTCATTCGACGAAAGGGTTTAGGCGGTGGTGGGCGGCGGTGCGCCAGCTTCACCCTCTATCAAGGATTCGCCTGGTTGCACAATGCTAAATTCAACTTGCCGCATTTCACAGTGAATGTTTTCTGGGTTGCCAGAAACTAATGTATAGGCACTGGTTTCCAGCGCGCCGGTATCGGGGAAATCTTCTCGATAGTGGGCGCCGCGGGAATCTTCCCGAGCGAGAGAGGCGGAAGCAATCACACAGCTGATATCTATCAGACTATCCAGATTTAGCCAGTCATGCCAGGTGAGATTAAATGCACGATTGGCGTCTGTTAGTCCCACATTGTTTAAACTATCGCGATGCTGTCGCAGACAGTGTTGTCCCTGTTGCACACTTTTTTGTGTGCGCAGAATACCTACATGATCCCACATATCTCCCCAAAGCGTTTCTCTTAACGCCATCATATCACCGGGAGGTTGGCTAAAAGGATGTTCTGCGCGAGCTATGCCGGATTCGATAACCACTTCATCGGCATCGCGTAACGGCGCGCCTGCGGCGATGGCCTTTGCCATTTCTTCGCCGGCTACACCGCCGTATACGGTTGAGTTGGCAACGCCATTACCGCCAAGGCGATTGGCTCCATGCACGCCTCCGGCATCCTCACCTGCCACATAAAGGCCGGGAGAACTTGTCGTGCAGTCGATGCCCATCTCAATGCCGCCCATCATATAGTGTGCTGTCGGCACCACCTCTACGCGTCCGGCAGCGAGATCAAAACCACAGTCTTCGCAACGCTTGACCATGCCTGGAAATTTATCCCGAACGTTATCGGGACCAAGATGTGCCATCTCGATAAAGAGACCACCTTCAGGCGTCGTGTTGCCGGTCTTCATCTCGTTATACATGCTGCGAGAAACAATATCTCTTGTGGCGCGTTCTGCTGCTGGATGGTAGTTCTGCATAAAGCGTTCGCCACTGCCGTTTAAGAGATAACCGCCGGCACCGCGCAAACCTTCTTCTAAAATGGTGCCGGTCATGCGGGTGGCAGACCCCGCTAAAATTCCGGTTGGGTGAAACTGCACCATTTCCATATCGCGCAATGCCAGGCCATAACGCAGCCCCATCGCCAGGCCATCGCAGGATTTGTCTCCGGAGGGTGTATGGTAGCGATACATCGAAGGTCCTGCGCCGGTTCCAAGCAACACTGTCTTCGCCTGAATATAACGATAGCTGCCGGTTCGAATATCAATCATCAGAACGCCAGCAATACCGCTGCCATCCGCTGCCGGAATAAGCTCGATTGCGCGATGTTCTTCCAGTTTGTTAACGTTTAGCGTCCAGACTTTTTCCATGAGTCTGTTGATGATTTCGATACCGGTGAGATCCCCTTTATGGGCGGTGCGATCAAAGCTTTGACCGGCAAATGCCTTTTGATGCAGTGTGCCATCCGGGTTTCGATCAAAGAAACAGCCTAGCTCGTTTTCCAGTTCTTGAATACGCTCCACCGCAGTGACGCAGAGCTTCCAGGCTAAATCCTGATTGGGTAACCATTTGCCGCCGACAATGGTGTCCATAAAATGCCGTTCAATGGAGTCTCCCGGATTCAACGCGACGTTATAGCCGCCTTGCACCATGCGGGTACAGCCGGATTTTCCAAGTAATCCCTTAACCGCGATAGTGATGTCGAGATCCGGGTTTTGTTGTTTCGCGTGTAACGCAGCAAACAGTCCGGCGCCGCCCGAACCGAGAATTAATATATCCGTAGTATGTCGTTCGATTTTCAACATTAAAATGACTGTACTAAAAATATAACGCCAATAAAGGCAGAGGCGATAACTGAAGGAATCACCCAGCTCGACCAACGGCGAATCATTGGATTTTCTCCTTTACCCAGATGCTTGGTTGCTGGCCAGGATGTGAATTCGAGCATTAATACTCTCAAACCAAAAAATAAATGGAGGCTTAATAAGATCACTAGACCCCATTCGGCAAACTTGACCAAGGGGTTGTCGGCAAACGCCAGATAGCGATCGAAATTGGCTTCGCCTTCCAAAGCCGTGCCTAATAACAGAAAATGAACGGGCAGGAATAAACTTAGCAGCACGCCAGAGAAGCGGTGTCCTATGGCGGCAAAATAGCTTTGGTGTTTGTTGAGCGGTGTCATCTATATGACCGCGGCCACTGCGCGCAGCCCTGACATGAGAAAAATGACGGCAAGAAAAATACATATTTGGTTTACCTGCGTTTTAGGTATCGCTGTCCATTCGCGAAGCACATTACGAATGCCAATAGGCGCGTGAATTGATACGCTAACAACAAACAATACGTAAAAGCCGCCCCAAAAATAATTACCTTGGGTTCGGTTCAGGATTTCTTCGGCGCTTAGTCCATTTCGTACCGCGATCATTATTACTACGAGATGCAAAACAACCAGTGGCGCAAGGAATATTGCGCTTAAGCGTTGCAGCAAGAAAAGATGACGTTCTTTCATCCGATCATTTACCCGGCAGGCCGGTAAAGAGCGTGCGTTTTAATCCAGCGATACTTGCAGAGGGACTCAATTCGATAGGGCAATGCCGCGTGCAGTTGCCATGACTGTGACAGGAACCGCAACCACCGTCTTCGAAAACCTTGTCCAAGGTTGCTGCTCGCTCATCGTGTCTAACGTCGTTGAGCAAAGTCCAGGCGCGATTTAGCGCCGCAGGTCCAACATAGTCTTTATTCCAGTTGACGACATCGCAGGCGCTGTAGCAGACGGCGCAGTTGATACATTGAAGCGACGCATCCGCCGCGCGGCGGCAGGCAGAGTCCGGATCAACTTTGGCCGGGGCATCGTAGCGCGTGCCAGTTGGTTTGAATACCGCACCGGCTTTTTGCCAGGTATCGATAAAAGGGGCAAGGTCACACACCAGATCTTTTATCTTGGGAAGATTGCGCAGCGGCTCAATGGTCAGAACGCCCTCATCAGCGACTTTGCTGACATGGGTGCGGCAGGTCCAGCGGGGTTTGCCATTCACCGTCATTGCACAGGAGCCGCAGACGCCAACGCGGCAGGAAAATCGATAGGATAAATCCGGAGCCTGCAGACGTTGAATTTCGGTGATGACATCCAGCACGGTTTGGTTCTTTCGCAATGGCACCTGATAGGGCTTGAGCTGGCCCTGTCCCTGTCCTCGCCAGACCCTGACTTCCAACATCTCCTGTTTTGCGGTTTGTTCGCTATTGGAATTGTTGGTTGGCATTACGGACGCAGTGAATTCAGTGTCGCTGTATTTTAATCCTGAAAATATTAAACTACAATTTTCTATATTTAGTATTACTAAATTTAATATGAGCAATTCTAGAGATGGATATCAAATCACTACAGATACTGGTCGCCATCGCCGACCATCACAGCTTTCAGTCAGCCGCTCAGGTTTTGGGTATGTCGATCTCTAACGTTAGTTTGCATATACAAAACCTGGAATCCCATATCGGCCTAGTGTTGTTTGATCGCAGAACGCGCCCGCCGACCCTGACAGATGCGGGAATGGAAACGGTGGAGGATGCCCGTGCGTTGGTAGGGCAGTGGGAACGGCTTGGACAAGGTGCCGTAGATAGAGAGCACAGAGGAAGGCTGAAAATTGGCGCGGTACACACGGCGGTTGCCGGTGGAGTCTCCACTGCTCTCGGTCGACTAAGAAAAAAAGAACCCGGTTTATTTCTGCAACTGAATACCGCGCTAACGCCAGAATTAATCGTGCAATTACAACAGGGTACAATTGATTGTGCAATTATTACTGAACCTTTGGCAGCAATAATCGACACCCGATTTACCCCGATTGCGACGGAGGATCTTGGCGTCATCGCGCATCAATCTGCAGAGGGCAATGACTTTAGATCGGTGTTGGAAAACAACCCGTATCTGCGATTTAACCGCAAAGCGACCCTTGCACAGCAGATTGATCAGGCGCTTAAAGTTAAGGGAATCAAGGTGAACCCCACTATGGAAATCACGACGTTAGACGCCATCGAGTCGCTAGTAAAAAACCGGTTAGGTGTCTCTATCGTCCCGATTGGCCGATATGTGCGGTCGCTGCCAAGGGGTATCCAGAAAATTCCATTTGATTCGCCGGTTGAGCAGCGCCGTCTTGGTTTGCTGGTGCGTGAGCAGTGTCCTCGGATGCATTTGGTTGCGCTGCTGGAAAGTGCATTGCTGCAAACCTATGCCCCTTAATTTTGGCATCCAGTGGAGTTGAAATCTGCGCCGCGTTTTGGCATTTTTACAGGGAATGATTACGTACTGAATTTTTGCGTGAGGAATAAACAATCCAGCGGCTAGTGAATTTAGGAATAGAAATCACGCGAAGTAATCAAAAGTTTAATTGGAAATTCAATAAGTTAATCTTTCAATCCAGTTTTAAATTTAACTAAGGCAAGCAGAATGAACGTCTCAATTCTTGATCGCTCGTGCGAGCGGGTAGCAGTCAGGCCAGTGCCAGCTGCGCGACGGTGTTGGTTAGCAAGTGAAATCAAGACTGAAGACTGGTTGTTGTGCCTCAATCAAGAAGCCCAAGAAGAGATTGTGCAGCTGGCGCAGTTCGTTGAACAAAATCCGTTACAACAGCTTCAGCGGCAGGTGTCCGGTTTCTCAATTCCATCGCTTCGCAAGGCATTAGGAAAATTAAAGACGATGTTGGATGATGGCGTTGGCTTTGCTGTGCTTGATCGTATTCCTCCGGATCGTTATTCACAGGAGACTTTGGTCGAGGTCTACTGGTTACTTGGTCAATTGGTAGGCCGACCCGTGGCGCAAAAGTGGAATGGCGAGATGATTTACGATGTGCGTGATACCGGCACGCCGTTTCAATACGGGGTGCGCGGATCCAGAACGTCGGTGGAACTGCTTTTTCATACAGATAATGCCTTCGGTAATATGGTGCCTGACTATGTAGGATTATTGTGTAAAAACCCGGCAAAAGAGGGCGGCATTAGCCGGTTTTGTAGCCTTTATACCTTGCACAAGCGTTTGCAAGAGCAATATCCTGATGAGTTGAATCAGCTGTATCAACCGATGTTGTTTGATCGCCAAAAAGAACATCACGAAGAGGCGCCGGCGGTCTGTCTCGCGCCATTTTTTTCCTGGAAAAATGATCGATTGACCGCCAGGGCAAATACTTCTTTGGTAAGGAAGGGTCATGAAGTGGCCGGTCAAAAACTAAGTTCTGAGTTGAGGAATGCGCTGGATATCGTTGATAAGGTTTGTGCGAATGATGATCTTTGGTTTGAAGCACCGCTGGAAGCTGGTCAAATTCAGTATTTGAATAATCATGAGGTGGGGCACTACCGGAGTGCTTTTGAAGATTTTGAAGCGCCAGAGAAGAAACGTCATCTATTCCGGCTGTGGCATCGGGATGCGGGCTCTAACAGCTATGATGGCGTTGCCTTTTGATCAACTAAAGTAACGGTTTGTTCGATCTGGAGTGAAAAAACGGATCATAAAAGGGGATTATTTCGCTATCGCTTGTCGCTGCTGGAACTGTTTACCATTTTCAATTTGATCGCTTTTCGCACGCTAGACGTTTTATAATTCCTAGCAGAACTTTTAGCTTTTACTATCTAGACCAGAGCGATCACAATGAAAAAAATCTTACTTACACTAGGCGGCCTGTTATTCGCTTCATCAGCGATGGCGCATCATCCCCTCGGCGGTTTGCCGATGGAAACTTTTACCCACGGAGTGCTCTCGGGCATTGGTCATCCCGTACTTGGTTTTGATCATCTGTTTTTTGTTGTGATTGTCGGTATTGCTGCGGCGATGACGCGTAATCGCATGTCAGCGCCTGCTGCCTATATCGTTGCAATGCTTGCTGGGTGTTTACTCATGATTGCTGGGCAGGGTTTGCCAGCGAAAGAAGTGGTCATCGGATTGTCGCTACTGGTGGTTGGATTCATCGTACTGTCCGGTCGTGCGTTATCGATGGTTCCGATGCTGGCATTGTTTGCTGGATTTGGTTTGTTCCATGGTTCGGCTTTTGGTGACAGCGTTGCAACTCAGGAAGCAGCAGTGGGTGGACAGGTGATTATTGGGTATCTTATCGGCCTCGGTGTGATTCAATATCTGATTGCCATTGCAGCTGGTTGGGTTTCCAAAAATGTCTGGAAAGCAATGGATGCGAAAGCGTTGCAGCCGCGCCTTGCGGGCGCGATGGTGGCTGGAGTTGGCCTATTCTTGACCCTTGAGAATATTGAAGGGCCGCTTGTCACTATGATTACCGGTTAATCTCGCTTTATCGCTACTGCCTGCCCGTAATTGGAGTCGCGGGCAGTAGCTTCTCCTATTTTCTCCGGTTGTGATTCCTTCCACTGATTGGCCGAATCTAGGCTGATTGGTGTCTTTCCAAGTCTGCGGGTGTTTACTGACCCTTCTCAATTGGATTTTCTTTAATCGACGCCCACTCTGTCCAGGATCCGTCGTAGAGCTGGTGCATGCCTAAACCACAGTGTGTCATAGCCAGTGTAATGATGGCTGCAGTGACCCCCGATCCACAGGTGGTGATAACTGGTGATTGTTTGCTTCCCGGAATGGCTTCAAAGATTGCTTTAAGTTCTGAAGTGGGCTTCAGTTTTCCGGCATCCAATAGTTCTGAGACTGGCAAGGATGTTGCGCCTGGCATATGCCCGCTTTCAAGCTCTGGTCTGGGCTCCGCGGATTCTCCTGTAAATCGACCGAGTGGACGGGCATCCAGAATTAAAGCGGTTTTATTGGCAACGTTCTGTTGCATGGTTTTTAAATCCAGAACTAAATTTTCAGCTAAATTCGCTTGGTATGTTCCAGGTTGGATCGCGGGTTGCACATTGCTCAATTCATATCCCGCCGCGATCCAGCCGGGTAACCCGCCATCAAGAACGGCAACCTGAGTGTGACCGAATAAGCGAAACAACCACCACACCCGCGCTGCTGAAAACAAACCCTGGGCGTCGTAGATTACGATCCGCGAGTGATTGGAAATCCCAAGCGCTTCAGCGGCATTCGCGAATTCAGCCGCCGAGGGCACCATATGAGGTAGGTGGGTATTCTGATCAGAGTGTTTATCAATATCGAAGAAGCGAGCGCCGGGAATATGTTGCTTTAAGTATTCAGCTTTTGCGTCGCGATCTGAATTGGGCAGGAACCAGGTGCCGTCGAGAACGACTACATCTTCTTCTTCCAGAATTTCTTCAAGTGCACTGCAACGAATTAATGTTTGAAGCGCGGTCACGATGATTCTCCTTTAGCAAGTTGTTTATCCCAGCTAGCAAGCTGGGGCAGGCTGACTCCCATACCGCCACAAACTATAAGTAGTATATTTTTCTTATTAGTAAGGGCTGGAATAGCATCATATGCCGCTGCCAACGTTGCACCGCATGCTGGTTCTACCAACACCCGATGATCCTCTAAAAACCGCGTGCAGGCATCTAACGCCTGGCGGTCGCTGACTAAATGACTGGTAATAGCAAAGTCTTTGGCGGTGGCAAAAGCGGCGTTTGCCACCTGTTTCGCGCCAAGGGTATTAGCGATGGTATCGATGGAATCAAGCATTACGGGCTTACCGGCGTCGACAGCAGCGGCAAAAGACGCCGCGCCATGGGTTTCTACCGCGACTATTTCGCAACTGCCCAATCCATTCTCTCTTAGTCCGTGACAGACGCCGGTTAGCAGCCCACCACCACCAACGGATAAAACAACGGCATCGGGTTTGCAGCCATTGGAAACCACCTCGTCAATCATGGTTGCGTGCCCTGGCCAGAGTAACGGGTCATCGAAAGGGTGGATCAGGACGGCCTGTTTTTTGGCATTTTCTTCGACCAAAGCCAGGGCTTTTTCATGGGCTTCGATCCAGGTGCTACCGCTCACTTCTACATCGGCGCCAAATTTACGCATCGCGTCAATAGCGGTTTGCGGGGCGTTTTCCGGCACCACCACCGAAACACGGACGGACAACGCAGCGCCGCAATAGGCGGTGGCGATGCCTGCATTGCCCCCAGATGAGCTGATGAGAACTTCAGCACCTTGGCGAACGTAGTGTTGGCAGGCAACGCCGATTCCACGATTTTTAAATGATCCGGAAGGCTGCATCGCCTCCATTTTTAACCATATCTTTGCCCCCGGTATCTCAAAATGTGGGGAGCGTAATAACGGTGTGTTGATATGCAGCGGCGTATCGAGTGGTGAGCGTGTCATTGATAGTGATGTTTGTGCGAACAATTAAAGATGCAGGAACGGAATTATCAGATGCGGTATATTAAATTGATATCAATCAAAGATGTATCTGAATCACCGAAATGGGTGTTAAAAATATTTCCGCGGATCAATACACCAGTCCCACGGTGTTTGCACAAGAATCTGAAAACTTGTTTTCGCTTCACTGGTGGTTAATCGGCAGTGACGCCGAGCTTGATCAGAAGGGAAGTTATATTACAGCGGAGATTGGCGGCGCAAGAATATTTGTGATCCGAGATGAGGAAGGTGGCATTAATGGCTTTCATAATATCTGTCGACATAGAGCGGGGCCGATTGTTGTCGATAACAAAGGTATTTGCTCCGGTAAGCTGCTGGTTTGCCAGTACCATGGTTGGAGCTACGATTTTGCCGGCAGATTGGTCAATGCCCATGACCAAACGGCATCGTGTGATAAGGCGCAGTTAGGGCTCACGCCAGTCAGGGTGGGGGTGTGGAATCGAATGGTGTTTGTCTGTTTGAGTGACTGTGCGCCATCGTTATTGCAATGGCTTGGGCCTGTTGCTGATAGAGTGACTCGCTTTCTTGGGGCAGAATCTTTTCTCTATCATGACTCAATCGAAAAAGTCGCCAGCACCAACTGGAAGTGTTATGGAGACAATGCTTGCGAGGGTTATCATGTTGGCATGGTTCATAAGACGCTTGGACAAGCGACAGAGAATGAAAAGATAGATCTATATTGTGAGCCCGACGGAAAATACGTGTGGTTTGATGTGACCTACAGCAATACGTTAGTTGATCAATCACGTTCGGGAAAAGGGCTTTGGATTTATAAATTTCCGGGGCTGCTAATCCACTGTTCAGAGTTTGGATACAATGGCGAGTGCGTGATGCCGGTTTCTGCAGGCAGTACTAATATAAACAGATGGTTTTGGATCAACCAAAATGCATTGTCTGAAGCAATGGTCGACAAGCAGGATCTTCTGCGTAGCGCGTGTCAGGTGATCGATGAAGATATCCGGATATGCGAACAGGTCTTTGTGAATCTAAGCTCTGGCTTTGCTCAATCTGGACCGCTGTCTCAGGTGAATGAGCCAGGCACTATATTTTTTCAACAACTTGTGAATGATCTCTGACCGAGGCTAATAATTGTTATTAAAATCTTGAACTGACTAGATGGACTACGACGAATTTAATCGCTTTTGTGCGTCTCTTCCTGTTACGACCTATGTTGTGCAGTGGGGCGGTGCCCATGTATGGAAGGTGGGTGGTAAGGTGTTTGCGATCGGCGGCTGGAATAAATCTGGCGGGCCGGCATTTACCTTTAAAGTTGCGCCGATTGATTTTGAATTGTTAAAAGAAGAAGAGGGCTACCGGCCTGCTCCCTATCTGGCGTCAAGAGGCATGTCATGGATTCAACAGTTTTCTTCTGAAGAAAGTCTGGACAAGATGCTGGAAATGTACCTAAAACAGTCTCATCATCTTGTTTCTCTTGGTTTGACAAAAAAGTTACAGAAAGAGCTCAATCTTAATCAAGGTTAAAGCAATTATTGATCAATCGGTTGTATCTAGCTCACCGCTTTTTGCAACAGATATTTATTTGGTGGCACGCGTTCAAGAAATCCCAGAAACACTATGTTAAAGAAATTTATGCAGTTGGGGATACTTGTGATTGTGCCGCTGCTAACGTTGATTGGGTTGCTGAATTCCGGTGCCGGTACTTCATTTGAATACGGCAGGTCTTCTGCAACCCGTGTTCTGACGTTAGATGCGAAACGTAACGGAGATGTGGAGATCGAACTGGACGGAGCGAAATTATTGTCGAAGAACTTTTTAGATTTCGAGTTCGACCAGCAAATACAGCTGGATTCTACTGAATTTGACTACCAATTAGATTGTCATAAGATTTGGCTGACGCCAAAAATTAAGCAGCTCAACTGCGAGTTTGATACAAAGCGCGGGGAGCGAATACGGATGTTAGTGAAGAGAAAAGGCTTTATCAAAGTGTCAACTACAATTGAACAACTTTGACCGGAGGGCTTGTGATTAAACCGGCAGTTACAGTACAGACTTATTTTAAATCAGAGTAAGCGAAATACTGGTTGATCGCGATCGCTGCTCTATAAAGACAGTAACCAGATAGGTAGACAAGGATGGCGCAAAAAACAACCAACGGGACGCTGTCACTAGTCGCATCGTGTATCGGGTTGTCTGCAAAAATAATTTTTGCACAACACACAATTAGCCCAAACAGACAGCTGAAGATATAAAGTTTGTTTCTGATCTTAAATTTCTTCATGCGATGCGCTTAGTTGAGACGTATTGATTTGAGTTTGGCGAGCTCCATCAAGGTCTGGCCATTATCGTCTTTACGTTTATCGTTGGCACCATTTCCAACCAACGCCCTTGCGGCCTCTTGGTGGTTGTTTAAGATGGCATAAAACAGAGCCGTTTTGCCGTTCGGATCTACTTTCTCTAACTGTGCTCCGGATTTTGCCAGTAGTTCAATCACATTTGCATGGTTATTCCACGCCGCTGCCATTAAGGCTGTCTTACCGTCTCGCCCAGATTTATTAATATTCACTTTTGCTTCCAGTAACATCGTGATAACCAGATTGTGGCCACCAATCGCAGCAAATATTAAAGGCGTTCTTCCTCGCGAATCCTCTCGATTTGGGTTGGCGCCCGATTGCAGTAAAAGTGAAACAATATCGAGCTGTCCTGTTGCTGAAGCGGCAGCGATCAGGGTTTCTCTTCTGGCGTTTCTCAGGTTAACGTCACCCTTAGCATTGATGTGTTGACGTATTGTTTCAATATCTCCCGTGCGAGCCGCATTGAAAAGTGCTGTGACTTCTTCAGTTGATGTCTTGGAAGTTGTTCTACGATTGGTAGAAGCGGTTTGGGTTGATCCCTTTGATGTGCTTTTTGCGGATGAGCCAGCAGCTTTGGCAGCGCCAACAGGCTTCTGAGTTTGCTGATTTGCAGCAAGTTCGGTACGTCTTTCTTCGAGTTTTTGTTTTTCTTCAAGCAATGCTTGCTTTTCTAATCTGACGCGTTCTTCTGCTTCGCTCAATAACTTGTTAGCGACAATTTGCTTGTCGATGAAGACGGATGCTTTCTCAGCTGCGAGCTGTGTTTCAAGTTCTGCAATTTTGCGTTGTGTGATCAGCTCTTGTTCTGCGAGCAGCTCAGCTTTTTCTGCAGCGAGCCGTTTCTCAAAATCACGAACCAACTGCTGTTGTCTAGCCAGCTTGGCTTCCACTTCTCTAAGCTCGCTTTCTGAGCCCGAGGCAGCAGAGGCTTTCGCAATCGATGCTTTGGCGATTTGATTTTGCGCGCTAACACCGCGGGACTCAATATGACCTAGTACACTAAAGATAGAAAAAATAATGAAAGGGGTGATCAAGATCACGACCCAAATCCCTGGCCAGTGTACCGGAGATGGCGGAAAGCGTTCAGCGGGAAGTAGGGTAAAATTTTTACCAAAAATCATTTTTTTAGAGTCGCGGACACCGACAGACTTATGATTCTGGACTTGTGATGATGAACTCGACGCGTCGGTTTTTCGCGCGGTTTTCACTATTGTAGCGACCGTCAGGGTCTATTTCAGGGGCTAAAGGTGCGGTTTCACCGAACCAGGCTATCTCTATCCGATCGGTAGAAATATTGCTAAATACCAGATGATCGGCAACTGCTTCAGCGCGCTGTTGAGACAATGCCATATTCACCGCATCGTCTCCCAAGCTATCTGTATGTCCTTCGACAGCAATCCCATATTCCATGAACTCTTCTGAATTCATAACTTCGCTTATTGATCGTATTCGGGCCTGGGTTTCGAGACCCAATTCGGCTGAATCGACGTCGAAGAAAAGCGAAGGCAAGTACACGACCAGACCACGTGCGTTGGTTGCGGTAGTGAATCCTCTCTCCTCGAGAATTTTGGTTAGTCGCTCAAGTGGGGAGATTTCTGGCTCCTGTTTGACTGCTTCCGGCGCAGGCGCTGGTTCGACAGGTTCGGGAGCTTCCGTTGTCACACATCCAATTAGTAGTGACGAAAAGACAGCTATCACTGAAAACCTTGAAATTGAATTCAACATATTCACAAATATTCTTTATCTTAGGTGTCTGCTATGGAGCAGGTTCAAATCATTTTCTGCAAACTTAAAGCTGCGGGCGCCACGTCCACGGGTGAAGCGATAGTTTATCCAGGTGTCGTTGAGTGCAAGTGATAAAATAAATACAAACAAAACCACTAAAAATAACAGAAGAAATAACTCAAAAACGAGCATATCATTATCAATAATAGCGAACTGCTGGGGAACAAGATTATCTGGTGTCAGTTGGAAAGCAACCATGATTAAACAGCCGATAAAACAGGAAACCATCAATCTTAGAGTAAGGGAATCGTAAAAACCCAAGATGAGTTTTTTTCGAGCGGGGTATCGATTTTGCGCCCGGTACACCACTGTGATTAACGCCCCCGTTGCCAGCACAAGCAGTTCAAGATTTACAATGCCAAATATCGAAAAATGGCGAGCGGGTATTCCCGAGAGAAACAGGGCATCAGGAAGGCTGGTGAGCCATATCGCAATTGTGCTGAAGCACAAAACCTGGATGCACATCTCTACCAGTTGATAAGGCCAGCGCATTTTCTTCTTCGAAAACAGTTTAATTACCTGAAACAGCGAGACCCCACAGGCGATAAAAAAAGCCGCTAGCGCAATTAGATGGATTACAGATAACAAAAGGTTAAGAAATGATAGTCCGGACAAGGCTTATCTTCCAAAGTAATGAGTTAGGTTTCAGGTTGGTGCCAACATTTTTCCAGATTACCCCCCAACCTGGAATTGTCTATCTACCGCAAGACTTTGAACTTGGCTAAACACGATATTTTACCAGAGGTGCTCGGTTAGAATCATCCGGGTTGTGCCCTATAAAATAACGACTTATCTCTCAGAATATGACCAAAATGTGCCATGAACTTAGTTTTTGATCACTACTCGGATAATCCTATCATTGCGGTAATGGTGAGCTGGCCGCCGCATCCCCAAGGAATTCGGCAAATTCGGGTGTGCTGCCCGCTTCTAAGAAAGCCGTTTATGGAGGTGGTCTTCCGCAATGGGGAATCAACCCAGCATGTTTTTGGAAAACAGGGTTTTATGCGATTTTGGCAGGAGGCTGAGCTGCTGATTGAAAATTTAACCGATATCGTTGTGATCAAAGAGTTTGCAGCGGAGCCCATGGTAGACAAGGAGGCGTTTTTGCTAGCTATGCGAACATGCCTGGACGATAGTATTGCGGAGAGTTTTGCGATCTTTGAGGGGGGTATGTACAAACTGTTTCTTGATCAATATGGCAGCAACTGCAAAGGTCTGCCAGCGCTGGTTGACGTAAAAATCGATCAAGCGAGGGCGCAGGTTAGTCAGTAATGGATGCGAAATCTGAGTTTTACCAAACCAATAGGGATTTGTTGAACCGTCAAGAAAGGCGAAACATTATTCCTTTGTCTGAAATGTCATGGAAGCCCAATGACTGCGCCACACCGGCGCTTTCTTTTTTCCTGGAATGGGTTCGATCAACACGCTGTTCAACAGGTAGCTGAAACCTGCATTTAGTGGCAGACGAGCTTTGCCTTCGCTGTCTAAAACAACTGCGGTTCTCTCTGCAGAAGAATCTTTGGATTTACGAAATATGGTGAGCTGTCCTTTTGCATAGGGTGATCCTTGCCATAGCACTTGTACTTCTATTTCTGTAGCGTTGTCTTGGTATGGATTAGATAACGCTAAAATTTCGAATGGCATCCCACTGGCTATGTCCTGACCTTCGCTTGTCTTCCAATCTATCAGCGTCTTGGCATAGCGAACAAAAACTTCACTGAAATTTTCGGATGGTAGTCCACGTTCGATATGGGATTTTTGAGCCCAGGTTAGGCCTTCATTATTTGTGAAATCAACAAACTTTTTCCAAGTGGGGTAGTGGATGACGCTACCGGTTGATTGGTATACGAATGTGTGTAGTCCTGGTTGTTTAAGTTTGAATTTAATTGCAGGAAGGTCACCGAGTCGTCCTTTAACCTTGGTTGATTTGCCGTTATGAAAGACCTCAAACCGTTCGAAATTATCCGGGTTATAGAGTTGTGTATTGCCTCTAAATAACTGACCAACACGGATATTTCCACTGACGCGTGGTGATTTCTCAAGATGATAGTCGAACGGCTCCAGCCATGCTTCATGTGCATTGACGACATTGCAAAAGAGAAAGGTTGCGACTATTAACGTTCGGCGAATTGCGGTGTGAATCACGAAGCATCCAGTGTTGAAAACAATCACGCAATCATAATCCATTGCGTTAGTCTGGAGTATGACTTAGGCGAGCGATAGGAACTTAATGGGCTTTTTCTACATCGTTGAGAAACGTCTCTATATGCGGTAGTACGCGTTCCGGCGCTTCAATCAAAATGGAGTGTTTAATAGCGTCAAGAATAACGAGTTTTGAATCTGGCAGCTTGTCGTCTATAAAACGATTTAATCGCGGATTGCAGCCGCCATCGAGCTCTCCCGTTAGCACAAGGCAGGGACACGTAACCTGGTCTAGCCATGGCGCCATTTCGGTTTTGGCATAGATCCAAAATACGCTGAGGAACACGTTTTCCGGTGTGGTTTCAACCTGTTTCTTCCGCATTTCAATCAAATCCGGACGCGCTTGAATAAATGCATCGGTATACCAGCGCTCGACCAGAGTATTGATCACCGGCATGACACCTTTTGTTTCCATGGCGTCGCCCACCGCTTTGAGCTTTGCGCTGTCTTCAGCGGTTCTTCCTGCAGCCGTGCTTAATAAACTGACGGATCGTGTGTGTGGTGGATATGCCCGGGCATATGCCGGTCCAATCATGCCGCCGAGAGAATGGCCAATGATATGGACGGTGTCATGACCCAAGCGTTTGCGAAGTGCTTCAATATCTTCAACCAGATCATCCAACGTATAGGGCGTCGGCGGTACCGGACTATTACCGTGTCCACGAAGATCGCAGGCAACGCAGGTAAAGCTTTTACTGAGGGTTGGGATAATCGCATCCCAGGTGACTTTGCGAGAACCAATTCCATGCACGAAATAAACTGCTGGCCCGGAACCAGAGACTGTGTAGCTAAGTTCTACCGCGCTCATTTCAAGCGACCTGCGAACGACCCAACACGCTTTCTTGTGCGTTGCGTTTGCTAAAGACAGGCATCACTTCTTCAGCGAATTGTTGAATGCAGTCCATAGTTTCAGTCTGGCTTACACCAAAATTAACATTCAGAATAAATCGATCCACTCCTGCTTCCGCATAGGGAGCGAGCTGATCAATCATTTCATCGGACGTACAGATGTGTAAATTTTCCGCGGTTTTATCGATTGATACTTTTCTTGGAATCGCTTCGACCATTCCGTTTTTAACAATGCCTTCCCCGGTATATACGTTGTCAAACTGTCCGTAATAGTGGTGAGCGAGTTCAATCTTTCTCTGTTTGTCTTTTTGATTCTTCGCTAGAAAAGCCACCCTGGAAAGCGTCAATGTCAAATCTTTCCCTTTATCTCCACACTCCTCTTTGCCTCTGTTGAACGCGTCAACCTGTTCCAACATTTGTGCATGGGTTCCGGAAAGGGGGGTGGTTTGAATATGGAACCCACGTTTCGTACAGTGGTAGATTGCCTCCGGTATCAGCACCCCCATCATCATTGGCGGCCCACCCGGTTGCTGCGGTCTTGGCATCACTGTCAGGGAATCGAATTGATAGTATTTTCCATTCCAGCTGACTTCTTCATGAAGCAATAGGGCCTGCAGGACATCTAAGGATTCGTCGAATTTTTCGCGACTGATATCGAGCGGTACGCCCATCCTATCCATTTCAAATCCGAATGCGCCGCGGCCAACCCCTAGCATCAATCTGCCTTCGGTAAAAATATCCGCGCACACCACTTCGCCTGCATAGGTGCGCATATCGTGCAGCGGCAGCACCACCACACTGGTGAGTATCTTAACGTTGCTGGTCTCGCTGGCTATCTTTACCGCAAACTGCAGTGGAGCCGGCATAAGCAATATGCTGATCAGATGGTGTTCGGTAATGGACACCGCGTCGTAGCCCAATTTATCGGCGAGCACAGATTGATCCAGCATGTTCCCATAGAGCTGCTTGCCGCCTAAGTCATGATTGGGGTAGTAGGCGGAAAGTTGAAGGCAAAATTCCATGATGAGTCAGTATTGATGAGCGATAAATAAGAATAAACAGCAAATGAAGTTTTGACAAACAAATAATTCTGAACTTAGTATTCGATAAAATCGAATTATCATACTGTCTATGCACTTTTCCAATCTAGAAACATTTATTGAAATTGTTGAGTCTGGAAACCTCAATCGCGCGGCAACCCGGCTAAATGTAACGCAATCCACAGTGACCGCGCGTCTCAATAACCTGGAACAGTTGTTAGGACAACCGCTGTTTCATCGACGCAAATCGGGGGCGGAGTTAACTTCTGCAGGGTTTCGCTTTGAGCGTTATGCAAGATTGATGACCGACGTTTGGCGTCAGGCTCGACAGGAAACGGCCCTTCCTGATGCCATTGGAAGCGTGTGTAACCTTGGGTGTCATCCTGACATGTGGCAAACCCATGGAACTCGGGTGTTTGGCTGGATTCAGGGGTTGCGATGGAGTATTGCGGGCTCTGCCTGGCCCGGCGAACAAGCGCAGCTCAATCAGTGGATGAGCAATGGTTTGATTGATATTTCAATATGTTACGCGCCTACGGTTGATGAAAAATGGCAGGCCTATCAGATCGGCACAGAGCGCCTGGTGCAAGTCGCGACAGTAGAGCGAAGCAGAGTGCGCTCAGACCCGGAATATATCTATGTCGATTATGGCGAGCGTTTCCGACAGGATCACGCAGCCGTCTACTCAGATGCTGACACGCCAAAACTCACCATGGGTTCGGCAGAGTGGGCTTTGTCCTATCTTTTGGAGCACGGCGGTTCGGCTTATCTGCCGGAGAACCGGGTATCTGGGCTGATTTCCAGCGGGCGGTTGTTTATCGTCAAAGAGACCGAAACGTTCTCTCGATACTGCTATATGGTGGTAAATCATGGCTCAGCGGATGGTTGGCCCTGGTTTAAAGAGATTCTCTCCCGATTGCCTTGAAAACAATGGTGATAGAGAGTAGCTTATTCAGCTCGACTACAGCTACCTCTGACAAAATATAGTACAGAGGAACGCATTAGGGATGCAGCTGTCAGAACTATCTCGGTAAAAATAATAATATTGCCAAGATCAGTACATAGAAACAATAATTCGCAGTAGTGATCCTTTTAAGCGCGTTTGGTTTGGGCTTGCCTTCGGCGCAGTGTCCTTTGCCGCGATTGATAACAAGATGTAATTAACAGAGTATTGTGAATCTACTTTTTACTATTAACTTCGATCAAATTCTTCAGTCTCTGAAGTATGTTCAGCTGTTCGCGATCGCACTCGGCCTTTGTGCGACGTTAATCATGGACTGGCAGTTTTCCAAATTGTGTGGACGGGGGCTGATCACCAAACGTCTATACTTAAGGATGCGTTTGCTCAACAAAACGGGCATCTCTGCTGTGTGCGTAATTTGGTCAACGTTGTTGATTCAGATATCCCATTATGCATCGGTCAATTTTGAGGCTTTGGTTTCTCAAGATCTATGGGCACGCATTTCTATTTGTGTGATCTTGAGCCTTAATCTGTATTTGGTTCGACGGTTCGCATTGCCGAGAGCAAAAAAACGAATCGGCTTATCTGTCTATGGCGGACTTACCGATTCTCAGCTCAATCGTATGCTGGGTATTGGTACGATCTCCGGTATTTCCTGGGTGGCGCTACTGTTGCTTTGGTTGCATGCGCAGAACCTATTACCATTGCCAGGTCAAATCCACTATCTGGTGATTATGGCGACTTATTTTGCGTCACTCGCTGTTGCGCTACTCTTTTGTTTGTATAAAGGCAACTCGGCGCGAGAGCGGTTTTTTCAAAAGCTCGAGAAGAAGAAAAACCGTCGAAACAAGGTGAAGCGCACCAATGCGCGCAGAGCATACGCAGAGGCCAGAAAGCCCACTCCTCGCTATTCGCTTACTCTGATGCAAGATACCAAGATGAGCATGCAAGATACTTCGGTGACTATTCAATAGCCCGTTGTGGTGAAGTGGAGTCAATCTGTTTTCTGTGACAGCACTCTTGTACGCTTTATGTATGAAGCTAAGTGATCGTCACAAGCCCCTTAACTGGATCAACAATCAGCTGATCTCCGGTATGAAAAAGTTCGGTGACGTCACCGTCTTCAAAGCGATCGCACATAGTCATTCCTGCAAGCGCCGCGCCTTGCGCTAAAATTGTATTGGCTGAGTTGAAAAGAATTGCTTTGGGTGCGATTCCGCGTGAGCACATTTCATGCAGCATCCAAGCAGAGGCGACGCCTCCTTTGGCGGTGTTTAGTACCAGAATTTTGTCGATATAGGATTGTTCATAGAGCTTATGGGCGGGACGTGAAAATACGCCTTGAATTCGATCCAGATCATAACGCGCGGAGAAACCATCGTTTGCAACCAGCGCCAAACCCTGTGTTTTTGTGCCGATACCTTGATGGCATTTAAACTGCTTGCTCATAAAATTTCCCCGGCCACTGCGCTGGCAACACATTGTTCCATATTTCGTAACGCCGGTTTGTAACCATAGCCGCTTATGATATTTACAATTTTGGTTGAGTTGCTAAGAATGGTTTTCCAACCGTTTGCCTCCCCAATTTCCTTGGCGTATTGATTGTAAAAACAGGTGCCAACCAACAATCTGGCGCCGCAGCTTTCGATTCTTCGGGTAAAACCCAAGCGTTCACTATCGGCGGCAACCCCGGGTGCGGTACAGACAATCATATCGGTCTTGCTATGCAGCTTCTTGCCATCAACCAGTTTTGCCAAATCTGCGAGTTCGATAATTGACAATTGCGGTGCAGCGAATACAACCACATCTACCTTGTCCCCTTTTTTTCCAAACTGGTCTTGCAGTTGATATAGCTCGTCTTCAGAAATTTTTTCGACAGGTGGTATACCGTTTTGGCAGACAACTTCCAAAGAGGATGCTTCAGGTGTGATGCCAACGATATGGAACAAGGGTGTGGAGCCGAAGCTCGCCATCGCCGCACCAAAATGTTTAAGCTCGTCGGAGGTGGGTGCTGTTGTGATGCCCTCTATAACCGGTACTTCCCAATATGAATTACAGCGTCTGCCTATTTCAGCTCCCAGAATACCCCATTCTGTGAGATTACCAGGACGGTGATTAATTGAGAACCTGCGAGTCGACTGACGTTTTTCGTTCAAATGCAATCCGTACTTAGGTGTTCTGCCCGTGATACCAGCCGCGATGGCCGAGGGGCCTCCCTCGAAATTCGAACGTGCGCCAAGTACACTGTTAGTATAAATAACGACGCCAGTGTCTCCATAAGCTACATGGTCTCCGAGTACAGGCGGCATCGTAATTTGGTAGTTGATGCAGGTGTTCGTCATCAAGATGCCAAGCTGTTCGCATGCCTTGATTGTGCGTCGTTCTAAATTGGCCATTTCTTCGGTTTGACCTAATGCCTGATACTGCGTGAGATCCACGCCGCGCGGATCCGTGATCATGGGAATTCGTACCTGACTTTGGACCGACCCATGACCCGCTAATTGTTCAAGAAAGTGAACGCCAGCTTCTCCAAGAGATTCGGGGTCCGCCATCATATGCGCCTGCGACACGTTGACAAAACTCTCTGCATCAAACATTTGACCAACCTGCAGCATATGCGCCAGCGCCCATTTGGCGGGCTCACCGAGCTCGCCATTGAGCATTGCCTTTTCTTCCTTGTTAAGTTGCATATCTTTGGAATGGAATTTTTACGATACTCTACTAAATTGAAGAGAATAAATGTAGCGTTGTTGTATCCGGATGGCGGCAGCAAAACTTTGGTACTATCCGCTAACGCAACACCGCTGCCGAGGGTCTGAGTACATTCTGGTTCCGTTAGGTAAAATAATTCGGAACCATACATTGACCATACTGAAAAGCGCCTCCACTGACTCTAAATGGAAAGGATATTGTGCGGCTACATTCGTCGTATTGATCTGGTCCGGATGGTTGGTGGTGAGCCGTTCGGGTGCGCAGTCAGTGTTGACGATCTATGACCTGGCAATGATTCGATACGGCGTTTCATCAATCGTCGCGCTTCCTTTTGTTCTGTATTTCAAGCCTTGGCAAACAATGCCAGTCAAACGCATTGTGTTGATCAGCTTTTTATTGAGTCCTTTCTACATCCTATTAGTCTTCGGCGGATTTATCTTTGCGCCGGCCGCCCATGGCGGTATATTTATGAATGGAGTGCTGCCGGCGATCACTTTGATCCTCGGATGGCTCTGGTTATCAGAACGACCTGTGATGCAACAAATTGCGGGCGGCATCCTTATCGTTATCGGTACAGGTCTCGCTACCGTAGATCAATCACCTTTGTTAACCCCAGATACCTGGATCGGCGATTTGATGTTTCTCGGTGGCGCGGTGTTCTTTTCTTTCTATATGGTGGCAGGTCGAGTCTGGCAAGTGTCGGCAATGCAGATCCTGCTCTGTGGGTCGGTAATTAATGCGATTACATTTTTTCCGATCTGGTTGCTTTTCCTGCCGAGTGGTTTTCAGCTTGCACAAAATAGTGAGCTTTATCTGCAGCTGTTCTATCAAGGTCTAATTCCTAATTTGGTTGGAATCATGTGCGTGACTTATGCGGTCAGATCGATCGGATCTCCAGCCACCGCTGCGTTTATGGCTGCAGTGCCAGCAGCTGGAACCGTGCTAAGTTTTATTTTATTAGGTGAAGCGCCAGGACTACTCGGCTGGTTCAGCCTGATGCCATTAACTATTGGAATCTTGATGGTGGCGCTTGCACGCAGATAGGCGAACGAACGATATAAACTGTTTTATACTGGGATTTTACCGAGCGCTTGTTCCAGTTGATCGAGCACTTTCATCGCTGCCAATGTTTGATGCACGCTACCGTTTGGTTCGCGGTTCTCTCGAATCGCGCTAAAAAATTCGCGATCTTCAAGTTCAATACCATTTAGCGAGACGTCAATATCGCTGACATCAATCGGATTTTCACGACCGTCGACCAGATCATCGTATCGGGCAATGTAGGTGCCGTTATCGCAGATATAACGAAAGAATGTGCCGAATGGGCCGTCGTTATTAAACGATAGAGTTAACGTGCAAAGCGCGCCAGAGGGTGTTTTTAATCCGATGCTCATATCCATTGCGATGCCAAGCTCCGGGTGGACTGGCCCTTGCATTGCCTGTATCTCGGAAATTTCTTCCCCGGTCTGGTAAGCGAATAAGTCAACGGTATGGCAGGCATGGTGCCAGAGCAAATGATCGGTCCAACTGCGCGGTTCGCCCAATGCATTGAGATTCTTTCTGCGAAAGAAAAATGTTTGTACATCGAGGTGTTGAATGTTTAGTTCACCATCTTGAATTTTATTATGCATCCATTGGTGGCTTGGATTAAATCGCCGTGTATGTCCAGCCATGGCGATCAGGCCGGTTTCTTTTTGGGCGGCGCAAACTGCTTGGGCATCAGCCAGGGTATCTGCAAAAGGGATTTCAATGAGAACGTGCTTACCTTGCTGCATTACCTGCAACGCTTGCGCGGCGTGAATCGGCGTAGGGGAGGCGATAATCGCTGCTTTGATTCCCGGCTGATTTAAACCTTCTTTAAGGTCCAACGTTGCGAAAGGGATCTGATACTTGTCAGCAACTTCTTTGGTGGCAGCTTCGACACCGCCAACAATTGATGTGACTTGTACATCTTTAATATTGTTAATCGCTTCGAGATGTTTGATGGCGAAAGCGCCCTCGCCAATCAGGCAAATATTCATATTGCAGCTCTATTGATTGATTAATCCTACACGTTCCAGATGATGGTCCAGTCGATCAAATACCCGTCGTGCATTCTCAGAGAAAACTTTGTGTTTATCCACTTCATCCAGCGGGCAATCGTCAATATATCTCTTTGTGTCATCGAAGTAATGGCCAGTGTATGGGTCTATGCCTCTGACAGCACCAACCATTTCAGAGGCAAATAAAATGTTGTCGGTGGGAACTACATCAACCAGCAAATCGATCCCCTGTTGATGGTACACACAGGTGTCAAAAAAGATGTTGTGTTGAATAAATTCCTCTAGCGACTGTAGCTTCATCATGTCAGACAGGCCGCGAAATCGCCCCCAGTGATAGGGCACAGCGCCGCCGCCATGGGGAATAATAAATTTCAGATCTGGAAAGTCGATAAAGAGATTTTTTGCCATCATTAACTGTTGAAACGCGGTGGTGTCCGCACCGAGATAGTGCGATCCGGTTGTATGGAAACAGCGATGACAGGAGGCCGATACATGAATCATCGCGGGCACTGCAAGCTCAATCATCTTTTCGTATATGGGATACCAGTAGCGATCATCTAAAGGCGGTGAGGTCCAGTATCCGCCCGATGGGTCTGGTGAGAGATTGCAGCCGATAAACCCAAGTTCGCTAATACAGCGTTCGAGCTCCACAGCGCTGGCGGTAAGATCCGAGCCAGGAGACTGCGGCAGTTGCGCCACGCCAATGAAATTCTTGGGATATAGCTCGGTGATGCGGTAGATCAGATCGTTACAGTGCTCGCTCCAGGTGGTGCTGGTGGACTGGTTGCCAATATGGTGTCCCATCCAGCTCGCCCTTGGTGAAAAAATAGTGACGTCGGTCCCTCTTTCGTTTTGCAGTTTTAGCTGCGCATTTTCCAGGCTTTCTCGTATTTGGTCATCGGTGATTTCAATGATCCCTTTGACATGCTCATAGAACGGATTGTCTTCAAGATTCTCCTTTTGCTCTTCTCGATATTCACCCAAAGCATCTGGTGCAGTGGTGTAGTGACCGTGACAGTCTATGATTAAATTCATCGATTTTATTCCTCTGCGTCGTCTAAGTCCTTTAAAGTCTCCAGGTACTGAAAGCCGGCGTGATCTAGTCGTTCACGCATTTTGTAAATATCCAGCCCTAGTGTTTTTGATTGAAATTGCGTTCTCTTTTCTTCTTCATTCTGCACGCGCTTTTGTCCCGCTTTTAAAGTGTTCTCGGCCTGTAATCTGGGAATCACGCAAATACCATCATCGTCAGCAACGATGACATCACCGGGTACCACCGACTGGCCTGCACAGACCACCGGTATGTTAACCGAGCCAAGGGTGTTTTTTACCGTGCCCTTGATTGAAACTGCCTTGGACCAAACAGGGAATTGCATTGTTTGCAGGTCTGCGATATCACGTGTTCCGCCTTCGATAACCAAACCGCGCACGCCATAGGCCTTTGCTGAAGTTGCTAGAAGATCGCCGAAATAACCATCAGTATTGGGAGAGACCGGAGTGGCAACCAGAATATCACCAGGTTGGCAAAGCTCGATCGCAACATGCAGCATCCAGTTATCCCCTGGCTGCAGCAATACCGTGATTGCGCTTCCAGCAATTCTCATACCAGGAAAAACCGGTTTGAGAGAAGTGTTCATGTTGCCAATGCGCCCCTGCGCTTCGTGCACAGTTGCCGATCCAAGAACCGCTAGCTGATCAATAACGCCTGCGTCAGCGCGTTCTATGTTTTTTACCGCTACACCAAGTTTTGTATGATGAATCATGGTTGAGGAGTTTTCGTGGTTTTGTTTTGACAATCAAATATAGAGCTCGCCGCGGCTCAATAGTCGTGCTGTTCGGATTAAGCCCACCGACTTGATTTCACCATTATCGTCCAGTGTTACTTCTATTGAAAATTCACCAGAAGGGTGTTCGATAGACAATATCTCATGATGACTGTTTTTGATTGCCGCTAAGCCATTGGTAATCGAGCCAGGTAGCAAACAAGCGGTGGCAACAGAAACCGCACCTAAGACACCAATTGCAGCGTGACAGCTATGGGGGATAAAGGTGCGTGTGTGAATCGCGCCGCCGTTGCATGGTGCAGATACCAGTGTCATCTTTGGGATCACTTTGTCTTTAACGTCACCGAGTTTCATAAGTTGGCCAGCCGCTAATCGCAGAGCTTCGAGGCGGTCTCGGAAGGGCAGATCTGACATTAATTCTTCAGGGGTCTCTTTTCCGGTCTTTCCAAGGGAATCCGCAGACAGCAAAACCACCGGCATGCCGTTATCGATACAGGTGACATGAATTCCATCTACTTGATCTACAGCATTCCCGGTTGGCAGCAAGCTGCCGCAGACCGATCCTGCAATATCCGAGTAATGGCAGACCACAGGTGCGGCGGTTCCCGGTACACCATCCACTTTGGTGTCACCGGAATATTGTACTTTTGCATTGGGCGTTTGAACAAGAAGATCGCATCGGCTTCCGGTGTTGACGAGATTAACGCTTATCATTGTTTCTCCATCTCTTGGCATGACGATCCCACTCTCGATCGCATACGGGCCAACCGCCGAAAGAATATTGCCGCAATTCGGCGTTGTATCAACTTTGTTTTCACCGACTATAACTTGTGCAAACAGATAGTCTACGTCACATCCGTCTCGAGACGAGGGTCCGATAATTGCCACTTTGCTCGTCAAAGGATTGCCGCCACCAAGGCCGTCTATTTGACGATCGTCTCTGCCCATCGCGGCCAGTAAAACCAGATCCCTCTTTGCAGGATCAGCGGGCAGGTCTTTTGACGAAAAGCACAGGCTTTTTGAGCTTCCACCGCGAAACTGCATAAATGGAATCGCCCGTTGTTCAATAGCATGTGATTTTGACATTGTCCGCAATGGTTCGAGTTTGTTGTGATTATAAAGTAGTTAGATTGTTTTGAAGGTTAATTTAGAAGCGAAGGTGAATGGAGAAAAGCGTATGAGATCGGATGCAGGGTTTTACTGTTACAGGGTCGTGAGTGGAGCTTAATCAGGTAATATGGATTCAACTATTTTAGCCCTGCTTTTTCATTGTCACAGAGTCACCTCCAGGATCTCGCCAATCTAGTAATAACTTCGATTGTCGCTTTTGCGACCGGATGGTTATTGCATCAAATACAATTCCCCGCACCTTACCTGCTGGGAAGTTTATTTGGTGTCTGGATCTTTGGGAGCGTTATTAAGCCAGCAAAAGCGAGGCTGGGAATTCCAAGATGGTTTGTAAAACCAATTTTACTTGGGCTTGGAGTCATGATGGGAGCAATGTTTACTCCTAATGTCGCCAGCAACTTATTCAGTTGGTGGCCCACAGTTGTCGCAATGATCGGGGCAACTATCGTGGCTACCATCGTTGGCAGCTGGTTTTTAGTGCGATTCCGCCAGTATGATCGATTGCTTTCCGTGCTCTGTTGCTTGCCGGGTGGTCAGTCAGAAGTTATTGCGATGAGCAGTGAATTGGTGCGAAAGGACTATGTCGTAGCACTGAGTCATCTAATGCGGGTGAGCCTGGTATTTTGTGTCGCACCGATTTGGCTAACATTTGTCCAGGGACATGATGCTGTTATCGCATCAAATCTGGCGTTTGCTAATCTGCCTGGTTTGGCATCGGTATCACTATTGGATATTGTTTGGTTTGTATCCATTGCAGTTATTGGGTATGTATTGGCAAGAGCCATTTGTTTGCCAATGCCCCATTTACTTGGTTCTCTTCTGTTGAGTATTGTCTTACACGGTCTCGGATTGATCGCTGTTCCGAGAATTAGCGAGTTTTTAATACTGGCACAAATCGCCATAGGTGGCGGAATTGGTGCACGTCTGGCGAAAGTGCCATTTAGAACGCTTTCCAAGTATATGATCGATTCTCTGATGAGCGCTACGTTGGTGATTAGCGTCTATCTGCTCATTGCATTCGGTATTTCTCGGTTTTTTGACATCGCATTGCTGCACTTGATTTTGTCCTTTATACCGGGCGGGTTTTACGAAGTCACACTGTTGGCGTTATTATTTGGTTTTGACGTTGCTTTTGTAACAATTCATCATGTGGTGCGTATACTGCTAATTTTCTTTTCGCTAGGACCGCTAGTTGCCTGGTTGGATCATAATGACAATGCGAGAAATTGATTTTAGTCGGCCGTCGGGCGCCGTAATTTCGCGATGTAAGAACTACCGCTATGTATTGTGGCGAACCTGGGATACTGCATTGCCACGGGTTATGTTTATCTGTCTCAATCCCTCTACCGCAGATGGAATGGTAGATGATCCAACTTTATTGCGTTGCATTGATTTTGCCAAACAATGGGGTTTTGGCGGCATGCAGACGGGGAATCTATTTGCCTATCGATCAACTGAACCAGCGCTGTTAAAACAGGTTAAGAATCCTGTTGGTCGAGATAATGACCGATGGTTGGGTTATTTAAGTAACCATGCAGAACTGCTGGTTGCAGGATGGGGCAATGATGGCGTATTGCTGGGACGCGATCAGAAGGTGTTGAAAGATCACCCTAAATTACACTACTTAAAGTTAAATAAAAGCGGACAGCCCGCACACCCGCTGTATTTAAAACGTTCTCTTAAACCTGTTGCTATGTCGAAGCCTTCGAAGATTAAATTTTCCGCGCCTTCGCTGTCAGATGCTGTTGCCAAACGTTTTGCTGAATATCCGCAGTGTATACAAAAGAAATCCGGTTTTGTGCGCGAATTGATTTATCAAATCGCTTCGGAGGATTCGCAGATTGGAAAGCTTGAAGAGACTCTGAAGTGGGGTCAGCCTGCTTATCTTACTTCGGATTCAGGTAGCGGTACCACCATTCGCATTGACTGGCGCAAGTCGCAACCCGAGGAGCTTGTGATGTTTGTAAACTGCCGTACTAGTCTTGTGGATACCTACCGCTCAATTTTTCCTCAAGTGTTTCGCTATGAAGGAAGTCGCGCGTTAGTGATCGGTAAAGCCGATCGGATCGATCGTGGAGACAAGAAAGAAGCCCTGATGCATTGTATCCGCATGGCGTTGCGTTATCATTTAGATAAATAGTCAGACGCGCCTTGTTTCAATAGGATTAGGAATATTTGGGTGATGTTGATAAGAAGGCCTGTCCATGAATTATTCGGCGACAGAGTTTCATTTGGACCAATAGGATAATCAATCAAACGATATTGCTCTTGAGTATTTGGCATCAATTTTGCAAGTTGGTAACAAGGATATTCTACCAAAAGGTTGAAGTCTTGGGTGATGTTAGTTATCCAGACAGCGGCGGAGTATTGTTTTGCGCAAATCATATCAATGCGTTGCTTGATCCAGTAATTATTCAAGCAGCAACTCGATTGCAGTTGCGACCTTTGGCAAGGAGCGGCCTATTCAAATTTCCGATGAAGATTGCGTTAAATCTAATTGGCGCTGTTCCGGTATACCGTCCCCAGGATGGTCGGAGCAAGATGGGCGGCAACGCCAATATGTTCAGGAAGTGCCACGAGCTTTTGGCTAACAACGAATGCATTATGATTTTTCCCGAGGGGCAGAGTCATTCTGATCCACATATACATGAACTGAAAACCGGCGCAGCGCGTATCGCGCTAAGTAGTGTCGAATTAAATGGTCGATGTACCGTTATCCCGATTGGACTAACGTTTACTGAGAAGGGACGGTTTCGCAGTAGCGTTCTTGTACATTTTGGGGCACCAATAGATCTCGAGCTGCCAGAAGAGATGCATACCAAAGATGCAATACAGCTAATTAATCAGCGCATTACCAAAGGTCTCGTATCGGTTACATTGAACGCAGATTCATGGGAAGACATAGACTTAGTTACGCGTTTGGAAAGATTTTTTTCAATGCGCCACGGAAAATACCGAGGCCGCAGCCTCTCACGCAGTTTTGCTTCTTTGCAACGACTGATTGAAGGCCAAAAATTACTCAGTGCACATGAGCCGAAGAGAGTACGTGCATTGATTAGTCAACTGAAAGGTTTCGAACGCCTTTGTCGTATTCTCGGCATTAAAGACTACCATCTAACCATTCGATACCGACCGTTGTTGATCATTGGGTATTTGCTTAGGGTTATCGCAATTACTTGTATCGCTTTACCTGTTGCAATTGTTGGAATTTTGAATAGTTATATTCCTTATACGTTAACTAGGCTTATTGCTCCCAAGCTTGCCAAAGGAGTCGATCAGCTCGATAGTGCCAAAGTTCTCACGGGATTTGCCTTGTTAAGCATATTTTGGGGATTTCAAAGCTATTTGGTTTATCGTTGGTTTGGTTTGAGCTGGACAATGGTGTATTTTGTTGTGCTGATTGTAAGTAGCAGTGTAGCGGTTGCAATGCGGGATGAATATTCCCGCATTTTGAATAATCTCAGAGTCTTTTTTACTTTCGCGAGAAAGCAACAACTAAAACAATACCTGATCCATAAACGTCATGAGTTGGAGGTGGAACTGGCGAGTCTGGTGCGTATTGCCAATAGACTGTCTGCGATGGCGGACGGCAAGAACTAAAATTCCCGTTTCCTGTCTTTAGCTACTGAAGTTGAATCAATTTTAGTTTTTAACGCGCATAATCGCGACACTTAGAGCATCATGCCGAATTTCGTTTCATGTTTGGATTAAGATTTACAAAGAGTCAAAGAGACATAGTGTGTAGTCTGGGCGGTTTCACTCTGTTGCTGCTTGTTTCAGCGAGCAATGATGTCTTTGCTCAAGACAATACTTGTAATCCAAGTGCAGATAAATTTCCCGCTCCTCAGGCTTCATTTCAATGTTATATCGAATCGGCCAGTGCGTTCTTGAGCGTCAACAGTTTGCCCAATCGCACACCCGAAGGCATTGCGCTGAATCAGCCATTTGAGCTTTTTGCGAATAAAGAGGTTTCTTATAGAGGGAGATTTTTACTTATTCATGGCTTGAATGATTCGCCCTATGTATGGCGTGATGTGGCGAAACAACTGCAAAAACGGGGCTTTGACGTCAGAGCAATTTTGTTGCCCGGTCATGGTACGACTCCGGAACATATGTTGGAAGTACATTATAAAGAATGGTTGAAAGTAGCGCGCAAGCACTATGATTTTTGGGACGACGGAGAATCATCGATCTACCTTGGTGGTTTCTCTCTAGGGGGTGTGATTGCGACTGTACTCGCATTAGAAAAGAATGACATTGCGGGATTGCTAATGTTTTCCCCGGCTTATCACAGCCGTCTCAATCATCTATTGCGTTGGTCCTGGCTTTACAAAAAGAAAGAGGAGTGGTTATTTGGTGGCATGATCATGGAAGATAACCCGGCGAAATATAATTCCATCCCAATTAATTCTGGCGATCAATACTATAGACTCACGCGCTACCTAAAGAAAAAGTGGAAGCGAAAAAAGATTAATATTCCAGCACTATTGGTTATTACAGAAGATGATTCTGTGGTTGATATCACCCGTGTTAAAGAAACATTTGAGCGCCGGTTTGTGAACCCAGATAGTAGATTGATTACTTATAGTGCCAGTCAAGAAGTGCAGACGGGGGCGAGAGAGATATCACGAAATAGTGCCTTTCCCGAGTATCGTATTCTTAATCAGGCGCATTTAAGTTTAATGAACTCCCCTGACAATCTGCTGTATGGTGGCGATCAGGGTCTACTTATTTGCAACGGAAATAAGTATCCAGTGTTTCTCGCCTGCCTGCAGTCTAAGGAGCATTGGTATGGCGCACAGCACACGCCGTCACCAGATGGTGTGGCAGTTGCCCGCACAACTATTAATCCGGATTTCGATTTTATTTTTCAAATCTTCGATAAAATCTTTGTCCAAAAATAATCTTTGGTTCCTCAAGAATGAAGAAAAATATTGCTGTATTTGGTCTAGGCTCAATGGGCTATGGCATCGGGCAATCGCTGCTGAAAGCCGGGCATCGCACTATGGGCTTTGATGTCGCGCAAACTCAAGTTGATAAATTTGTTTCAGAGGGCGGTATAGCCGGTGACTTATCTGATACAGCGCTGAGTATCGATATCGTTATGATTGTGGTGCTTAATGCGGAACAAACACGATCGGTTCTGATTGGTGAAAATGGCTGTTTGTCCTATTTGAAACCGGGCGCATGTGTCATATCTTGTGCAACAGTGCCGCCGGAATTTGCCAAAGAGATGGAGCAGAAGTGTAATGCAGTTGGCGTACATTACCTTGATGCGCCCATTTCTGGCGGTGCGGTAAAAGCTGCAGCTGGACAGCTCTCGGTGATGGCTGCAGGTAAACCTGATGCATTTAGTGCGGCGGATCCGGCGCTACAGTCTACAGCGGAAAAGGTTTTTCGTCTTGGAGATGCCGCGGGTCCCGGATCAGCGATGAAAGCGGTAAATCAGCTTCTCGCTGGAATACATATTGCGAGTATGGCCGAAGCAATGACGTTTGGAATGACGCAGGGAATGGATCCGAATAAGATTGTAGAGGTGATTTCACAGTGCGCAGGATCCAGCTGGATGTTTGAAAATCGTGCGCCCCATGTTGTCGAAGGAGATTACACGCCCCATTCTTCGGTGAATATTTGGCCCAAGGATCTTGGGATTGTTCTGGATATTGCCAAAGCGTCGAACTTTTCAGCGCCTTTGACCGCAGCCGCCTTGCAACAGTTTGTTGCGGCGGCGGGATCTGGTCTTGGCCATGAAGATGACGCTGCGGTGGCGAAAGTTTATGCGCGAAACGCTGGGGTGCAATTACCCGAAAAATAACCTTGATCGGGCGTTTAAATTTTGAGTGAAAGTAGCAATTTTTTAAGACTGGGTTTTGTACTCAGCGACAGAACGTATCTATTCGTCCTCTAATAACAAGGTCATAGGTGCAATAATGACATCACCGTCAGTTCTCGATCTTGGAGGAATAGGGGGCGTTGATCGCGGAAGCAAATTTTCATAGATATAAGGCTTCGAGCTTCGAGCGAAAGTATTCTGACCAACAATGTCCAAATCACCGTCGTTATCAATATCAAACACAAGGCCAGAATATAGTCCTTTGCCTGATTCTATGACTTGCGGCGTACTGAACACACCATTACCGTTATTGTAGTGTGCATTCACTGATATATCAGAGACTTCATTGTCCCAGGGTATTCCAGTGATCACATCTAAATCTCCATCGTTATCAAGATCACCCAGTTTGATCGTATGGGTATTATTGGTCAGAGGCAGCAACACGTTTCTTTGCCAGTTTGCACTACTGGTATTTCCGGGGTTTTTGTACCACGCCAGGTGTGTATTACCGCCGCCTCTGAATGTTTCAGCAGGTGCGATAATGACATCGTTGAAGCCATCGCCGTCGATATCACCAATTGCTTCTTTGGTATTTTGATTGATATTTTTATAGTTTGAATCGATATTCAGTCTGGTATAGTTTTGTGTTCTGGGATTGTTTGGAGATTTAAGCCAATGACCTGTAAAGGTAATGTCCGGCTTGTTATCTCCATCGATTAATCCGACAGCTAGTCCTTCAGATTGAGAAATATTGGTATCAATAGATTTTTGCGTGTAGGTTGAACCAGCATTTTGAAAAAAAATATGGATTTGGTTCTCGCGAGAATCTGCTGTTTCCAGACTGCGGACAATAATATCCATTCTGCCATCGACATCAAGATCACTAATTTCCATATCATTGATATGGTGCAATGCGAGGGTGGAGGGTGTAACTCGATGAAACGGCCAGCTGCTGGTGACCGCGCCCGCTCCGGGGTTTTCGTAAACGTAAATGTCAGCTTGTACGGATGAGCCGGAGTGATTGTCTGAGCTTACGATCAAATCCAGATCGCCGTCATTGTCCATATCAGCAACCTGCGCAGCGCCAAGAAACCCTCGAAGCTGATTGTCATTGCCAAATTCGTGGCGGGTCCAATTGCCTTGTATGGACGCAGGAGAAGCAAACCAGGCAAAGGTTTTTCTACCGCTTGCGAATCTACCGCCCTCAATGACCACCACATCACCGCGTCCGTTACCATTCAGATCTCCAGCTGCCATGGAACTCACACCGGAAACACTGTTGTTTGCTAGATCTTTCTCAGATGCAAAATTCACTTGGGCGGAAGCGAATTCCAATGAGGCAACAGATATCGCTGTAAGGGTCAGGGTTTTTCTAAGCAAGGAATACATATAAAAAAATAGTAATTTCAATTAGTTAGGTTATTAAATATAAGTATTTCGGTAACACTAAAACCTGTCGAGATAACCGTATTCTATGATGCCAGATAGCATCTAAAGAGATTATTTAAGCCGAATTATCTTGTCATAATGTTTTCAAATCGGCTGCAAGTAATCACGCTATGATTTTTTTGTATCGAGCAAATAGCGCTTTCTTGCGGCGCCTCTATGCTGCGATTTTTATAGTACTGATCGTGAGTGCGTGTATTTTACTTGATTTTAAAGTTATCAAGAAGCGGGAGCACTTTTTGATTCAATTATTGTGTCCGGTCTGTTACTTTGATTTATGGTGTTGAACAGATTTATCCAAATAATATTTCTGTGTAGATATTCTGCCTTCTAAATCTCTATAGCGGGATACTCGAGCATGACTAAAAATTTACTAACGAGTTTGTTTCTGCTCTCAAGTTTGTTTTCTTTTGGGGCCTTTGCTTGCAATCAAACCTATCGAGGTAAAGAAGTGGATAGGCATATTAAAGTTAAGAATCTGGGAGATCATTCTTATGAAATTATCGTGCCCAAGAAGCTGAATCATCTTGACTACGGTGTGCGTATGTCGGTTCATTATTATAGGTCAGGTGATGTGCTTCAGATAGTTGAAAAGGAGCAAAAACTTTTGCCAAAGTTAGTGGGGCAGCATTACACAGCGACATCTAAGATATTGCCCGAGGCCGGATTGATTCCCTATGTCTCTGTGCTATGGCAGCCGGAAGTTTGTTGCGAATGTCCGGCGATAGGACGATCAGGTGATATTCAACTTTGAAAAAAGGGCATTGAGAAATAATTTCAGTTTGGAATAGCGTGCTCCGGCAGTTTGCCCGCAAGTGAACTAAGAATCTTTCTGTGAGTCATATAAGTAATATTCGAAACTTGATGAATCATTCCGGGAAGTTAGGATTGTTTAGACAAAAATACCCCAGCGTGGAAACGTCTTTCGGGTTCAATTTTATATCTCCCGACAATCCGACTGATGACATCCAGTAAACACATTTATAAAGCTATGCTGGCCTTTGGCCTATGACCTATGTCTAAAGGACCTAAACTAAACTATATTCTTTGGGCTATGTATGCGGGTTTTATTGGTCTCGCAACGTTTCTTTCCGTGGCAAGCATATTTTCGGTGAGCTTTTTTAATGCGCTTTTGATCGTTTTTAATGTGGCTGGATTTGTTGGTTTGTATGGATATATCAACGACAAGGAAATCTATAAAAAGCCTTTTTGGGTGATTGTCTTTATTTTCAACGTAGTCTCTTTTTTCAGTTCCTTTATTGAATTTGAAAAGAGTCGTTGGGAGAATGATATTCCGTTGACATATTACGGGTTTTTGTTACTTCTCTTGCCCCAACTTTACGCGCTGTACAAATACGCAAACATTCGACTTAGGTGATCAGTTGAAGATTATCGGGTAGCTGATTTATCTACTGCTGATCAGATGTCAGTGATTAATCGTGGTTTCTCACTATTGTCTTTTGCACAGGGCAAATTTATACTCATTTTCTCAAGATAAAGGCTCTTGTAGCGCTGCCTTGAACATAGACATGCTGTAGTTTGCGCGCTTGTGCTCGAAAATTACTGCTTTTTTATCTCAATTCAGCAGCAGGAGTCTGTTATGACTGAAATTAAATCACCCGGCAAATCAACGCTCTGTATTTGGGGCGGAGAACAAGAATACGCGCTTTACGAGCGATCTACGCAAGTACCGGTTGTCCATAGTGTCTCTTTTACCTATGACGATCTCGATACCTGGCAAGATGTTGCGTTAGAAAAAGAACCGGGGCATATCTATTCCCGTAACACCAATCCGACGGTCCGCGCATTTGAGGACAAGGTTAAAGTACTTGAAGGTGCTGAGGCGGCGACCAGTTTTGCTTCGGGCATGGCGGCGATCAGCAATGTTTTGGGAACATTTCTAAAATCCGGCGACCGTGTCGTTTCAATCAAAGACAGCTATGGCGGAACCAATAGAATTTTTAATGAGCATCTTCCCGCTCTGAGTATTCAAGTTGCCTTGTGTGAAACGCTGGATCACGAAGAGATCGAGACTGAGATTCAAAAGGGTTGCAAGGTGCTTTACCTTGAAACGCCCACCAATCCAACCATTAAGATTATTGATATACAGCGCCTTGCGAGTAAGGCCAAAGAAGTTGGTGCCATAGTCGTCGTGGATAACACGTTTGCTACACCAATTAACCAGAATCCCCTAGAGTTGGGAGCGGACATTGTCCTTCATTCTGCTTCTAAGTATCTCGGTGGCCATGCTGACGCCCTCGGTGGGGTAATCTGCGGTAGCAAGTCATTGGTTAAACAGGTGTATCAGTATCGTGAAATTGACGGTGCAGCGATGTCACCAATGGACGCCTATAGTTTTATTCGTGGGATGAAAACCCTGAAATTGCGGGTAGAAAGGCAGAATGATAACGCGATGCAGATTGCTACCTGGTTAGAGAATCACCCTAAAGTCGATCAGGTTAATTATCCAGGCCTTGTTTCTCATCCAAACCATGATATCGCGAAGAAGCAAATGAGAGGCTTTGGGGGAATGTTGAGTTTTTCAATCAACGGCGGTTTCGATGCAATCAAGAAATTTCTGCCAGCGTTACAGTTTGCTCATCGTGCGGCTAACTTGGGTTGCGTAGAGACAGTGGTTGGTCCTCCGGCAACAACGAGTCACGTTGAATGCTCCGCGGAAGAGAGAACTGCTGCGGGTATTCCCGAAAGTCTGGTTCGCTATTCTGCCGGCATTGAAGATCTGGAAGATCTGATCGCTGATCTGGAAAACGCGTTAAGCCATATTTCCTGAAAAGTACTTACTGTTGGACTAACAGAAAGACTCACTGAATCGCAAGAAGTAGAAAACGAATGTATATCGCGTCAGAAGAACAGCTCAGAGCGCTCTATGGATTTCCAAAAGGGCGAAGCAAAGAGAAACAACTAACAAAATTAGAATATCATGCCAAAAACTTTATCGCACATTCTCCGTTTTTAACCATTTCAACCCATGGAGAATCAGGCTTTATGGACTGCTCGCCGCGTGGCGGATCTCCTGGTTTTGTCAAAGTGCTGGATGACAATCGCTTTGTTATTCCGGATGGCAAAGGAAATAATCGCCTGGATAGTCTGATTAATATTATTGAGACCGGTGATATTGGGTGTCTGTTTCTCATTCCGGGCATTGATGAAACATTAAGAGTGAATGGAACAGCGCGTATTTCACAAAACGAATCCCATTTGAACTTATTTTCAGGAGAACGAAACCCGCCCAAAGTGTGTATTGAGATCACCGTTAACGAAGTATTTCTTCATTGTGCCAAAGCACTTATGCGTTCCAAGCTCTGGTCTTCAGAATCGAATATTGAGCGTTCAGCATTCCCGACCATGGCGACGATGATCAATGATCAGCTGCAGATTACAGATCCTCCTGAGAGTCAGGATGAGATGGTTGCGCGGTATCAGAAAGACCTTTAATTACTTATTGTAAGCCAGCCGTCTATGACAGAACGTTAAACTGCTGCACACACGGTGGTGGCACTTCAACAGGTGATGCGCATTGACAATTTAGTGCCTCAACACAATACTCAAATGAATCATTCGTAAAGTGTGGACTGTTCCCATTTTCTCTCGATTGGAACTATTTCTGATTTAACTAACCTCTAATGTTGTAACAGCGACCCATATTAACAATGAATAAAAACGATGCCTTACTAGGCGCTTTAGTGGCAGACGCGGCTTCTATGGGGCTGCATTGGCTGTACGACCAAGATCAAATAAAGTTAGTGGAAGCCACAGGAAGTCTCTTGTTCCGGCAGCCCGATGCCGCTGTTTACGAAGGCAAGCGCGGCGCATATGTACATGGGGTTCGCCGAGCAGGGGAGATGTCGCAATATGGTGAATCGGCACGAATCGCTGGCGCGGTTGCCTCCGCTGAAGGTTACTCCACCGTTAACCATCAAAAAGCGATCATGGCGTCGTTCGGACCTTGCGGTAGCTTTGTAGGCTATGCAGATAGACCGACTAAAGAACTCATCGCGCGCCTAATCTTGGAAGGTGACGATATTAAAAACCCTTCTGGTATGGACGACAATCAGATGCCAGGTATTAGTGTTGTACCAGGCTTATTTGCTGCCGGCGCGTCGATTGAGCAAACCCAGGAGGCGGTAAACGTCATCACTACGAATAGCGATGTGTTACAGTCGTCAGCAGCAGTCTACAGCGTATTGTCGCAGCTAGCGTCGGGTGTTGAGTTGCAAAAAGCGTTAGCTGTGGCAGCTGGGAGTGTAGAGGGTGAACTTGGCGCATTGATGCGAGAAGCCTTAGCAAAAGAACTCTACGAGCCTTTACAAACGGCGCAGCATTTTGGCCTAGCCTGTTATGTCAAACATGCAATGCCACTAAGCTGGTACTTGCTCAATCATGCAGCAGACTTTACCGGTGCTGTCACTGACAATATTCGTTGTGGCGGGGATTGTTGCGGTCGAACCATGGCGCTGGGCTGTATTGCAGGATTAGCCTTTGGAGTGCCAGACGAGCTTCGACAACGAACTAGTGGTCTCAGCTTTGTTTGATTTACGAACAATGAAATGAAGTATTTTGTGGCCTTCACACAAATAGTTTGTACAGTTTTAGGTGCTTTTTTAAGAAAAATCAAGATCTAGTCTGAAACTACTTTTGACATTAGGGAATGTAAATGAAAGTAAAATTTACAAAAAGCACGGTTGCGTTTTTATCGCTGATGCTACTAACCGCTTGTGCGAGTACCAGTACTAATGAATTAGTGATACCAAAAGAACTGCTGGTGAAAGTGGAAGAGAATGAATCGACTTCTTTTAGGCTGAAGAGGTCTTATATTTTTAATATAGACCTGGCTGGAGAGGACTTAAACGGAAATCTAGGTCAAACTAAGAGAAGTAGTCGAGAACTAACTGTTGTTGGAGGTGAGTACAAATTAATAGGCAGTACCGCAGAAGGCGAATTCTATAGCGGACCTCCATTTTGTTTGACGACCCCAGGGTTCAAAGCTAAGTGGTGCGGCTTGTTTTTCTATAAAGAGAGTCCTGAAATTGCTTATGTCTTTTATCACTTGCAGGCGTTGGGTGAAAATCAATCGGTTAGTTTGGGGGCATTCGATCCCAACGGAATCTCAACAGCGGTCGCTGGAGCTTTGCAAAACAAGGCAGACATTCGAGATCTAAAAAACTATACGCTTATGTTGAACTATCCAATCGAACTTTCTGAATTAGAGGTAGAGTGGCATACGAAAGAGAGCGAGGCTTTAAACTGATATATTAGATCTTTGTTTTTCTGTCGAGGTGATTACACGGGAAACTTGGTCAATTTTAATTTGCCGCTTTAGGCTAAAAATCGCGACAATGGAATGCACGCTAACGGAAAAATGGGTAGCAAAAAGACTCAGTACGAACGGGGACGGCACTCAAAAATAGGAGGGCATCAATGGAATTTAAATGCAGCAAAGGCGCAATTGTGTTTCTATACTCAATTTTACTTGTAGCATGTTCGAGCACAAGTAGTTCAGTCATACCAAAACAATCGGTGGATCTTATAGGCGCCAGTGGTTCGTATTAATTGTATTTTAAAGAAAGTACATATTTTTCAAGTGACTCTATCTGACGACGAGAACGGAAATTTAGCGCAGACAAAACAAAATAACAGGCAACGAACCCTTCTGCCTGGTGAGTACAGACTGATAGGTCGTAGAAGTTGGCGAAATTTTTGGAGGGCCTCCCTTCTGTTTACAGGATTAAGGATACAAACCTAGGTGGTGCGGATTGTTTTTCTATAATTCAATGAGGATTTCTTGGCTAGGTGCCTTGGCGGCCGAAGTAGCGGTTTTGACTTTTATCAACTTGGTAGTTGGGCGTTTTAGCCATTTGGTTTTTTTTGTATAAGTAACAAATAGTCACCAAACTTTTACAAACTGACAGGTGTGAGTGCCGGTGTACTGAAAAAGAAGACGCTGACAGCCAGCCCGATCAATATCAATCCGCTTACCCATCCCAACACTACTGTCGCGGTAGGACGGCTGGAAAGTTTGGCGGCTAATGTGCCTCCTGCAATTGAGACGATGATATCGGATGGTATCGCTGTGAGTGGCACCAGCAACCCGAGTATTAGAATCTGTGTGACAACATCCGGTCGGCTATAGTCAACAAACTGTGGAAGAAATGCGATTAAGAATATCGCTGTCTTCGGGTTAAGGACTTCAACCAGAATACCTTGATATAGGATCCGTGAAAAAGGCGCATTCTTTACTTTTAATATCGATAGATCGTCTTTGCCTGCTTCTTTGATCATACCGTAGCCGAGATAGCAAAGATAACAACCACCGGCAATTTGAAGGACAGTAAAGGCGCGGGGAGATAATTCAAACAGGGCAGAAAGTCCCATTGCAGATGCCACAGCAAGTATCATTCCTCCAATAGCCAGCCCGATTGAGGAAGCGAAACCCGCTGCACGACTTTGCCCAACGCTACGCGATAGCACGTAGAGCATTGATGGTCCGGGAGAAGCGCTTAGGAAAAAACCTGCCAGTGCAACGGCAAGAATAGTATCGAGATTAGGCAAGTGGAAAATCCATTTCTTATTCTAATAATCACGTGAGTTCGTTAAATGAAGTCTACCGCGTATCAGGGAATTTCCAAACTACTTTTTACTTTTTTAGAGTGCCCTTCATTCGATCCTCAAAGGGATTGTTCCCGGGTTTGATACCTCCCATGTTCAACAATCCTGCCTCATACTTTTTACGTAGATAGGGGAAATCCCGCAACATGTTGTTTAACAAATGCTCGCCAGCGACGATAGGCGCATATTCTTTTTGTTTTGCAGAATACTTTTGCGAGTGAACTGGACTAACCACAGTATTAAAGTTAGTGGCCGCGAAGTAAGGAAGCGAAAAGCGCTCAGCACCACTACTATTAACGACTTTGTGAGGGGTTGAAACGAACAATCCTCCGCTCCAGGCTTCCAGCATGTCGCCAATATTAAAATAAAAGGTATTATCGATTGGCGGTGCGGCTACCCACTTCGATTCGCTATCGAGAACCTGTAAACCTGGTGTTTGTGAATGGAGAATAGTAAAACACTCATAGTCGGTGTGCGCGCCCATATTGACGGTATTTTCTTCCTGAGCGGATTTGTTTTCCAAATAATGTAGAAGCCTAAGTTGCGATACAGGTCTGTCCATGTGCTGCGCAAAAAAACCGCTCTCTAAACCGAGTATTTGTTCAAAGGCACCACACATAACGCTGGTGATGCGCTGCATCTCGGTGAGGTAATTGCCAAGGATGTACTGAAAACCAGGTATCTTTGGCCAGACATTCGGGCCGACCAGCGGGTTACCGTTTAAAAAATCCGGGTCTTGAGCAGAGTGATCAACGCCCATGTCGAATGCTTCGTATTTCCTTGGGCCTTCCTCGTCCGCATAGTCGCCTTTTTCGGTGAATGGCACATATCCGCGATGATTTGGAGAGCGGCCAATATAATACCGGCTCTTAGTCTCCATATCGGCGTTGAAGAAGCTTTGGGCTTGTTCATAAACTGCGCTGATTAGACTGCGGGAGACGTCGTGTTTCTCTATATAAAGAAACCCGTTAGCCATTGCAATTTCGCCAATTCGACCAGCGGTACTTCTCTGAACCGATGGGTTCGGATGATACAAACCGCTTACATTGACAACGGGCAGTGAATCCCTTGTTGCGTATCGCGCAGGAAACGGTATGACATCAGCTTTGAATGGCTTGGTTGAGGCTTTTGATGGCTTAAGTGAGGAAGCCGTGACGATTTTACTATCGTCAATAGGACTGACGTTCAAAATACTGCTCTTTCATAGCGCCGTTTCGCTTCGATCTAGAACCTTGTTCACCAGGTTTTGCTAAGCTAACACAGCGTGTTTTTGGTAGACGGAGACCTCACTCTCCGCCGCATTGTTAGGATGAATAATACACGAAAGTACTGTGAATTAAACGTTTATCGGGTAAAAAACACCATATATCCGTGATATTTCGCTAGAAATCGCAGTGTTTTAGGGGTTAAGGCAGCTAAGAGCCCTTGTTTTTAAGCAGATTTGAGATTTTTGTCTGCAACTGCCATGGATGGAATGGCTTAACCAGTTGATCGTTCATACCCGCTTCCATGATGTCTTCCTGGGAAGCGGACAATACATCTGCACTCATCGCCACGATTGGAATCTCGCTGTTGTGATTACCAAGCTTACGAATTTCCCTGCTGGTTTTGTATCCTGTCCAACCCGGCATTTGCAGATCCATTAGAATCAGATCTAGTTTCTTATCTTGAACTACTTCCAAGGCTTTGTAGCCGTCTACGGCGGTAAACACTTTAACTCCCCAGCGTTCGAGAAATTCCTTCGCCACAAGAATATTGATCGGACTGTCATCAACTACCAGCGCGCTTTTGCTGCTCAGATCCATCATGTTACTGGTGTTTTCTTGCTCTACTTCGGCTGGCACCATTCCAACGCCAAATCCGAGAGTCACTTCAAAAGTGGTGCCTTCACCGGGAGAGCTTTCTAAACTGATAGTGCCGCCTTGTTGCTCAACCAAACGTTTGGAAATGCCTAACCCCAGGCCGACACCAAAAAAAAGACTGCTTTTCTCGGCATGCGCCTGAGCGTAGCGATCGAAAATAGTCGCTTGCTTATCTAGAGGAATACCCACGCCGGTATCGACAACTCTGAAACTGAGTATGGGTTCGTTGTCCGCGTTCACTTGTTGTTCCGCCAGATCCACATAAATACTGACGCTTCCTTCATTTGTGAATTTGAGTGAATTAAGCGTTAGGTTGCTCAAAATCTGATTTAATCTGGTTTTATCACCCATTAAAAATTCTGGCACGTCATCAGCAATTTCAAATTTCAGTATGTTTGATTTATCGTCCGCGGTGGTTTGAAGAATTTGCTGTAGACGCTGCAACAGTTTTTTCAAGTCAAAAGTGGAGCGTTCAAACACCACTTCACCTGCACCAAGCTTTTCGAATTCCAGGATATCGTTTATGATTTTTAGTAAGTGTTCCCCGGAATACTCCATGGTTTCCAGCAGCTCCCGGTTTTTTTTACTTTTTACCGATTCCTGTAATAGTCGTCCGAGATTCAAAATACCGTTGAGGGGTGTTCGAATTTCATGGGACATCATGCTCAAAAATTCCGTTTTCGCCTGGTTGGCTTCCTCGGCATCTTCTTTTGCCTGAAAGTGTGCCGTGACATCGATGAAGTACAGGTTGGCATATCCAATATCCGGAAAAGGAATAATATCAACCGAATAGATTTTTTCATTTACCGGCAGCACTATTTGAACAGATTCTTCCATGATCATGGCTTCTGATACATGCTTGTACAGGCGGTGGTAACGATAGCCAAATGATTCTTTGTTGAGAGTGTTTAGAATTTCTTCGGCGAGTTGATTGGCAAGAGATACGTCAAATTCAGAAGACAGTCGAAACACCGGGTTTGGATTCTCCAATGCGAAGCCAGCTATATTTTCACGCTCTTGCTGAAATATGGTTTTAGATATTTTAGTCCCGGAAATAGCCGCCAAATCCTGTAAGAGTTCTAAATGAAAATTGGTGTAGAAACCTGGGTCGGAATGCTCGCTATCAATGACGCCAATCAGCTGGCCTTCTGCGTAGATCGGGACCGCCAGTTCAGAGCGACGGCTGGCGTCATCGGTAATATAGCGATCGTCCAACAGCGTATCGTTGATAATCTCTGCCTTCCCGGTGGCTGCGACAGTGCCAACGATTCCAGAACCGATGGGAATCTTGATGGGGTCCTTAATTGCCTCACCGTTTATGTTCTTTTCGCCATAAGCGGCTTTTTGTAGCAACACGTTGCGCGGTTCATCCAAGAGATAAATAACGCAATCCTCAAACTCGAGGCGATTGATGCAGTTGGAGACGATATCCCAAAGTACGTCATCAACGGTATTTTGTCTGAAGATCGACTGCGAGAAATAGGTAATTATGTTGACGCGATTTTCCAGCTGCTGAAGACGATTCTCCAGCTGTTGTACTTGGCTTTCATCGTCTCTCAGTGTTCTTGAGACCCCACTCATTTCTTCTGCCTGTCTTATTTTTTCTAATGGCATACACTGATATTGCCCTGAAAACGCCGGTTTTTAAAGGATAAAAGCGGTGTTAAATCCATTTTTATCCTTTAAAGCCTGATTTTTCCGCGTAAAACGCCTTTTTACTTGCTTTTCTCGCCTTACCAACCCTTGCAATGGCCAATTGTGCGGAGACAGCAGCAATGCATTTCGTTGTTTCTGCATCATCAAACTTAATGATTCCTGCGGTATTGCCGATGTGTATTAACGTTAGGATGATGGCGACATGTAAGACAAATCTGACAAAAATATCCGGAACACACGTGTGTTCAGTATTTGCTTTATGATCGAACTAGATATGCCTAGAGTAATAAAGACCTGGCCCCTCTATTGGTACGTATGGCTGAAATAAGAAAAATAACGGGATTGCTTGGCGCGGAAATCGTAGGTATCGATTTAGGCGCAGAGTTATCAACTGTCGAACAAGAGTTTATTCGATCAGCATTAAACGATTATCACGTTATTGTTTTTCGATACCAAAGAATCACTCAGGCGGACCAAAAAAAATTGACTTCTCTATTTGGTCAGACGGGTCGATTACCCTATGTGATGCCGACGGCTGAAGATCCAGAAGTAATTGCTGTGTTGAAAGAGTCGGAAGAAGTTAAGACCGGTGTGTTTGGCGGAGAATGGCATTCCGACTTCAGCTTTCTTGAAAACCCGCCAGCGGGATCGGTATTGCATGCAGTAGAGATCCCACCAGTAGGAGGAGATACGCTTTGGGCTAATCAGGTTGCCGCTTATGAAACGTTATCCAATGATCTTAAGGAATTAATTGAAGGCAGAAATGCGATCCATGTTGGTAAGCCTTATGGAGTGCAATTTGCGCCACCGCTTTCTACCCAAGCCAATGGCGCAATCAAAATGCGTCGCGGTGATCCGAAAGCGGATCGCGAAATATCCCACCCAGCTTCAATCATACTGCCAGAAAGTCAAAGGAGAGCTCTTTTTCTGAACCCGACCTATACCACTAGACTAGAGGGTATGAGTGTTGAAGAAAGCAAGCCTTACCTGGAGGCAATTTACAAACACTGTACCCGTCCAGATTTTTCTATTCGCTGGAGATGGCAAAAGGGAGATGTTGTGGTCTGGAACAATCGAGCAACTTTGCACTATGCGACGAATGATTATGATGGCTTTCGGCGGTTGTTATATCGAACAACCTATATGACCTCTCCTCCCTTGCAAGTGTCATGGGGTACGGGATGAACGGGGAAAAAATACGCCGATTGACAATCTGTAGAGACGGTAGAGTAAGCAAACCGGACGTTAGTCCCAATCAATTAGAATCGCATGGGTTTGATTGAAATTTTTTGCTGTAGCCCTCTCATTCGCAGTCTTTTCACTTTATTGGAGTTAGTCTAAAGTACGTTTTTTTCCAGCTGAGGTTTTCCATGAAACTTGCCACCAAAATTGCTAAATTGAATGTGATTTGTTTGATTTCGTTACTGGGTTTTAGCGCTTCCGCACACGCCCAGGATTCTGAAAACTACATCTCTTTTGGTCTTGGTATCATCGCAACCGACGATACCAGTTTCCAGGTCGCATCCGGTACCATCGATACGGAATTCGAAGACGACTGGAACTATAGCGCGGCCTACGGCTGGAAACGGGGAGGTTATCGGTACGAGTTTGAGTTAGTAGTGGGCGAGGATGAAGTAAGTTCCCACTCCCTTAACGGTGGTGAACCGCTGGCAGGTGCTACCGGCGGGACAAACATGGCTGGCATATTGCTCAATGGGTATTACGACTTTTCTACAGGAACAGCGTTTAAACCCTATTTGGGTGCTGGCCTGGGTGTAGCCATGATAGAGGCGGAAGACTTTGGTGTTGATGCTATACCCGACGTGCTTGACGACGACGACACCGTTTTCGCCTATCAAATTATGGCAGGTGTCGGATATGACCTCAGCGATCGGACCAACCTTTTCGCTGAGTATCGGTATTTGGGCACCGAGAGCGCGGAGCTGACTACGTCGGTGTCGACCGGCTCTGTAGCTACGGACTTCGATTTTGGTAGCACTCAGTTGCGCTTTGGCGTGCGCATCAACTTATAGGCGCCTGCGACTAATAACACTGCAGTCTGCGCCAGGCTATCGTAGTATGGAAGAAGTTTTAGAGGGCCGCTAAAGTCATTTGCTCCTTGGGGTGGGAAAGGTAAGGTTGAGTCTGCTTCCGGCCGGCAATGTGCCCGGCTTGGATTACCTCTGAAAGATCGCTATGCGGCAACAATAGCGGCTTTAACCCCGCCAGGGGAAAAATGGTGCCTCATCTTAAAGCCAATATTGAAGGTGACCGCAAGGCGGGTCTTTGCTAAAAAGAGATTGCCGAAGTGATTTGGGAGATGGTGCTTTATGGTGTATCTCCTGCTGCCATCAATAGCCTAGACGCAGCGTTGAAAGTTTTTGTTGAAGAACAAAGACCGCTGAACAGAAAAGCTCGCATGTGTTTTAGGAAGTAATGCATGGGTTAGCTAAAATCGAAATAGTATTGCGAGCTTGAATCAGCTGAATAGTTTCCAATGATCCGACAGACTACAATTTCTATATCCAATAACCGATTTCACATAGCTTGATCTCGGCGTTCTACAATAACAGTGAATTCTAAATCTGTATTGCAGTTATAAAAGATTTATATCCGGAACTATAACTTCGCGTTGAGTCCATTGTCGTTTTGCAGATCAGTTGTCAGAAGATAAAAAGTAAGCACAACCTCCGCAAACGTAAAATAATCTTATTAATATGAATTTGCAGCATGTCCTGAAACACCAATCTAGATTTGAATACGTTGACGAGCATGACAATGCCCGATTGAGCCAGCTTTGTTGTGAAATTCGTTTCTATTTTGATAGTGATGTGCAGACCCATGTCGACGGTCTTTTGCAAACTCAGGACAGGGCACTGGCGCTGCTATCTGGCGAAATTCTGCATTGGTTTACGCCGTTTTCTGCCAGATATGGTTCGACGGGATGAATATCGTTTCGTAAGAAGACCAAGGCGATGTCGACCCATTTAGCCAAATGGGTCGATAACCAGAAATGGGATAAGCCATTTGCCATGGCGCTGCACGGTTCAGAGCGTGGTGACAGCGTTTCTGATATCTCTTTTCAATTGTGTAATGACCCGTATCGAACTGGTTATATCCGGCTTTTATTGCCAATTGATACGCTGGAGCAAGGCAGTCAATCGCTTCGTGATATCGCGGTTGAACTGATTGGCGATTTTCCATTTGTATCGGGCTACATCGGTTTTGGTTTGAATGTCTTTACATCGACTTACCAGAAATTGACTTTGTTTGATCCATTTATACCAACATTACTCGAGCGGTTTCATTGCGTCGACTTTACCGACCCTTACCGATTCAAAGAGTTTGAAGATACAGCATTGCTTAATATTGGCTGGTGCACACTTTTGGGACCAAAGCGGAAGAAACAGTCAAAGGTGAGTTTTTCTTCGCGAAAATTGCCGCCGGGGGCTTCTACTTTTAATATTGGTAAAGGTATGGGTTTACAAATTTCTGAGGATCCGACCCTAGGGGTGGTTGGAGTCGATGATTTGACGCCCTACCGCGAGACCGCAAAATTATTTGCCCGGATTCGGCACACGCGAGAATCGGTCGCGCCGTTTGATTCGCTTGGCGGGACTGAAGTTACAGTGGATTGGGTTGAACGGTTTGATTGAATTCGAAGGAGTCTAGCTGCAGTTTCTTTATTTGTTCGTGCTGAAAATAGCGAAATTACGAAAATCAAAACATGCTGACAAGAGAGTGAACGCGCATGATATCCCCGTTCTTTTAAGGCAGAGATATCGGACGTATGTGAAGCCAGAAATCCCGAAAAACTCTATCTTCCCATACAAGTGCTTTTAAATAAGGGACGATGGTCATTTGAACCCGCAGCAAATAGTAGATATTTCAAAAATGCTTACAACAAGGGACGATTGATTGATGTTCGATAAAGATGTTCAGTTTGGTTTTTCCATTACTGCAAGAAATATTTTAGGGGTAGAAAGTACAACCGAGTTAACCTGATGGAAAACTCAAATGGCATCATACGTAGGAGCGGTTTTTGCACTTAATCGCTATCTCAATAGAGTGGAGTAGGATTTATAATTCTCAGTTAGTCATCATCCTCATCATCTTCTTCATCATCCTCGCCGCTGCTACCAGAAGAACCGCTACTACCAGAAGAACCACTACTACCAGAGGAACCACTGCTATCGGAGGAACCGCTACTACCAGAGGAACCACTGTTACCAGAAGAACCACTACTACCGGAGGAGCCACTAGTACCGCTGGATGAATTAGTCGGTGGCTGGGAAACAGTGATATTTTCTGCGGCAGCAGAAGCTCCGCGTATACGAATGTTATCAAGGGTTAATATCGCCGTATCAGGTACCTCCACTGGTAAATTTGACGAACTACCGTTTGATTCGAAAACTAAGTTGTTGCTACCTTTCGGAACATCATTTACGGAAAATCTTCCCCTTGAATCCGTTGTCGAGCTTTGGTCTGCAATTGTGACATTTAATCCAGCTATTCCACCAGGTAAGTCGCTGGAGGCGACATTGCCGTTAATGAGCGCTCTTCCTGTTGCAACGATTCCGCCACCCGAGGAGCTCGTTGTGGAGTTACCACAGCCTGATAAAAAACCACCAATACCGAGGTACATAGCAGCTAATCGTTTAAGTACTTGCCTTCTTTTTAACATTGATTGAGTTTTTCTAAATTGAACTGCGAACGATTAACTGCGATGCACCTGATTTTTCGACTATACACGACCTAGATTTGGAACTAAGTATATTGCTTTAAGGGCTTCATTTTACTTTTGATAGATGAGTAGCTGCTCTAAGGCGCGAATTACTAGTCGTCATCTTCATCATCTTTATCTTCATCATCTTCGTCATAACCGCTCGAACCGGAACTACCAGACGAGCCAGACGAGCCAGAAGTACCAGATGAGCCGGACGTACCCGATGAGCCGGAAGTACCCGATGGGCCGGAAGTACCCGATGGGCCGGAGGTACCCGATGAGCCGGAGGTACCCGATGAGCCAGAAGTACCACTAGAGGACCCGGTTCCAAATGAAGTGCCACTTCCAGAAGAAGTTTCACCACCGCCTCCGCATCCAACAAGACTGGTTAACCCCAAAACGCTGAGTAATGAGAGCACTTTTCGCCTTTTTAAGTTTTCCTCATTCATGATATTCCTCATATTTGAAAGTTTGTAAAAGGATGGCATGGCCATTAGCAGAGGAGTTGAATATAAAGTGGAACTAAGTTCCACGTCAAGTTATAATGACAATTGTTGTTAAATCAATACAAACGGCTCAAAGCTGATAATGTCGGAGAATGGCTAAGGCACAATCATCTGAAGAAACACATCTCATTAAAGCACTCGCTAGACTTCTTCGGCCTCTGGTGAGGTTTTTGCTGTCTAGAGGGTTTACCTATACCCGGCTGATACAAGTTCTTCGTCCATTGTACGTAGAGATCGCCGAAGCAGAATATCAACGCAAGAACGAATTCAAGAACCCAACGGATAGTCGGGTAAGTCTCATGACAGGAATTGCGCGTAGATACGTGAAAGAACTTCGAGACTCAAATACTTCTCGATCGACTGGTGCTTTGAAGGCGAGCTTAGGAGTTAGGGTAATCGCGGAGTGGACTACCAACTCAAATTTCCTCTCAAAAAATGGTACACCACTGAAGCTCGAAAAGTTAGCGCGGGATAATAATGATGTTAGCTTTGAGGGACTGGTGACATTGGTGACTAGCGATGTTAAGTCGAGGACAGTTCTTGATGACCTAGTTTCAAAAGGGATGGTTTTAATACAGAAAAACGGTTTGGTGGTATTGAAAAAAAAAGTGTACAAACCAGACAAGAATCGAACTGAGCTAATAGACTATTTCGGTATGCATATTCACGACCATATCGCAGCAGCCACCAATAACTTGTATGAAAGCCCAGATCTAATGTTCGAACGAAGTGCATTTATGGATAATTTGTCGGAGGAATCGATTGAAGAACTGAATAAACTTATCGATGAGGGGGGGATGGAACTGCTTAAAACTATTTACAGCCGCGCATCAGAGCTTTCCAGGAATGATTCAGATAGTGAAGTTGCTACCAAACGTTTTAGGCTTGGCATATATAGTTACCATGTTGACGAAAAAGATGAGTAGCATAGCAGTTTTAAACAGGCTTTTTGGAAAGCCCAAAATAAATATACATTTCAACGATGGAGCGTTGGTGGAAGTCATCCAAGGCTCCTCGCAATATAAGGTTGAAATGAAAGTAGACGGAGAAATTGTGCATGGAGATGTATTATGGGAAGGCTTTTGGACTCAGAGTCATCGCAAATACTACTCTCCCTGGTCAATCAACGTGTTTAATGACAAGGGCAAGAGAGTATTCGATCATGTGTTCAACGTCAGCAATAAAAAAGTTCGGATAAATATCGACTCTAAAAGCTTGGGAGATACGCTAGCTTGGATGCCGCAGATTCATGCATTTGCCAAAACACACGAAAAAGCCGAAGTTTACGTTTCGCATTTTTGGGATGGGCTGTTCGATGATTCTAGTTATCCCGAACTAAAATTTATCTCACCCGAAGAGACACTAAACAATTGTTATGCCACGTTTAATATCGGCTTTTTCTTTGAAAACAGAACATGGAATCATCCCTTAGATCCGAGACAACAGCCATTAGCGAAAGTAGCTGCAGATATTCTCGGTGTTCCTTACGTCGAAGCAAGGCCCGTTTTAAAACGTGCTACAGACTCCAATAGAAGAGAAAAAAAATCAGTAGCGATCGCAACAGCATCAACGGCTGCGTGTAAATTATGGAATCATCCTACAGGTTGGCAAGAAATCGTTAATCACTTAACTAAGCGCGGCTATATCGTAGATATTGTCCAAAAAGAACCAACTGAGCTAATCGGAGTTAATGATCTTACCGGGGACTATCCTATTTCAGACCGAATTCAGCAAATTGATAACGCCGATTTTTTTATCGGTTTAGGGTCAGGTCTATCCTGGCTTGCCTGGGCGCTAAAGAAACCCGTGGTATTGATTTCAGGATTTAGCCAGGAATGGGCGGAGTTTAATAACAACTGTTATAGAGTCATAAACAAACAGGTTTGTCATGGTTGTTGGAATGATGAATCAACTGTTTTCGATCGAAATGACTGGAATTGGTGTCCAAGGTTTCGTGGTACAGATCGCCAACACGAATGTAGCAAACAAATTTCCCCTGAGAAAGTGATTGAACAAATAGATTTGTTGGTATAGTTTGTTTTTCTAATTCTTGCAAAAGAATATTGAACTAGAAGTGCCTTTGAATAAAGGCTCATGACTGGCTAATGGGTGTCCCGGTTTTCCATTATGCATGTCCCGTTCACAGTTCACTTTTCGCCATTTACTCATCGAAGGCAAGGATGGATCGAGGTTACAAGATCTAAACGGCTTAGCCACCGAGCTCTAAGAAACACTTGTTTCTTTGTGATAAAATGAAGATTCAAGTCATCTAGCTTCTAAAAATAATCATGAGAGGTGGTTAGAACTTGTTTGTAGGAGGGGTTAGGCGTTGTTTATATATTAGATTGTCTTGAGTTGCTTTAACTTAGCGTCTAAATATATGCAGGAGCTAACGATCGTTTAAATAATAAAAATAACAATTCAAAAAACACAATGACATATATTCAGTCATTTCATTTAAAGATATCGCTTGTACTGTTGTTGTTGGGCTTAAGTAGCCTAGCGCGTGCGGCTTGTGATTGTGGTTCGAATGATGCGAGTTCAGTTTGTACCGGGCATTCTCTGTCGGTAGTGGTAAATGGAGATTCACGTTCGAACACTTTTATATGGAATTTTGATTCAAATGGTTCACCGGCTCGTTGCGGTCAATTTGCGAACGGTGATTATTGGCTTGCTCCTGCTGTTGGCGAAAACGAAGTGACGCTGAACAGTGTGACACAGAGTGGTGGTACTGGCGTTTTTTTGGATGAGAACCCTGTGCCAGAGAAAACTGGTTTTTTGACCCATGACTATGGGAATCAAGTTGCCAGTGAAAACATTGCTGTGGCACTACCTCGGGATTTTTCTTATGCAACCTCGTTAGTTGCTGGTATTGAGCGTGATCAAAGCCTGTATGGGAATTGTGGAACCAGAGCCATACTTAACGGCTGTATTGATTCGTATAACGTGGTCACAGTACTGACTTCAGTACCTGAAAACGCTGGCGCGACGGTGCTGCGTCCAAATGTGATTCGAGCAACCAAGGAGTTAATGAGCCTAGACGACTTTGATTTTGGTCGACTAGCAAAGCGAGACTTTTTTGATGGTACGGATTCAGCAGGTCTTGAAGAGATCCGAAGAACATGGGCCCACCATCTTGAAATCTTGAGTATGCGTGATCGCAATGGCGACGGGTTTTCTGAAGGCGGTCGAGCTTTTCGTGCCGACTTGATCACTGATGACTACGGCGCTACTGTGGCACAACAATGGCACAGTAATTTGAGTGTTTTGTTATCTAACGATCACAGCTTGGACGAAATTACTCCTGCCTTGGCCTCGATGTTGACCTATGGAAAGGATGTCTACAATCATGTTTATGACCTCGATGGTGATCGTGATCGTTGGTTTGGTGCGGGCGCAGGTCAATCTATTGGGCGGTTTCCTGCTGCCGTGTTTTTTGCGGCGATGGCAAAAGACCCAAAATTTGGAGATGCCTTAGAACTTGCCAGCTCGACTCAGAACGGGATTGGTGGTGTCAGTGTGCATGAGATTGACCAAGTGAATATTGGTCCCAATGGCCCAGTCTGGGGCGACGGCGATGACTCGGCTCAGCACAACACTCAATTGGCTGGCCGCTACTGGGGAGAAATGTTGATTGGGCAAGAGTTTAACGGAGCGCGGTACCCAGAGCTGGGTAGGAGAACTGGACAGCGAACCATGCGCGACCCTTACCGATATATTGATGGGCCAGGGCAATTTCCTGGGGTAAGTTATGCCAGTGTTACAGCAGGGCCTATTCGAGCCTTAGCGGCTCAAATGATTTTGATGCCGCGTATGTGTGAAATAGTGAACTACGATGCAATTGTTGAATACAGCCTTCGAATTACCAACCATGGGCGATTAATTGATAATGATTCTTGCGCTCCACCTGACCCGCGTGAACTCAATGCGGATATCATTAGAGCAATGCAACAAGCCAATGTACCAGGTGCCGATGAGCTGCTCCCCTGTGATACGTTCCGCGCTAGGAATTGCCGTTATTATGGATTGAGTTGGGACCCGGATTTTACAGACGCGCCCACATGGGGGCCTGACCCAAGCAATCGAAACTTGTGCATCATGAACGGTACCGACCCGATTACCAATCAGCCACAAACAGGGAGGTTTACCAACGCGAGCGCAGAGGATCGCGTGTTTGATATTGGATATCGTGTGCTTCCCATTGAAAGTAATTGGGCAGTGATTACTGACGGAATATCATCTTGCCGGACACTATCGAGTTCTGCGCCTAAACCGCCGATTAATTTTCGGGTACAAGAGCGCTAAGTGTGTTTAGATTAAGTTTACTGCTGGCTCTATTCGTTTATGCGAGCATCGCTGTTGCACAAAACAAAAACAGTAACAGCAATCTGGTGGCAACAATTACCATGATCTTGTTCGAAGATGAGTCGTTAAAAAAGGAGCTTACTCTGACTTGGCAACGTCCTGTGATGCGTGAAAACAATGAAGTGTTAGGCATTGACGAGATTGCCTATTATCGACTTCGTTACCGCAATGCTAGCGTGACGCAATCGTACACTTTTCGAAATATTCCCTCGCCTAGCATAGGGCTTAACCTGAGTGTTAGCGGTGACGCCGGTGACGACTACGAGTTTTCTGTACAAGCGGTCGATGTGAATGGATTTTCAAGCAGTTACACCGAGCCTGTTATTTACAGCTTTGAATAAGGGTTGTTCTAACTAATTGTAACTAATTGGGACAGACCACGGTTACACCCTCAAATGACCGCTTAGGGTTCGGTCATACAATATTCGAGCTTATCTCGTTATTTTGAAGGATCGGGTTCGCTTATTGCGTGTGTATTGAGAGCACATTCGCTGATTAATGCGAAGTCGAGTGCCACTCCTGACGCAAGGTTGCACCACGTGTGCGAAAGAACTGATTGACAACTTCACATTGAACAATGCGATCGACCCTGAAATGTCTGAAGTCTTTTCTGAGTTCACACCAGGCCGCGAGAACAACAACTTCGATATAGTAAACCATTGCCACAGGTAAAATGCGACGTCGGGTTTCATTCCCTTGATCGTCCCTGTATTGGATTCGTAGCTTCTGTTCCGAGCGAATAGCTGCTCGAAAAATTTCAATATCTACTTCTTCAGGTATTTCTACTCCCCATCCTGAAACAACTAGGCTATCAATTTTTCCTCGCGCAGACTCGATTTTGTTTGACACGCTCTTTGCCGCTTTCTGCAGGCTGCGATCTCCCGTTCTCGTTAATAGGTTTAAACCTACAACAATGGCTTCCAGTTCATTTGCACTAAAGTTAATTGGCGGTAAATCGTAGCCGCTTCGCATCAGATAACCAACGCCAGCTTCACCATCAATCGGTGTTCGCATTGATTGTAAAGCCTGAATATCCCTGTAGATTGTCCTAACTGAAACTTCCAGCTCAGTTGCTAATTGTTCAGCGGTTACAGAACGAGTGTGACTGCGAAGAATTTGAATAATTTCAAACATCCTTTCTGTTTTATTCATCACCTATACCAAGGGAAGTCCACTATTAAACTAACATAACACTACTGACACTTAGATGTCAGTAGGGACGATTTAGAATTTGAATCTGGTTTTCAATATAAGCAGGCGTATATGCAATCTCATCTTAAGATTTTGGAAAGCGGTCTCTCTATTCCAGCACTTAAAATGCAGCCATTTTGGCGCATTTCCTTCTCTGGACCACATGAAGATCTTGACCGTATCTTTGAAGAAATGATCAAAATACATAACTTTGAATACGGAAAAACAGACCGAAACGCGTTTGTATCGGCCGCTGGATTGGAATATTACCGGCCGATGGAAGGGACGCCCACAGGGGCTGAAAATGATCTGCGAAAACGCCCAAATATCGTGGAAATGCGCCTGGCTATTCCACCGGATGAAAGCCTGCTTAAGTCACTGTTGGAGATCATATATAACTTCCATAGTTATTACGAACCGCCCATCTCAGTGGAGCCGTTTCTGCGTTCCGCCACGACTGGTTTAGACGATTCCGATAATCCTTATCGATGGTGGAATACAGTTGGGGACTGGAAAAAAGCGTGAGCAATCTGCTATCTACCGGTTCGCTTTGTAAGAAGCGGCCAGTTACAGGTGTTTTGCTTCTGGTCGTTTCTGCTGTCTTTTTTAGCAGCGCTGGGTTATTCGTTAAAGGTATTTCTGCCGACGCTTGGGTAACTATTTTCTGGCGCGGTTTATTTGCTGCTGTTTTTACGACCTGTTACGTGGTTTACCGTGGTGATACTGGAAAGGAGTTTGGTTGTATTGGGAAGCCGGGTGTGATCGCCGCAATAGTTGGAGCCGTAGGGGCCATGGCATTTATACCCGCGTTTAAACATACCTCCATTGCGAATGTTTCCTTAATCTATGCTGCTTCTCCCTTTATCGCTGCTGCAATGATGTGGGTTTGGGTAAACGAAAAGCCGAGTGCCATTGTATTGACTTCTAGCGTGGTCGCACTACTTGGTGTGACGATAATTTTTTTCGGTTCTTTGGGTGCAGTCTATCTCACTGGAGATATGCTGGCCCTTGGAATGACCATTGCCATGGCTCTTTTTGTTTGTATCTATAGGCGATATCCAAACACACCTGCCGCGGGGCCCGCAGTTCTTCTTTCATGTATTTTGATTCTTGTTGCATGTGTATTTTGCGACCCTTTTGTCGCTTCGTATTTCGAAATTCTGATTATGGGCGGCTTCGGTTTGGTGTTTTCTATTGCATCAGTAACTTTAGCTGAGGGCGCGAAAAGGTTACCGGCAGCGGAAACCGCATTAATCAGTTCACTTGAAACGCCACTAGCGCCACTATGGGCTTGGGTATTTTTGAGTGAAGTTCCGTCGGTGCTAACTCTAGTTGGTGGGTCGATTGTTCTGTTCGCTGTCTACGGCTCGCAGTTCTTTGGCTAGGTTTGCTTAAAGCAGGCAATCAAATTGATTTGTTGCCATTAGATTGATATCCTTTAACCACCGTTGGGGCGCCATTTTAGGCTGAGAGGTGAATACCGACCCATCGAACCTGCCCCGGGTAATGCTGGCGAAGGAAACGGTTTCTCTCTAGATTCCCACAGTATCCGCTTTCTCCTCGTTGGCTTTCCGGTACGAATTTTACTATTTGTGACTGAGAAAGAGCGTGTCTACCAATTCTCCATCTGCATCGTCTTCTGCCGATCAATCTGCTGCCATCGCGCTAACTATAGCGGGTTCGGATAGTGGTGGTGGTGCCGGTATTCAAGCTGATTTGAAAGCGTTCTCTGCGTTGGGCATCTATGGAGCAAGCGTCATCACCGCTGTTACCGCGCAAAACACTCTTGGTGTGACCGCGGTTCATGGAATACCAACAGACGTGATTCGCGCGCAAATAGATGCAGTTCTCTCTGATTTAAATGTCGCTGCGATCAAGATTGGGATGTTGGCTACGCCTGAGATTATTCAAGTGGTCGCCGATGGAATCAAAGAGTTTGATGGCGCAGTTGTTCTGGATCCTGTGATGGTAGCGAAATCAGGGGATCGTTTGCTGGCCAAAGAAGCAATAATCTCGCTAAAAGAAGTTTTGTTGCCATTGTCGACTCTTGTCACGCCAAACTTACCTGAAGCTGCCGAATTGTTAGGGGGTGCGGAAGCCACTGATTCTGAAATAGCGAAGCATCAGGGGAGTGCGATTTGTGCGTTGGGTGCGAACGCGGTGTTAATGAAAGGAGGACATGCGTCTGGTGAGCAATGTGATGACTGGTTGATTGAGAATAATGCGGAGCCGGTTTGTTTTACTTCCCGGAGAATCGACACCAAGAATACCCATGGAACCGGATGCACATTGTCGTCTGCCATTGCAGCAAACCTGGCGAAAGGGCAGCAGCTCACTGAGGCGGTATCCAACGCACATCGCTATTTACACCAGGCGATATTGCAGGCGGATCAACTTAAGGTTGGCAGCGGTCATGGACCAGTACATCATTTCCACGCAATCTGGTGACACATTCTGTTTGTATAATTGGAGCAGGGGTCGCAGGCCTGACTTGCGCTTGTGAATTGGTTGATCGCGGGATGGATGTACATATTTTCGAACGTTCACAAACCCTTGGTGAATCTGCATGTTCGTGGTTTGCCGGCGGCATGTTAGCGCCTTGGTGCGAACGTGAAAGTGCTGAACAAGCGGTTGTCGATGGCGGCATGATTGCCGCAGACTGGTGGCAGTCCCATACCAAACAAGTTATTCGGCAGGGCAGTCTGGTAGTTTCACCTAAAAGAGACCTTCGCGAGCTAAAGCGATTTGCTCGTTTAACTGACACTTATCGCTGGTTGTCTGGTGAAGAAATTAATGCAATTGAACCCGACCTCGCGGGAAGATTTGAACAAGCCCTGTTGTTTGAACAAGAGGCACATCTCGATCCCCGTAAGGCGCTCGCGGATTTGTCAGAATACTTAAATGTGCATAATGTCGAAATACAATTTGATACCGAAGTGACTGCAGCAGCACTTCAAAGTGATTTTCCCAATGCCCATATTCTCGACTGCCGCGGCTTTGCCGCGAAAGAAAAACTGTCGGAACTGCGCGGTGTGAAAGGGGAGATGTTGATTCTGCATTCTGAAGAAGTTGCGTTATCCCGACCTGTTCGATTGTTGCACCCGCGTTATCCGATGTATCTCGTGCCGAGAGAGGAGCATCAATTTATGCTCGGCGCTACGATGATCGAGAGTAGTCAAAGAGGAAGAATCACCGCGCGTTCAATGCTGGAATTGTTAAGCGCAGCTTATGCATTGCACCCTGAGTTGGGCGAGGCCGAAGTCGTGGAGATTGGTGTGGATGTTAGACCGTCATTTCGCGATAACCTGCCTGCAGTGTATCGCAAAGACAATGTGCTCTATATCAATGGATTGTATCGTCACGGCTTTTTACTCAGCCCGGCGATGGCGCGACAGGCGGCGGATGCCCTTGAGCAGCCAGATTTATTCGCAGCGTTGCCGTTATGCGCATAATAGTCAATGGAGAGGAGCGAGAGGTGACGTCTGACCTGCTGGATCAGGTGCTGGTGGAATGCGGGTATGAAAATCCATCTATCGCCACAGCATTAAATGGCACATTTGTGCATCGTGAGCTGCGCACAGAAACAAAATTAACAGAGGGTGACCGCATTGAAGTGGTTGCTCCTATAGAGGGCGGCTAGGTATGCCAACTTTTTACGGAACAGAAATTAATAATCCACTACTTTTGGGCACTGCACAATATCCTTCGCCAAGTGTTTTGGCCGAGTCGATAAAACTGTCAAAAGTGGACGTCGTCACCGTGTCACTGAGACGGGAGTCAGGGGGCAGTAACGCGGGGCAGGATTTTTGGAACTTGATTAAAGAGCTTGGCGTTCGCGTTTTGCCGAATACTGCTTCCTGTTACTCGGTTAAAGAAGCAGTAACCACAGCACAGATGGCGAGAGAAGTGTTCGCGACGAACTGGATTAAGCTTGAAGTGATTGGCAATGCGGATACTTTGCAACCTGATGTTTACGGCCTGGTCGAAGCTGCGCGAGAACTTACGCAGGATGGCTTTCAAGTGTTTCCCTATACCACTGAAGATTTAGTGGTGGCGGATAAGCTATTGCAGGTAGGTTGCGAAGTGTTAATGCCTTGGGGCGCACCCATTGGTTCCGCACGAGGATTAAACAATGAGTATGGACTGCGCAGCCTACGTGCACATTTTAACGAAGTGCCTATTGTTGTCGACGCTGGGATCGGACTGCCTTCCCATGCTGCACATGCGATGGAATTAGGCTGCGATGCGGTGTTGTTGAATACGGCGGTTGCCAAAGCAGGAGATCCTGCGGCAATGGCTAAGGCATTTTCGGACGCGGTTTCAGCCGGTCGTCAGGCGTTTTTATCTGACCCAATTGAAATGAGCGATATGGCCTGCCCATCCACACCGGTTATCGGTAAGGCATTTTTATCATGAGTAAGAGAAAACTAGACCCTTTCTATCCGATCTTTGACAACGTCCAATGGTTGGAACGCATGGTGCCTTTGGGTGTCAAGCTGGTGCAACTGCGAATCAAGGATGAGTCGGAAGAAAGTTTGCGAGCGCAGATTTCAGCTGCAATTGAAATTTCTAATCGTTATCACTGCCAGCTAATTGTGAATGACTATTGGGAGCTGGCGATTGAGCTTGGTAGCGATTATATCCATCTCGGCCAGGAAGATTTGGATGGTGCAGATATGGCCGCCATTCGTAAGGCCAATATCCAAGTTGGGGTTAGCACCCATAGTGATGAAGAGCTGGAGCGAGCGATGGCGTTATCACCAGACTATGTAGCGCTTGGTCCGGTCTATCCAACCATTCTAAAGAAAATGCCTTGGCAGCCCCAGGGCTTGGAAAAAGTGAGCCGCTGGAAAAAGACAATCGGTGAAATCCCGTTAGTCGGAATTGGCGGTTTGTCATTGGATCGCGCGTCCGGTGTGCTTGATGCCGGCGCTGATATTGTGTCGGTCGTTACCGATATTACGCTGAATGACAATCCAGAATCTCAGGTTAAGCAGTGGATTACCACCACTGCACCTTACCGTTAAATATTTAAAACTCGTCTTGTTATCTCAATGAAAAAATTCCTTTGCCTATTTATTCTTCTATTTTCTGCGCCTACTTTTGCGGCCGATAAAATGCGCCTGATTCTGGACTGGTTTATCAACCCGGATCACGGTCCAATTATTATTGCCCAGGAGAAAGGTTACTTTGCCGAACAGGATCTCGAAATTGAAGTGATACCGCCGGCTGATCCAGCGGATCCGCCAAAACTAGTCGCCGCGGGTAAAGCGGATCTGGCGGTGTCATATCAACCGCAGCTGCATTTACAGGTAGCAGAAGGTCTACCGTTGGTGCGCGTTGGTACGTTGGTTGCAACACCGCTTAACTGTTTGCTGGTTTTAGAAGATGGTCCAATCAAAGAAATTTCGCAACTAAAAGGCAAGAAGGTGGGTTTTTCTGTAGCGGGTGTCGAGGAAGCTTTACTGACTGCAATCTTAAAAAACAATGGCGTGTCGTTCTCTGATATCGAGTTGGTCAATGTAAACTGGTCACTGTCTCCCTCGTTGATGTCAGGGCAAGTTGACGCGGTTATCGGCGCATTTCGTAACTTTGAGCTGAATCAGATGGATATCGAAGGTGTAAAGGGAAAGTGCTTCTATCTTGAAGAAGAAGGCCTGCCTTCCTATGACGAACTGATCTACGTGGCGAACAACGAGAATATCGATAAAGAAAAAATAGGCCGGTTTCTTGCAGCAACTGAGAAAGCCACACAGTTTATGGTGAATCATCCCCAAGAAAGCTGGGAGATATTTTCGGCAACGGCGAAAGAGTTACAGGATGAGTTAAATAAACGCGCATGGCGAGATACGCTACCGCGATTTGCGCTTCGCCCTGCAGCGATGGATGTTGGTCGCTATGAGCGGATGGAGCAGTTTCTGGTTGACGCTGATTTGTTAAAAGAAGCGCGGTCGGTAGATGAGCTCGCAATTGATGTCACGAAGTAACACGATGTCTTCAAAGCAGTTTACAACTTATAAATCGCCAGTCTACGAAGGTTGGCGAGACGCCGCCGGAGAAACCTGGCAGCAGTATGTGGATCATGAGTTTGTGCGGGGTATTGGTGACGGGTCGCTACCGCATAAAGCATTTATCCATTATTTGATTCAGGACTATATCTTCTTGCTTCATTTCTCAAGGGCGTGGGCTCTTGCTGTCGTCAAAGCAGAAAGTGTTTCGCAAATGCGCGTTGCAGCGGCAACAGTGAATGCCCTGATCAATGAAGAAATTCAACTGCATATCGAGATTTGTGCAGGTGAAGGAATCAGTGAAGCCCAGCTGGAGGCGGCGACAGAAGAATCAGACAACCTTGCTTATACGCGATACGTGATGGATGCTGGTTTGTCGGGTGATTTACTCGATCTGCTGGCAACCCTCGCGCCTTGTGTGTTTGGTTACGGCGAGATCGGCCTGCGGTTGGCAGATAGTGCTGACACAAAACCGGCGTATCGGCAGTGGATTGATACTTATCAAGATGCTGAGTATCAATCTGTTTGTGAGAAAGTGGCGGAATTAATTGAAGAGACGACGCGACTGAAACTGGGAGCTAATTATAAAGATAGTCCGCGCTGGGCGGCTCTGTGTGAACGATTTACTTTAGCCACCCAGCTCGAGGTAAATTTTTGGGCGTTGGGTTTAAGATTGGCGGACGGTGAGTAAACCACACTCACCGTTCGACGTTCACTTAAGGGGAAGCTTTCGCTTCGATCAACAGATACTGTTTCAATCTCTCGATTTTTCTCTTAGTTCTGGAGAATGGACTTGCTTGATCGGGGTGTCCGGCGCGGGTAAGTCGACTTTACTACGATTGCTCGCTGGTCTGGAAACCGGCGGAAGTTTTGATGGCGCGATCACAACCTCAGATCAATCTGCACTGTCCGGTCGGGTTGCCTATATGGCGCAGTCTGATTTGTTGCTGCCCTGGCGTAGTGTTTCAGACAATATCGCACTGGGACATCGGCTCCGTGGTCAAGCACTTGATGAGGATCGACTGAAAGACTTGATCAATCGAGTTGGGCTTTCAGAACACGAACATAAAAAACCTGCGGCGTTGTCTGGCGGCATGCGTCAGCGCGCGGCTTTAGCAAGAACCCTGCTGGAAGATACGCCGGTTGTTCTTTTGGACGAACCATTCTCGGCGCTGGATGCGCGAACACGAAGTAGTATGCAGGAACTGAGCTTTGAACTTCTGCAGGGCAAGACTGTTTTACTCGTGACCCATGATCCGTCGGAGGCAGTGCGACTTGGTTCTCGTCTTTACGAAGTGACAGATCAGGGTTTGCAGGAGCATCAGATTCCGGCCTCGCAACCAATTCGTAATATTGACGACCCTGATGTTCTGGCAAGGCAAGCGGCGTTGTTACTTGCTCTACGAACATCAAGCTGAACATATGACTGATTTCAGCACAATCTCTTCGGAACGCACTAAACCGTTGGATTTTTTCGTTTCGGTTTTGGGGTTGCTTGTTCTGTGGCAAGGGATTGTATGGATAACAGGAGTACCGAAGTACATTTTGCCAGGACCAGTGCTGGTGTTTCATGCCTTTGTTGATAACGTAGGTTTAATTGCTGAGCATTCTCTAGTAACGATCACCGAAGTATTGGTTGGCCTTTTATTGGGTACATCCTTTGGCGTTGTTACCGCGTTATGTTTAACCGTTTCCGCCCTTGCGCGTCGATTTTTAATGCCAATTATGGTGATTAGCCAGATTGTGCCGGTATTTGCACTAGCGCCAATGCTAACGCTATGGCTTGGGTATGGAATTGCTTCAAAAATTGCAATGACCTTGCTGATTATTTACTTTCCAGTGACCTCGAGTTTTTACGACGGATTAAAAAGTACGCCGCCTGGATATTTAGACTTAGCGAGAACCATGAACGCAGGTCGTTACCGGACGTTGTTTCAGATTCAAATGCCCGCAGCGCTGCCTTCTCTGGCATCGGGATTAAGGCTTGCTGCGGTGTATGCTCCAATCGGTGCGGTGATTGGCGAATGGGTCGGGGCGTCGAATGGACTGGGATACTTGATGCTGCTCGCGAACGGTCGCGTGAAGATTGATTTGATGTTTGCTGCCTTAATTGCGCTTTGTGTGTTTACAATACTGCTTCGCGCTCTGATCGGCTATTTGAGTGATAGAGCAGACAGCTGGGCTGCAGGGAGAGATTACACCGGATAACTGAAGTGGCAATGGCCAAAGGCAAACATGTTTTGATTAGCGCATGCGGTGCGCATTTGATCCAAGATGGTTTGGTGGCGCTGCAGTATGTGTTATTGCCAATACTGGCACAGCAGTTTGGATTGAGTTATGCCCAAGTAGGGCTGGTCCGTGGTGTCAGCAATTCAGCAATGACATTGCTCGAGATTCCTTCGGGAGTTCTCGCGGAGCGAATGGGAGAACGTCGTTTGTTAGCAATGGGTTTGCTGGGAGCCGGTGTCGGTTATATTGCCGTTGCGCTCTCCTCAACATTTATTGGAATTATGTTGGGGTTTTTGATTGCGGGCATTGGCGCTGCGTTTCAACATTCGCTTTCTTCCTCGATTTTGGTCAACACGTTTAACGAAGGCGAACGACGGCGCGCTCTTGGAACTTATAATGCTTTTGGAGACGTTGGTAAGCTGACTTATACCGGCGTGTTTAGCGCTGCGGTTGGTGCGGGTATCGCCTGGTATGGCGTGGTTGTTTTTCTATCGTTGGTTTCTATTGGCTTTGGGATTGTGGTATGGAGGTTAATACGCGATCAGGGATTGGATTCAAAATCGCTAGAGAAAAGCGCTTCGGTTACGTCGCCGTCAGCGAAAACGCCACCGGGTTGGGGAATCAAATATCGTGGCCGGTTTTGGACGCTGGGTGCCATCGTGTTTTTAGACAGCGTTGTCCAAGCGGTGTTTTTAACGTTTCTTGTTTTTGTGCTGAAGCATAAAGGTGCTGAGAACGCGGTTGCCGCAATGGGTGTTGTAATAGCGCTAGCTGGCGGCATGGTCGGGAAGTATGCCTGCGGTTTTCTTGCTGCAAAGAAGGGCGACCGAAAAGCATTTGTAATCATCCAGATATTCACCATTGTGGGCGTGTTGGCGCTACTATTTTTAAGCGCGATACAAATATTAATTATGTTGCCGATCATTGGCATGGCTGTGCAAGGCTCTTCGACTATCACCTATGGCTCGGTTGCGGATTATCTGCACCCAGATCGTCAAGCACGGGGATATGCTTTAATCTATTCCTTAGCGAATAGCTCGTCTGTGGCTGGCCCAATTGTATTTGGGTTGATCGCGGATCACTTCGGGTTGATGGATGCGATCACGATGTTGATCGTGCTCCTTCTCGCAACGATATTGTTGGCGTTCGCGTCCATTCGACCGGCAGAAAAACTAGCTGGTACAGTAACCGTTCACACATAGAGATAGATTTATGCAATCAGCCCCTGTCTATATTTTTGATTCAAAAGAAAAACCGGAACTCGATTTATGTGAAGTGCCTTTAGTTGAAGCAACAGACTCATCGGTCGAGGGATATGGATATATGGTTGACGATCCGAATAAGTGTGAAATCGAGATCGTCACCTGGCCAGCCCAAGGTTGGCGGCCGATTGATCCCGGAACTGGCAATGAAGCTGGTTTTGTGGAAGGCGTGTTTGAAAGTGAATGGGATGGGGATGTATTGATGGGCGTCAACGACGCGGTATCCGGCAACTATGTTTTAGGCTGGTCAACCAGTCCGCAACGTGCACAAACTGGATCGGCTTCAGTACCCAGAGAACACATATTACTTTGGCATATGAATTACCATCCTGATGGCGGGCAGCTGTTTTTTCCGTTGGAGAAAGCGCCGTTTGTGGTTCCGGTTGCATTGCCTGGTGATGATTTTACACCCGATAAGGTCATCGGGTTATGGTGTGATGGCACACGTGGTCTTTATATTCATCCTAATATTTGGCACGAAGGAGTATTTCCATCTTCGGACAGTCAGCGTTTTTTGGATCGGCAGGGCAGAGTTCACGCAAGAGTGAGCTGCGATGTTGGGGAAGAGTTTGGCGTTTACTTATCTGTACCCTTGCACAAGACCTAAATCGATTCCCATGTTTTCTGTATAAAGGATCGGAAAATCCGCTATTTTTCCTCAGGCTAAGCTATAGTGACTTCTCTTTTAGTCACGTTCTTTAAAAACTATGCCTTTGGTATCTCCGCTCTCACCGGATCACGATCCCGAAACCCGAGAACTTGCTGCATTTTTTAACGAAACGCTCGGCTTTTGTCCGAACAGCGTGCTGACAATGCAGCACAGACCTGCAATCAGCAAGGCCTTTATCCAATTGAACAAAGCGGCGATGGAGAACCAAGGGAGAGTGACCTCTGCGCTGAAACGACTGATCGCCTGGGTGAGCAGTAACGCTAGCGGATGTCGGTATTGTCAGGCCCATGCGATTCGTGCCGCTGAACGCTATGGGGCAGAGCAAGCACAGTTAGATAACGTTTGGGAATACCAAACGCACCCCGCGTTTTCTGAAGCAGAACGAGCGGCGTTAGATTTTGCGCTTGCTGCTTCCCAAGTGCCGAATGCGGTAGACGAGCAAATAGAGAAACGTCTGAGAGAACATTGGGATGAAGGCGAAATAGTGGAGATGCTCGGTGTGATCTCCTTGTTTGGCTATTTGAACCGGTGGAACGATTCCATGGCGACGTCTATTGAACCGGGTGCAGTGGAAAGTGGTGCTCAGTATCTTGGCAAGCATGGATGGACTGTCGGAAAGCACGGTTAACGAACGGCCTTCAAATCTATGCAGACCCGATTTGTAAGATCTCCTGATCTTGCTGGGTATAAGGTGTTGCAAAATGGAAAGCGTCTATATATTCGCTTTTCTCAAGAGGAAAGGTACACTGACCCTACATTCATAAAAGATCTGATGCATGTCTCTACTTCGCTTAAGAAAAATCGTAATTCAACTGGAAGATATCTACGAAGAAATGGAGAAAGAAATAAATCCACCAACGCGAAAAGCGACGATTGCCGGAGTGATTTCTAATCCTTTTGCTGGTCAATACGTTGAAGATTTAACCCCTCTGTATGATCTTGGCGCTGAAATCGGCGGTTTGCTTGCAGAGCGCGGTGTGAGCGCATTGGGTGTGCAACCGGATGAAGTCGAAAGCTATGGAAAAGGCGCGATCGTAGGATTGAATGGTGAAATTGAACATGCTGCTGCGCTGCTGCACCCAAGATTTGGTGCACCAGTCAGAAAGGCGGTGGGTAAGGGCGATGACATTATCCCGTCCACCAAAAAGATGGGGGCGCCCGGTGCGACCATTGTGATGCCAGTCACCAACAAGAATAGTATTTGGGAATTCGACGATATGGACGCCGCGGAAATCACAATCCCAGATTCTCCCAAAGCCGATGAAGTCGTCGTGATCGTGATTCTGGCTATCGGAGGTAGACCACTGTCCAGAACGAGGGCCGATTAATGTTCAAAGCAATCATTTTACTGAAGCGCAAAGAATCTATGTCACTCTCCGATTTCAAAGATTGGTGGCTGAATGATCATGCGCCACTAGCAAAAGGCCTCCCCGGTTTGAAGAAGGCGGTATTCAATCTTTCATCTGGAGACGGGGAAAGCGAATTCGACGGCGTTTCGGAGCTATGGTTTGATTCTAAGGAACACTTTGAAAGAGCCTACGCAAGTGAGCACGGTCAGAAAGTCGCAGCTGATTCTTTGGCCAATGTCAGTAAACGGGAAAGGATTTTGGTGGAGGAGTTTGAAATAGTGGGCTGAGTGCGTTGATTCAATTATGAAAGCGCTTTTAATTTTTATATTTATATTCAATATATTAAGAATGGTTTTTAATTTTCCATAACGGTTTATAAACAGATTGGGAGGGTCGAGCCATTCTTCAATGTCAGTAAAAAATGAAGTGTTATTGCCATTTTATATTGAGCATGACCATCATTATCTCTTTTGTTATTTGTTTTACCTATCAACCTGATTGAGCATCCCGATTGGTCTTGGGCATCTCGCGGTGTTACTGTGAAATGGTGTTAGAGACAGAGAATTTCGATGTTTTTCTGACAGCAAATTACGGTAAATCCACAATAGGAACGAAATAAAATGAATGACAAATCCGCGGGCAAATGTCCGGTAATGGGCGGGGCACATCAACATGGTGGGGCGCAGGGTACTCTGGCGAACAACCGTTGGTGGCCTGAACAGCTCAATCTAAAAGTTCTGCATCAAAATACACCTCAGTCGGATCCGATGGGCGATGGATTTGACTATGCAAAAGAGTTCAAGAGTCTAGATCTTGATGCGGTTAAGAAAGATCTTGCTGATTTAATGACTTCATCTCAGGATTGGTGGCCAGCAGACTATGGTCACTATGGTCCATTGTTTATCAGAATGGCATGGCATAGTGCGGGTACTTACCGAATTGGTGACGGCCGAGGCGGTGCAGGCACCGGTAGCCAGCGATTCGCGCCGTTGAACAGCTGGCCTGATAATGGCAACCTTGATAAGGCACGTCGTCTTCTTTGGCCGATAAAGCAAAAGTACGGCAAGAAACTTTCCTGGGCTGATTTGATGATCCTGACCGGAAACGTTGCGCTAGAGTCGATGGGTTTTGAAACCATGGGTTTTGCTGGTGGTCGTGAAGATATTTGGGAGCCGGAAGAAGATATCTACTGGGGTCCTGAAACTGAATGGTTGGATGACCAGCGTTACGCTGGAGATCGTGAGCTTGAAGGCGATCTCGGTGCGGTTCAGATGGGTTTAATCTACGTTAACCCTGAGGGACCAAATGGGAATCCGGATCCGGTTGCTTCCGGACGTGATATTCGCGAGACATTCGGTCGCATGGCGATGAATGACGAAGAGACTGTTGCACTGGTTGCCGGTGGCCATACATTTGGTAAAGCCCACGGTATCGATGATCCAAACAAATATGTTGGTCCAGAGCCTGAAGGCGCGAGCATTGCTGAGCAAGGACTCGGTTGGGCGAATTCATTAGGTGACGGCAAAGGTATCAACACGATTACCAGTGGTGTAGAAGGTGCCTGGACGACCAACCCGATTAAATGGGATCATGACTATTTCAACATTCTATTTAAATATGAGTGGGAACTGACTAAGAGTGGCGCTGGCGCGAATCAATGGATTCCGACGGACCCAGAAGCAAAGAAAACGGTTCCAGACGCTCACGATAGCTCTATTACCCATGCACCGATCATGACCACCGCCGATATGGCGCTGCGAATGGATCCAGAATACGAGAAAATAGCTCGCAGGTTCCACGAAAACCCTGATCAGTTCACTGAAGCGTTTTCTAAAGCCTGGTACAAGTTGACGCATCGTGACATGGGCCCTTACGTCCGTGGTCTGGGTAAGGAAGTGCCAGCTGAGCCACAGCTTTGGCAGGATCCGGTTCCAGATGTTGACCATGAGCTGGTGAATGATAAAGACGTTGCTGATCTAAAGGCAAAGGTTCTTGCTTCCAAAGCAACGATTTCACAGCTGGTTTCCACCGCTTGGGCTTCTGCCTCAACGTTCCGCGGCTCTGATAAGCGCGGTGGTGCAAACGGCGCTCGTATTCGACTGGCGCCTCAGAAAGATTGGGCAGTCAATGATCCAAAGCAACTCTCTGATGTGCTGAGTGCGTTGGAGTCTGTGCAAAGCGATTTTAATTCTGCGCAATCTGGCGGAAAGAAAATCTCTCTTGCTGACATGATTGTTCTCGGTGGATGTGCTGCGGTTGAACAAGCTGCCAAGAATGCCGGTCACAGTATTACTGTTCCGTTTACCCCAGGTCGTACGGATGCGAGTCAGGATCAAACTGACGTTGAATCTGTTGCAGTTTTAGAGCCGAAAGCAGACGGTTTTCGCAACCATCTTGGGGGCAACAGCCCACGCTCAGCGGCGGAACTATTGGTTGATCGTGCTCAGCTATTGACATTAACCGCGCCAGAAATGACCGTGCTTGTTGGTGGTATGCGTGCATTGAATGCCAACACCGGACAATCAGCCCATGGCGTATTCACAAGTCAGAAAGATACATTAAGTAATGACTTCTTTGTAAATCTGCTGGATATGTCTACTGAATGGAAGCCGGCGAAAGATGGTGCTTTCGAAGGCCGTGATCGCAGCAGTGGAGATCTTAAATGGACGGCGACTGAAAACGATTTGGTTTTTGGTTCCAACTCTGTTTTGAGAGCGGTTGCTGAAGTTTATGCGTGTGATGATGCCGGTGCGACTTTTGCGCAGGACTTTGTCAACGCATGGACTAAAGTGATGAATCTGGATCGATTTGATCTAGCGTAAATTTTTCTTGCTTGAATTAAAGCAAGAATCAAAAAATAAAAAGAGCGTCTCGAGTTACCGAGGCGCTCTTTTTTGTTTACGGCTTAACAGTTTCTATCTAATAAATCAGATTTAAGTGATTCTGTACGCGGGAGAGATACCACTTGGTGAAAACCGTGATAAAGGATTCCATTTCCGACAGCGGGCCGGGTTCGTAGAATTTTGAATTGACACCTTTTTGATTGTTCAAAATAATATTCTTGTCCGCTTCCGTGGTTACGGTCCAAAGCCAGGTGAGTTCCTCGAGGTCGTAATCCTTGTCTTCTTCTGCATTTTCATTCACTAACCAGATGATTTCCATATCGGTTCCCTGAACGCTTTGCGGTAAGAATCGATAGAGCACAATGTGGTCGGCATAAAAAATTGCATAGGTCACGGGGCCGAATTGCACGTCAGCAGCACCTCCACCGAACTCCTTGATGTCGCCAAGTAATGGCGCGACGGGTTTTCCGCTTCGACTGCCGGTAACATAGTTGGGATAGAGCGCACTGCGATTATAGAAGTGCTGAATTGCGTCTGGGTTGCTTGGGTTTGACTTATCGACAGACTCCACATGGTATCCAACTTCTTTCGCCTCATCGAGCATTGCCGGACGTAGTGCTTCGTAGTCTTTTGGAGACTGAAGCGCATGGGAAATCGCGTATTCAGCATGGGCGGGGCCGCAGTGATAACACTCCATAAAGTTCTCGATCGCAAGCTTCCAGTTTGCCTCAACGTGGAAGGTCTGTTGCTTTGCGACTTTCGTACGGGCGATGTCATAAACACTTAGCGCCGAAGAGAGATCGGAAAACGCTTGTTCGAGATCTGGCGCATCTTTATCTAAATTAATAAAGATAAGGCCGTGAAATACGCTGCTTGCCAGTTCTTTTAAGCCATACTTTTCACGCTCAAAGTCAGGGCCCATTGCGCGTTTGGATTTCAATCTTCCGTCAAGTTCATATGACCAGGCATGATAGGGGCAAACGAACGACGACACCTTGCCTTGTTTTTCCAGACAAACTTTTGATCCACGATGGCGACACACATTGGCGAATGCCCGTACTTTGTTATCCTTCGCTTTTGCCACAATAATTGACTCATCTCCGAATTCCAGAGTAAAGAATTGCCCCGGTTCTTTAATTTGACTAAGGTGTCCCGCATAAATCCAAGATTGGTAGAAAACCGCATCAAGATCAGTCTCGTATAGCGCGAGGTTTTGATAGAAGTCAGCGGGTAATGAGAGGTGCTCTTGATAACTGTCTAACAGCAATTGTAGTTGGTGGTTCTGATTTAGCATGGGGTGTGGATCTAAAATACCTGGTAGTTTTCTCGTTTAAATCCATAGAGCTGGTCTATAGGATTGTCTAATTGCCTTGCATATAAATGTCCTGAATAAACTGCTGCAGCAATAGTGCCCGGTGTTAAACAATCACCAATAGTATGGACAGACTTGATTGTATTTTCACTGAGAGCTATTTGCGATTGTAACGCTTCATACAGGCAGAGATTAGGGTTACGGTTAGTCACAGGAATGAGGGAGTCAGCTTGATAAGTTTTTGTTCTCTCGGTGTAGTTGCATTCTGCGGTAATAAATCCCTCACCAGCCTCTACGACAGTATGATTGCAAACGATTTCTATTCCGAGTTCGAGTAACCTCTGCATAATATGGTCGTATTCAAGCGTTGCATTCGTATAAGAGGCGACCGTAGCGTCCGAGGTGATATAGGTAACGGTGTTGCCGTCTTGAACGAGTTTTTCGGCGATCGCATTTGCCATATAGTAATAGTCATCGTCATATATCACTACGTGGCCGTTTAACTTCCTGCCATGCAGTATCTCTTCGACTCCGACAATATGGGCGCCTTTAGATCGCTTTATAGGCTGGTGTTTAGATCGACCAATGCCGTCCTCTCTCCAGACTGCGCCGGTTGCCAGAACAACGCGTTCGAAGTCGTAGTCAATAATATCTTTAGCGGTTAACGCACTGTTTAAATAGGATTCGACATTTGGTTTTTGTGAGATCATATACATGCGATGGTCGATTACCCTCCGCCACTCGCCAAGACCGGGTAGTTTGGATTCAACAAGGAGTCGACCGCCTAAAGTTTCCCCTTGCTCGGCCAGAACCACATCATAGCCCCGCTTTGCCAGCGCAAGTGTGCACTCAAGGCCAGCTGGGCCGCCACCGATAACAATCACTTTGTCGGATGATCCCGCTTTGTCTATATATTCCGGATGCCAGGACTTTCTAAATTCTTCTCCCATAGTCGGGTTTTGGGTGCATCGAATTGGCACTGAAAAACTGTCCCCTGTTGTGCAGATATTGCAGCCGATACACTCTCGAATTTCGTCAACCCGATCTTGCTGCACTTTGTTGGGCAGGAAAGGGTCCGCTATGGAGGGGCGTGCGGCACCAATTAAATCCAATACCCCGCGCTTAATCTGCGAGACCATTGTGTCAGGAGAAGTGAAACGACCTACCCCAACAACAGGTTTGCTGGTCACGGTTTTTACAAAGTCGATATATGACTCTTGATGCCCGGCTTCTCCGAAGCGGGAGGTAAGAGAGTCATGGGTCCAGTTTGAAATATTGACGTCCCAAAGATCAGGTAGCTCTGCCAACATCACCACAACTTCTCTGCCTTCATTGTCAAATCGTAAATCTCCATTGTCAAATTCGTGAACAGCGAAACGTAGCGCAACGGCACAGCTATCACCAATGGCATCTTTGGTTTCTTCCAGTACTTCCTTAAGCAGGCGAATGCGATTTTCCAGGCTACCGCCGTATTCATCACTACGCTGATTGAACCGCGGGTTGAGAAAGTGGCTGAGGATTGGTCCATTGTGTCCGGCGTAAACATAGACAATATCGTATTCGGCCTGTTTTGCTCGCAAGGCCGCTTGCCGATACCATCCCCGCAGGTTTTGAATGTCCTTTTTGGTCATTGCCCGCGCTTGTATAGGGTCTCCCCAAGCACCAGCTGCTCCCGATGGCGAAAGTGAAGGTACTCTGGAAAATCGATTTCCAGATTCTTGTCCGGTGTGCACAAGTTGGATTCCCGCCAGTGCATCATGTTGATGCACTTTTTCAGTCATTAGTCGGTGCGTTGGGATGTCGCTATCGTCCCATAGCCGCATCTCGACATATCCTGATAGATCGCTGCTAGGATGAATTTCACACTCTTCGGTGCAGATAACTCCCCATCCACCTTCGGCTTTCATGCCGCGGATATGTGCCATGGTTTGCGGATAACGATGGCCAGAGCCATTGCAATGCGGCACCTGATAAAAACGGTTCTTGGTGGTAACCGGTCCTATCTGAATGGGTTCAAATAGGACAGCGTATCGTGGGTCTGTCATAAGAATAAAACCGCATTGCGAATTTTAAAGTGAGATATTGAAGCAAGATATTTGTAATGCAATCGTTCAGACAAATAACGCCAGCTCATTGTAAACACAGTATAGCGAATTCAAATCCAGTACAAGCAGGATGATGGGTAAAACTGCGTCATATCTTTTAGGGTCTGTAGTCAAAACATGAGCAGCTAGTTTGAGTTTAAACGAATCAATATCTGCGTGGCAAAACTTCGGATTAGCGGTGCTATCCCTTGCATTTCGCGCTTTGATCGTTTTAATTCTCAACTTGGTACGCACTGTTTTATTCAGAGACTCACTAACGTTTTTGTCGCTATCGTGCTATCGTTTCTTCAGAGAAATTATCTTGGGTCGCCCTACGACGTGATCTGGTTAGATTGAATGTAATAAACAAGACAGGTGGAGAATGTCCTATTGCCTGACTGAAAATGAATTAAGAAGTTATCAAAAGAAAGGCTGGGTTGTACCGGACTTTCGGTTACCGCAGTCGTTGCTGGATGAGATGCGCGAGGAATACATGTTGTTGCTGGATAACAACCCGCAACTTCTTTCCGACATTATGCTCGCTCCCCATCAAACCGTAAACGGCTCTCAAGGTGTGGTTGGTTCAAAAAAGTGGTTGGAGTTTGCAACCCACCCGGATTTGCTAGATATCGCCAGTCAACTGATCGGCGAAGATATTGTTCTTTGGGGAACCACAATATTCGGTAAGCCGGCTCTTTCTGGAAAAGAAACCCCTTGGCATCAGGATGGAGGCTACTATCCGATTCGACCGCTCGAAACACTTACCATCTGGATTCCGTTAGATGATGTGACTGTGGAGAATGGGCCAATGCGATTTATTCCGGGATCGCACAAATCGAAAGAGCTCTATTCACACAGTTGGGTAGAGGGTGACGATAAAACGATTAACCTGGTATGTGACAGTAAAAACTTTGATGCGACAACCGCGGAAGATTTGATTCTGGAGGCGGGTCAGGTTTCTTTTCATGATGTTTATATGATTCATGGATCGAGAGCAAATCTAACTGAAAACAGAAGGGCAGCATTTATTGTTAGATTAATGCCAGCAACGTCTCATTATGATCACAAACTAGGCGAAGAAATGGGAGAGAAACACGCTTCCCACGGTTATGGAAATCGTCCGCTGTTTTTAGTGCGCGGCGTTGATCGCAGCGCAAAAAATAATTTTACTGTCGGCCATGAATAAACCTTTTGGTACTGCAAGGTGCGACAGACGCAGACTACTGCCAGAAAAAAGCCTGCCAGATGCCGCTGAGATTATTCAAAGGGGAAATTCTCTTGCTCGTTCTGTTGTCGTCGGAGACTGCGCATTTCTCTCACACTACAAAGTGTCATCAGAGGCTGATTACAAGCGCGCGCAATCCGCAGGCCAAAATATCATGGTGCATTCGCAGATTGGATACCGCGACCCTGTAAAAACTACCAGAGCTTTCCGGGAGATATGGCAAAAAGCCGGAGAACAAAATGCGAGGGTCGATCGTTATGGCATCTGTCTTGATTGGTCCATGGGATTTCGTCAGGAAGATCGTCAGCAGGCGCAGAAGGGAACCGGCTTAATCCTATCGAGTAGTGAACAGTTCGCAGAGCTAACCGCGCAGGCGCCGGTCGCTCCGCATTTTGGTGACTTTGTATTGGGGATGCCGGCGTCAGTTGAAAATACCTGTGCGGCGTTGAGGGCGGGCGCTACTTCGATTGGAAATCTGGGGCAGTATTTCACTTTTCGCTTACCGGGTTGGAAAGATGACGTCGGAGATACCGAATCAACCTTAAGAGCGATCGCATTGATTGCCGCACAACCGGTTGATGTATTAATTCACTCCAATCTGGATGATGGCTTTGCTGCTTTGTTTACCGATCTGGCCTGCAGTCTCGGCGCGGTACTGCTCGAGAAGACAATCGTCGAGGATCTCATGGGCGGGACAGTCTCCCATTGTTATGGTCACAGTTTTTCAGAGCCCTACAAGCGGCTGGTCTTTCAGTTAGCTTTAGCTAAGGTGAGCAAGGCGCCGGGCACCATGGTGTACGGTAATACGGTGATGTATGACGGTGATGGTGTTAAAAATTTTGCCTCATTGGCTTCCTATCTTTCTATTGATGCGGCTGCACAATTACATCGACCCAGTGGTCATGCCATTAACCCTGTGCCAATTACCGAGGCAACCAGAATCCCAGAGATTGAAGAGGTGGTAGAAGCTGCGGTATTTGCCCAACGTGTAGCAGAAAATGCTTCCGAAACTCTTGCGGTATTGAATATCGAGCAAGCAGATGATGCGGCGACCAAGCTGATCGACGCGGCACATAAATTTAAGCGCTCTGTGCTTGATGGGCTAATGCTGGGCGGAGTGAATATAGAAGATCCATTTGAATTGCTGCTGTCACTGCGAAGATTTGGTGCAAAACAACTGGAGGAGGATTTTGGACCGGGTAAGGAAGACAGCAATGCGCTGCGGGGGCGCACGCCAGTATTGCAATCCAGCACAATCGCGCGCTTGCAAGAAAGCGCGCAGAAGCAGTTTGATTCAGCAACAGAAATCCAATGCAACGCGATCGAAAAGGCGAAGCTGACGATTTGCTGCTGTACAACTGATGTGCATGAATACGGAAAAATTCTATTAGAAGAAACATTGCGTCGGTTTAACGTTCGAATTATCGACGCCGGTATCCAGGCAGATCCAGAAAAGGTGATGTGTCTTGTGCGTGACAATGAAGCCCATGCAATAGCGATCAGTACTTACAACGGCGTTGCGCTCGATTATTTAAAACAGCTCAGACAGGTGCTCGAAGAAAATTGTATTCGGTGTCCGGTTTTAATGGGAGGGCGCACCAATCAAATTTTGCCCGAGACGGTTTCAAGTCTGCCGGTGGATGTCACCGATGCGTTGGCTTCTGAAGGGGCAATTGTCTGCAGGTCAATGGATGATCTGATTCCACAACTTGTATCTTTGGCTGAAAAATGAAATCAGTTTTTGGGGTGTTGGGTGCGGGCCATCTGGCTGGATTTATTTGTCAGGGTTTAAAGCAAAGTGCATGGCAGGGAAGGGTTTTGATCTCTCCACATAAACCAAATGCGGCTTTGTCGTTTGCCAGCCGGTTTGGTGCAGATATTGCCGAATCAAATCAATACTTGGTGGATGCGTGCGATGTCGTTTTAGTCTCTGTTCGACCTGATCAGTATGGGGTTGCGCTTGAGAATCTTGATTGGCCAGATACAACAATTTTGCTTTCTGCGATGGCGGGTGTGGCAATTAGTGAAATTCAGACTGTGGTTGGTAAAAAGCAAATTGTTCGTGCAATGCCAATATCTTCCGCAAGTATTGGAAAAAGCCCAACACCAATTTTCCCAGCGCAACCACTCGTGCAGTCATTGCTTTCCTGGATTGGCTCTACAATTGAAATGAGAAGTGAGGAAGAGTTTGAAATCGCGACGGTAAATGCTGCGGTTTACGGCTGGCATTTTGCGTTAATCAAAGAGCTGGTTGATGCAAATATTGCAGCTGGACTGCCGGAGAAAGAAGCAAAAGAAATTGTAATTGATACGCTATCTGCTGCTGCAGCGGTAGCTAAAAGCTCCGGTCAATCACTAGAGCAACGCCTGGTGTCGTTAGCGACACCGGGTGGTATCACCGCGGTAGGTTTGCTCGAACTGCAAAAAAAATCCGCGGTCACTGGCTGGACCGATGCATTTAACAAAGTGCTGAAACGGTTGCAAAAGTAGCGCAAACCGGCGTTTAAAAGACGAAGCCGAAGGAGTTACAAAAAAGGCCAAACAGAACCGATGTAGATGTTGCAAACAAAGATTCTATTCGGCCTTTTAATATAGGCTACAGTATTTACGCCGTTGCTAGATCATTTCTTGCGCGTCTGCGCTGTAACCAAACGATCAAGGCGAGAAACAATACTGCGGGAATATAGAAAATTTCCTTCGGTAGTCGATCTGCCTTGGTCAAAACCTGAGATACGGTCACAGGGTCTTCGGCATAGAAATCGAATGTTTTACCGATGGTTTCAAAGTAGGGAGTACCTGGAAATGGCTCTTCAACTTTCGCCAGACCGTCTTCGACTAGCACATTCAGTCCTGCATTGCCCAATCTCTCACTGCCTTCAGCTTGCGCACCTACTGGAACCAGAATGGTCGTAGATCCCACTTCACCGGTGTCAAAATCTGGTCCGCTAATTACCATGTTCAACACTACATCCGGTTCTGCCGCGCCCACCACTTCAAACACTTTGGTAGGTTCATTTTGGTTAAACGGAGGAACGACCTGGTCCAGCCAGTAACCTGGTCTGAATAAGGTGAATGCGATTAACAATAGTGCGGCAGACTCCCATTTGCGATTACGTGTAAACATAAAGCCCTGGGTTGCCGAAGCAAACAAGAGCATGGCGATGACCGCAACGACAAAAACAAATACTGCTTTAACTGGCGATACGTCAATTAGCAACAGCTCGGTATTAAAGATAAATAAGAAGGGAAGCAGCGCCGTACGAATATCGTAAGCAAAACCCTGGATACCTGTTTTAATCGGGTCACCCTTTGAAATCGCTGCCGCAGCAAACGCGGCAAGTCCCACCGGCGGCGTGTCATCCGCCAGAATACCAAAATAGAACACGAATAAATGCACGGCGATTAATGGAACGATCAAGCCATTGGCCGCGCCAAGGGTAATAATGACGGGTGCCATCAGTGATGAGACAACTATATAGTTTGCCGTTGTCGGCAGGCCCATTCCCAATATCAAACTCATTATTGCAACCAGGAACAGCATAAAAATCAGGCTGCCACCTGAGAGGAATTCAATAAACTCTCCAATAACCTGATGGGCGCCGGTTAAAGAGATCGTACCAATGATGATACCGGCGGCACCGGTTGCGACACTGATACTAATCATATTGCGCGAGCCTGCCATCATGCCCGCAACCCAATCACTAACCCCGATTTTGAAAGCTGCGCCATAGTTTCCAGCGCCGCGAAAAAAGGCTTTAATCGGATTTTGGGTAATCGCAACGATAGTCATCGCAATCGTTGCCCAAAACGCGGACAGGGCAGGTGACAACCGCTCAATAACAATACTCCAAATCAAAATAATGATTGGGAGTAGATAGTACAGTCCGGTTAACGCAGTAGCGCCAGCATGGGGCAGCTCGGTAATCGGCGCGTCAGGATCATCTACCACAAGATCCGGAAGCTTGGATGCGAGCTTTAACAGGAACAGATAAAACAATCCGCAGCCGACTGCGACAATGGTGAACGCGGCTTCAGGCGCGGCGACTTTGATCCAGCCCAATCCGAAATAAACAAACGCCCCAAGCAGTCCTACGCCAAGAAAACCGGTTAGGAAGCCAAGGAGTTTTTGTTTGAAAGTGTTGCTTGATGGGGGCTTTGGAAGGCCTTGCAGGTTCATCTTCATCGCTTCCAAATGCACGATATAGAAAAGGGCAATATAGGAAACCAGTGCCGGAACCAAGGCGTGCTTCAAGATATCCTGATAGCTGATGCCAGTGAACTCCGCGATCAAGAACGCCGCTGCTCCCATAACGGGTGGCGTTAACTGACCGTTGGTGGATGAGGCGACTTCCACCGCACCTGCCTTCTCAGGACTAAATCCGGTGCGCTTCATCAGCGGAATGGTAAAGGTACCCGTTGTTACGGTGTTGGCTATTGAGGAACCTGAATACATGCCACTCAAGGCTGAAGCAACTACTGCCGCTTTAGCAGGGCCACCGCGTAAATGCCCAAGCAATGCAAAGGCAATTTTTATAAAGAAGTTTCCTGCTCCGGCCTTTTCAAGAATCGAACCAAACAAGACGAACAGGAAAATCAGCGTAGCAGAAACGCCCAGCGCAACACCAAAGACCCCCTCGTTTTGCATCCAAAAATGCCACATGGCTTTGCCGTAGGAAGCGCCTTTCCACTGGATCGCTTCCGGCATCCAATCGGAGTTTCCGAAAAATACGTATGACACAAACACCGAGGCAACGATCAGCAACGGTAGTCCGAGAGATCGATATACGGTAATGCCAAGAATAATCATGCCTACAGTGGAGATGATTAAATCTCCTGCTGTTGGTAATCCAGCGCGATCTGCAATTTCGTTTCTAAGGAGAACGATATACAAGCAGGAGGCGACTCCAGCAAGGGCCAGGACCCAGTCATACCAGGGGATTCTGTCCCGCGGACTGGACTTGAATAAAGGGAAGGCCATTGTGGCAAGAAATATACCGAATGCCAGGTGAATCAGACGGGCGTTAGAGTTAGTGACAATTACGCTGATACCGGTTACGTCGGTGAGCCAGAAAGGTAGATTCGAGGCGATATAAAGCTGAAATGCCGCCCAGATAAATAAGGTATAAGCGACCAGTTTTCCCTGCCAACCAATGGGATCTCTTCCTCCGGATTCGATCGCGGCAAATTCGTCCAGGCTCGTATCGTTATTGTTTTGCGTCATGGTCGCCTCTCTCTAATATTTTTTTGGTGTTACTTAAGTATGGTTATATCTATCGTTGATATTTAAACCATCGGTGTTTCGGTATGCATTACAGATGATATGTGGTTCGTTTGCTGAAGCCAAC
>CALKKV010000025.1 GCA_937992195.1 uncultured Gammaproteobacteria bacterium | reverse complement strand
TCGATGGGGTTGTGTGTTTTCACAACCTTCGCCTGGACGCTGGACAATATGGCGCCGCAGATGGATGCAGCTTGTGAAGGTGACTGGACTGTAGATCGTTTACTTGAGGCTGGAGAACGTATCTGGAATCTGGAACGGGACTACAATATGAAGGCGGGTTTAACTGCTGCCGATGACACCCTGCCAGAACGTCTGCTTAAAGAAGCGTCAAAGTCTGCGCCCACCGAAGGGCAGGTATGTCGTCTGGATGAAATGTTGCCAGAGTATTACTCTCTGCGCGGATGGACAACCGACGGTAATCTCACTGACGAAACGCGCCAGAAGTTTTCTCTGCCAGGATGAAGCATTTGATTATTGGCGCGGGGCCCGCAGGCGTCATTGCTGCGGAAACTCTGCGCAAACTCGACAAGAATGCGTCTATCACGATTCTTGGAGATGAGCCGGAGCCGCCATACTCGCGTATGGCGATCCCCTATTTGTTAATTGATAATATTAACGAGCACGGCACCTATCTGCGAAAAGACACTGATTATTTCGAAGGTAAAAATATCGATGTTGTTATCGGTAGGGCGGAATCACTAGATAGCGCGGCAAAGTCAGTCAAGGTCAGCAATGGAGATTCGCTGTCTTACGACAAGGTATTAGTAGCGACAGGATCAAGACCAATTCGACCGCCGGTTCCGGGTATCGATCATGAGAAAGTGATCAATTGCTGGACCCTGGCCGATGCGCGAAAGATCACTGCGGGAATTAATAAAGGTGCTCCGGTTGTTTTAATCGGTGCTGGGTTTATTGGCTGCATTATTCTTGAATCATTGGTTTCGGCAGGAGCGAATCTTACCGTGATCGAAATGGGGAACCGAATGGTGCCTCGCATGCTGGATGAAAAGTGCGGCACGATGCTTGAAAGCTGGTGTGAAAATAAGGGCGTCAATGTCATGACCAGCACCACGGTAACAGAGATAAAAGAGAGTGGAAACAACCTTACGGTAGTTACGAGTAACGGTGATCAGGTAGAAGCCGAGCTGGTGATTTCTGCAGCCGGTGTTAAACCGAACGCTGAGTTCCTTGAGGGTAGCGGGGTTAAGCTGGTAGATGGCGGAATTGAAGTAGATCGCAATATGCAGTCTTCTGTTACCGATATCTTTGCTGCGGGTGATGTCGCCTATGGTCGGGATTTTTCTACCGGGGAGTTCAGTATCCAGGCGATACAGCCCACTGCGGTGGATCACGGCCGCGTTGCGGCAAAGAACATGCATTCCCATGGCGCGATAGAACATCAAGGTAGTGTCTTAATGAACGTGCTAGACACCCTTGGTTTGATTTCTGCGTCCTATGGACAATGGGAAGGCGTGGATGGTGGGGATACCACTGAGCTTCTTGACGAAGCTAATTTTAAATATATCCAGCTGCAGTTCGAAGATGACCGTTTAATCGGTGCCAATACCCTGGGTATGACACAACACATCGGTGTATTGCGTGGATTGATTCAAGGCAGATTTAAGCTTGGTGATTGGAAGCAGCGCTTGATGGACAATCCGCTGTTGTTGATGGAAGCCTATCTTGCAGCAACACAACCTGCCTAGATCTGCCGACAGCGAATTTTAAAGAAACACTGTTCTATGCGAGTGACATTCAAGCTTTTTGCGACCCTGATGGGGTATTTACCTCCAGGGTCCAAGAAGAATGCGGTTGAGATCGATGTTGCCGATTCGACTACGATTAACCAGCTGATAGACGAGTACAGACTGCCAAAAGATCTGGTGCATTTGGTTTTATTGAATGGCACCTACATCGATGCCGACAGCAGGAATATGCCCCTGAAAGAAGGGGATGCACTAGCAATTTGGCCGCCGGTGGCCGGTGGATGAACGCTGCTAAGGGTGCCGAAGCTGATTTCCAATATCAAGCGGACATGGGGTTTACCAGAGTTGAACTGCTTAAAGGTCTGGAGAATGCAGTTGTTCCTTACAGGGTAGTGAGCCTTTCTTCTGACCCGGTCGAGATTGTTAAAGAAGACCGTTTGATTCAACTTACCACTGGTGCAGATGGTTTTCGATCAATTGCCTCTATGCGAATTCCGCTGTTGTCCGTCTCGCTGGATTTCTTTGGCTTTGATCAAATGCAATATGATGAATTTATGCAGCGATTTAGGAAGTATCTGCATAAAGGTGGCGGTTAAATGGAGTTAAAACTAAAACTGTTCTCCAGTTTGATGGAGCATTTGCCTGATGAAGCAGTTGGCAACACCGTCAAAGTCGTGACCACCGTACCGAAGTCCTGCAATGATTTGGTGGCGCGTTACAAGATACCTCCTGAGTCAGTACAAGTTGTGATGGTTAATGGAGAACATGTATCTTCAGAGTCGCGAGATGATCCGCTTCGAGATGGTGATACTATATCTATCTGGCCGTCTATCCAGGGTGGTTAGCGCAATCTACAGACACTGAAATAATTTGAAATGACATGCTCGAAAACCACTGTAGACAAAAAGATGAGTGAATCCGATAGATTGACAGATTCTCTTAATCGTCCGTTGCATGATCTCAGGGTTTCTGTGACTGATCGTTGTAATTTTCGCTGTACCTACTGCATGCCGCGTGATGTCTTTGGGAAGGGCTATAAATTTCTTAGACAAAATCAGCTGTTAAGTTTTGAGGAAATAGCGCGCCTAGTAAGATTGTTTGCCCAGTTTGGTGTTAGCAAGTTGCGTTTGACAGGAGGGGAACCTCTTCTGCGCAAAGACATCGAGTCTTTGATTTCAATGTTGGCAGACATTGCAGGTATCGACGATATCGCGATGACTACGAATGCTTCTCTGATCACGAAGGATCGGGCTCGTACGCTTCGAGACGCGGGACTACAAAGATTAAATATTAGTTTGGATGCGCTGGACAATGACATTTATCACCAGATGAATGATGTCAATATTCCGCTCAAGAAAGTCCTCGATGGCATTGAGTTTGCCAATAATGCAGGATTTTCTTCGATCAAAGTAAATATGGTCGTTCAAAAAGGTGTCAATGATCAGGATATTCTGCCTATGGTCCGCTATTTCCGTGGAACGGGTGTAATACTGCGGTTTATTGAATTTATGGATGTCGGCAACCATAATCAATGGAACCTTGATCAGGTTTTGACCGCCCGAGAAATACTTGAAGTTATTCAAGCCGAGTTTCCAGTTGAGACGAAGCAAGCGAGCTATCCGGGTGAGGTGGCTAAAAAATGGGAGTTTTCTGATGGCGCTGGAGAGATTGGGATCATTTCTTCGATCAGCCAGCCCTTTTGTGGCGATTGCTCTCGAGCCAGACTTTCAGCCATTGGCGAGCTTTTTACCTGTTTGTTCGCTTCTTCAGGGTTTGATCTCAGAAATTTGGTTCGCGCAGATCAAACTGATGAAGAAATAGCACAGAAATTGATGCAGATCTGGTCTGCGCGTTCGGATCGTTATTCTGAGGTCCGGTTTTCTTCTGAAAATATTGGTAGACCACCTGGAACCAGTCAGAAGGTTGAAATGTCGTATATCGGAGGCTGAAACTGATCAATAGGGCTGTTTTAGCCTAATGGCTAACTGAGAGTAGCTGTTGTGATGAGGTCAATAGTCAAAATTCTCTTGATCGCTGATTTTCCAGCATGATATCGATACTCCATGATTTCGATACTCATTGTGTTTCATAAAAAAAGCCCCTGCTGTCCTCATGGTCAGCAGGGGCTTTATTTTGTACTCCTGAAACGAATCAGGATTTTTTAAACGGCAGTCTGATTTTCAAGCCTGCACGTTTATTCAGGCTATTTTTTTTTTCGAGCCTTCTTTTTGGCTTTCTTTTTGGTCGCTTTTTTCTTCGCTACCTTTTTCTTGCCTGCTTTTTTCTTACTGGCCTTCTTCTTAGAAGCTTTCTTCTTAGAAGCTTTCTTCTTAGAAGCCTTCTTCTTAGAAGCCTTCTTCTTAGTAGTCTTACGAACTACTTTTTTCTTCGCTACCTTTTTCTTGGAAGCCTTTTTCTTAGTTACTTTCTTCTTAGTTGCTTTAGAAGCCGCCTTTTTACGGGTAGCTTTCTTTTTAGCTGAAGTTGCCTTCTTTTTCTTTGCCATTGGGTATATGCCTCTCGGTCGTCAGGGGAAAAATTAGTCAGTGTCGGTGACGCTGGGAAGTGAATTTTGGGGAGAATTGCTATCTATTAGTCGTATCCGAATAGGATGTAGAGACAGGAATCTTGCCCGCTTGCCAGCGCATGCGAGTAATCGGGTCATCGCGGATGCGAACAGTAATAATGTCTGCGGTTTTCCTTCGTTCAAAATGTTTCTTTAGGTTCTATTAGTAATTAGCTAATACAGCCAGTTGTGAAACGAATGAATTTAGAGAAAGTAAGATCAAAACTTTTTAGAAAACAAAAAAGAACATCAAATCTTCTCTAAAAACTCTATCTAAATGTATAAAAAAACAAGAGTTTTTTGACTATTAAGTGTCAATAAACGCGAACGTAGAATATAAGTGTTTCAATGTCAATAATATTTATGAAATTATTTTCATAAAAAAACAACGTTAATTTCTAACTGGAGTTCGGTTGTAACTACAAAATCAAAACAAGTTAGATTTAGATTTCTTAAAAAAATAAAATTATTAATCGTCTAACTTAAGTAAGTACATAGCTTTAACGCTGTAATATAAGCGTTCTATGCTTAACTGCAACTGAAGCTAAAATCTTAATGATTGTTTCAGTTTAGTTTGAGAGTGGCTTTTGTTTAACGAATGCAAGTGTACTGATACGTATAAATTTTGATTGAGGCACTTTTTAAAAAAATTGCAATTTTTAAAGTTTTTGACCTTCAACTTTAATTTTTGCTTGAAAACAACAAAAATTAAGTTCACGTCAGTTCCAATTCTTGGCCTAGATAAAAAAGAGATATGTGATCGGTTTGTTGTTACGTAAAAAACAATTTCTGAGAGAGTAATTGGGCGCTGAAATAGTTTGTTAAGCCCAAACAATTTCATTGATTTGATGAAAAAAGGCGTGTGCAATGAAAATAAGGCGGTTTCAAAGGCTCAGACGTCACAGTTTTAATACGAATCAAATGCAGACTGCGTTAAACTCCGTTATCAACAAGTATTAATTCTCAAACCTTGAATAGCCAAAAAAACCAATACTCCAAACAAGAGCTGCTTGATTGTGGCCACGGTACGATGTTTGGGGAGGGCAATGCGCAGTTGCCATTGCCGAACATGCTAATGTTTGACCGGATTGTGGAAATTAATGATGATGGTGGGGCTCATGGAAAAGGGAGCGTTATTGCTGAACTGGATATAACGCCAGACCTCTGGTTCTTTGCCTGTCATTTCGAAGGTGATCCAGTGATGCCAGGATGTCTGGGATTGGACGCATTATGGCAGCTTGTCGGGTTTTCTTTGGGCTGGCGTGGTGGAGAAGGGCATGGACGTGCGCTTGGTGCCGGGGAAATCAAATTTACTGGCCAAATTACGCCTCTAAGTAAAAAAGTTGAATATCGGATAGATTTTAAGCGCGTAATTATGCGAAAACTTATAATGGGGATCGCTGATGGCGAGGTCTTGGTGGACGGTCGATCAGTCTATGCATGTAAAGACTTGAGAGTTGGGCTGTTCAAAAACACCGATTCGTTTTAAGTGAGAATTGATGTTTGTGGTTTTTATATTGATACCTAAATAGGTCTGACGTTTTCTGCGTGGCAAAAAACACCTAAAAGCTTTTGCGTATTCATAACGTGCTAGCAATCTTAATGAGAGAATTATGAAACGAGTCGTGATAACCGGTTATGGAATTGTTTCCAGCTTAGGAAACAATAAGGGAGAAGTGCTCGAAAGCTTGGTTAATGGAGAAAGCGGAATCTGTGCAGCGGAAGACTATATCGAAATGGGTATGCGTAGCCGGGTACATGGGGCTATTAATATTGACGCTCCTTCGCTAATAGACAGGAAACTCTATCGATTTATGGGGGACGCAGCCGCTTACTCTTATATTGCAATGAGTGAAGCCGTAACGCACGCCGGTCTCGATGAAGCCGTCATTAGCAGTGAAAGAACTGGATTGCTGCTTGGCACAGGTGGAGGTTCTCCAGAAAACATCGTCAAAGCCGCTGATCTGCTACGCGAAAAAGGGGTTAAACGTGTTGGGCCCTATATGGTGACAAAGACCATGGCTAGCACTGTCCCCGCCTGCGTTGGCACTGCCTACAAAATCAAGGGGATTTCTTATTCGATTAGCTCTGCTTGCTCAACCAGTGCGCACTGTATTGGTCATGGCGCCGAGTTGATACAAATGGGTAAACAAGACGTTGTATTTGCCGGCGGAGGAGAGGAGCTACACTGGTCGATGTCGGTGTTATTTGACGGCATGGGAGCGATGTCGTCGAATTTCAATGATCAACCTGAGCGGGCGTCGAGACCCTATGACAAAGACCGAGACGGATTTGTCATATCTGGTGGAGCAGGAGTGGTTGTTTTAGAAGACATGGAACATGCTAAAGCCAGGGGAGCCAATATTATTGCCGAACTCGTGGGATATGGTGCGACTTCAGATGGCTACGATATGGTGCAACCCTCTGGGGAAGGGGCATCTCGTTGCATGAAACAGGCGATTGCGAATGTTGATAAGCCAATTCAATATATCAACGCTCATGGCACCAGTACGCCGATTGGTGATTTGCGGGAGCTAGAGGCGATTGAAACGGTATTTGGTGAAGAAATGCCGGCGGTAGCTTCCACCAAGTCACTGAGTGGACATGCCTTGGGAGCGGCCGGTGTCAATGAGTCGATTTATACTTTGCTGATGATGGAAAACAACTTTATCGCTGCGTCTGCAAATGTAGAAAATCTCGATCCTGAATTTGAGCGATTCCCCATTGTGCAGGAAAAAGTCGAGGATATAGATTTGCAGGTCGCCATGAGCAACAGCTTTGGGTTCGGCGGTACCAATTGTTCTCTGGTATTTGAACGCTGGAAATCTGAATAATTTTGCATAGATTGCTGCGAAAGCGACGCAAATCATAGAGTAAAGGCGTATCCTCGCGAAGTTTTCTAGTTCGCATTTATTCATGCTCTACCCCCACAGAAGGCAAGTTCTAACATGGCTCGTCATATGCACCTTAATGGTATTTGCAATGGTCATCCTCGGAGGATCTGTGCGTTTAACCGGTTCTGGACTGTCTATGGTGGACTGGAAGCCCATTCTCGGAATTATCCCTCCACTTAGTCATTCAGGCTGGATCGCCGCCTTCGATCAATATCAGCAGTATCCCGAATACCAGATTGTGAACAAGGGAATGTCTCTTTCCGAGTTCAAATTCATTTTTATGATGGAGTATCTTCATCGTGTTTTAGGGAGGTTGATTGGGCTTGTTTTTTTTGTGCCGTTTTGCTTTTTCCTGATCCGGGGAGGGATGTCGATCCCATTCAGGAACAGACTGTGGGTGCTTTTGTTTTTAGGGGCATGCCAGGGATTAATGGGCTGGTATATGGTGAAAAGTGGTTTGGTTGATGTGCCGCACGTGAGTCAATACCGGCTCACCGCGCATTTGATGCTTGCTGTATTGATCTATGCGGTGATGGTGCGACTGGCGTTTGACTTGGTCTATCAATCAGGGCCGCGCGGTGGGATTGAAAAGAATATGCAATCAAACCGTAAAATGAAGAATTTCGGGGGCGCACTAGTAGTTCTTCTCTTTCTGATGATTACAACTGGCGGGCTGATGGCGGGTACTCGGGCGGGCCATATTTTTAATACCTGGCCATTGATGGGAAATGATCTGGTGCCGAATATGCTCGTAGCAATGGAGCCTATTTGGCGGAATTTCTTCGAAAACACGATCACTATTCAGTTTGTTCATCGCTGGCTGGCGATTGTCGTCGGTGTAGCTGTTATATTTTATAGTGTTGGGGCGATTCGAGGAGCTGCCTCCAAAATGACGCAAATAATGGCTCTTTTTGCGATTTTTGCGGTTATTTTGCAAATAGTTTTGGGAATTGTGACCTTGGTAAAGGGTGTACCCCCAGTTTTGGGAGTAGCTCATCAAGGCTGTGCATTGCTTGTTTTACTGGGGATAATCGCTGTTTGGGCAGCATATTTGCCTTCAGTATCTCGTAGCAGCAGAACGCAATCATTGATATGATGCGCCAAAATACGTTTGATAAGGCAGTGAGCCAATATTTACTATGAAAATGAGCGGAATCAAGTTTTTGAGCGCGGCGACTGGCGTTCTCGCGCTTGTCGCAGCATCTACCCTTGTTGTCTTCACTGAGGCGTTGGCACAAAACAGGGCTTTTGTTGCTGAAGAAAAGAAACGCAATTTGCCTTCACGTGGGCAGCCGCAGTCGAGAGTGCTACAGCAGTTTGGTGAGCCGACGTCGAGAGTAGGTGCAGTGGGTGACCCACCGATAAGCAGCTGGAACTACCCGAATTTTATCGTTTATTTTGAGTACAGCCATGTTATTACAACAGTAGCTGAACAAGATTCATTGCCTGCAACGCTCGGAGATATCCAATAGGGCGAATTACCGTTGCATGCGATGCCTCCTTGACGAAAATTTGAGGAAATATCGAAACCGAATCTGCTCTTAATCCTGATCTGTAAATCCTCGCGAATTTTAAGCGCGAGAGCAAGCCTAAACTGGTAATAGCGGAAGTTCATAATACCTGGTTTTTGCTAAAGCCGGTCCTTATCTGCGCTGCTGCTATGTTATTCGAGCATTTCTAAATTTATAATACGGACGGAGGGGGGAACTTCGCCGACCGCAAGGGGGACTAAGTCTCAGAATAAGCGGTACGGTGACGAACAGGGAGAGATGCTTCTCTTCCCATTGGTGCGTCAAGTGTTTTTCTCCTGCCCGAGAGGGCAAGAAATTACTGCGGCTTTTGTTTCGTTCGGTCTGCTGAACAAGCGATCTTAGCTGCTTGTCCGCTGCGTGCAAACTTGAATAACATAATGACAAGCTCTCCGCCTGGCGGCGAGTAAGCATGTGTTTTAATGATGTAAATAATGACTGACAAAGAATATTTTCGGAGATTGTTGCTCGCTATCATTGCGACAATTCCGATGACCATTGCCGCAGTGTGGCAAAACCCGGTATTTGCTCAGGATGAGAAAGCGGAGTGGTCTACTGAAACATTGATGGAGATGTTGTCGCAGGTAAAGGAGGCAGACCTGACATTCACTGAAGAACGATCTTCTGCATTCTTGGTGGGTGACATCGTGCTCACAGGCAGTTTGAAATATATCGCCCCTGACTTTATAGAGAAGCGCGTGGAGTCACCTTATAAGCAGCGAACCAAAATTAGTGGTGATACGTTGTTGGTTGAAAAGACATCGCAGAGAGGAGAGTCGACCATACAGCAGTATTCGCTGTCCTCTTCGGAAGCACTGAGTACAATAGTGGAAGGATTCCGTGCGACGCTCGCGGGGAATCTGGCGGTATTGATAGAAAACTATAATATTGCGCTGGAAGGTGACATGCTTACGTGGCTGGTAACGTTGACTCCAAAAAAGCCTAAACTATCGGACCATCTTGAAAAAATAGCGCTAACAGGGGAGGAGCGGGAAATAAGAACCATTGAGACCACCAATGCCGACGGAGACATTGCCCGACTTTCTTTGTTTTACCAAATGATTAAGTAACCCAAGTTTGGAACGCAACACACTGCCGAGGGCGGCTATTGTTATTGGCTTGCTGGCTGTTTCCCTTGTTATCATTTACCTCAAGATCAGCGTTTCCACTGATCTAAAGCTGTTTCTGCCCGAACCTTCAAACCATGCTGAGCGTCTTTTGCACCATCAGCTAGACAATGGAGCATCGACAAAGCTTGTGTTTGTCGCATTAACCGGTCTGCCAACTGAGCAACTTGCCGAAGCCAATACAGCACTTTCGAAGCGACTTTCCGAAACCAATTTGTTCAGTAAAGTTGTGAATCAGGCGACGGAGTTAGGCCAGGAAGGCCTGGATTTTGTTATTGAGAATCGCTATCTGCTGAGCAGAAGTAATCTTTCAGATACCTTTACCCAAGAAGGTTTTAATAAAGCCTTGGAAGATCGCATCCGAGGATTAACATCGCTCGAAGCAGGTTTGGAAAAGAAACACCTGAGACGTGATCCCACGGGTGAAGTGATTACCTTGCTACAGGACTGGCAGGGGAAGCTAAGTAAACACAGTCGTCCTGAGGTGCTGCACGGATTATGGTTTTCAAGTGATCATAAACGCACTCTGATTCTTGCTGAGATTGGCGCTGCATTGACCAGTCTGGATAACCAGATCGAAGCGATTAGTGCAGTGAGAAATGCTTTTGACGAAATCAAAATACCGGGGCTCGAGATTATAATGACTGGGCCTGCCGCATTCGCTGTAGAGTCTGGAGAAGATATAAAAAGTGATGTCAGGTTGTTAACCTGGTTTGCCGTTATTTGTGTCACATTGTTTCTGTTGCTGGTTTATCGATCGGTGGTTATGTTGTTGCTGGTGTTTGCGCCGCTAATAGCTGGAGTTATTGTTGCGACCGCGAGTATTCTATTTATACATGACCAGATTCACGGAATTACGCTTGCCTTTGGAATTACCCTGGCTGGGGTTGCTGTGGACTATCCGATACATCTTTTGACCGGACTCACTCGGGCGAAAGATCGGGATATGACTTATGTCGGTAAAATCTGGCCGACCCTTAGACTTGGTGTAATTTCAACGGTTTTTGCTTACTGTGCTTTCTTGTTGTCTGGCTTTGCGGGATTGCAGCAGCTGGGACTGTTCACCATTATCGGCTTGACCACGGCGGCATTGTTTTCACGTTGGGTTCTGCCGCTACTATTGCAGCGTAATGTTGAGCGTCGACAGGGTTTGGCGGGATTTCACAGACGGCTGGTTTTCCTGGCAGGTCATGCTGCCAAGGCAAGATATCTGGTTGTTATATTCGGCGTAACTGCTGCTGCTGGTCTGTGGTTAACCAGCTTGCCAGTGATGCACTTGAACGTTGACTCGCTAAGCCCGATTAAAGATAGTCGTCGGGCCGAGGGAAAGATGCTGAGAGATGACCTTGGATATTGGTATGGTGGTCGCATGCTGGTACTTTCTGCATCGGATAAAGACGCGATCCTTCAAAAGAGTGAGGCTATCGAACCGTTCCTCGATCAGATGATCCAAGATAAGCAGATGACTGGGTTTGATATGGCTGCGCAATTTCTACCCAGCGTAGATCGTCAGGAAGAAAATCTTGCAGCGTTTTCTAATCCGGAACAAATTCAGCAAGATCTGACTGCGGCTTTAAGCGGGAGTAACTTTAAGCCTGCGGTATTCAAACCTTTTATTGATCAGCTTGAAACGGTTGCCAAAAGTGAGCCAATTAGTATCGATAATTTGATCAAGGGTGATCTGGGAAAACGACTGCAGACGCTGGTTTTTGATTTTGAGGATGAAGCTGCTGGAGTGGTGTTATTGCATGGCGTTACCGACGAAACCAGGCTTAGATCATTTGCCGAGAAGCAAGAAGGCGTAATGTTTATGCACTTAAAGACCTCTGCAACCGAACTTGTTGCGCGCAGTGTTGATCGTGTCGCACTGACCATGATCTTGTGTATTGTTGGAATCTACATGGTCATGTCGTGGTCGTTTAAATCATTGACGCGACCGTTCAAAATCATGATTCCTACTTTTGCAGCGGCGGTTGTGACTGCGGGATTGCTGGTTGCATTTAATTCGCCACTTAGTATTTTTCACTTGATTTCACTGATGTTGGTGATTGGCCTTGGGCTCGACTATGCGCTGTTTTTTAATCGATTGCCTGGAAACTCAGAAGAGTGGAATACAACTTTTAAATCGCTATGGGTTTGTGGATGTACCACTGTTCTGGTATTTGGAATCCTGGTGTTGTCGCAAACGCCCCCGCTGAAAGCGATTGGTCTCACTGTAGGAATTGGTGCGGCGCTGAGTATTCTATTTGCGGCAATGTGGGCTACAAAAGCGGAAAAACAGACTTAAGCAAACGCTGTAGTCATACTGAGTTGCTTTTCCGGGCTTGTATAGGAGTATTATTCGGCGAAATCAATTCGAGCATGTAATTTCCGGGGAGAAGCAAATGACGTCCGCTCTAAATAAGGATCGCAATATAGTGATTGTGATGGCTGATCAGCTAACCGCACTTGCACTGGGGTGCTACGGCAATAGCGAAGTAAAAACACCGCATATCGACCGGCTTGCTAGTGAAGGAGTGCGATTTAATTCAGCCTATAGCAGCAGTCCATTATGCACCCCTGCGCGTTATGCATTTATGACAGGTCAGAATATCTCTCGATGCGGGGGGTATGACAACGCTGCATATATGCCAGCAACCATGCCGACCTTTGCGCATTATTTGCGCCTGATGGGTTACCGCACCTGTTTGTCCGGGAAAATGCATTTTGTCGGACCGGATCAACTGCACGGATTTGAGTCCCGCGTTACCACCGATGTATATCCAGCTGATTTTGGCTGGGTGCCCGATTGGACTAATCCAGATGACCGTATTGATCTTTGGTATCACAATATGTCGAGCGTCAAGCAAGCTGGGGTCGCTTCCATCACTAACCAGCTAAGTTATGACGACGAGGTAGGGTATGAATCCTGCAAAGTGATTTATGACCATGCGCGCGGTGAAGACGACAGACCGCTTTGTTTAGTCGCGAGTTTTATCCACCCCCATGATCCCTACGCTGCTCGGCAGAAGTATTGGGATCTGTATGAAGATGTGGATATTCAGCTACCCAGCGTGTCGCGCCCGTCTCCTGAGAATCAAGACCCCCACAATAAGCGACTGGAAAAAGTCATCGCCTTGGATGCAGTTGACCTGAGTGATGAAGAAATAATCAATGCCCGAAGAGCCTATTACGCCAATGTCAGCTATGTGGATGAGTGGCTAGGGAAAATTCGCGACACGCTAAATGAATGTGGGATGGATGAGCAGACCACGATAATTTTTACCAGCGATCACGGTGACATGCTGGGTGAATATGGTCTTTGGTATAAAATGTCTTTTCGAGAATGGTCCTGCCGCATTCCGATGATCGTACACAGGCCAAATCGCTTCAATCCACTGGTGGTTAATAACCCGGTTGCACAGGTGGATGTTTTGCCAACGTTAATGGACATCGCCAATGAAAACACGGGTATGGAAAAACCTGATCAGATCGACCCGTTAGATGGTCGAAGTTTAGTACCTCTGTGTGATAACCAAATAAGTGATGATTGCAACGAAGCCGTGAGTGAATATTTGGCCGAAGGCACCGGGGCGCCAATGCTGATGATCCGACAGGGAGGATTGAAATATATTCAATGCCATAGTGACCCCGAGCAACTATTTGACTTGGAAAAAGACCCGCAGGAGCAGATTAATTTAGTTGCAGACCCAGACTATGAGGAGGCGCTCTCGCTATTCAGAGAAAAAGCCAATGCTCACTGGAATAGTGATGAAGTGAAGGAAAAAGTAATTCATGATCAGAAGAGACGAGTGGCTGTACATAGCGCTTTGCGAATCGGTCGTTATCAGGGCTGGGATTTTCAGCCACAACGGGATGCGCAGAATGAATTTACCCGCAGCCATATGGATCTAACCCGATTCGATATCTCCTCTCGTTTTCCGCGACCGAAGCCGTTTAAGCCAAAATGGAAGTAAAGTGAGTCAGATCGCGGAATCTTTGACCAAAGCAGAAGCGTTAAAGCCAATAGGCCGTGCGGGTCATTACCCGAGAGACTAGACGCATTGCGCCTTGCAGCGGCGTCGGTAGTGGCGCAGCGCCAGCAGCTACCGCCATTTCAGCATGTTCAGCCTCGTCATCGCGCATCTGCAATACCACTTCGCGGCTGCGTTGGTCTGCTTCAGGCAGTGCAGCAAGATGATCTTCCAGATGGTTAACGACTTGTCGTTCAGTTTCCGCGACAAAACCAAGATTCCATTTGTCGCCGGCAAGGCCCGCCAGGCTGCCTATAACAAATGAGCCGCCGTACCAGATTGGATTGAGTACACTTTTACGGTCATTAAGCTCTTCAAGTCGCTGTTCGCACCACGCCAGGTGATCGGTTTCTTCAGCCGCTGCTTGCTGCATCTTTTTTCTTGTTTCTGGGTTTTTCGCGGTCAGCGCCTGGCTTTGGTAGAGCGCTTGCGCACAAATCTCTCCGACATGATTGACCCGCATATATCCCGCGGAAGCTTTGCGTTCGGTTTCAGTCAGTTGAGTATCAGAAGATTTTCCCGGAAAAGGCCGAGCGGCTCTAGCTGGAGTAAATAAAGTACTGAGAATATCACTCAAGCCAATAATGGCTTGATCAGCAGCTGAAAAGTGTCTTTTTGTTTCCATAGCGAGATTATAGTCGCAGAAAAGTGACATTTTAAGGAAATATCCCGTCAACCTGAACGAATCTTCAGATTTCCTTCAGGGAGGATTCAGGGCGCTTTGCTATATTCATTCCCGTACCGTTAAGTCGGTACAACTCCTCCTTTCCTCCTTATGGTGGTTTATTGGACGCGGCCTTCGAACGAACGCCGCGTTTTTTTTGTCCGCATGATTTTGGATGACCAAAAGGAGTGCTACCGCAGGGCGGCTTTGGGCCTGAATACCAGGGTTAATTTAACCGCCAAACTGCCCTAAATGTGCGGTTTCGGAGTAAACCCAGCGTGGTAGCTGAAAATCAAGGAAAATTCCCTGTAAAAACACCGTTTCCGCCTTGTCACAGGGTCTGTGCTCAAGTATTATCCGCCGTCCAGAATTTACCCTGCTTCACCGATTCAATGAAGACTATTTCCGTCAGACCACAAGATGTAGAGCGCGACTGGTTCGTTGTCGATGCCAATGACAAAGTGCTAGGCCGTTTGGCTGCTGAAATTGCACATCGTCTGCGTGGCAAGCATAAGCCAGAATATACGCCACATGTTGATACTGGCGATTACATTGTTGTGATTAACGCTGAGAAAGTCGCGGTAACCGGTAACAAGGCAGAAGCGAAAATTTACTACCGCCACACCCAGCATCCTGGCGGCATTAAAAGCACAACTTTTCGCGACATGATCGAGCGACACCCAACCCGCGTTATCGAGAATGCGGTTAAAGGTATGTTGCCGAAGAACAAATTAGGACGTGCGATGTTTTCAAAGCTGAAAGTTTATGCTGGTGAAGAGCATGCGCACACAGCCCAGCAGCCTAAAGCGCTGGAAATTTAGTCGTACACTGCGATACCAAATAACTTAGAAACGAACTAACAGGTCTATGGCACAAGCTCAGACAACTTATCAGGGCACCGGACGGCGTAAGTCCTCTACCGCCCGTGTTTACCTTCAGCGCGGAAGCGGTCAAATCACGATTAACAAAAAGTCTATCGACGATTACTTCGGTCGTGAAACTGCCCGCATGATCGTTCGTCAGCCGCTTGAGTTGGTCGAAATGCTGGATAAGATGGACGTCAACGTCAGCGTTGATGGTGGCGGTAACAGCGGACAAGCCGGCGCGATTCGGCATGGTATTACACGTGCACTGATGAACTATGACGAAGAGCTGCGTTCTTCACTCCGTCAGGCGGGATTTGTTTCACGGGATGCGCGTGAAGTAGAGAGAAAGAAAGTTGGTTTGAAGAAAGGTCGTAAGCGTCCTCAGTTCTCCAAGCGTTAATTTTTCTTATCAGAAGAAACAAAAAAAGCAGCCTACTGGCTGCTTTTTTTTGACCGGGATTTAGCAGTCAATCAGTCTTGCTACTTTACCCGCATCCCAGGCTGTGCACCGTCATCAGGATTTAATATAAAAATCTCTTTGCCTCCGGGGCCTGCTGCAAACACCATGCCTTCGGAAACGCCGAAGCGCATTTTTCTCGGTGCCAGGTTGGCCACCATCACGGTTAGTCGACCCTCAAGTTGGTCAGGAGTGTAGGCAGATTTAATCCCGGCGAAAACACTGCGCGTTTCTCCTCCGAGATCAAGGGTAAGCTGCAGCAGCTTGTCGGCTCCCTCCACATGTTCGGCTTTGACGATTCTCACGACTCGAAAATCCAGCTTAGCGAAATCTTCAAAGGTAGCAATTTCTGCAATAGGGTCGTCGGCCAGCGGACCGCTTAGCGACTTTGCGGGAGTCAGGTCGGCGACGGCCTGCTTGGAATCTTCAATCATGTTCTCGGTTTGGGTGTCTTCTATTCTGGTGAGTAGCGGTTTGAATTTATTGATCTTGTGGTCCAGCAAAGGTGCCCTCGCTGCTTCCCACGTTAATGGATCAATATTGAGAAATATTTCCGATTTACTCGCAGTGGCTGGCAAAACCGGCTTAAGCATCGTCATCAGCACTCTGAACATATTAATCCCCAGAGAACAAATCCCTTGAACCTCATGCTTTCGGTCCGCGTTTTTAATTAAAACCCAGGGTTCAGCGCTATCAATATATTGATTGGCTTGGTCGGCGAGGGTCATGATTTCACGCATGGCTTTACTGAAACGTCTTGATTCATAATGACCTGCGATACTCTCCATTGCCTGAACGAAATCATCGAGCATCTTTGGTTCGGGCAATGTATCTGAAAGTTTTCCGTCAAATTGTTTGCTGATAAAGCCCGCGCATCTGCTGGCGATATTGACAAGCTTGCCAACCAAGTCGCTGTTTACTCTGGCCTGAAAATCTTCCAGGTTTAAGTCAATATCATCGATACCATCATCTAGCTTTGCGGCAAAGTAATAGCGTAAATACTCGGGATTTAAATGCTTGGCATAGGTTTCCGCCATGATAAAAGTCCCTCTGGACTTCGACATCTTTTGGCCGTTGACCATAAGAAATCCATGGCAGTGAACCGCGGTTGGGGTTCGAAAGCCAGCGCCATGGAGTTTGGCGGGCCAAAAGAGGGTATGAAATCGGGCGATGTCTTTGCCAATGAAGTGGTGCAGCTCTGCTTCGCTATCTTGTGCGAAAAACTGGTCAAAGCTCAAATTTTCTCGATCGCAAAGGTTTTTAAAACTCGCCATATATCCAATTGGCGCGTCCAGCCATACGTAGAAGAATTTGTCCTTTTCACCCGGAATCTCAAAGCCAAAATAAGGCGCATTACGAGAAATATCCCACTGGAATAGTTCATCTTCAAAGAGCTCTTTTAGCTTATTCGCGATAACAGGTTGAACATGCTGTTCTGAGTCAATCCAGTTTGCCAAAAAGTCTCTGAAATCATTGAGTTTAAAAAATAGCTGGTCTGAATCCTTTTCAACCGGCGTTGCGCCAGAAACCGTAGAAACCGGATTAATTAGTTCAGTTGATGCATATGTGCTTCCACATTTCTCGCAATTATCGCCATATTGGTCTTCCTCACCACAGACCGGGCAGGTTCCTTTGACATATCGGTCAGGAAGAAACATGCCGCGTTCAGGATCATATAACTGCTTTATGGTGCGACGAGCGATATGTCCAGCGGCATCCAAGCGCTGAAATATCAGCTCGGAAAAATGCCGGTTCTCATCTGAATGGGTTGTATAGAAATTATCGAACGCCACATGAAATTGCGCAAAATCGCGGGTGTGTTCTTCATAGACACGGTCGATAAGAGTTTGCGGTTCGATTCCTTCAGCTTCAGCACGCAGCATGATTGCAGAGCCATGCGCGTCGTCAGCACAAACATAATGGCATTCATGCCCTCGCATTTTTTGAAAACGGACCCAAATATCAGTCTGAATATATTCAACTAAATGCCCGAGATGGATTGGACCATTGGCATAAGGAAGGGCGCTGGTAACCAGCAGGGTTCGCTTGGCGGCTGACATACTTGTTCGGTTCGCTGAGTGTGCTTGGTTGAAGAGGTTGGATAAGGCAGCGTTGATGATTTTGACTTCCTTAAACCGCTATTATACTGGCAGATGAAGCGTTAAAATATCGCAAAGCACAACCTAAAGCTAAAACAGCGAGCGGTTTGAATGAAACGCTCTGAAAATTCCGAGTTGCCCAAGTCAGGGTAGAAAAATAGAAAGAAAGGTACGAATCTGATGACAATGACCCGAGACGATATTGAGGGCCAGCTGAAACAAGTTGTTGACCCGCATACTGGAGTTGATCTTGTAACTGGAAACAATATCGAGAATATCGCAATGGATGGCAATACGGTGAACATTACTGTATCCCTCGGCTATCCGGCAAAAGGGTTTGTACCCGAGCTCACGGAGATGATCCGGCAGGTTCTTCCTGATGCAGAAATCCATATTACCTCCAACATTGTGGCCCACGAAGTTCAGGAAGGTGTAAAGCCGCTGCGAGGTGTGAAAAATATTATTGCAGTTGCTTCCGGTAAAGGTGGTGTCGGTAAATCAACCATGTCGGTGAACTTGGCTTTGGCACTTTCAGCGGAAGGCGCAAAAGTAGGCGTGCTTGATGCAGACATTTACGGGCCAAGCCAGCCCCGCATGTTGGGCATTTCGGGAAAGCCTGAATCCAAAGACGGTAAAACACTTGAGCCGATGAGTGGCTACAACGTTCAGGCGATGTCGATTGGTTTTCTGGTGGATGAAGAATCACCAATGATTTGGCGTGGACCGATGGTTACTCAGGCGCTAGAGCAGTTATTGAAAGATACGCAGTGGGATAATCTCGACTATCTCATTATTGACATGCCTCCTGGCACTGGAGACGTGCAGCTGACGCTAGCGCAAAAAGTACCTGTGTCAGGATCGGTGATTGTCACTACCCCTCAGGATATCGCCCTGCTTGATGCGCGCAAAGCTTACAAAATGTTCGACAAAGTCGAAATTCCGGTTCTTGGCGTGGTTGAAAATATGAGTACACACATCTGTAGCAAATGCGGTAACGAAGAGCATATCTTCGGCAGTGGCGGTGGTAAGACAATGGCCAGTGATTATGGTACTGACTTTTTGGGCGAGATGCCCCTTGACCTGAGTATTCGTATTGGCGCGGATGGTGGTAAGCCTACAGTGGTTTCTGACCCCGATGGCGTTCTCGCGCAGAAATACCGCACCATTGCCCGCAAAGCGGCGGCGAAACTAGCGATGCGCAAGAAAGATTACAGCGCCAAGTTTCCAAATATTGTTATCCAGCAGAACTAATGGCAATTAAATCCGATCGCTGGATTCGGCGTATGGCCGAATCTGAGGGCATGATTGAGCCATTTGAACCAGGCCAGGTTCGAGAGCAGGAGGGTCAGAAAGTTATTTCCTATGGTACGTCGAGCTATGGCTACGATATACGCTGCTCTAATGAGTTCAAGATTTTTACCAATATCAATTCGGCGATCGTTGACCCAAAAGATTTCGACGATAAAAGCTTTGTCGACGTTACCGGTGATGTTTGTATCATTCCGCCGAATTCTTTCGCGCTCGCGCGAACCGTGGAATATTTTCGGATTCCGCGCAGCGTTCTAACGATATGTCTAGGTAAAAGCACCTATGCGCGATGCGGAATTATCGTCAATGTCACACCATTTGAGCCCGAATGGGAGGGTTATGTGACCCTTGAATTTTCCAATACCACCACTTTACCGGCAAAGATTTACGCCAATGAAGGTGTCGCCCAGGTGTTGTTTTTCGAGTCCGACGAGGTTTGTGAAACTTCCTACCGTGATCGCGGTGGTAAATATCAGGGTCAGACCGGAGTGACCTTACCTAAGGCTTAGGGACCCTTTGTTTAAAAGATCAGCGCAGTGTTTGATCAACTGCGCTGACTGCAAGGGAAGCACCTGCCCCGTCGAGGAAGGCGAAGCAGGTGTTCCTCTAACCGCTCTCCCCTGACTTAAGTCTGCCAGAACGGTTTGCAGGCTTCTTCGAATGCAGCCTGACGGCTGATCCCGATATCCTTAAGTAGATGGTCCGGTAAATTTCCCAGCGCACGTCGTTGTTTGAAGCGAGTTACCCACAGGTCCAGTATCTCTTTTATCGAGGTTGGTTTCGCATTGTTGGTCGCGTGCATTGTCTCGATTAGCGTGCGTGCAGATGCAGCGAATCGTGATTCTTTAACCGTGTTCAGATAATTTGACATAATAGCCTCCGGCTGTTGGTTGTGGTGTATAGTTCCTGGATATCCTGTTGATGTGTTTAATTTACTGGGATATTGTCAATTGAACAAACGATGGTTTTTCATCTAACGCATTAGTTTTAGTAATCTGAATGTCCTCAAGAACACCTCCATTAGGTGCCTTACGCAGCTTTCGTGCTGCAGCACATTGCCTGTCCTTCACCATTGCGGCTGAAGAATTGCATGTCACGCAAGCCGCGGTGAGCCACCAAATAAAGTCGCTGGAAGAGTTCTTGAACGTCTCTTTGTTTGTCCGTGGAAATCGCAGTCTGGCATTGTCGGAATCCGGGGAGCGATTTCTTCCATACGTGGATCAGATGTTTAATGTGCTAGATCAAGGCCTGGCGCAAATGGTGGATGCGAGTAATCCCGATACATTAACCGTCTCTCTACTACCGTCATTTGCATCTCGCTGGTTGGTACCGAGACTGGGTTTGTTTCTTAAAGCGCATCCGGATATTGATTTTAGACTTGCGCCATCGAGAGGAATGACGAATTTCCAGGATGAGGATATTGACCTGGCCATTCGCTATGGTTCTGGAACATATCCGGGACTTGTGAGTATCCATTTGATGGATGAAGATATTTTCCCAGTTTGTAGTCCAAGTATTATGGAGAGCGCACATCCTTTGCGAATGCCAGAAGATCTTGAGCATCATGTCCTGCTCCACGACGACGGTCATGGAGACTGGCGGCAATGGCTGGTGGTTGCCGGTGCGGATAAAGTTGATCCGGATAAAGGCCCGGTGTACACCGATTCTGCGATGGCAGTACAGTCTGCTATTGAAGGCGATGGTGTTGCTTTAGCCCGCAGTCAGCTGGTAAAAAAAGATATCGCGAGAGGGCAGCTCATAAAACCTTTCGAAATCTCTCAACCCTCAAATTTCAGTTATTACATCGTCTACCCAAGCGATCATCCGCCAACTGCTGCAACTCAGGCATTTATCACCTGGTTGCAGCAGCAAGCGTTATCGGACCATCTTAAATATCAGAATATTTAAGCGCTTTTTTGCCCAAGCACAATTGAATAATGAGATTGAAATTATGCCAAATAAGCTTGATATCGAAACGCTGAATCAAAGCGCGCAGAAATATGGTTTAGTTATACGCGGAGGTTTTCATGTTGAAACCCAGGATTCTGTTCCGGATTTATCGAATGGAGAAGCGACTGCTTCTCTTGTGTTATTTGGCAACGCAGGATCCTCTTTGTGGTCTGAGTTTTCGTCCTCAAAAGAGTATGCAGATGGTTTAGCAGATCCGCTCGATCGCTGGAGCACACGAATTGGTAATCAACTTGCCGAGCAGTGGCAGGGCATAGCGTTATTTCCATTTGGTGGTCCTCCGTTTCAACCTTTTCTGCGCTGGGCAAAAAAAGCCGAGCAGCTGGAATCATCGCGTTTGGGAATGTTGATCCACCCTGAATATGGCTTGTGGCATGCCTATCGTTTTGCGATCGCATTTAGACATCGCCTTAACGGTTTGGATACGTCCAATAGGGTGAGCGCAAGCCCTTGCGTAACTTGCGAAGATCAGCCGTGTTTAGCAGGTTGTCCGGTTAAGGCATTTACCTCCGATGGATATGACGTTGAAAGCTGCTTTCATTTTTTGGATCAGCAGCCTGAGGCGCTCTGCCATTCTCAGGGTTGTCAGGCCCGGCGCGCCTGCCCAGAGGGTGCTTCTTTTGGGTATGAAAGCGAGCACGCAGCCTTCCATATGAGAAAGTTCTATCAGTCGCTAGGCAATCGCTTTAAACCATGAAATTCAGCCAAAATTTATTTGTCTGAGGCTCGGTTTTATTCGGGTAGGTTAGTTTAGAATCGCGGTTTTGCGAATTTCACCTGCACCCCATGGCCTACCAACTCGGCATTGATACTGGCGGTACCTACACCGATGCTGTCATCGTAGATGGCAGACAAAAGGTTGTTGCCAAAAACAAAAGCCTGACCACGCCGTTTGATTTAACGGTGGGTATCGGAAATGCCATTTCGAGTCTCCCTTCAGAGTTGTTGGCAGAAGTCAATTTGGTAGCGCTGTCTACTACGCTATCTACCAACTCAGTAGTGGAAGGACGTGGCGCCCCGGTTTCAGTTTTACTACCCGGATATGATGCGGGTCAAATCGAAAAGAGTGGTCTATACGATATTCTTGATCGTGATTCCATCACGCTACTTGCTGGCGGACATAATGCCACTGGCAACGAGCAAGAGCCCTTGGACATTGGAAAGGCAAAAGCGGCGATACTCAGTCAAAAAGATCGTGTATCCGCATTCGCAGTCTCGGCAATGTTTGGAACGCGTAACACCTCTCATGAGTTAATCTTGCGTGATCTGGTCTTAGAGCTGACCGGAAAGCCAGTAGCTTGTGGTCACGAGCTGGCGTCTTCCCTTGGCGCGCCGCGACGGGCGTTAACTGCAGCATTGAATGCGCGCATGATTTTATATATTCAGTCGTTGATTAATTCGGTTGAAAATATTTTAAAAGAAAAAAATATTGCCGCGCCGCTAATGATTGTAAAAGGAGATGGGTCATTGGTGAATGCGAGCACAGCGTTATTGCAACCGGTTGCAACGGTGCTATCCGGTCCTGCTGCGAGTGTGATTGGCGCCTGTGCATTGAGCGGTAAAAAAGATGCAATTGTTGTCGATATCGGTGGCACCACTACAGACATCGCTATAGTCAGCAACGGCCAGCCTGAGCTTTGTGAGGACGGAGCGCGTATCGGTGACTGGCAACCCATGGTCGAGGCAATACGGGTTTTTTCCATTGGTCTCGGTGGTGACAGTGAGGTTCGCTTTAAAGGAGAGCTGTCTATTTCCCAGCGCAGAGTGGTGCCAATGAGTTTACTCGCGCATCAGTATCCTGAAGTGGTTGCAAAGCTGGAACGTCAGCTGGAGTCCAGCCCCAGTCCTCGGAATAACAAGTTTGCGATACGGCATCAACAAAATGATGTGCTGCTAAGACAGCTTAATGATATCGAGATGGCGGCATGGGAGCGTCTTGAAAGCGGCCCCATTGAGCTGGAATCGCTGGCGGATAACAACCGCCAATTGATGCGCGCACTGGCGCGTATGGAGCGATTAGGGTTGGTGATCTATAGCGGCTTTACGCCATCGGATGCTACCCATGTGCTGGGTATGAGCACCCACTGGAATGAACACGCTGCGGAGTTGGGTGCGAAATTATTCGCGCGACAGATGCGTCATCTTTATGGCTGCGGTGATTGGGAAATAGGGGATGCGATTTCACCCTGTAAACAAGTTTTCCAGATGGTGACGCGAGGAATAAGTCAAAAGTTGATTGAGGCGGGTTTGAATCAACATGGAAAGCTGGTTGATTCCCGTTCTTACCAGCTCACTAAACTACTTGCCGATATTGTCTTGAAGGAGAGAGAAGCAGATGAAGCGAGTCCCTTGTTTCAAATAAAATTTGCCGAGGGTTATCCTATCGTTGCGGTGGGCGGCCCTGCTGCAGATTATTTTCCCGAGGTCGCGCGATTATTAAAAGTGGACTTGAGCCTGCCGGAAAATGCGGATACCGCCAATGCAATAGGCGCTGTGATGGGTGCGGTCGTTCAGATGTCGCACATCACCGTGACCCAACCCGAGTTTGGAATTTATTATCTGTTTCATAAAGACAAGCCGATCCGCTTTGAAAGCCTGGAGCTAGCGCTTGAGAAGGCGCGTGAGCTTGCTACGGGAGAAGCGGTGGCTCTGGCTGAATCCGCCGGCGCGAGCTCTATCGAAACCCGTATAAGTCAGGATGCCAATCATGTAAAACATGATATCGATGGTGAGCTTTTTGTCAGCGCCACAATTACCGCCGTTGCTTCCGGTAGACCAAATCTTTTGATGCAATAAAGTCAGATTTTCGCAAACCCTTGGTGTTGTTGATTTTTAAAGAAATCAGTAGGACAGATACATATTCTGATTGACGATTCAAGGTTGCTGGAAGGGGAAACATTGCATATTCTTTTACTATAACTACTAAATGTGAGTCCAAATGGCATACGCAATTTACGCCACCGAACCCGGTGGCACTGAGAACCTGGTTCGAAAAGAATTTGAACTGGATGGCCCCGCACCGGATGAAGTGAGCGTTCGACAAACTGCGGTTGGTGTGAACTTTATCGATATCTATATTCGCACTGGCGGATACCCCTGGCCGGTTGATAACAATCTGGTGTTGGGTTGTGAAGCTGCCGGCGTTGTAGAAGCAGTCGGCTCTGGCGTTTCTGGTTTGCGCGAAGGAGATCGGGTAGCTTATGTTGTGAAGAATGGCGCATACAGTTCACATCGGAATGTTGCCGTATCCAACCTTGTACATATTCCTGATGGTGTCAGCGATGAAGTCGCAGCGGCGTGTATGTTGAAAGGGTTAACTGCCTATTATTTGATACACAATAGTTTCAATATCGAAGCCGGGCATAAAGTACTGTTTCATGCGGCGGCTGGGGGCGTTGGCTTGATCGCAGGCCAATGGTTAGCGGCCAGAGGAGCTACAGTAATTGGCACTGCGGGAAGCGATGAGAAATGCGAACTCGCTCTGGAGAATGGTTATGAAGACGTCATTAATTATAAGACCGATGACTTTGTGGCTGGCGTCAAAGCGTTAACTGAGGGTTCGATGGTTGACGTTGTTTACGACAGCGTTGGCGCTGGCACATGGCCAGATTCTATGCATTGTCTTAAACGTCATGGAACGATTGTCTCTTTTGGGCAGTCTTCTGGTGCGGTCGAGGATTTTAAGATTTCGGATCTTGCTATGGGATCTTTTTATCTGACACGTCCAACCTTATTCCATTTTTTAGATGATAGAGAATGGCTTGAAAATGCATCGACCACACTATTCGATTTTATTGGCAGTGGTCGATTGAATATTGCGGTAAATCAAACATTGCCGCTTGAGGAAGCCGCGAAAGCACATCAAGCTCTGGAAGGACGAAATACCACGGGGAGTACGGTATTAATACCATAGACTCGCTGGTCACCTGAACGTAGAGGAAAGAAAAAAGCGGTAAATTCAAACAAGAATTTACCGCTTATTTTTTGATAAACAACTTGCGCTGTTACCAAATCAGCATAGGCAATTTATGCGGCTAATGCGCGATCCAGAAAATCCAGACGGTCCTGGCCCCAAAAGATTTCACCATTGTAGACATAAGTCGGCGAGCCAAATACATCGCCCTCATGGGCCTCATTAGTAACAGATTCGAATTGCTCAGTTAGCGAGTCAGATTTTGCAGTTGTAATTAATGCCTGACCATCCAGGCCGCAGGCATTGGCGACATCAATAATTGTCGCTTCATCGGAGACATCTTTTTCATCGCGCCAAACCGCAGTTAACATTGCATCGCTAAGTCCGCCGGCATTTTGATTGTCATTGCCCGCTGCAAGCACCATTTTTGAGGCAAGGCTACAATCAACCGGAAAGAATGCCGGAGTATGGTTCATCGGTATATCCAGCCAGGAAGACCAGCGTTTCAATTCATCCATGCGAAATCGTTGTCGGGATGGATGACGCTGCCCAGGCGGTACGCCGCCGGTTTTTTCAAATGTAGGCATTACTGCGATAGGCTTATAGTTCACCGTAGCACCATGCTTGGTCACGAGCTTATTAAAGCGGTCGATCGCAACATAGCTCCAGGGAGAGATAAGAAAGTGATAATAATCAATTGTTTTGGACATGCTCAAAGGGAGAGGTGGGTAAAATAAGGAAACGAATTTTTCGTTCTGAAAATTGAATAATACAGACAGCTATTATAAGTGCTTTTGTTGTTGTTTTGCCCTTGAGACTCGGCGTTAAACCGTGTTTAATCTGGCATGGCGGGGAATTCTGCTACCGAGAATGAGCAGATTCTTCACCTTCAAATTTAACCCCGACAACGACAATTATGTCTGTTGTGACTCCCTCTCCATTTTTTGATATCTAGATGCAACCGTCAGAGAAAAAGCCGTCACCCCTAATTGAAATATTGGTGAACGTGGTGATTCCATCATTGATCCTGATGAAGCTTAGCTCACCGGAAAAGCTGGGTACGGTAAATGCATTGATATTGGCCCTGGCATTTCCAGTGTTGTACGGCGGTTACGATTTACTTCGCAATCGTAAAATGAATTACATTGCGTTGCTCGGCTTGGTGAGCGTGTTGCTAACAGGCGGTATTGGGCTTTTAAAACTGGATGTTAAATGGCTAGCAATTAAGGAAGCTGCGGTGCCAAGTTTGCTTGGTATTGGCGTGATTGTCACCGGCTTTACTCGGTCTCCAATCGTGAAGAAACTGCTCTTTAATCCGCTCATTATGGCGACAGAGCGAGTAGAGCGCGCGTTAGAGAAACAAAACAGGTTGTCACAGTTTGACCAAAAGTTGCGGTTCGCCAACCATTGCTTGGCCGGCACATTCGTATTTTCTGCAATCATGAATTATGTGTTGGCAAAAGTTATTGTCACCAGTGATACCGGCACGGTAGCCTTTAATGAAGAGCTTGGAAAAATGACTTTTCTCAGCTATCCCATGATTGCGATTCCTTCGATGATCATGATGCTTGGCATCATGTTTTATGTGGTGAAGGTGATAAAGAATCTTACTGGTCTTGGCTTTGAGGAGATCTTTGACAAGGACGCAGAGGAAAAATGATCTATTTGGTACGCCATGCTGAAACAGAATGGAATTTTCAGAGGCGTAAACAAGGTCTTGATGATTCTCCGTTGACCGCGCTTGGGCACAGTCAGGCAGAAGGTTATGCCGCCAGCCTGCGTTCTTTGGTGGGTTCAGAAAAAATTTCGCAAGGAAAAGTGCGTCTGTTCCATAGTCCTTTGGGTAGGACCATGACCACGGCTCAATATCTGATAGATATCCTGCAGCTGCCTGCAGATGCTGTGATTGAGGAGCCACGGTTAATTGAATTTGATTACGGTCGCTGGTCAGGATTGACTAATGATGGCATAGAGCAACAGTTCCCAGGTGCTCTCAAGCATCGAGAGGATGACAAATGGAATTACACGGTGCCGGGAGGCGAATCTTATGCTGACGTTGAAAAGAAGGTATTAAGCTGGTTATCAGAGCTTGATTCTAAACATATCAATATCGCGGTAACCCACAGTGTTGTCAGCCGAGTGATCAGAGGCTGTTACCTTAATATGAACACCTGCGAAGCGGGTATGCTGGAACATCCTCAGGATACCTTTTATGGTCTGCAAGACAATACGATGACGGTCATCCGGATAGATTCTGTTTAGATCGTTGTTTTGTATTCTGTTGCTGCTATAAAGCGGCAATCAGCTCCTCTCCCTCGGTGCTGGATTTATTGACGGCAGTGCTGACCGCATAGAAATCCACGGCATCAATATGTTGTTCAGCGATTAAACGATCAAAAACCGCAGTGCCATCATGCAACCATTGTTCCGCCTGCTCGAGGTCCAATATTAACGGCATGCGGCTGTGTAGCGTCTCAAGCTCTCCTTTTGAAGCCTGGGTCAGAATAGTGCATGACAATAACGTCTGCTCCTGATCCTGCCAGCGTTCCCACAACCCTGCCATAACCAAAGGCGTATCTTCTTTAGGGCGTATAAACCAGGGTTGTTTTGCGCCCTTTGCGCCTTTCCATTCGTAATATCCCAATGCGGGAATCAGGCAGGTGTTGGATTGTTTCCAGGCGTTGCGAAAAGCAGGTTTTTCTGCCACAGATTCACATCGCGCATTGAATGTCGCGTAACGGCTGGTTGGCTCTTTTGACCAGGACGGCACCATTCCCCATCGCATTGCAAAACCGCGCTCGGCGGTAAATGCTGGCACCATTTGGGTTGGCGCAATGTTGTAGCCTACTTCCGCTTCTTCTGGCCAATCTGATAACAATTCGGCCCAGCCATGCATTTGTTTTACATGGTTTGCATAACGTCCGCACATTTCTTATTCCTATCTTATTTCTTAAACCCTTGTATCTATATGTTGTAACTATAACTGAAGCAGGCCTGTTGCGCTGGGCGCTACAATGATCAGCTGTGATGTAACATAAATCTTATTCGGCATGGCATAAAGAAAAATACTGAATTGTTTCTTGTCATTCTCAGTTATTTTACTGTATAAATAAACAGTATATTTAACGCGATCAGAAAAATGGCAAGAAAAACTGCAAATCCCGGTGCTGAGCTGACCAAGCGTCAGCAGCAAATTCTTGATTTTATTAACAAAGTTATTGATAAGACCGGATTGCCTCCAACTCGGCTTGAAATCTGTGAAGCATTCGACTTTCGTTCTCCAACCGCAGCCGAAGACCATCTGAAGGCATTAAGCCGCAAAGGCGTGATTGAAATGACACCAGGATTGTCTCGAGGACTCCGGGTTTTGACCCACGGCAAGCGCAGTATTCGTGGCGGGCTGCCGTTGGTTGGTCGGGTCGCCGCGGGTGAGCCGATTCTGGCTGAGCAGCATATTGAAGACTATTTTGAAATAGATCCCGGCTTTTTTCAGCCCCGGGCAAATTATCTCTTGAAGGTGCGCGGTCACAGTATGCGCGACGGCGGCATTTTGAATGGCGATTTTCTTGCGGTACATCGCACCCGAGAAGTCTCATCGGGCCAAATTGTGGTTGCGCGTCTGGGTGATGAAGTCACGGTTAAGCGGTTTCGGCGCCGTGGGTATAGTGTGACCCTTGAGCCGCAGAATGATGACTATGCGCCAATTCACGTGGATCTGCGTGAAGAAGACTTTTCCATTGAAGGGCGCGGCGTTGGCGTGATTCGCAATAAAGGATTTAACGCCCGGTGAATCAGTCTGTCCTTGATCAAATGATACGGGAGACTCCTGGATTATGGCGTGGAAAAGAAGGGCAGAAACAATTTGGACGCGGCTGTTTAGATAAAGCAGATCGTTTAGAAAAAGATGCCGTCGATACAGGCTTCCCTGAGCTGAACGCATTGCTGCCAACCGGTGGCTGGCCGTTGCGATCGATAGTAGAAATACAGGTTGCCTGTTGGGGTAATGGTGAGCTGCAGCCTCTATTGCCTTTCATCGCAAAGCTCACCGCTAATCAAAGTCGGGTTGCAATGGTTGCACCGCCGTATACGCCTTATGCGCCGGCTCTCATGCAGCATAGCGTGCAATTGCCACAACTTATTGTGGTGGATGTTGTGCCAGAGAAGTCAAAAGCGAATACGCGTGGGCGTCGGTTAACTCGTCACAAGGGTTTGCAATCCGCTCGGTATTCCCGGGCAAAAGATATCTGGTGGGCGGCGGAAAAGCTGTTGCGGCATGAAGAGTGTGGCATGGTGTTAGCCTGGCCGCTGCGTCCTGATGCTGCGCAGGTACGTAGGCTACAGCTAGCTGCGGATGCTTCCAATAGTATTGGTGTTGTTTTTCAATCGGGGAAAACCGAAGACACACCGGTTGGGTTGCGACTGCAGGTTGAAAGATGTGCAGATGGCGTAACCGTTCGGTTGCTTAAATCACGTTATGGCTGGCGGCAGCATGGTGAAGTGGTCTTGCCAAATTCCGCATTTGGCGGCGATCGATATTCCCGTGACAGTGCTCAAACCGAGTGTTTAGGTTGAACGCCACCTGTCGCAAACGATGAAAGCATTATCTTTTGATGTCGTGAAAAGTCAGGCGGAGAATCGCCTGACCAGGCAGGAGGAGGTGTTTACTCCCACTCCTGTTTCACAAGCGGATCAATCTGCCAATAGCCAAATCTGGATTGGCCTGCATTTTCCATCGCTGTCACTAGACGTCTGTCAGTTTGACGGTGATTTACCGGTTGTGATTATCGATCAGTCAGGAAATCGGCAAACTGTGCATAGCGCTTGTGCCGTAGCGCAAGATCACGGCATTACTGCGGGCATGTCATTGAATGCGGCTCACGCGTTATGTCGTAATCTGGATGTGAAGTTACGCGACCCGGCGGCGGAGTATCGCCAGCTGCAGCGTTATGGGCAGCAGCTGCTGTGCTTTACCCCGGCAATTACTCTGGGTTTATGGCAAACGGCAGTGGATACAACGATTCAAAAACGTAAAGTGCGAACGGTCGTAAACAGTCCTGCGGATAACGCCGATTCGCTATTGCTTGAAGTGTCATCCAGTTTGCGTTTGTATCAAGGATTGCCGGCGTTGCTTGAAAAAATTCGCACCGAGTTTTGTCAAAGCAAATCGCTTTCTCCGATCATTAGTGTCGCCCCTTGCCCGTCAGCAGCATTACTGATGGCGCGCAATGGTCGTGAAGATATTGTGCTGGATGCATCCGACCTGCGTTCTGTATTGGGCAGTATTACGCTTTATAGCGTTGATTTGCCGCGCACCCTTGTGGAGAAACTGTCGCGCTGTGGTTTGCGTAATTTACGAGACTGCTGGCGTTTACCAAGAGCAGACCTGGGGCGACGGTTTAGTGAAAGCGTGCTGCATTATCTTGATCGTATTTGTGCGGAACAACCCGAACCGGTCGAGTATATTGATGCGCCGCTGTCTTTCCGGCAGCGTATTGAGCTGCCCATAGAAACCCGGCAACATCATTTAATTGTGATTGCGGTGGAGAAGTTGCTTGAAGAAGTGCATCAGTTTTTGCAAATGCATAACGCGGCAACAGAAAAAATACGATTTGATTTATGGCATGTAACCAGTGCGTATGATTCAAATAACGAAACGTCGCGATCGCGCACCACGCTCATTGTTCAAACCGCTCAGGCCGATCGCCGTCCTGAGCGGTTTTTGCCGCAATTAGGTGAGCAGCTAGAGCGGTTGACCATTGAAGACGATATCAACGCGGTGTCGGTGATGGTGGATCAGGTGTTGCCTTATGTGCGTTCCAGTGAAGATTTATTTGAACGGCGTGATCGTCAACAGCAGGATTTTAGCCAGCTCATTGATGTGTTGTGCGCACGCCTCGGTCAAGAGCAGGTTTATACGTTAACAACGACACCAGATCACAGACCTGAATTTGCCTGGCAGTGCTGTCAGCTGATGGGCAAGGAAACCCGACATAAAGACAAAAAAAATAATCAGGATCAGCAAACGCTAGATTATGTGACAGAAGCATTGCCGTCGCGACCGATTTGGTTGCTGGATCAACCCCGCCCGATTGACCATCACAATCTGCCTTCTTCGCAAACTGTCGAACGTATCGAGGCAGGGTGGTGGATGCGCGCAGATATACGGCGGGAATATCGCGTGGAGCAAGCAATGCCAAAATTAAAGCAGTATCAGCAACGCTGGTTATATCGTGATCTGAAACAAACCGATCAATCGGCGTGGTATGTCCACGGTTTATTTGCCTGATGATTTGTTGCGATGGTCGATTATGCAGAGCTGCATGCGGTCAGCAACTATTCTTTCCTGCGCGGCGCGTCAGATCCGGCTGAGCTAGTTGCCCGCGCCGATGCCCTGGGCTATCAGGCCCTGGCGATTACCGACGAATGTAGCGTAAGCGGTATTGTCCGTGCATGGGTTGAAGCGAAGGAACGCAGCATCAAACTGATCGTTGGCAGTGAATTTGATTTAGGTGGAGGCGTTACACTGCTGCTGCTCGCAACCAATCGGCAAGGCTATGGAAATCTGTCGCATATCATTAGCCAGGCCAGACAGCAGGCGGAGAAAGGAGACTATCGGTTAACGCTTGATGATCTTACGCCTGAAAGCGTGGCGCACTGTATCGGTATTTGGATCGTGCATACTTTATCAACCGATGTGCAAGGGAAGGAGCTAAAGCAATTGTTTGGTTCAACCCTGTGGATTGGTGTTGTGCTAGATCGTTCCGGGCGTGATCAGGTGTTGTTGCAACAAAGTCAGCGGTTGTCCGAGGTCTGCGCGATACCGCGCACCGCCTGCGGTAATGTACATATGCATCACCCAAAGCGGCGTGCACTGCGCGACACCTTGTTTGCTATTCGTTTGGGTAAAACACTGCAGCAGCTGGGCTATGATTTACCGAGTAATGGCGAACAGTATCTTCGCCCGTATTCCCATCTTGAGCGGCTCTATCCCCCTGAACTATTACAAGCAAGCGTTGAGATCGCCGCGCAATGTAATTTTGATCCAGGAAAGCTGCGTTATGAATACCCCGATGATCTAACGCCGCCAGGTCATACCGATGCCAGCTGGTTACGTAAGCTCACCGAGGAAGGGGCAATATGGCGATGGCCGGAAGGGGTGCCTGCGAAAGTGCAGCGGCAAATCGAGAATGAGTTATCGCTGATTAGTGAATTGCGATACGAACCTTATTTCTTAACCGTGTATGACATCGTGCAATATGCCCGTGACAAAGGCATCTTGTGTCAGGGAAGGGGGTCGGCGGCGAATTCCGCTGTCTGTTATTGCATTGGTATTACCGAGGTAAATCCGGCAAACGTGGATCTGTTGTTTGAACGGTTTATTTCCCGAGAGCGCAATGAGCCGCCGGATATCGATGTGGATTTTGAGCATGAGCGGCGCGAAGAAGTGATTCAATATATCTACCGCCGCTACGGTCGTCATCGAGCAGCACTGGCAGCGACAATCATTACCTACCGAGCGCGCAGTGCGATTCGTGATGTCGGTAAAGCGATTGGTATGTCCCTTGACCAGGTTTCCCGAATCGCCAAGTCCATTCAGTGGTGGGACAAGCGCGAAGTGCTGGAAGAGCGGCTGATTGATTCAGGGTTTGACCCTGGCAATCCGAAGATACGTATGTTGCTTGGTCTTGTTGGCCAGATATTGGGCTTCCCCCGGCATTTGTCCCAGCATGTAGGTGGCTTCGTTATTTCGCGCGGTGAATTGACCAGACTGGTACCGGTTGAGAATGCCTCCATGGTCGATCGCACTGTGATTCAATGGGAGAAAGATGATCTTGAGGCGCTGGGTTTGCTCAAGATCGACGTACTGGCGCTTGGCATGTTGAGCGCGATTCGTAAAACCCTTGATTATATTTATGATTATCGGGGTGAGTGTTTGACCATGGCGGCAATACAGAATCGCGGTGATGACCCGGCGGTATTCGACATGATCAACAAGGCGGATACGGTCGGTGTTTTTCAAATAGAGTCCCGCGCCCAAATGACCATGTTGCCGAGACTGAAGCCGCGTAACTATTATGATCTAGTGATTGAGGTCGCTATTGTTCGCCCGGGGCCAATACAGGGCGATATGGTGCATCCATATCTGTTGCGACGGAATGATCCCGCTTCAGTGAGCTACCCAAGTAAAGAACTGGAAGCGGTTTTAAAAAGCACTTTGGGGATACCAATTTTTCAGGAGCAGGTGATGAAGATCGCGATGATCGCGGGCGGCTTTACTCCGGGAGAAGCGGATCAACTAAGGCGTAGTATGGCCGCCTGGAAAAAACGCGGCGGTCTTGAGCATTTTGAAGACAAGCTGATTAACGGTATGTTGTCTCGTGGTTATGAGCGTGAATTTGCTGAACAGGTTTTTAATCAGATTAAAGGTTTTGGCAGTTACGGCTTTCCGGAATCCCATGCAGCAAGTTTTGCCTTGCTTGCCTATATCTCATGCTGGCTCAAGTTTTATGAACCAGCGGCATTTTGCTGCGGCTTACTGAACAGCCAGCCGATGGGCTTTTACCGTCCAGCACAATTGGTCAATGATGCTGTTCGCCACGGCGTCGAAGTGCGCCCGGTCGATATCAACCAAAGCAAATATGATTGTCATCTTGAGCCAAGCCGAGGCAAGCAGCCCGCGCTACGTCTTGGGCTTTGTATGGTGAAAGGATTAAACCAGGAGGTAGCAGAAAAGCTGGTGTTATTAAGAAGTCATGCAAAATTTAAATCGCTGCAAGATGTCTCACAAAGAAGCGGGCTCGATCAAAAAAGCCTGGGCGCGCTAGCAGCAGCCAATGCATTTGCCAGTATAAGCGGCCATCGCCATCAAGCTTATTGGGAGGTAGCTGGAGTGGAAGCGCCTACTGAGGTGTTTGGTGTGGCAGAGTTTAACGAAGGCGCGCCAATGTTACCGATACCAAATAAATGGGATAACACACTGGCAGATTATGCGAGCACCAGTCTGACCCTTGGCGATCATCCACTACTACAGCTGCGCGAGATATTGAATCAACAGGGTGTTCTAACCGCCGATCAACTAAAAGATATGCGAACCCATCGCCGTGTCAGCGTTGCTGGATTGGTTACTAACAGACAAAAACCAGGAACAGCATCAGGAGTGATGTTTATGACGCTGGAAGACGAAACCGGCTATGCGAATATCGTAGTGTGGCCAAAAATTATCGAGCGCCAGCGAAAGGTTTTACTTGGCGCGAGCCTGATTATTGTGCACGGTAAAGTGCAGAATGAGAACGATGTAATCCACGTAATTGCAAATCGCCTGCAAGACGCCAGCTATCTGGTCGATGGCCTGAAGGCCAAGTCTCGTGATTTTCATTAATTGATCTAACCGCATAGCTCGAATATACAGGTGAGTCATCTGCGATCTGGTCAATAGGACTTTCGGTTCCAGCAAAGTGTTGTCCTAAAACATGAGTATAGATTTGCGTAGTCTTGACATCATTATGGCCAAGTAGCTCCTGTACCGTGCGGATATCAGTACCTGACTGTAATAAATGGGTAGCAAAAGAATGTCTGAATGTATGGCAAGTGATGCGTTTATGATCCAGGCCAGCTCTACAAATAGCAGACTTCAGAAACTTCCTGACAGTGCTCTGATAAAGATGATGGCGACAAATAATATTCGAGACAGGATGCTTTGTGCAGGAAGAAGAAGGAAACAGAAATGCCCAGCTTGGGGAGCGAAAGGCTGCAGGATACTTTCTGGAAAGCGCTACGGGCATTGAGCAGCCAATGTCATTCAGATTGTCCTTTCTTTGTACTTCAATTGCGTCTTCTATTTGATTATAAAGGGCAGGCAGCAATTTCTTCGCGAGAAGCACGTTCCGATCTTTGCGACCCTTGGAGTCACGAATCATCAACGACAGACCCTTTAAGTTCACATCTTGAACACGCAATCGCAGCGCTTCAGACACCCGCAGACCACTTCCATACATCAAAGACAGGACTAGCTGGTTTCTGCCGCTTAAATTAGAAAGGATAGATGCAACTTCAGCTTTATCGAGAACTACGGGCAAGTATCGCTTTTGGGAGGCTAAGGAGAAGCCCAGGTGACCGAGCTCCTGATTAAGAAATTTGTGATAGAGAAAAACAATCGCATTCAACGCTATTTTTTGTGTGTTCGCCGCTACATGTCGATCATTAGCAAGCCAGGACAAATATTCCCGCACTTCATTTGCTCCGATATCTTTGGGATGTGCCATATTATTGAAACGAATATATCCCCGTATCCAGTAAACATAAGAATGTTCAGTGCGAATACTATACCCCTGCAAACGCATAAAACGACGAACAGAATCAATAAATTGGCTAGGCATGATAATCAAATAATACTGTATAAAATAACAGTATATCTGATTTTTCGTTCAGAAAACGGTCGAATAGAAAATTTTTATGGGCCGCTTCCACTTGCAGAAAAATTATATATTTAATAAAATCAATACCTTAAAGAGAACGCAAAATAATTAATAGGCAATTAAACAGGCGTTCAGGTTTACAATAGACCGTGGTCGGTTACCGACCAGCAAACTAAACAACATAAAAAGAAAGGAGTGAATAAACAATAACATGGAGAACACTTTGAAATATCAAAAAGTGGCAAAGCGACCGTGCCTCGTATACAACTGTTGAACGAGCCGGCTAAAGCCGGAGTAAAATAATATTTCGGGGAATGGATGTCCTGAAGTCAGTAAGACACTATTCAGAGTAATAGTTAAATCAAACCAAGCGACAGGATGTCGCAGAGGAACATCGCATGGATGCGATCCAACAGGTCTTTCAACAAGACTACGAAAGCT
>CALKKV010000024.1 GCA_937992195.1 uncultured Gammaproteobacteria bacterium | reverse complement strand
CGGTGGCGGCTCCAACGCCATTGGTTTGTTCCACCCCTTTCTAGACGATGAGTCAGTTGAAATTATCGGGGTAGAAGCAGCCGGTCACGGTATTGATACCAACGAACATGCGGCGTCTCTTACTGGCGGACAACCGGGCGTACTTCACGGCAATCGCACCTATTTACTGCAAGACGGGGACGGTCAAATCATCGACGAACATTCTATTTCTGCTGGCCTGGATTATCCTGGCATTGGCCCCGAACACTCCTGGCTACATGAAACCGGTAGGGTAAAGTATGTCTCCGTAACCGATACCGAAGCCCTGGACGCTTTCCAGCTGTGTTGTCGCACCGAGGGTATTATTCCTGCCCTCGAACCGTCCCATGCGCTGGCCCATGTCGCTAAACTGGCACCAACCATGAACAACGATCAAACCATTTTGATGAATCTGTGTGGTCGCGGTGACAAAGACGTATTTGCCGTCGCTGAAGCGCTGGGTGTCAACATATCTTCCAACGACGAGAAGGCATCATGAGCAACCAGGATAGGCTAACCCGGCGTTTCGCAAGTCTAAAAGAACAGGGTCGTGGCGCGTTGGTAACATTTCTCACCGCAGGTGATCCAGATTTGGATACTGCCACAGAGATTCTGCTCGGTCTGCCAGAAGCTGGCGCTGATGTTATCGAGCTTGGTATGCCTTTCTCAGATCCGATGGCAGATGGCCCTGCCATTCAGCTTGCCAATTTACGCGCTCTTGGCAACGGCATGACGTTACAAAAAACATTGGATAGCGTTGCTAAATTTAGAACCAAAGATGACGACACACCAATCGTTTTAATGGGCTATTACAACCCGATTCACTACTATGGTGTGCAACGATTTATTGATGCCGCAATTGAAGCCGGCGTCGACGGTTTGATCATCGTTGATCTGCCACCTGAAGAAGATGAGGAGCTGTGTCATCCTTGTTTAACTGCAGGCCTCAACTGGATTCGATTGACCACGCCAACTTCGGATGATCATCGACTGGAGACGGTATTAAAGAATAGTTCTGGATTCGTTTATTACGTCTCTATTGCAGGAATCACCGGCACGCAGTCAGCGGCTCAAACTGCGATAGAAGATGCGGTAGCTCGCCTTAAGCGGCACACTGACTTGCCTATTGCAGTGGGTTTTGGATTAAAGACAGCGGAACAAGTGAAAGCGACCGTTTCAGTTGCCGAGGGAGCAGTTGTCGGGTCGGCCATTGTGAACGTCATCGCTGAAGGGGTAGACAATCAGCTGCCATCTGCGAAGATCACTGAAAACGTGCACCGGTTTGTGAGCGAACTAGCAAAAGGAACCCGCAGTTAAATTGGGATCCGATTCAATCAAAGCGGTTCTAACCGCTCTTAATCGCCTTTGTGTTTTTTGATCGGGATAGGTTTCCTATCCTTATCAATGGATACAAACGTATAGGTTGCTTCGGTTACTTTAAGTAGCTCCACATCCGAATGGCGTCTTCGCACCCACGCTTCAATATGTATCGAGATAGAAGTGTTGCCTGTGCGAGTAGTATCGCAGTAGCAGCTTAGCTGATCGCCAATAAACACCGGCAAATGAAAATTCATTGATTCAACTGCTACCGTTACCAGCCTCCCTTTCACCTCGTAGCTTGCATGGATTGCACCCGCCAAATCCATTTGCGCCATAATCCAACCGCCAAAAATATCTCCAGCAGGATTGGCATCCGCAGGCATTGCAATAGTGCGCAATGAAGGCTGTTTATTTTTGAGATCGTTGGCTGAATTATTCATATGACTGCCCGCTAGATAGCTGGATTAAAGTAGTGGCGCCCTGTCTGAATCGAATTTACGTGATCCAAAAGTAGTAGGTAATGTTCGTCGTTATCAAGAAAGTCGATGCTTTCAGCATTCACCATCAACAGTGCGGCGTCATGATAGCTTAGAAAAAAGCGCGTGTAAGCTTCGGTTAGATTCTCCAGATAATCTCGCTCCATATTTCGTTCGAATAAGATACCGCGCTTTCGAATTCGTTTAACCAACACATCGGTTGGTGCCTGCAAGTAAATCACCAGATCTGGCGTCGGTACTTCAGGAGCTAGCTGCTTGTACACCTGCTCATAAAGATACAGCTCATCTTCATCCAGAGTTTGTCGCGCAAACAATGGATCTTTTTCCAGCATGAAATCAGCGATATGGATTGGCGAAAACAGATCGCCCTGCCTGAGGTTGGTGAGCTGTTTAACTCGCTGAAAAAGAAAATATAGCTGGGTTTGCAGTGCATACTGCTCCGGCGATCGGTAAAACCGCTCTAAAAACGGATTATCCGCCGGCTGCTCAAGGATCAGACCCGCCCCAATGGACGCCGCCATTTTACGCGCGAGTGTCGTTTTCCCTACACCAATCGGGCCTTCAACAACAATGTATTTTTTTTCTTTAATTGCCTTAATCTCACAAACTTATCTTGAACAATCGGCTGTCTTGGTACGTTCTTTTAACCGATACCGTGCTCTACGGAAACCCCTCCGAAACCTGATCGTTATAACACGAGAGAATACTCTCTGATAACCAGCTTTCGGGTTTTTACACTGCCGATTTTATGTCGCTATACTTAGCAGCCTGTGCAACGAACACTGCACTCCGTTTTCACCTTATTATTGCCATCAATTGACCTATGTATTACACCATTTACGCCACTGACACCGCCAATTCACTTGAAGCCAGAATGGGGGCTCGGCCTGCTCACGTAGAAAGATTAAAGGAGCTTGTTGGTCAGGGCAGGCTGCTGGTAGCAGGGCCTTCTCCCGCGGTGGACAGCGAAGACCCTGGACCAGCCGGATTTACCGGCAGCCTTATTATTGCGGAATTCGACTCCCTGGAAGACGCGCGAGCATGGGCTGACGCCGATCCTTACATTGCAGCGGGGGTTTACCAATCGGTAGAAGTCAAACCGTACAAAAAAGTACTACCCTGAAACCTGATCCAGTCGCGACAGCCATTCCTCGGTGAAGCCTGCGCGTAAGCGGTAGGGAACATTAAATGGACCTTGTCGCTTGTTAGGCAAATATTTTTCGAGAAGTGCAATAAAAGTCTCGACCGGTTCAGCTTTCTGCAGCGCGCAGGCGTACCGATACCACTTCACGCCAATCTCAACGTGACCCAGCTCCTCCTCCAAAATAAACTGTAAAATATCAGCACTGGCACTATCACCAACATTCTGCAGCTTCTGAATCATGGGTGGTGTGACATCCAATCCTCGGGCCTCAAATACACAAGGAATCATTGCCATTCTAGCAACCAAATCACTGGCGGTTCTTTGAGCGATATCCCAAAGGCCATTATGTGCGGGGAAATCACCGTATTGATGCCCCAGATCAGACAACCTGGACAAAACACGTTGATGATGATCAGCCTCTTCTTCAGCGACCTTGAGCCAATCTAAATAGTAGGCCTCTGGAAGCCCGTCAAAACGATAGATCGCGTCTAATGCCAGATTGATCGCGTTGTATTCAATATGGGCAATCGCATGGAGGAAAATAGCTTTACCTTCATTATGACCCAACCCTCTGCGCGGCAATTCTCTTGGATCAACCAATTGCAGATCCCGCGGCATGCCCGGTAACTCTATCACTTCCACACTGGTTGCATGGTTGAATCTTGCTTTGCCCTGATCACACAGCAAACGGATTTCGCCAAGCATAGCGGCCTTTTGCCTGCCGCTGGTTGCCATCAGCGCCGAGTGCACAAGGGGGATTACACCCTCCATTATATTAAACAGTGATTAAAACTAAGACTGCTCACCGGACTCTGATGAGCGCTGCCAAACTACTTCTCCAGGTGACTCTTTTTCGAGCAACGCCAGCCATTTTTTGTGTTCTTCCAGCTCGGCTGCTGAGGCTCTGATTACTGGGGTTTTAATCACCTCCATCGCTGCACCTTGCTCCCCTGCGCTATTTCCGTCGGCGCTGCGATTTGTCTGGGTAATATCTTCGGATTCTCCGATTAGAGAAATCTGGCCACCAGTCATCGCCAGATAGACATCAGCCAAAATTTCCGCATCCAAAAGCGCTCCATGCAATTCGCGCTGGCTGTTATCCACTTCGTAACGTCGGCATAGCGCATCCAGATTGTTCTTTTGACCCGGATGTTTATGTCGCGCCATCACAAGAGAATCAAGCACCTCACAATGTGCTTCGACAACTTTGTCTCCAAGACCGGCAAGCTTGAACTCGTGATTTAAAAAGGCAACGTCGAATGGTGCATTGTGGATAATCAACTCGCTGTCTTTAAGAAACGCCAGTAATTCCTCTGCCAAATCACCGAACAATGGCTTTCCCTCCAGCTTCTCCAGAGTAATGCCGTGTACTTCAATGGCGGCCTCATCAATCTCTCTTTGCGGATGAATATAGTGATGAAATGTACTACCGGTCATACGCCGATTCACCATTTCTATGCATCCAACCTCGATGATCTTGTGTCCTTGTTTGGGTTCTAGCCCTGTAGTCTCGGTATCAAGAATGACTTGTCGCATTAGACGGATAAATAATGAATTAAGAATTCTCGGCTAGGGAGCCTCTGCAAAAGTCTGGGTGCGGCCGGCGAGGTGCGGCCGGCGAGGTGCGGCCGGCGAGGCGTGGAAGATTGAGATGAAAAATATTCAAGATCAAGGCGCAAAATGCACGTAATAGCTTGGCTATTGCGAAGTTTTGCAACACTGATATTGGATATTTTTCGCTCACGCTTTCCGGTCATGACTTTCGCAGAGGTTCCCTAGCATTGCATCAATCGCTTCGTTGGCCAACTGGTCAGCACGCTCGTTACCGGCATCTCCAGAATGCCCTTTAACCCAATGCCAATCAATTTCATGATCCGCCAGCAGCGCATCTAGCTTCTCCCACAAATCCCGGTTCTTTACCGGCTTCTTCGCAGCGTTCTTCCAATTCCGCTTTTTCCACCCCTCCAGCCATTCCAATACGCCTTTGCGTAAGTACTCGGAATCAGTAAACAAGGAAACCTGGCACCGCCCTTTCAAAGCCTCCAATGCCCCAATCGCAGCCTGCAGCTCCATGCGGTTGTTCGTGGTTTGCGATTCGCTGCCGCGCAGCACCTTCTCGTGGCTCCCTGACATCAACAGCGCGCCCCAGCCACCTGGGCCCGGGTTACCGCGACAGGCACCATCGGTGTATATCGTCACCATCTTGAGTTGTGGCATAACGGCGGAAATCTCTAGCTGCCGCGACCGTAATTACTCACTACCAAACGTAGCCCAACACGATTCGCTCCGCTTGCGCTGCGCAAGCCTTCCGCTGAGACTGCAGGACGTGCGATTGCTGGGATAAAACGTTGCCAAGCCCTTCGGCGGCTTCCGCCACTGGTAATTATTTCACGCTTGCGCGCCACCACAATCCAACTCGCACCTAGAGCCGGCCACCAGCGATCCCCCATTTTTTCCATCAGACTGAAACGATTGCGCCACTTTTCATTTTGCAAGGGCGGAGAATAGGACATCATTTTGCCCCCGACAATATCGAAGCCTAGCAGGGACAACCAGTCCTGGACGCGTCTCACGCGGTAATAGTGACCGTCCGATGGCGCATTACTATAACGCCGGCGACCTTGCCAGGGCATCCGCCATAAACTAAGTGGGTTAAACCCGGTCATCACCAGACATCCCTCTGGTATAAGAATTTGGTTAACCTCTCGTAAAACCGCATGGGGATCCTCTGCCGAATCCAGCACATGGGGCAGAACAATCAGGCTATGCGCTTTGTCACTGAACGGGAGTGCTCCGGATCTAGCGCGTACCTGATGTGTGTTATTCGATTCCTGTTCTTCAGCGTTATTTCTGATACGACTATACTTAGCATCCGCAGGAAGAACCGCCTGAAAACGTGTTCCGATCTCTATCCCCTCAAGAAAGTTATGGTCTGGTAATCCGAGCTGCAGTGCACTTGGATAATAACCATCTGGAACCAGCTGATTGCAGCTAGCCCGCTCTTGCTCGATGAGCCAGAGTCCTAGTGAAGATTGAAACCAGTCTTGATTTGGCACAATAGTGAATATACTGAAGAAGATTGACGACGCTGTGACCGCAGAGATCAGCGGGACCTTGTTATACAATCAGCTTAAATGTTTCTCTATTTAAACGCAATATCCAGCCTTTCCTTTCATGTCCTCTGAAGCGTCCTCGTCACCCTCTGATACCGTCTTACTCGCACAAGCCCTGGTCCAAAGACCTTCAGTTACGCCAGCCGATGAAGGCTGTCAAGCGCTGTTATCCGATCGTTTGACACCTCTTGGATTTCAATGCGAGCAAATTAACCGGGGCGAGGTCACCAATCTCTGGGCAACAAAAGGAGACGCTAAGCCGCTTCTTGTATTCGCCGGACATACCGACGTTGTTCCAACGGGCCCGTTGGAGCAATGGCGCGTTCCGCCATTCGACGGCAGGATTGAAAATGGCATGCTCCACGGACGCGGCACGGCCGATATGAAGGGCAGTATCGCGGCGTTTGTATGTGCATGCGAGTCATTTCTGGAGCGTAATCCTGAACATCTTGGTGCAATTGGACTATTAATCACCAGTGATGAAGAAGGCCCGGCAGTTGACGGCACCGTGGCTGTGTTAGATACGCTGGAACAGCGCGGACAAAAAATTGATCTATGTATCGTTGGAGAACCGACCAGCACCGACAGTTTAGGCGATGTGATTAAAGTTGGTCGTCGCGGGTCTCTCGGCGCAAATATCGAAATTCGCGGAGTACAGGGACATATTGCATACCCTCATTTAGCGAGCAATCCAATTCATTTGGCACTGCCGGCACTACAAGAGTTAACGTCAATTGTCTGGGATCAGGGAAACGATAATTTTCAACCGACCAGTCTGCAGCTCTCTAATATTCATGCTGGCACCGGTGCAACCAATGTCATACCTGGTACGCTGGAAATTCTCATGAACCTTCGTTTCTCTCCTGAGACCAGCGAACAGCATATCAAGAAAACGGTAGAAGAGCTGTTTGATCAGCACCAGCTGGATTACCACATCGACTGGCGATTGAGTGGTCAACCATTTGAAACCAAGCAAGGAGAGTTGATAAAAGCCGTCAGCGAGAGCATCGCGACAGTGACCGGACGACCACCGGAGACCTCAACATCTGGCGGCACATCGGACGGCAGGTTCATTGCTCCCACCGGCGCCCAGGTGATTGAGCTTGGACCCATCAATGCAACCATCCATAAGATAGATGAATGCATTGCGACCAGTGACCTGGATCTTCTAAAGGAATGTTATGAAGGAACAATGCAGCGACTACTGGTTGAAAGCAACTAAAAAGCTGTATTTTTTGAGCTTTGAGCTATACTCCGCAACCCGTTTGAACCTTGCGATTCCGTGAACAATTCATGAGCGATACGTCAGCACCAACCAACTTCATTCGTCAGTTCATTGATGAGGATATAGAGAGCGGTAAACATACGGAAATCATCACACGATTCCCGCCGGAGCCGAATGGCTATCTACACATCGGACATGCCAAATCCATCTGGCTAAATTTTGGCGTAGCGCGCGACTACAAAGGTCTCTGCACCTTGCGGTTTGACGATACCAATCCGGTTAAAGAAGATATCGAATTTGTTGAGGCAATTGAAAAAGACGTGAGCTGGCTGGGATACCAATGGAGCCAGGTGGCCCATGCTTCAGATTACTTCGATCAGCTATATGACTTTGCGGTTGAATTGATTGGAAAGAATCTCGCATTCGTCGATAGCCTGCCCGCTGAAGAAATTCGAGAATATAGAGGAACATTGACCGAACCCGGTAAAAATAGCCCTGACCGAGATCGTCCAGTTGAAGAGAGTCTGGATTTATTTTCGCGGATGCGCGCCGGTGAATTTAAGGATGGTGAACTGGTGTTAAGGGCGAAGATTGATATGGCATCGTCCAATATAAATTTGCGAGATCCAATCATCTATCGGATTCGCCATCACGATCACCAACGCACAGGTAACAAGTGGTGCATATATCCGATGTATGACTTCACTCATGGACTAAGCGACGCAATTGAACGCGTTACGCATTCGCTATGCACCCTGGAGTTCGAGGACCATCGCCCCTTATACGATTGGTTTATTGAAAATATCACGACTCCATCCGTCCCAAGGCAAATTGAGTTCTCTCGCCTGAATCTGAACTACACCGTGATGAGCAAGCGGTTGCTTACGCAACTGGTAGATAACCAACTGGTAAATGGCTGGGATGACCCACGCATGCCTACAATTTCAGGCCTCAGACGACGCGGATACACCCCAGCGTCGATTAATAATTTTATTGCTCAGGTGGGCATCACAAAAAAAGCCAACGTCATCGACATGCTGGTCCTTGAGAATGCCGTTCGCGAAGATTTGGACCCAATCGCACCACGTGCGATGGCGGTACTCAACCCACTGAAAGTTGTGATTGAAAACTATCCTGAGGGAAAGACAGAATTAATTGAAGTTTCGAATCACCCCAAAGACGAATCTCTTGGCAAACGTACCATCTCGCTTTCGCGGGAGCTGTATATTGACCAAGATGATTTTATGGAAGAGCCTCCGGCAAAATACTTCCGATTGAGTCCGGGCAAACGTGTCAGATTACGGAATGCATTTGTGATTCAATGCCATTCAGTTGAAAAGGATGCAGATGGCAACCCCGTATGTTTGCACTGTGAATATCTGCCAGACACACGAAACGGTAAAAAACCTGCTGAAGGCAAAGTTAAAGGTATTATCCATTGGGTCAATGCCGACGACGCAATAGATGCGGAAGTACGTCTATACGACCGTTTATTTAAAGTAGAAAATCCGCTGGAAGACAAAAGCGCGAACTTTATTGATTTTCTTAACGACACCTCCCTGGTCGTACTTAAAGACTGTAAATTAGAGGCATCTCTGGCTGATACGACTAGCGATCAACGGTTTCAATTTGAACGGGTTGGGTATTTTCATCCTGACCTGGACAGCACAAGTCAAACTCCCGTTTTTAATCGAGTTGTTACCCTTCGAGACAGTTGGGCTAACCTGATCAAGTAACTTTTAACAAATTCAGTTTATTACTTTCTATGGAATTTTTGAGCGAATACGGTTTATTTCTGGCCAAGGCGATCACTATTGTTGTCGCGTTGATAGTGGTATTTGGCAGTCTGTTCGCCTCTATGGCGCGACAAAAAAAAGGCAGCGATGCGGAAATTGAACTCACGCTGCTAAACGAAGAATTCGAGCAAATGGAAGAGGCTCTGGAGAATGCTCTAGTCAGTCCGGTTATTCAGAAGCTGCGGGCGAAAGAGAAGAAAAAACAAGATAAACAGGAAGCTAAAAAGGAGAAGAAAGAAAGCAAAAAAAATAAGGCTGAAGAAAAGCCGGATCGGAAAAGAATCTTTGTGCTCGACTTTGATGGTGATATTCGTGCCAGCGATACCGAGGCGATGCGCCATGAAATAAGCGCAGTCTTGACCAATGCGACCGAAGCTGACGAAGTCTTGCTAAGGTTAGAAAGTGGCGGTGGAATGGTCCATAGCTATGGACTCGCTGCAAGTCAGTTACAACGCATTCGCGCGCATAATATTCCTTTAACCATTGCGGTTGATAAAGTCGCTGCAAGCGGCGGTTACATGATGGCATGCGTTGCCAATAAAATTCTAGCCGCTCCTTTTTCTATTGTTGGCTCTATCGGTGTTCTCGCGCAAATACCGAATCTTCATAGACTGCTAAAGGATAACAAGATTGATTTTGAACAACTCTCTGCGGGGGAATACAAACGCACTCTGACCATGTTCGGAGAAAACACAGACAAAGCGAGAGAGAAAATGCAGTCTGAATTAGAGGAGACACATGAACTTTTTAAAGATTTTATCAGAGACCAACGACCGTCTCTCGATATCGAAAAAGTCGCCACTGGAGAGCATTGGTTAGGGTCAAAAGCACTGGAGCTTGGTTTGGTAGATCAACTGCAAACCAGTGATGACTATTTGATGCAAAATCGAAAAGATGCCGATTTACTGAAAATTGAATATAAACGAAAGAGATCGTTACAAGAAAAGCTATCCGATTTGTTTTCTGGCGCTGCTAGCATCAAGGAGAAGGCGATACGCGATTTTGATAAACCTTTCTTAATGTAAGTCTCCTCATCACTCCTATGACAATCTATCAACTCGGCGAACAAACTCCCAGCATTGCAAACGATACTTACATTGCGCCGAGTGCCGATTTGATCGGTTCAGTAATCATGGAGCCGGCTTCCAGTGTCTGGTTTGGTGTTGTGATTCGCGCTGACAATGACACCATCCACATTGGCCAAGGCTCTAATGTTCAGGACAACTCCGTACTACACACCGACCCGGGATATCCTGTCACCATTGGAAGCCGCGTTACCGTTGGTCACAGCGTCATGCTGCACGGCTGCAGTATTGGCAACAATAGTTTAATCGGAATTGGCAGTACCATTATGAATGGTGGAGTAATTGGAGAGAACTGTATCGTTGGGGCAGGCGCCCTCGTTACAGAAGGGAAAAAGTACCCTGATCGTTCTATGATTATCGGCGCACCGGCGAAAGTAATTCGTGAGCTCAGCGACAAAGAAGTCGAAGCGTTAAACCATGCGGCACAGTCATATATTGATAAAATCCCGAAGTATCAATCACTTAAAGAGATCTAACCCGCTCATTTCATCTTCACGGTAGGCTTTAATTTGGCATGATATATTGGAATTACAATTTCAAGATATTGTGGGAGATTTAAATATGAGTTCTGAATATGCTCCGGCTACTGTCGACGCAGCCCAACTTGAAGAGATCAAGCAGCTCGAACAGCAACTCGGCAAGATCATTGTCGCGGTAGAACCTGCTGCAGAATACGCTTCACTCACTCGTGATGAGCTTAAAGCAATCCGCACTGCTGAAGAAAAGTTAGGGCTCGTGATGGTGGCCTATAACCATTGAGATGATGCTTTGGTACAAACCAAGCTTCTCCTATTTAGAAGATGGGTTAATGCCAGACAATGTAAAACAAAAAAGCGGGCTTTAGCCCGCTTTTTCTGTGTAGCATGCGCTAATCAAGCCAGAATTGCTAACTTGTTAATTCCTTAATAAGGGTCCGCGCTTTTCCTTTTTGTTTTTCACTGCCTTCATTTAGCACCTCTTCAATAAAGCCTTTAGCGATTTCTTGCTCGCCCAGCTCCATATATGCTTTCGCTAACTCTAGCGCAGTTTCAGACTCATGGTATGGCTCAAGCTGACTCATTTGCGAGTCACTTATCCCGGTCAGTATAGATTGCTGTTCCAGGCCGCTAATTTGTTGAGATTGAGAATCTTCTTTGCCTAGGTCATCAGTTGAAGAGATCTTTGAGGCTTCTTCAATTCGCTTTAGCGTGGAATCTTCGTCGTTACCCAGACTTAGGTCAAGAGTACTGCTACTAAGACTCACATCATCAGCTGCATCACCCCCCGGCAGCTTGTCGTCAATGATTTGACTTAGCGTCGGAGCGTCAATAGGACTAACAGCATCCGGTGTTTGCGGTGCTTCCAGATCAATATCCAGATCGCTCATCTCTAATTCATCTACAGCTGTCTGTTTAGTATCAGAGCCAAGACTCATCATATCCAGACTTCCAGAATCTACATCCAAACTACCGGCTTTTGCAGACAATCCCGCTCCAACTGCCGCAGCTGCAGCTGCCGCGCCAGCGAGTGGCGCTGACGCACCGGACAACAGGTCGTCATCATCGTCCAGGTTCAGTTCTGAATCACCGCTTACAGAGGCAGTCGCCTGGGGCGCACCATCACCAGAATACATAGCGTTATCAGGGCTAACTTCACGGCCCATTGATACAACCCGCTCCCAGTTTAGATTCTCGGTGGAGCTTTGCTTGCTTTGCAGATCTGATGCCAGTGCATCAAAAGCCCTTCGATCATCCTGCTTGTGATAAATCTCAAGAAGCTTCTCCGCCAATTCCCCTCGCTCTGGTGTTTCTTCGAACGCTTCTTTCAACACCTGTATAGCCTGCTCGTCGCGATCGTATGCAAGGTAGACGTCAGCTTCAGCCAGAGGATCAACAGCACCTGCCTTGATCACTTCGTTCTCTTCTTCATTGACGCCAGTGATGCCTTGCTCACTCAAGTAAGACATTCCACCACCAATGGTTAACTCAAGTGCACTATCGTTTGCGCTAGCAAGATCGATGCCCGATGCGTCGCTCATACGCTGGACCGACGCTTCAGAGTTTAGAGAAACTTCCTCTGTCTCGATGTCCAGCATGCTGGCATCATATTCGCGCTGGGTTCTTTGTCTCTGCCAGAAAAATAGACCTGCGAGCAGGGCAAGAAGTCCAGCTCCAATTTTTAAAGCGTGATCAGGCAAGGAAGAAAAAATTCCTTTCACAGAATCAATCAAACTATTGTTAGAAACTTGCCTAACTGTTGACTCGATCACGTTGCCGCTATCATCTACATTTGCTTCAGTAGTATCGGTGCCACCACCTTCTGTACCAGATGTATCGCTTTCAGGAACAGCTGCTACCGCCGCAACTTCTTCCTCATCATCTTCGACAGGGTCAATATTTTCTTCCGCTTCAATGGCAACTTGTTCTTCTACGCTCGCCTCAGCTTCAGTGCTGTTGTCATCGATTCCAAGGATATCAGACGCGCTATCAGTAAGATTATCCACACCTTGGTTGAGAGAAGCGAGAATGTCGTCTGCTGCTTCTTCTGATGAATCAATTGCATTCTCGTCTAACGAAGCAATTTCGGTTTCGAGATTTTCCTGCAGATCTTCACCTGATTCAGGATCAGCGAGATCTTGCTCAGACGCATCGCCGTCCAGATTATTTTGTAAGTTAGCTAGATTGGTATCTTCAACTTCGATCAGCGTCGACAGTCTCTCCGATCCGGATTCCAATTCTTCAGCTCCTTCAATTACAGCAGCACCCTCTTCGGTGTCGGCAAGTGAAGATTCTTCTAACTGCTGCAATTGCGCTTTTAAAGCTTCAATTTGTGCCGCATTATCTTCTGTTTCTGCTAGAGCGTCTGTGCCGGAATCCTGACCAACCGTCAATGTTGGCTCAGTTAATTCAGTCGCATCGTCAATATCCGCCTGAAGGTCAGCGGCCTCAAGCTCAGCTTCTTGCAAAAGATCCTCAATTGAATCTTCTTCGAGCAATGCTGCGACTTCTTCAACTTCTTCGGCTTCTTCCGCAACAGTTTCTGATTCATCTATTAACTCGTCCAGCGACTCGCTTGAATCTTCTTCTTGCTGCTGGGCTACCACCCCTTTGTACTCATTAAAGCGCTCAAGCTGCTCACTAAAAGAGGCGATAGATTCGCTACGTGATATCGCACGCATCTCATCAAAACTTGGAACTTCCAGGGTCGCACCAGAGCGCAGGAGGTTCATATTAGAGTCGATAAAGGCGCTCGGGTTTTTGCGATAAACCGCTTCAAGTGCCTGATAATAATTAACGTCTCCCGGTTTACTCATACCAGATACGATCTGAGACAGCGTATCACCTCGACTAACGGTAATTCTGTCACCGGCAGAAGCTCCTTGGCTAGTTTCACTGCTGCTAGAAGTGGAACTACCGGTAGCAGGCTGTTGCGACTGATCACTACTTGTTGAAGTAGATGAATCACCCGCCAGATTCACAGTTGTTGTGTTGTTGCCGCTGTAGAGTGGTGGATCGAGTAACGCAGTGTACTCACGTACAGCTGTACCGCCCGACCAGGTCGCATTCACTAAAAAGTGTATGTACGCCTCTTGGATTGGGTCAGCTGTGGTTATTAACACCTGGTACCGACCGTTATCACCTTTAACGAGTTCGAACTCAAGTTGTTCACCCAAAACTGGATACTCGATATTTGCGCGGGTAAAGTCAGCACGACTTCCCAACGTAACATCCAGAGTTTCCGCTTCAGCCGCCGACACCGAGTCGAGCTCAATAACGAGCTGTAGTGGTTCACCGAGGTCAGAATCGACACTCAGTTTTCCCAATCCCAGAGCGAATCCGGTTTGAGGAATAGTTGCTAACAATGTTGCGAAGCTTGATGCCGCAACCAATGGAGTCAATTTACGCATGTTGATTCTATGGTTTTGTTATCTGAACCGATCGGATAAGAAGTATACAAAATGCCCCTATCTCCCCTTTGCAGTGTCCTATCGGCTTGGTTAGCTCCGCTCTAAAACAACCATGGTGCTTCGGTTTTCCGGCGGAGTTCGTATTCCTTGATCGCGTCAGATTTCTCCAGCGTCAAACCAATGTCATCCAGACCATTAATAAGACAATATTTCCGAAAATCCTCTACGTCAAAATCTATGTGATCACCGTCAGGCGTGGTGATCGTCTGCTCCGGTAGGTTGATCGAAAGAGCGTATCCTTCGACCTCCGCTACTCGGGAGAACAGATCATCTACTATTTTGTCATTTAAAACAACAGGTAATATAGCATTTTTGAAACAGTTATTAAAAAAAATGTCAGCGAAACTTGGTGCAATAATACAGCGGAAGCCAAAATCGAGCAGCGCCCAGGGGGCATGCTCTCTGGAAGAGCCACAGCCGAAATTCTCTCTTGCAAGCAAGATCGAAGCGCCCTGATAACGCGGCAAATTCAACACAAATGCCGTATTTAAAGGCCTTCCAGCGTTATCCTGGCCAGGCTCTCCTTGGTCTAAATATCGCCATTCATCGAACAAATTTGGGCCAAATCCGGAGCGTTTGATCGACTTAAGAAACTGTTTTGGGATTATTGCGTCGGTATCGACATTTGCGCGGTCCATCGGCGCCACAATCCCGTTTAACTCGGTAAATGCCTCCATCTACAAATCCTCGGGAGAGGTAAAATGGCCCGCAACCGCTGCCGCAGCGGCCATCGCAGGGGAGACCAGATGAGTCCTGCCTCCCTGCCCCTGTCGACCTTCAAAATTGCGATTAGAAGTTGAAGCGCAGCGCTCACCAGGTTCTAAACGGTCGGCATTCATAGCCAGACACATCGAACACCCAGGATTACGCCATTCAAAGCCGGCATCGATAAAAACCTGGTGCAAGCCCTCCTCTTCGGCCTGGCGTTTAACTAAACCCGAACCTGGAACAACCAGCGCTTGCTTAATAGTTGCCGCCACTTTACGACCTTTAACAACATCCGCTGCCTGGCGTAAATCTTCTATCCTGCTGTTGGTGCATGAACCGATAAACACCAAATCAGGTTGAATCTGACGAATCTCTATCCCCGGCTCCAGCCCCATGTATTCCAGGGCGCGGGCCACACCATCCCGCGCAACAGGATCATCAATATCTGCTGGATTGGGGACATTACTATCGATATCTACCACCATTTCCGGAGACGTGCCCCAGGTTACCTGTGGTGAAATCGTACTGCCATCGATACGTACTTCATGGTCGAAAACCGCATCGCTATCACTATGCAGATCACCCCAGTAGTTTACCGCCTGCTCCCACATTTCGCCCTTTGGTGCGCCAGGTCGGCCTTTTATGTAGTCAATCGTGGTTTGGTCGGCTGCAATCATTCCGGAACGCGCACCAGCCTCAATCGCCATATTGCAGATAGTCATACGAGACTCCATTGACAGCGCTTCAATAACCGGGCCTGCAAATTCCATTGCATATCCTGTGCCTCCAGCCGTTCCAATCTCTCCAATTACAGCGAGCACCACATCTTTTGCCGTGACACCGGTGCGCAATTCTCCATCGATCCAGACACGCATATTTTTAGATTTGCGTTGAATCAGGCATTGGGTCGCCATCACATGTTCTACTTCAGATGTACCTATTCCAAAGGCTAAAGCACCAAAAGCACCGTGGGTGGAAGTATGAGAATCACCGCAAACAATAGTCATACCGGGCAGAGTTGCCCCTTGTTCCGGGCCGATGACATGAACAATACCCTGTCGCGGATCTGACATTCCAAACTCCGTAATGCCAAAATGTTCGCAGTTTTGTCCTAGAGTCGTAACCTGCAGCCGAGATATAGGGTCGTCTATCCCAGCACCATCAGTAGTAGTCGGTACATTGTGATCAGGCACCGCTAGCATGCTGTCACTGCGCCAAGGTTTACGCCCTGCCAGATGCAGTCCCTCAAACGCTTGGGGCGAGGTGACTTCATGCACCAAATGTCGATCGATATAGATCAGAGAAGTCCCATCTTCTTCAGTATGGACAACGTGCTGCTGCCAAAGCTTGTCGTAGAGAGTCTGAGAATCCATTAGTCACTGGCGGTAAAAAAACGGGGCGCGATAATAGCACATTGCACCCTCGCTATGACGGCCATAAAAGTAAGATATACGCTGGATTTAACGCTCTGTGGAGCTGCCAGTCTGGGCACGATCCCTTAAAACATGGTCCATCAGGACCAGCGCCATCATTGCTTCAACGATCGGCACTGCGCGAATCCCTACGCATGGATCATGTCGCCCTGGGGTGGAGACATCGACTTCCTCGTTTTCCAGATTTACTGTTTTTCCCGATACCAGAATGCTCGAGGTTGGCTTAAACGCTACTCTGGCCACAATGTCTTGGCCGCTGGATATGCCTCCCAATACCCCGCCAGCCTGATTGCCCACAAAGCCCTCCGGCGTAATGACATCACGATGTTCAGATCCAGTTTGCGCAATACAATCAAATCCAGCGCCAATCTCAACGCCTTTCGCTGCATTAATACTCATCATTGCCTTTGCAATATCAGCATCTAATCGATCAAAAACCGGCTCTCCAAGTCCAACTGGCACAGATAATGCCTCAACCAACACACCGGCTCCAATGGAATCACCCTGCTTACGGATGGATTTAATCAAATCCTCAAGCGCAGGTAGCGCCGAGCTATCGGCTACAAAAAATGGATTGTCATTCACGACAGACCAGTCTTTCTGCTCCACTGCGATCTTTCCAATCTGATAGACACAAGCCCGAATTTGCGTGCCGTAGGCCTGACCCAGATACTTTTTTGCAATCGCACCTGCAGCAACCCGCAGCGCAGTCTCCCGAGCTGAGGATCGGCCGCCTCCGCGATAATCACGAATTCCGTACTTCTTTTGATAGGTGAAGTCAGCATGACCGGGTCGAAAGCGATCTTTGATCTTGCTGTAGTCTTTCGATTTTTGGTCAGTATTTCGAATCAACAATCCAATCGGTGTACCGGTCGTTACCCCTTCAAATACCCCAGACAAAATTTCAACTTGATCAGCTTCTTTGCGCTGAGTAGTGTATTTCGACTGGCCGGGTTTGCGACGATCCAAATCAACCTGCATATCCTCTGCAGACAACTCGATTCCAGGGGGACATCCGTCCACGATCGCGCCCAATCCAGCCCCATGGCTTTCACCAAAAGTGGTCACGCTGAAATTTTTCCCAAATGTATTGCCAGCCACGATCGAATAGCGCTCTTCTTAAAGTAATCAGAGCTGTGATTCTAACTTAGGACACCCCTGAAAAGTTTAGTCAAAACTGATTGAACAACAGAAAAGCCGGGTAGCAGAAAATGAACCATCTGAAGCGCTAGCTGTTCAATACCTGCGAGGGCAAATCGAGCTCAGCGGCTTCGATTTTCTCTGGCTCATTCAAAGCCCTATCAATCCATTCCTTTACTGCGGTGCTGTGATTGACTGTTTCACAATACGCCTTAATATCGTCTGACATTTCAATATCGACGCTTCGAAAACGCATAACTACCGGAGCGTACATCGCATCGGCAATGGTAAAGGACCCAAATAACCACGGGCCACCAGCCCCAAATCTATCCCGGCAGTATGACCAGATTTCCATAATTCTTTGCACCTCCTTTTGCGCGCTATGACTCAATTCAAGCCCTGGATAGTAACGCCTGCAATTCATTGGCACTTCGGCTCTCAGGGCGTTAAAGCTGGAATGCATTTCTGCACTTACCGAACGCGCAACGGCCCTTGCTTCTGACTCGATTGGCCATGGTTTCGTTTGCGGATAGTGCTCTCCAAGGAAATCAAGTATTGCCAAAGAATCCCACACCTCTGCGGTGTCCGTGATTAAAAGCGGCACCTTGCGATCTGAAAAATGCTGATCAAGTTTGGATAACAATGCTTCAGAACCAAGGTGCATCTTTAACACCTCGACTGGCAGCCGGTGATACTCGACAAACAGCCACGGACGCATTGACCAGCTTGAATAGTTATAGTTTCCAATGATTAATTGCATTCAAATTCCCGAAGTCGAATCACAAGAGTTGACTATTGAGCAGTGGAGAAATCGAATCATAAATAATTTCCGCGGCCCATTCTCTGCCGCCAGAAGAAAGCAATAGATCCTGGCGAATCTCGATCAATGCCATTTCTACACCTTTTTTTGCCGCATGCTCTGTGATCGCATAGCCTTTAGGTTCAAAAGCTGAATATGGCTGGTTATCACCAATAACAAGCGGAGGCTGTTCCTTATTGACTCTTTCAGTCAAAGCAGCGATTAGCTTCATCGCCAACGATTCATCTTCATCCCAAAGCACACCAAAATGCCAGGGTCGGGGCTTGCCTTGCATTCTCGGGGTAAAGCTATGAATCGACAGTATCAGCGGCTGAACAAATCGATTCTTCATCTGCTCCACTAATCCCGCGTGCTGCTGGTGGTAGGGGAAAAAGTACTGATTCAGGCGCGCGTCCAGCCGCTGTTGGTCCAAACCCTCGTTCCCAGGAATTCGATGACCGTCGCTCACCAATGGCATTTGCGCCGGATCACCCGGATAACGATTTAAATCTACCAACAGGCGCGAAAAATTGGCAATCAGCGCGACCGCATCAAATTTCTCGGAAAGCAACTTTGCTACTTGTCGCGCTCCAATATCATAGGCAATATGCAGCTCCATTAGTTTCGGGTCTGCCACCAAACCCGGTTCATCTATTGGCAGGCTATTGCCCCCATGATCGCAGGCAATCATGAGAGAGCTGCTTCCACTCGGGTTAAGTAAATCGTAGACCGGAGGATCTTTATACATAGATGATATGACTTGATTTAGTAGCGCTAGCTAGGTGCGGCAGTAACATATCTTTAGAAAATTAAATGACAACCAAAAAAACACTGGACTATGCCCTGCTTTTTCTACTTGCACTGATCTGGTCAACTTCGTTCTTATTGATAAAAATTGCACTGCCAACCGTCGGACCATTCACCATGACTGCGGTCAGATTATTAATCGCTGCGGTTATTCTGTCTGGCGTTTTGCTTATGTGGGGAGGCAAACTGCCACTCCATAAAAGTGCAATAAAACTCTATTGCGTTGTCGGCATTTTAGGAAACACGCTACCTTTTTGCCTGATAAGTTTGGGGGAAGTATATATCGATAGCTCTCTTGCAGCGATCCTAATGGGCATCATGCCTATCTCGACATTTGTGATGGCGCATTTTTTTATCCCTGCGGAATCAATGACCCAAAGAAAAATTTTCGGCGTCTGTCTTGGCATAACGGGTTTGATAACCCTTGTAGGCTTATCCGCCTTTTCCGATATTGGGAGTCATGTCGGCGGACAACTGGTGGTTCTGGGCGGAGCCTTGTGTTACTCAGTTACCACTGTTTTTGTGAGAACTCAGCCGAAATTTAACGGCATACAAATGGCAACAGGCGCAACAATTGTAGCGGCTATTACCTGCATTCCACTGGCATTCCTGATCGAGAAACCGCTCAGCTACTCACCCGATCAAACAGCAGTATTTGCGACCTTGTCTCTTGGACTGTTTCATACCGCGTTTGCCGCATTAATCTACTTTCGGGTAATTCATAATCTTGGCGCCGTCACTTTTGCGCACATCAACTACCTTATACCAGTGCTCGGCAGTATCTGGGGAGTATTGCTTTTGTCCGAATTTATCGGCTGGAATACCTGGATAGCCCTGGCGCTTGTGCTAACTGGTATCTACTTTATTCAGCCACCTCGAAATCAGAACGCAGCGATAAAAGTAGGAACTCGCTAACTGCCAGTCAGCGCCTGTCTACTAACACGAGTAATATATTCCGCCAGTCGCGCTACCGCTGGATCGGTTTGCTGGCGGTCATAGTGCAAATCGACACTTGCATCCTCAAGGAATGGAAGGCGTTTGGTACTCTCGGAAAATTCCAGCTCTCTCGGCACGGTACTACCCGCCAAGACAGTAACCCCCAACCCCGCCGTCACCGCGGCGCAGATACCGCCATAGCTGGTACCGGTATATACGATCTGCCAGGGAATCGAATGTGCATCAAGTATACGCAACATGCGATATCGATACACACAACCATGGGGCGCAACGATCAGTGGCACGCGTTCCCGGCGCTCGCCAACATCCCCTGAGCCGGTAACCCAGACCAGTTTCTCTCTCCAGCCTTCCGCAGAAGTACTCATCGCTGTATCACGATGGATGGCGATCACTAAATCCAGCTCTCCGCGCTCCTGCCTTGTCAACAAATTTTGCGACAGCTCGCTTATCACCTCAAGCTCTACGCCGGGATAGGTTTGTGCGAAACCCGACAAAAAATCAGAAAGATAGGAGCTTGCAAATTCATGGGGCAAGCCCAACCGAACTTTACCGCTGACATCTGGCTTTCTCAACCTGAGCACCGCTTCATCGTTCAAACGCAGGATCCGTTTGGCGTAGTCGAGCATGAGTTCACCTTCTTCGGTCAGGGAGAACGAGCGACTTTTTCGCACCATCAAAGCTACTCCCGCCAGCTCCTCAAGACGGTTAATTTGCAAACTCACCGCGGGTTGCGATCGGCCCAGTTTTTTTCCGGCTTTGCTAAAACTTTTTTCCTGCACTACGGTGACGTAGGCGCGTAATAAATCTGTAGGCAGGTTTTTCATGCTTCAAACACTACTTTGTTTCGAGGTCACTCGCAGCTACAAACCCAGGCTTCCCTCCCTCAATTTGACGCCGCAATGCCTTAATTTCTTTCAATATTTCCACTTGATCGCGTCGCAATTGGTCACGCTCGGCAGTAGCTTCATCTTCGTGTTCGGCCTGCATAGCCGATACAATAATGCCGATAAAAAGATTCAACACCGTGAACGAAGTGCACAAAATAAACACGATAAAGAAAATCCAGGCGTAGGAGAATTCCGCCATTACTGGGCGCACAATGCCCATTGACCAGCTCTCCAACGTCATAATTTGAAACAGGGAATATGCTGAAGCTCCAAGGGAGCCAAACCATTCTGGAAACGCTTCTCCATACATTCCTGTGGACATTACCGCAAAAATATAAAACACGAGACTAAGCAGCATCACAATCGAGCCCATTCCCGGCAATGCGGCAACCAAACCACCTACCACCTTACGAAGTGAAGGAACTACGCTGATCAGCCTGAGAACCCGCAAAATGCGCAGCGCTCTGAGCACCGACAGATTGCCGGTCGAAGGAGCCAGTGCAATACCAACAATGATCAAATCAAAGATGCGCCACGGATCGCGCCAGAAATCGAGGCGGTACACCAGCAATCTAAGCACTAGCTCAACGACGAACACCGCCAAAATTAGTCGATCCAGCCAAATGAGAAAACCGCCAAATTTCTGCATCACATTCGGGTTGGTTTCCAGCCCCAGCGTGATTGCGTTGATAACAATTAAAACCAGAATAATCGTTTCAAAACGTCGGCCCTCAATCAGACGTTTAATTGATTCCACTACAACACCTCATTCTTTTTATCAGTTGCAAATAATCAGGTGAATGCGTTAAACGTAATTGTAGTATAGGTATCTCTTACGCCATCCAAAGTTTGAATTCGCAGCGCGACAAAGCGCCCTATATCTTCACCGTCATCTAAATAGCATTTCGCCAATAGATCATACATTCCGGAAATCGAATACACCTCCGACACACCCTCTTGTTCCACCAGGGCAGCTGCTACTTCATAAGCTTCGCCTAGATCGCACTTCAACTGCACGAATATTGTTTGCATCAGGAAGTCTCCACAAATGTTGAGGTCAATGCCGCGAGCGCTGACAGCTTTTCAAGCGCTCGACCGCTGGATAACACTTCTCTGGCAGTATCCACACCCGCGGCTAAATCTTCCGCAAGGTCCGCCGCATAGATAGTCGCACCAGCATTAATCGCCACCATATCGAAAGCCGGCCCGGACTGGCCGGACAATGCTTCATTGATCAATGCCAAACTATGCTCAGCATCGTTCACAATAATGCGATCGAGTGACGATTTTTCAATACCAAAATCCTCCGGTTCAATGCGATATGTCTGCACTTTCCCATCCTTGTACTCAGCCACCTCTGTCCCTGCTGCGATAGATATTTCATCCGTGCCATCGTCTGATGAAACAACCACCGTATGCTGGCTACCGAGTTCGGCGAAAACCTCAGCCAGTGGCTTCACCCATTTTTGATCAAATACACCGACCAACTGAAACTGTGCATTTGCCGGATTGGTTAGTGGCCCAAGCAAATTGAATATTGTTCGAATGCCGATTTCTCGTCTCGGCCCGATAGCGTGCCGGGTGGCAGCATGATGGGTTGGGGCAAACATAAAGCCTATCCCAAGCTCATCAATACACTGACCCACCTGTTGCGGCGTAATTGCAATATTTACCCCTGCCGTTTCAAGCACATCGGCGCTACCTGAGTTTCCGGTTGCTGCGCGGTTACCATGCTTCGCCACACTTGCTCCTACCGCGCTCGCAACCAGCGCACTTGCGGTTGAAACGTTAAAGAGCTTCGCACCATCGCCGCCCGTTCCCACGGTATCAACGATCTTCTTCTCACGCGTTTCTACATGGGCGGCGAGCTGCCGCATCATGATAGCAGCACCAACAATTTCCTCGACGGTTTCACCCTTAATTGTTAGTGCTGTCAAAAAAGCGCCTATCTGCGCGGGAGTTGCCTCTCCGTGCATAATCAAACTCATCACATCCTGCATTTGCTCCCGGCTTAGATCTTTGCCGGCTGCAAGATGCTTGTTAGCAGACTGCAAGTCCATAGATTCCTCTTAGTGCTTTTTTGTGTTTTCGGGGTAGCAGATTATAAGCGCATCACTCCTGACTGTGAGACCAGACGCAATCGATTAAATGAGCCGCGAAAACTAAATCGATGAAAGCTGCTCTCGATAAGCGAAAATAGCGGGCGTGCCGCCAGTATGAATCAAGACGATATTGCGGAAATTGTCCAGCGCCTGATTTTCCAGCAGCTGCAAAGTGCAGGATATAGTTTTACCCGAATACACCGGATCAACCAAAATGCCTTCTTTTTTCGACATCAATGAAATTGCATCAAGTACCGCCCGAGATGCCCTACCATAACCCGGTGCAAGGGCAATATCGTTAACCCAAATATCGTCCGGTTGTACGACCTTGCCAAGGTCAAGCATCACCTCTAGCTTCTCGCAGGTATCAACAACCCGCGGACGTTGCAGCTCAGCCTGACGTCGCACACAGGCGCCGAGCATCGGCACCTGCCATCCCATTGCCCTGCAGCCCGTCAACAATCCAGCATGAGTCAAACTGCTACCGCTGGGCACCACGATCAAATCCGGCTGCAATTCAATTTGCTGGCATTGCGCGGCGAGTTCAACTGCAGCGCTCACATAACCCAATGCCCCTTTCGGTTCATCTACCGGTGCAAGTGGAACGATATAAGGCTTTCTTCCTTTTTGCTCCAACCTCTCTGCAATCTTTGCCAATTCTGCATCAGCGCCACATTCATCTTCGCCTTCAGCGTAACTGTACAAATTGGCACCAAACATTTTGTTCAGCAGTACATTTCCCGAGTACAGATAGTCAGGGTCTTCGGTCGATACTCTCGATTCCAGCTGCACATGACATTCGAGCCCCAGTTTGGCAGACGCCGCAGCAAGGGTTCGCATATAGTTTGACTGCACCGCACCAGTGCTTAATACCGTATCGCAACCCATGGCGAGCGCATCGCCCAGATAGTATTCCAGCTGCCTGACTTTATTGCCGCCTAATCCCAGACCGCTGCAATCGTCGCGTTTTAAGAACAAATTATTCCCCGATGCCTCAGGGAGAATGCGAGTTAATGGCTCCAAAGGTGTTGGAAAATGTCCGAGCGATACCCAGGGTTTTTTCTGCAACTTGGATGCGAGCGCAGCTTTCTTGTCCAGATCCAACATAGAATGCTCAGCGAAGATATTTCAGCGGATCTTCTGGCTTACCGTTCACCCGAATTTCGAAATGCAGCATGGTGCGACTAGCGCCGCTATTTCCCATTTCCGCTATTTGTTGACTGGATTTCACTCTATCGCCCTCGGCAACGAGGATACGACGATTATGAGCATAGGCGCTAAGAAACTCCGTTGAGTGCTTAACAATAATCAATTTCCCGTAACCCCGTAGCCCCTCACCGACATACACCACATCACCTGCAGCGCTCGCTCTGACCGGACTACCGGCAGCAGCAGAGATACGAATACCGTTGACCCCTTTCTTGGGTGAGTACTTCTCAATCAAATCACCAGTGGCCGGCCACTGCCATTTTTTAGGTTTTGAAAGCGGCGTAGGGTTTGGCGTCTTTGCCGCAGCAGAAACCTTTGGTTCAGTTTTAATCGGGTTGTTTGCCACATTGGGGCGAGATTGCGCAGGTTCTTCTGTGGGTAAAGGCGCAGACAACGTGGCAGATGATGTATCTGTTTGCGGTAGTGTTTTAACAACAACGCCATCAGAAGGAGGCGCACTGGCGGTTGCTCCGGGGCGCAAAACTAACTTGCGGCCGGTTTGCAGTCGATATGGCGGTTTCAGATTATTCCACTTCGCAATTTTCAAAAAATCAATGCCGTATTCCCAGGAAATGGCGTAAATACTCTCCCCTGCAGCGACCACTCGCTCAGCCGGTATTTTTCTGTTTGGGGACTTGTTAATCACCGGCGCAGGTGGACTGGTGAGACATGCTGCCAGCAGCGCGCATACCGCAGCAACCAGAATCATACGAATAGAATTATAGTGATTACTGATATTCATTAAGAGAGTTTTCTAACCACGAAAGTAAATATAAGCCGCAACTGCTAAACCGATAAAGGTCCAGCCGAGTATTTCCATCCAGCGACGTAGCTGAGGCTCAATTTTTGGACCGCCCCACTTTAGAACTCCGGCGATTATAAAAAACTGCCCGGCCCTGCCAATGAGAGAAGCGATTGTAAAAGGCAATAAGGCTAGCCCAAGCAAACCGGAGGTAATGGTACAAAGCTTATAGGGTAGCGGCGTAACGCCGGCTAGCAGAACGATCCAAACTCCGTCCTGCAAAAAACGCGCTTTGATCTCTTCAAACGCTTCTTCTTTGCCTAACGCATCAATAATGGTTTGTCCGATCTGGTCAAAAAGAAAATATCCGATCACATACCCAAACAAACCACCCGCCACTGAGGTCAAAGTCGCTAAAAGTGCTAACCACAAGGCTTTCTGAGGTCTTGCCAAAACCATTGGCGCCAGCATAAACGCGGTTGGAATGGGGAAAAAAGAGGATTCTGCAAAACTAACCACGGCTAAATATCGTTCTGCCAGACGATGACTCGCCCAGGCCAAAACGTGGTTATAAAGTGGTTCAAAAATTTTCATAAAGATGCGGCGCTCGTCTAGATCTTGCGGCCGTTTAGCATTGGTACAAATCGCACTCCGCTGCGAATTTCTTCCAGATAACCGGAGGCGCTTTTCGTTACAATTCTTAAATCCTGCTTGGCACCATCTCCCACGGGAATAATCATTCGGCCACCATCCGCTAGCTGACCCAGCAGTTTTTCTGGAACTTCTACTGGAGCTGCTGCAACCAAAATACCGTCGAACGGCTGATTACTCACCCAACCGTCAAACCCATCACCGTTAAGATAGCTAACGTTACGGTATCCCAGTTCAGGCAATCTCTCACGCGCCTGTTGCTGCAGTGATCCTATGCGTTCTATGGTGAATACCCACTTAACAAGTTGCGAAAGGATCGCCGTTTGGTAACCGCAGCCGGTTCCAACTTCCAGCACTTTATTCACCGGTATCGAGGCCTGAAACAGTAGTTCAGTCATCAAAGCAACAACAAAGGGTTGCGAAATAGTTTGATTTTGTCCAATCGGTAACGCCGTATCCTCGTAGGCTTTGTGGGCGAGCGCCTGATCAATGAACAAATGCCTGGGTGTATTTTGTATCGCGGTAAGCACCTTATTCGACTCTATACCATCCTGCCTCAACCTCTCGACCAGACGGCGTCGGGTGCGCAAGCTGGTCATACCTATACCTTCTCTCTGAATTATTTCATTCATTTTAAAACCAGGGATTGAGCCCACTGAGAAATCTCGGGAACCTGGGTATAGCGAGTCATGTCAATTTGCAATGGTGTTACCGACACTCTGCCAGAAGCTACAGCGGCAAAATCGGTTCCTGAACCATTATCCGCACTTTTTCCAGATGGCCCGATTTGGAAAACACGTGGGTCGTCGCCAGACGCGGATTGGGCAATGATCTGTTGAGAAGCATGTCTCGCCCCGCAACGCGTTATCTGAACGCCTTTTAAATTTTCGTACGGAATATCAGGCACGTTGACATTGAGCAGCGTGTCACTCGGCAATGGCGATGTTTGCAACTGGAGCACCATCTGTTTCACAACCCGCGCAGCAGTGACATAGTGCTGCAATTTTTGTCCCACCAGAGAGGCTGCGATGGCCGGCAAACCAAGATGCCTGCCTTCAATCGCAGCTGCCACGGTACCGGAATAGATGACATCATCACCCAAATTCGCTCCGGCATTGATTCCAGTGACAACCATATCTGGCATAAAGTCGAGCATGCCATTGACCGCCAAATGCACGCAGTCTCCAGGTGTCCCATCGACATAGTAAACTCCTTTGTCCGTGGTCCGAACTTCAATTGATTTGCGTACGCTAAGGGAACTGCTTGCACAGCTGCGATCCCCGGCAGGTGCTACCACGGTGATATCTGCAATTTCAGACAGTGATGCCGCTAGAGCCTCAAGCCCCGGGGCCTGATACCCGTCATCATTACTCAGCAGAATTTTCATCGCCGCTTTATACCGCTTACGGCAATAAAAGTCACATCCAAGAGATTTATAATTTTAGAGATGGGGATCTCAACCCTGTTGTACTTCGCGCTAAATCTCCCTACTTGGACAGGACTGACACCATAAAATCCAGCACCAAATCTCGGATAATGGGCTGAGCATCATCATTTGGGTGAATTTGGTCGGCCTGAACCAAGGCCGGGTCGCCGCCCACCCTGCCGATAAAAAATGGAAATAATGGCGTGTCAGTTTTCTCCGCAACATTCACAAATACTTGTTCGAATTTCCGCGTATAGCTACTGCCATAGTTTGGAGGGATTCGAATTCCCAGCAGCATTGTTTTAACACCCGCCTGCTGCGAAGTTTGCACCATTTTGAGAAGGTTTTCCTCGATTGTTTTCGGTGACAAACCTCTGAGCCCATCGTTTCCGCCCAACTGAATCATGATCCAGTCAGGATCAGCGCGTTCAATACTGCCCCTGATTCGCGCTACACCACCGGCTGTCGTATCACCGCTGATACTGTCATTGATGATGGTTATTTTTTTTCCGGCTGCGGAAAATGCCGCATTTGCTAGATCAACCCACACCGGGCTTTTAAGACCATAGCCAGCGCTCAGGCTATCGCCAACAATCAACACTCTAATTTCATCATCTGGCAGAGACGAGAGATCTACCTCCTTCGCGAACGACTCGGACGCTGCAAAAGACAGAAATAAAATGAAGATTCCGGTAAAAAGGCGGTCGGTTTGTCTAAATACTGCAACCATTTTTCTAGAAAATAGTCGGAAGTCTGGAGTGAGTCGTATCGATGTCATACTATTGTTCATTCAAGCTTCACTGGATGATTGTTGTAATTGAAATCGGGGCGCATTTACATATATAAAGCTCATCCCTTGAATATATTCATAAATTGAATAACAAGAACCGCAAAACCAATGTCATCACCCTCAGATAAACCCAACCTACATTTAGTTAACAACGACGATACTGCACAAGACAGAAATGATATTTCTGCGGAATCTGCTATCAGCCAACCAATTCTTCGAATCGAGAATGTGAATCGAATCGTAGATGTCGCTGACGAACCGCTGCAAATATTATATGACGTATGCCTGCAGGTTGCTAAAGGTGAGACACTGGCCATCGTCGGGAGTTCAGGGTCCGGCAAATCTACCTTACTTGGACTACTTGCTGGCCTGGATTTACCAACCAGCGGCTCTATCGAACTCGCGGGGGAAGCCATATCAGCGATGGACGAAGATGCCAGAGCATTCGTTCGAGCACAGCATGTTGGTTTTGTCTTCCAATCTTTTCAGCTTCTGCCCAACCTCACTGCGGTGGAAAATGTTGCTTTACCCCTTGAAATCTTAGGAAGACAAGACGCGGTTGCTTTGTCAAAAGATATTCTAGACAGAGTTGGTCTCAGCTCCAGACAGACGCATTACCCTAATCAGTTATCTGGTGGTGAACAGCAGCGCGTGGCTATCGCCCGCGCCTTTGTCACCCAGCCTGCGGTGCTGTTTGCCGACGAACCGACTGGCAATCTCGATAAATCTACTGGAGATATGGTCGCCGACCTGCTTTTTGAACTCAATGCAGAGCATGACACTACCCTTATACTTGTGACTCATGACAACCAGCTTGCGGCACGATGTCGTCGTCAGGTAGGCATGGACTCAGGACGCCTCTCAGAAAAGCAAGCAGGATGACACTCTCCCAACAGCTTAAATTCGCACCTCGTCTCATGTGGCGAGAATGGAAAAGTGGCGAATTTACGGTTTTATTGCTAGCGCTCATCGTGGCGATAGCGAGTCACACTGCAATCGGACATTTTTCCGACCGCATCACTAGAGCAATGGCCACCAATGCAAACAATCTTATCGGTGGCGATCTGGTGTTTTCGAGTTCGCGGCCTATCAGTGAAGAAGTAACAATCGAAGCTAACCGTCTCGGATTAAGGTCCGCCAACACCCAGCGGTTTTTGACCGTTGCCAGCGCCGAAGACGAAATATTGCTGGTCTCGGTGAAGTCGGTCAGCGCTGAATATCCACTAAAAGGCCATGTAAAGGTCACTGAAGAGCTGTTTGGCGAAGACACACCGCTGACTTCAGGACCTGTGCCCGGAAACGTCTGGGTCGAGGCAAGGGTTCTGCAATCGCTGCAGATCGAGATCGGCGACAGGATCGAAATTGGAGACAGCAATTTCAACGTCAGCAAAATTCTGACCTATGAACCGGATCGCGGAAATAACTTCTACAGTTTCAATCCACGCGTCATGATTGCAAAAGCCGATTTAGCGGCAACTAACGTAGTGCAACCTGGGAGCCGTGTCTGGTATCGACAGATGTTCGCCGGTGATCAGCTTGCTGTCGATACGATGCTGAAGTGGTTACGAGAAAACGCCGAGCCTGGACAACGTATTCGAAATCTTGATGAAGATCGCCCTGCCGTTAGCCAGGCTTTAATCAAAGCCAAACAGTATATGGGGCTCGCTAGTCTGCTCGCCTTACTGCTAGCAGCAGTCGCCATTGCCAATAGCGGTCGACACTATAGCCAACGGCATTATGACACCAGCGCACTTCTGCGCTGTCTCGGTGCACTGCAAAATGACATTCTGCGTATTTATTTAGTGCAACTTTGTCTACTGGCTTTCATCGGCGGCGTGCTTGGCAACATCGCAGGTTGGGCAGCACAAGCGGGATTATTTTTAATCATCAATGATCTGCTGCCAAACAACTTACCTACGATCAGTCACACGCCGATCGTATCGGGAATTATTCTATCGTTCGTCGTTCTGTTGGGGTTTACCCTGCCTTCAGTATTGCGACTGAAGTCTGTGTCACCACTTAGAGTATTGAGAAACGATCTATCGCCATACCCATTGTCTGCTCTGCTCGTCTATGGTGGATCAACCGTGATGGTGATGTTGCTCATGTGGTTTTATACCGGAAGCCTAACACTGACGCTAAGTATTCTCTTTGGAAGTGCAGTAGTGATAGCCATCGCATTTGTTGGTATTCGACTGATGTTTGGTGCGATCGGTTGGTGCCTGCCAAGCTTCCCACTCAAAATCCGCGTCGGCATTCGAAACTTTCTGCGGCGAAAACGCGAGGCAGTTTCACAGGCAATGGCGTTCGGCCTAACCATTATGGCGATGCTGGTGGTGGTATTTTTACGTACTGAATTAGTGACTACGTGGCAACAAACAATACCGGAAGATGCACCTAATCACTTTGTGCTCAATCTACAAAATGATGAAACCGAACCCTATACAAAATTTGTAACGGAACAAAATATAAGAGCGGATCAGCTGTATCCTGTCATCCGCGGCAGACTTACCAGGGTCAACGATAAACCCATGGTTGAACATGTCAGCAAAGAAGAACGACGTCATGAAAGTTTGAGCCGAGAACTCAACCTCACCTGGTCACCGGATTTGCCCCCAGACAATAAGCTGCTGGCAGGGGAATGGTGGCAGGGCTCAGCCAACGTTGGAGACGAAGTTTTGGTTTCAGTAGAAGCGCGTTTAGCCGAAAAACTGGCGATTAATTTAGGGGATAGATTAACGTTTTTTACTGGCAATCGTGACTGGAAGGCCGTCGTTACCAGCATTAGAAGTGTCAAGTGGGATAATTTTAATCCAAACTTCTATATGGTATTTCAGCCAGGTTCACTAGTAGATCTTCCAACCACATGGATCAATAGCTTTCACCTGCCGCCAGAAGAGAAGAAAGTGCTGGTACAGATGTTAAAGCAATTTCCGGCGATCACTCTGGTGGAGATGGATACTATACTCAACCAGGTCAAAGATATTATTACCCAGGTTACCATCGCAATTGAATCGATTTTGCTTTTTGTTTTGCTAGCGGGTTTTGTTGTTACCCTTTCAGCAATTCAATCAAGCATGAATGACAGATTGCGAGAAGGCGCCTTGGTCAGAACCTTGGGCGCTGATCGAAAACTATTAAAAGTAAATCAATGGAGCGAGTTTGCCAGCATGGGATTCCTGAGTGGATTAATCGGCGTTGCCGGTGCCGAAATTATTGTTGCTCAGCTATATCAACGAATCTTTGAGCTTAGTTACGTGCCGACATGGTGGGCGTGGATAATAATACCAATGATCTCCGCTGGTTTGGTTGGTCTGGCTGGTGTCTATAGCAGTCGCCGAATCTTAAGAGAACCGCCAATGCAGTCACTAAGAACGCTTCGCGCCTAATGATCCGTAGTCAGGTATTGCGGTTCCACACCTGGCTAGAGGGGTATTGTCCACCTTTCCCTGAACACCTACCGACACGCCCGCCTGCAACGCTAACCGGTTTCGTTGTCCACTATGCAAAGCCATTCTGGCCTTTAATTTTAGTCTGCGCCATTCTTTCTGTTATCGGCTCGGTAATAGACGTTTACCTTTTTTCGTTTGTGGGCAATCTCGTAGACTGGTTAGCATCGGAGCAACCGAATACGTTTTGGGAGACATACCAAACACAGCTAATTTTTACCGGATTCCTGGTTTTAGTAATCGCGCCATCTGTGCGCTACATCTATGAAGCGGTGAGCCATCAGGGTTTACTCGGTAACTTCGCAATGCGCACACGCTGGCAAGCACATCGCTACCTGTTAAGACAAAGCGTTGAGTTCTACCAAAATGATTTTGCCGGTCGCGTCGCCGCCAAAATGATGCAAACTTCTCTTGGCGTTCGCGATGCGGTAATTAAAGTAACCGAAGTATTACTCTACGTCGCTGTCTACTTCACAGCGGCGGTTGTTCTCTTTGCGAAAAGCGACATCCGTCTTACCGCGCCAATGATTTTCTGGCTTTGTGGCTATGTGATTACATTACGTTATTTCATTCCGAAAATGCGGCGGATATCGATGGAGCAGGCGGAGGCGCGCTCTATGGTAACCGGCAGAGTTGTTGATAGTTACACCAATATCACAACGGTAAAAATGTTTGCCGACAGTGACGCGGAAGACATCTACGCGCGGGAAGGAATGACTATATTTCTTGATACGGTATACAGACAAATGCGTTTGTCGACATTTATGACAATGGCATTGGTATCCCTGAATTCGATCCTGTTGTTTTCGGTGGCGGCAACTTCTATTTACTTATGGCAGGTGAACGCTGTTAGCGTCGGTGCCATTGCATTTGCGATGGGTCTGGTTTTAAGAATGCAGGGAATGTCCCAATGGATACTCTGGGAGATCGCCGGTCTGTTTGAAAATATTGGCGTAATCCAGGACGGTATCGAAACCATCTCACGAGATGTCGCGATCAGAGATAACGCAGATGCAAATCATCTCGAAGTAGCTAAAGGAGATATAGATTTTAAAGATGTGACTTTTAACTATGGTCAGGAAAAGCCTTTTGGCAGCGGCGGCATCATCGAAAACTTTACCCTTAGCGTAAAGGGCGGTCAAAAAATTGGTGTGGTGGGAAGGTCCGGTGCTGGCAAATCGACTTTGATTAACTTGTTGATTCGCTTCTATGACGTCGAAACAGGTGTGATAAATATCGACAACCAAAATATCGCCAACGTTTCGCAGAACAGTCTGCGTGCTCAAATTGGCATGGTGACCCAAGACACTTCTTTGCTGCACCGATCCGTGATGGACAATATTCGCTACGGTCGGCCTGATGCCACAGATGAAGAAGTATTCGAAGCAGCAAGAAGAGCGAAAGCGGACGAGTTTATTGAAGACCTTAGCGACTTAAACAGTCGCCGTGGCTACCAGGCACACGTAGGCGAACGCGGAGTCAAACTCTCCGGCGGTCAAAGGCAGCGTATTGCTATTGCACGTGTTTTATTAAAGAACGCGCCAATTCTGATTCTCGATGAAGCGACCAGCGCACTGGACTCAGAAGTCGAAGCCGCAATTCAAGAAAGCCTTTACGAACTTATGCAGGGAAAAACTGTGATCGCGATCGCCCACCGACTTTCTACTATCGCCGAAATGGACAAACTCATTATTATGGACCAAGGCCATATTGTCGAGTCAGGAAACCACGAACAACTGTTGAAAGAAGACGGTCTCTACGCGAGCTTATGGGCGAGACAGTCCGGTGGTTTTATACGATACGACAGAGCGGGTTAGTTTGAATCCACCTGTTGAATTGCGTTTCGAGTCACCCATCCGCTAGCGGAAGCCAAGGCAACTTTTAACCATCTATCTTGCCGCCCCAGTATTGGTAAACGCACGCCTCGATTCCGCGAGCCAATAATATTCGCCAGCGTTGTTGTCGGATCCAACCGAATGCGAACACTATCACTGGTTATTTCTCCTTGATCGTCGTCTTGTTTTACTAAAGTCTCATGCACCCAGCCGTAGACAATCACGGGATCCGAGACCCGAATCATAGCGGCCTGCTGCGAACCAGAAAATGAAGCCGGCTGAGAAGTGCGACCAAGGGGCTTCGAAGCAGTGGAATCCCCAGAATATAAAATCGAATCTGCTTTTACGAGAACACGCTGATTTTCTGCTTTTGGCGGTGTTGCAGCCGCATTCGATATACGTGCTTGCTCTTTACCTATCTTAATTAACTGCGAAGCAATCCACCCTGACTGTTTTCCGAGCGACACTCTCACCCAACTATCCTGTTGAGCGGTCACTACTACCTCTTGGTTTCGCCGCAGCTGGGCAAAACTGACTGACTCAATATTAGGCCTGGAACGCACGCGCAGAACGTCAGTATTTACCTTTGCCACAAGTTGACTTGTTTCAGAGCGCTCGCCAAGCACCACCAAACGTTTACTTACCCAGCCCGTCACTTGCACCCCTTCCGCCCGCAGATATCCACCCACTCTATCTTCGACTTTCACTTCTGTATTGCGGACAACAACGCCAAGCAATTGGCCATTCTGATCAGAGGTACGCAATATTTCAGCATCGTTAATCAGGGTTCCGATTACCACCGTACCAGGAGTCAATATATTCACTTCGTTGTTCGCACTGACCAACGGCTCATCCGGTTGATCAATAAGTTTTATGCGTGACGCTACATCTGATTTCTGCATCCAGCCGGCAATCCGACTGGGGGATCGCACCAATAACCAATCTCCCATATCCTCGATCAGTTTGAATGTCTCGCCTTTGGTTACTGTCCCTAAATCAACCGCTCCAGCGCTATTGCTTGGCGCGGAAAAAAGAGTTGCTTCTAAACGATCAACTCTCACCAAATCGTTTTCAATCTCCACTAAATTCTTTGCCACCCAAACTGGCAAACCAGCAGGAATTTTAACGTTAGCCCAGTTTCCAGACCGATCAATCACTTCGACTAACGCACCTTTCTTGACCTTGGTAATCGCTTTTTGCTGAACGGTTGGTTCAGGGTAGACGGCGGCATTATTGACTATCACCTTGCTGCCACCGATTGAGGGCTCGCTGCGCAATTCCGCATCCACTGGGTAAAGCAGCGTGAAAATTTCCTCTGCTTTCGCAGAGTCAGAGAGACCTTGCAGGATTTGTTTAGCACGGGAATCTCCCCCTGAAGAAGCTAGCTCTAACCAGGATCTTCCTTCTCCAGGTTGAGAAGCTTCTAAAATTTCGATTGCAAGTAAACCACCGAGATTGACCTGCGCTGGTCTAAAACCTGATTCCGCAGCCCGGCGCAACCATTTCTCTCCCTTGTCCAGTCGCTCTCTATCCTGCCCGACTAAACCAGCGTTAACTTCCAAAACCCCCAAATTCATTTGCGCAATCAGATCACCTTCTTCCGCTGCTTCTTCGAACCAAAACTGTGTTTCAGTGGCGCCGATGTTCTTGTCATCCCGAAGAAAGTTGATCACGCCAAGATTGAATTGTGCTGCAACATTCCCCTCGTATCCACGCTGCATTAAAAAGCGAATTACCCCTCCCTGATCTCCCTCTTGATAGATCGATATTGCCCTTTCCATTTCTTGCTTTCGCGATTCCTCAAGATCATCCTGCGCCATTAAAACGGTGCTACCTGCAACGAGGTTCAATAATACAAAAGAGATAAAAACACCAGGAAAAAACTTTCTGAACATCGATTTAGCGAGGGCAGTGATAAAAAGAATGCGGAGTATACAACGTGGCTTGATTTTCATGAGTTTGCATACTTAAGCTATAGTCGGTTCGATTGGATACAATTCAATCCCCTTCTGGTCGTTCGCCAGATACTACTCTGTAATTTTCATCATCAAAAATAGTTATGCCGCGTTTTTCTGCAAACCTTGGGTTTCTTTGGCAAGAGCGAAGCCTTCCTGAACGTATTCTGTCTGCCAGGGACGCCGGGTTTTCTGCTGTAGAGTGCCATTTTCCCTATGATGTTGAACCAAAACTCATTTCTGCCGCGCTGAATGAAACCGGGTTAAAAATGCTTGCGCTAAACACCTACCCTGGCGAGGCAGAGCAGGGAGAGTTTGGGCTTTGTGCCTTACCTGGAAAGGAAACAGAGGCGCGGAACGCAATTGATCAAGCTGTCGGGTATGCCGCAGAAATTGGCGCCCAGCGCATCCACATCATGGCAGGACTAAGTGGTGATTCCACTGAAGCATCAGATTGCTTTACAGACAATTTGGTGTATGCCAGCGCTCAATCCAAACAACACCAGCTTGGTCTTTTAATTGAACCAATTAATCGTATCGACAAGCCAAATTACCTGTTGCACCAAACGCAGCAAGCAATCGATATCATCGCTATGCTGCAAAATGAGCACGATATAAACAATATTGGCTTAATGTTTGATTGTTACCATGTGCAAATGACAGAAGGAAATATTCTTTCCCGCCTCAAGGCGGCGATGCCGTATATTGCCCATATTCAGATTGCCGCAGTGCCGGGTCGCGGTGAGCCTGATAGTGGCGAGGTGAACTACCAATGGTTGCTTGATCAGATCGATGCACTGAACTATCAAGGCTATATCGGCGCCGAGTATATGCCGGCCGACTCTACCGATGCGGGACTTGGTTGGCTGTCACACTATCTCTGAAACAATCCAGCTCATCTGCTATTCACCCTGCAATTGGCCGGTTGATCCTGACAGAAGCCGGGTTATGGGTGTCATCAATCTCGAAAACAATATCTGCTCTTGACGGCATCTCCTGCAAAATATGCCGCGTGAGTCTTTCGTAATGCATGATGAAACGATCGACTTCTTTCTTCGTCATCACCCTTAGGTCACGACTTTCTCTATCAGAAGCAACCTTTAACGCAAGTTTTCTCTCCTGCAGACGTCGCCAGGTAAAGACCTTTTTCATGCTTTCGACTTTGAGCAAAAGCAGTACATCAAGCCGATCAAACAGAACCTGATAATCCGCTTTCAAGGCCTCGTTAACCTGACGCCTCCAGCGTCCGTCGCTGTCTTCATCTCTCTCAAGAACATTAATTGGCGCCCCTAACACCGTGTCATCTTCAGGTAACGCTCCAACAAACCAGCCTTCCAGCACAATAATATCCGGCGTACCTTCAAATTCCGGCCAATCGGCCCGCTGCGCCCTGTCGTCTCTTGCTTTATCAAAAAGTGGAAGACGGGTTACCTCACCCGTTGATTGACTGCGTAATGCCTCAATCGTCTGAATACCTAATTCGACATCATGGGTCATCGGCACGCCTCGCGTTACCAATAATGGGTGAACTTCCCTACCCATTTGCTCCCGCTCCGCTCGGGTTTTGTATATATCATCAATCGACAAAACAGCGACCTTACAATCAAACCCCTGCTTTAAAACCGACGCCAGCAAAGCCGTAGAAGTAGATTTTCCTGACCCTTGGCCACCGCAGATACCTAGAACCAACGGCCCATCCACGTCGTCTTTCTTGCGAATCAACCATGACGAAAGCGGCAAATAGACCTGATCAAGGTAAACCGACAAATCAGCCTCGATGTTTTGCGCTGCAACACTGTCCTCAAAGGACTGAATCACGTTTTTCAACAGCTCGGCATGCTGCTTTTCAGACAGGAAACGTTGATTTGTGGGCCACATACTATAGAGCGCCTGGCGATGGGGTTGATCAAATTGCGGTATGCGGAATCTCTCAGCATCTTCGCTCCCGGTCAACAGAAACGATTCGATTGACAACAATAGCACCAAATTACTATAATTTCAGAAATTACTGAAAATTCAGAATATTATGAATCTCACAAGCGACCTGCAGTCTTTCGTGCTCCATTTTGGAGAAATGGGCAGCCGATGGGGCATTAACCGCACCGTCGGCCAAATGTATGCTTTGTTGTTTCTAAGCGAGAATCCGCTAAATGCAGACCAAATCAGTGAAACCCTAAACCTCTCTCGATCAAATGTCAGTATGGGGCTCAAGGAGCTGCAAGCCTGGCAACTGGTACGGTTACAGCACCTGCCGGGAGACAGAAAAGATTATTTCTCTACGCCAGAAGACACCCTGGACATTGCGTTAACCCTGATCCAGGAACGCCGCAAGCGCGAGCTGGACCCGACTCTCTCTTTGCTGCGCGATACCCTGCTTGACTCGGATGGCGCAGAGAGCAATGGCTATGCCTATGGACGCATGCAAGAAATGTGCGATCTGATGGAACAGGTCGCACGATGGTCAGACAAATTGCAGCAGATGGACCGCAATAGTCTGGAAAACGTTCTGAAATTAGCCAACGTTACCCACAAGCTCATCGGGCTAAAAGCAAACTGGTCATTAAAGTCCAACCCGGATCGTTCTTAGTAGCCAGAATATGGAAACCAGCAAATGATCGACACCTTAGTCCTGGCGCGCATCCAATTTGCCGCCAATATCAGTTTTCATATCCTTTTCCCGACCATCACAATTGCGTTGGGCTGGATTCTTTTGTTCTTTAAGCTGCGTTTTCATCGCACGGGTGATCCGAGATGGATGGCAGCCTACGGGTTTTGGGTAAAAATATTTGCCCTTTCCTTTGCCCTTGGGGTAGTGAGTGGCATCACCATGTCTTTCCAATTCGGCACAAACTGGCCGGGATTTATGGAAACCGTTGGCAATGTAGCCGGGCCGCTTCTCGCTTATGAAGTGCTTACCGCATTTTTTATGGAAGCGACTTTTCTCGGAATTATGCTGTTTGGTATCGGCCGCGTATCCGATAGATTACACACGCTGGCCACACTATTGGTGGCCATTGGTACAACCATGTCAGCGTATTGGATTCTTGCGCTGAACACCTGGATGCAACATCCGGTCGGCTATGAAATGATCAACCAGCAAGCCCATGTCACCGACTGGTCGGCCATACTATTTAACAGCGCGCTGTTCTATCGAATGACCCATATGCTGTTGGCATCGGGCTTAACCGCCGCCTTCCTTGTCGCCGGAATATCCAGCTATCGATGGCTCCGTCATGACCGCAGCCCCGGGGTGCGACTTTCCTTGAAAACGGGCATTGTCCTCGGGGCTATTTTGATTCCCCTACAAATCATTGTTGGAGATCTGCACGGTCTGAATACCCTGCGGATTCAGCCGGCAAAAATTGCCGCCATTGAAGGCGTATGGGAAACCGAAAAAGGAGCGCCTTTATTGCTCTTCGCTATTCCGGATGCAGAACGTAGAGAGAACATTGCCGAAATTGGTATTCCCAAAGCTGCCAGCCTGATTTTGACGCATAAACTCGATGGTGAAATCAAAGGATTAAACGAATTCAAAGGGGAACACCCACCCGTAGCACCACTGTTTTATGGCTTTCGTATCATGATTGGAATTGGTCTTCTGATGCTAGTGATATCGTGGTGGGGAAGCTGGCAGCTTTGGCGTAACAGCATACTGTCGCGAAGACTGGCAAGATGTTTTGTCGCCATGACTTTTTCTGGCTGGATTGCCACTTTAGCCGGCTGGTATGTCACCGAAATTGGCCGTCAGCCCTATCTTGTATCCGGAATACTCAAAACCGCAGATGCGGTATCAAACGTTTCCAACGGACCACTTCTTACCACCCTAATCATGTACCTCACGCTCTACGCCCTCCTGCTTTTCGCTTATATCACCACCTTGTTTTATATGGCTCGCAAAGCAACCTATCAGCAGGCTGCTGCGGAGATCTCAAACGATCAACTCAATGCCATCGGGGGCGCAGCCTGATGCAGGAAGAATACTGGTTACCGATCATATTTATGGGTCTGATGGCGCTATCGATGATGATCTATGCAATTTTAGATGGCTACGATCTTGGCGTTGGTATTCTGTTGCAGTCTGCTCCCTCAGCGGATCGAGATCGCATGATTGCATCGATCGGTCCATTTTGGGACGCCAATGAAACCTGGTTAGTGCTGGCCGTAGGTCTACTGCTCGTTGCCTTTCCGAAGGCCCATGGCATCATTCTATCGACGATGTATCTGCCCGTTGCGCTGATGCTGGCTGGATTAATTCTTCGCGGAGTGTCATTTGATTTTCGCGCAAAAGCTCGCACCCGACACAAATCCCTTTGGGATCTTCTATTTTGGTTTGGCTCATTACTCGCGAGTAGTTCTCAAGGCTATATGCTCGGTCGATATATTCTTGGCTTCGATACCAGTCCGAGCGCTTATTTATTTGCACTGTTAAGCGCAGTTTGCGTGACTGCTGGATATACCTTGATTGGCGCCTGTTGGTTAATCATGAAGACCGATAGCAAATTACAAACACAGGCAGTCAAATGGGCTATCAAAGCACTGATTGTTACCGCAATTGGCGTCGCTTGCGTATCAATTGTGAATCCTCTGGTTAGTGACAGAATATTTGATCGCTGGTTTTCTTACCCCGAGATTATTTTTATCGCCCCAATACCTGCCCTCGCGATTGGTTTAATGGCTTGGAATTTTGTCATCCTTAAATCTCTTCCAAGACCAAATGACGCACTATGTTGGTTTCCATTTGTTACCGTCGCGATCGTGTTTCTCACCTCCTTTATTGGATTGGCGTATAGCTTCTATCCTTACGTTATCCCCGACCAATTGACAATTTGGGAAGTAGCCAGCTCGCCCGCTTCGCTTAAAGTTATTTTAATCGGCGCGTTGGTCGTGCTACCGGCAATACTGCTCTACACTGCATATTCTTATCGTGTGTTTTGGGGGAAAGCAACGAGCTTGCGCTATGAATAAGGTGCGATGAAAAATCCGCCGCGGCTGAAAATTTTGTATGAGCTGCTGCAACCTGTCCTTGACCTTGATAATATCTATTAAAAACCGAATTTAACAACAATGATCCCTGCTGACGAAGCGCTGGAAAGACTCAAGGAAGGTAATGCGCGTTACCTGGATGGCAAACTAACGCTAACCGGATTCGCCCATCAAGGCAGAGGCAAACCCTTTGTACAAGGACAGGAACCGTTTGCCATTATTCTCGGCTGCTCCGACTCACGCGTACCTGCCGAACTGGTTTTCGATCAGGGTTTGGGAGACCTGTTTGTGATTCGCGTCGCCGGGAATATCGTTGCGTCATCGCAAATTGGCAGTGTAGAGTTCGCCGCTGCAAAATTCGGTGTTCGGCTGGTTGTAGTGCTTGGTCATACGATGTGCGGTGCGGTTGAAGCTTGTGTTTCTGAGCTGCGACAACCTGCAGAAGAACAGTCGCCCAATCTGTCTGCTATTGTGGACCAAATTCGCCCTGCCCTAGAACCGCTTATGGATACGAAAATTGCTGAGGACGAGGAAAAGCTGCTCAGCCATGCGACGCAAGCGAACATCATGCACTCGGTAAGCCATCTGCAACATGGCTCTGAAATATTGAAGGATCTGGTTGCCGATAAAGATTTAACGATCATTGGCGCGCGGTACTCAATTGAGACAGGAAAAGTGACTTTTTTTGACTCTTAGGTCATGGCTTTCTAGCGCCGCTGCAGTCGCGCGCGTATTCCCGGTAACAAAATCAACACAATGGCGAGAATCAAAAGACCCAGAGTCATCGGTCTTTCCAGGATAAACCCAAAACCACGCGCCAGTTGCATTGAGCGTGCGAAGTTGTCTTCCAGCATACTACCCAGAATAAATCCAATCAAAAGCGGCGCCAACGGATAGTTTGCAAATCTTAACACTGTTGCGCATGCGCCCATTCCAACCAATATCAGCAACTCTGTGGCATTATTCTGGCCAATATACGCGCCCATCATTGTAAAAAACAAAATAAACGGAATCAGAAAATTACGCGGTACCGCCAGCACCTTGGCGATATAGGGAATCAAAGGAAGATTAAGAATCAACAACACTACATTGCCGATATACATTGAAATAATGACCGCCCAAAACAGTTCAGGCTCGGTTGTCATCAAGCGTGGTCCAGGAGAAACGTTTAGCGCAATTAACGCACCAAGCAAAATAGCGGTGGTGCCCGAACCCGGAATCCCGAGGGTCAGCAAAGGCACAAATGAGCCAGTGCACGCCGCGTTGTTGGCGGTCTCGGGCGCTGCAAGCCCTTTGATCGAGCCTTTGCCAAACTGCGCTTGATCTTTCTTGGACGCGATATTTCTTTCTACCGCATAGCCAAGAAATGAAGCGATAGTTGCACCGGCACCCGGCAAAACTCCAATAAGAAAACCCTGCAACGACTGCCGGCCGATTACAGGAGAAATATGTTTCATCTCTTCTTTGGTAATTCGCAGATCCTTTATTTCGGTGGTCTCTTTTTCTCTGCTGGAACGACTCGGATCCAATACCAGATAAAGCGCTTCGGGCAGCGCAAACATTGCCATAGCCAAAGTGATAAAGCCGAAACCTGACTGCAAATCCAATACGCCCATCGTAAAGCGCGGCATATTAAACAACGCCCCTTCGCCAACGGTGGACATCATCAAACCTGTCAGCGTCATCAGCACCGCTTTGCCTATCTGACCACTGCCAGCAAACGCCGCAATGGCAGACAAGCCCACCACCATCAGCGCAAAATATTCTGCCGAATGAAAAAGTAGCGCGACCGATGCCAGCACCGGCGCAAAGATCATCAACAATATGGCGCCGATGGTGCCGCCGGCGAACGAGGAAACTGCCGCTACTGTCAGCGCTTTGCCCGCCTTACCTTGACGGGCCAACGGATAGCCATCAAAACTCGACGCCACTGTGGACGCCACCCCTGGGGCATTAATCAAAATTGAAGAAGTCGAGCCGCCAAAGATTGCGCCATAGTAAACACCGGCCAATAAAATGAGTGCGGCGGAGGGATCGCCGATACTGATCGCTATCGGAATCATAATAGCAATGATCGACATCGGCCCTAGACCGGGTAGCATGCCGATAAAGGTGCCGATAAGACAACCGCCAATTACCATCAATAGATTGGTTATCGAAAAAGCAGCGGCTAGACCAACCAGTATTCCCTCGAACATTGTCGCTATCTATCCAAGAAAAAACGGCAGCGGTCGAAGGAAAATGCCCAACACACCTTGCACCAGATACCAAACCGCACCGCCGGCCACAGCCGACACAAATAACAATAAAATAAATCGCCTTTCTCCCAGAACCCATGCGGAGATGATGAGAAAGAGTGTAGTGGACAACAAAAATCCAGCAGGTCTTAGCAGCACTGCATACGCGACCATCAATCCAAGCAGGCTAATCGCCTGACCAAATTTATATTGCCCCAAACGCGATAGATCTATTTCAGCCGGCTTTTCTTCTTCGGATTTTTCAAACCCCAGCAGCACATAGAGTGAAGCCAGCACCCCAAGTATCGCAATCCCCTTGGGAAAAGTGCTTGGCCACACCGGATTTCGCTGCATAAATGGCGCAAGAGATCCATCCATGACAAAAAATGCAGTATAGCCATACACCACAAACAACAGGAAAAATAATAGCGCAATTGCGCGGTCTAGCTTCATTGTCACGTTTCAGTCACTAGCTGAAAAACCGCGCCTATCGCCGAACTAAAATTCTAATTCAATACAAGGCTTGCGTTATAACCTACAAAAACCCAAGCTTCTTCATTAAATCGCCAATAGTTTTTTCCTGATTCTCAAGGAACGTGAGAAACTTGTCGCCAGGATTATGAATATTGACCCAACCGTTACGCTTTCGCACCTCTTCCCATTCCGGGGTTTCATACATGGCCGCGATTGCTGCGGTGTATTTGTCCAGCTGGTCTTTGGGTAAACCAGGTGCCGCAAAAAAACCCCGCCAGTTAACAAAAGAAGCATCGATTCCTTGCTCCTTCATTGTTTGTACATCAGGGGCAACATCTACTCTTTCATTTGCTGTCACCCCAATAATCTTCACTTCACCGGAGTTGGCCAATTCAAGAGCCTCTGAAAATCCGGTAGAAATCGCCGACACTTCGCCTGAGAGCAAACCCGCCATTGCCTTTCCACCGGCATCATAAGGAACATAATTCACAAGGGTGGGATCTTCACCCGCAGCTTCCATGACAAGGGCGGCAACTAAGTGATCCATACTGCCGGGAACCGAACCGCCACCAACGGCAATCTCCGCCGGGTCGGCTTTCCAAGCAGTAATAAATTCAGACATTGAATTGACAGCACTATCTTTGCTAACAACCAGCGCCGCATAGTCTCCGATGGTGCCTGATACAAGGGTCAGATCCCGAAAGTTATGTGGGAAGATACCCGTCAGAGAACGAATAACGATGGGGGTAGAATTCACCATCAGCGTTCCATGCTGGCTATCGGCATTTTCGATCAGGTAACCGATCGCTTTACCACCACCGCCACCTGACATATTTTCATAACTCGCAGAACCAACAATGCCAGCTTTGGTTAAGGCTTCCCCGGTACCTCGCGCGGTGCCATCCCAACCACCCCCTGCGCCACCAGGGATTAAAAAGTGAATACTATCTAACATTTGATCCGCCACCGCTGGAGTGGAAACGGTCATCGTCGCGGAAATCGCAGCGGCTACTGCAACAGATAAAAAATGCCGTTTATTCATAAGTATCTCCCAATTTGGTTGTGCTTTAGTATTTTGAATGCTCTCGTTACAAACCTTTACATAACAACATGTTTAGGTTCTAACCAATGAAATATTAGCATTGAAACAGACTTTGAATCGACAATCAGCTAAGCTTTGATCCTCTTCCTAATCAAATTTAGCGAGATGTGGCCGAATGAAACCAGTTCATATTCAATTTACCTTGTTTTCCGCTTTCTATACGCCACTCATCCTCGCGATGTCCAAAGGTTTTTTAAAAGCCGAAGGCCTGGAATATGACTGGTCGGTAGCGCCTCCAGGAACATCCGCGGTTGATGCAATTGAAAACGGTGAAGCGCAAGTCATCCAGTCTGCACCAAGCCAAGGATTTAATGCGCTTCTCAAGGGGAAAGAACCTTCCGCCTTTCATTTCGCCCAGATCAACGAGATGGATGGCTTTTTTATCACTGCACGAAATGGAGACCAGAATTTCCAGTGGAATCAGCTGGAAGGCGCCGAAGTTGTTATGTTTAAAGCAGGACAACCCAACGCCATGTTTCAATACGCATGTCACAAGGCAGGCATTGATTATAGTCAGATTAAAGCAATCACCCCGGGTGGAGCGGCCGCCATTGATGCAGCATTTAGGGAAGGACAGGGAGAGTATGTCGTCCAGCAAGGCCCCTACCCGCAGCAGCTGGCAGAAGAGAAACTGGGGGAAGTGGTTGCTCAGGTTGGACCGATGATTGGACCAAACGCTTTTTCCAGTCTTGCGGCATCCAGGCAATGGTTAGAATCTGAAGAGGCAGCTGCATTTACTCGCGGATATCGCGCCACCCGACAATATATCCAAACCGCATCGCCGAAAGAAATCACTGAATCCATTTCTTCATATTTTCCTGATGCAAACTCCGAGGCACTGAAAAGCTGCATTGCAACTTATCAAAAGCTCGGTTGCTGGACCCCGCATATCGAAATTACACCCGAAGCTTTTGAGATAACGTTGGATGTATTTGAATACGTAGATCACATCGCCGAGCGATATCGATATGATCAGGTGTGTATGACTCCTCCAGCTTGAATTAAATTAAGAGGTTAACTACCCGCCGGTATCAGCCACCAGCTGCGCATTCTCAATCGCGAAAATTGCACATGCCTCATCATTATCAGAGGTATCACCGGTAATACCGATTGCCCCCATGATGTCGCCGCCCTTGGTTCGCACGATTACTCCTCCCGGCACTGGCAGCATCTGACCGTCAGCCATACCATTGACACACTCGACAAAATAAGGCTGTTGCTCCGCTCTATTAAATATCCCGCGCGAACCCATCCCAAGACCGAGCGCACCGAATGCTTTAGCGTGGGCCATCTTAAACCTTAAATTACTTGCACCATCCTGACGCTCAAATGCAATGGGATAACCGCCCGGATCTAACACAACAACCGAAAGTGGCTTTAGGTTGAGTGATTTCCCGTGCAAGAAAGAATCTCTAATCAGTGTGCGCGCAAGTTCAAGCTTAACCATGGGTCATTACCTGTATTTCTCTTGTAAATTTAAACTAAGGAATCTCTGATCAAAACACGAAAACACCATATGCACAATGCAAAACATATTCAACAGGGAGTTGCTGCTAAGATCACTCAAGCTTCACATTCACTACGCTGGACGCAAATAACTCTTCACGACTCGGCACCCACATTTCATTGTGAGAGGCGGAGAAAACACGACTGACAAAATCTTTAGAAACCCCTTGGGATAGCATCAGTTCTTCATCTTTTGACTGTTCTGTGGCAACGTCAATATTCGGTTGTATGGAATACGTCTTATATTGATGAAACCCAATTTCGCCGTCAACACCTATGCGGCGTTCAACACCACCGAGAAAAGCCGTAGCGCATGCCGAAAGACAACGCTTGGTCACAATTGTGTTCAGTCCGTTTTTCTTGAAGAGCTGATGCAACCCTCGCCCTTCGTAAATCTGTCCGCCGGTACTATTGAGATTGATTGTGTGGATGTTTTTCTCGACCTTGAGCAACTCCTGTAGTTCACGGGTCACACCCGGATAGAGATCTCCATTCACTTCCAACACACTGCCATTATTAGTTACTACAAATTCATAGCTACGCGCGAATTCAAATTCTTTTTCTAGTTCCGCATTCTTCAACGCCGTAACCTGTTGAAATACCCCAACAGCCAAAACAATAACAAACAGAATACTAAGCACAATCAACACCTGAAAGCTGGTACTCCAAAGTCGCTCGCCGGTTTCGGATGTTTTCGTATCTCCAGTGCGAAGTAATCCAAAACACTGCCAAAAAAAGAGACCCAAAAAACAGATGGAAAGAAATATGGCAACACCAAATCGATAGGTAGAATCGAGAACAAATACGCTCTCCACAAGGAATGGCAGAACCATCCACACTATCGCCAGTGGAATAACAAAATTCAGTAACAGTGCGTTGAAAACTGGCAGCTGACCTAACCAATGATTTTTAAAATAGCGCAATGTGGAATTTATCTTTAAGCCTAGTATCGATCAAAAAACATTGATCTGTTTACTCGAGCACAGTCAACAGGTAGTCGGCTATTTCTTCGCCAAGAGATTGATGAAACACACCGCGATCAAACCCCTCAGGATCTTCCGCTACAACTCCAAGCTGACTCTTCAGTATTTCAGGAAATGGCGTGATAAATGAATAGTGCCCCGCATTCTCGATGGTCCGATAAGTCAACTTCCCCCTTTTTTCAATATTCTCAGCAATGATTTCCGAGTGATACGGCTCTACCAGGACCTGATCCTTCTCTGCCCTTAGCAATAAAACAGGAATATCAACGAGCGCTAGCGCATCCTTTGATCTAAATAATATACCTACCGGCGCCATTAACACGAGCGCTTTTATGCGCTCATCACGCGCGGCAATGATCTTTTCCAATTTAACATCCGTATTCTTCGCTAAACTGCAGAACCCATCATTTAAGGCGCGATTTTTTGTACAAAGTTCAACCGTATGGGCTGTATCTGCTACGCCGCCGGCAACTGCCAAGGCGGTATAACCACCGGCGGAGTGTCCAACCACCGCAATGTTTTCCGTATCAATGCTTGAAGACAGTTTGGAATTTGACAACAACGCGTCGATGGAAGCTTTAATATGCTTGGGTCTGTGCACCCAGTTTTCAGCCGTCCCTTCTGCCGAGTTATTTTTGTAATTGTTTTTAGGATGTAACGGCATGCCAACAATAAATCCGCGTTTAACAAGGTCGAACGCGATACTCCGATGCCCAATATCCGAACCGCCAGATCCGTGGGATATGATAGCAAGCGGAAAACTCCCCTCGGCTATTTCACCATCCATCGAAAGCTCCATTTCAAATGGTCCAAAACTGACTGGCTTAGATGGCGTACTACTCGGATAGACAAAGGCCAAAGGAAATTTTTCTGAAGTCTCTTTTGACACCACCTCGGTTCTCTCAAAACCAATTGAGTAGTCTTCACTCGCAGACACCGAACAAATGATCAACAAAAGAGTCATCGAAACAGAACATATTAATTTAAACATGCGCATTCAGTTTCAATGTTTGGCGCAATTCACGAGGGGAAAACGCAATCTCTTGAACTGCGGCAATACTACTCGACAGCCCTACCTTCACGATATCTCCGTTCTTCATACTGAGGCAAATCATCGCTCACCTCAAACCAACTCGCTTTGGATCCGACATAAATATGCGCATCAGGACGAAGATCTATCTCGCAATTAAGTGTTCCAAGAGAAAATTCGACCAATTCACCTGCGTCCTCAGAAGCGGCAAACGTCATACTGGAACCGCATTCTTTGCAGAATCCGCGCACAGTACCATTGCTTGCCTTATAGTGCGTCAGAAGCGCTTCTCCTTGGGTCCAGCGAAAATTCTCCACCTTCGCTTCACCTAACGTTGCAAATGCAGCGCCATGGAATTTGCGGCACATTGAACAATGGCAGTGACCCATTCGAGGTTCGATTTTATCAATTTCGTATTGAATCGAACCACATAAACATCCTCCGGTGTAAGGAGAACTCTTTGTATTGCCACCATTCATACTCATTATCCTGTTTAGATTTCGACCTCGATCTTCACGTCAGAATTAGATGAAAAGCTCTTAAGTCATTTCAAGCAGCTGAGGGCTGCCCAAATCTTTTGAAACTCAATGACGTTTCAAGTTGAAATTTCTGCACCAACCTATATACCCCACAAATTACCTCAGCCATGTTTTCATTTTCTATTTAGTTAAATAATAAACTGAATACAAACACTCAGCCTTAAACCCAACTGCAGCTTTACTCAGGAAGAGAAACCGTTACATTAATTTTTGAATACCACTCAGCCAAATCAGCTATTTCTTCGTCCGTAAGAGATTGCGCAATAATCGACATTTGTGCGTGGTTTCGCTGACCTGATCGATAGGCTTCTAGTTGAATTTTTGTGTAGTCGGCTCGCTGCCCGCTTAAATTAGGAACCATTGCTAGCTGTGATATTCCGTCGACACCATGGCAGGTTTGGCAAGCCTGTTCGGCTTTCAGCTTACCCGCGGTCGCGTCGGCTGCGTTTACTATGGAGTGTGAAAGGCCAATCACAACACTGGTGATTAAAATTAGATATCGCATTGATCGAATTTTTTATCACTGGCGAGCCGGTAATCGGCTCGCCAGTTTTATTATTAACCTTCGTACGAAATACGATATACCGCACCAGCCTTGTCGTCAGACACAAGGATAGAGCCGTCTACGTATTGCTGCACGTCAACCGGACGCCCAGAGTACACCCCATTATCCTGCAGCCATCCTTCTGCAAAAGGAATTGTTTCCGCAGCGTTACCCTCCTCATCAAGAAAAGTTACCATGACGCGCGCACCGCGGGGCTTCACTGCATTCCAGGATCCATGTTGCGCGCTAAAAATCGCGTTTTTATATTTCTCTGGAAACATATTGCCGGTATAAAACATCATGCCAAGGTCTGCGGCATGGGCGATGGTTTCCACCTGCGGTGGTATATAGTTAGCGAGCTTTGCTTCTGGAATATCCTGGCCATCGTAATCCGCCGTTCTTACCTCGCCCCCGCCATAGTGGGGATGTCCGAACCATCCGCCAGACGCGGGAATCTTGTTGATTTCTCCAGGCGGGGTTTCATCACCCATTCCGTCCACCTGATTATCGGTGAACCAAAGACTACCGTCGGCGGGGTTAAAAGCATGACCGACAGAGTTACGAATCCCGGTAGCGATAACTTCCCGCTCTGATCCGTCTCGGTTCATTCGAATCATGCCACCGATACCCACTTCATCGTATAAGTCTTGCTTGTCAGGAGGCGAAACATTAAACGGCTGGCCCAAACTAATATAAAGCTTGTTATCTGGCCCGATAGCGCAGACTCTTGCCGTATGGTTATAAGATTCTTCTTCAACCGGAATCAACTCACCTTGGGGCACGATAGGAATCGCCACAGTATCCGGGCTTTCCATAAAAAACTCGGCAGCTGGAAACATCAACACACGGTTACGTTCTGCAACAAACAGAAATCCATCTGGTGAATAGCAAACACCATTTGGCAAATCAAATTTAACGCTTGGACTAAACTCTTCAACCGTATCCGCAACATTATCCAGATCGCGATCTGTTGCCGCCCAGATTTTTGATTTCTTGGTTCCAATCCAAACTGTTGCTTTGTTTCTGCCAATTGCCATATGCCGGGCATCTGGCGCCAATGCAAACAACTCAATCTTAAAGCCATCCGGCATCTTAATGGTTTGCAGAATCTTGGTTAGATTGTCGGCGTATTTGCCGCCTTGCGGGATGCTCTCACCGGTATCGGTTCCTGTTGTTTTAAACGCACCGAGTTTAGAAAGATTTCCGTCATCACTTATCGCTTGCACGCTACCAAATACTAACGACGCCGTTGTGAGGGCGCTTAGCAGTATCGTTTGCTTAAACTTCATAGTTAGTCCTCAGGTGAAATGGTTAAATACAATTATTATTTTTTTGATTTCTCAATGAAAAATAGAAATCAGTGTACGCGTCAGAACAGGTAATAGATTCCCAAGTTAACATCCAAGACAGCAATTTAGTTTTGGTAACTACAAGTTCCTCTACCCCTGGTCCGGAAGACAACATCCTGTTTGAACATACTCATATCTTTTCAAACATGAATCAGTGTCTGCGATGAGTATAGCCTTTTAGTAAGGCAATATTAAAACTTGTTTTCGCAACCGAGCGAAGAATGGAAAGACGGGACGCAGTCAGAGCTGTTTGTAGTATCTCAATACCACAGAAAGCGGGAACAATTCCCAAGCTACTCATAGACTAATAAGGCAAACCTACATAGTTTTCGGCCAGAGTCGTCATGGCCGCCTTCGAGGATAGGAGGTAACGAATCTCTGCTTTTTGCACCTCTTTTTCAAAAGGTGTGCTTTGCGGAGAAAGATGCAGCATTTTGGTACACATCAGAGAAAAGCGCACCGTCTTCCATATCCGCCGCAAAGCGGTAGACGAATAATTGGATAGATCTTTCTCACTGCCTTGTTTGTAGAAGGATTTAAATGCCTCGGACAGGTAATAGACATCTGAAACGGCCAAATTCAATCCTTTGGCTCCGGTTGGTGGAACGATATGCCCGGCATCACCAGCGAGAAAAAGTCTGCCGTAATTGAGGTTATCCGCAACAAATGCGCGCAGTGGTGCAATACTTTTTTCAATCGAGGGTCCGGTAACGATAGTGGAAGCAATTACGTTGGGAACACGTTGCTTAAACTCTTTCCAAAAATCGTCATCCGACCAATCCGAAACTCGATCGCCGGATGGCACCTGGATATAGTAACGGCTTAGTTCTTTATTTCTCATCGAGCAAAGCGCAAAACCCCGCTCATGATTTGAATACACCACTTCGTCACACACAGGCGGTGTTTCACTCAATACGCCCAGCCAGCCATAAGGATAGGACAGATGGTATTCGTTTAAGTGAGACACAGGTATCGCCTGTCGACTTGGACCATGAAAGCCGTCACAGCCCGCGATAAAGTCACAGTCAATACGAAGGTTTTCTCCAGCATGGCGACAGGTCACATAGGGTTCATCCGTTGTCAGCTGATATAGCTGCACATCTTCCACCCCGGTTAGCACCACCCCTTTCGTTTCTTCACGTATTTGATACAGATCCTTTGTTAATTCTGTTTGACCATAAACCGTCACAACGCTGCCGTTGGTTAAACCAACGACATCAATTGAATGCACTGCATCATCGAATCCGATTCCAATACTTTCGTGGATAAAACCTTCCTTTTCAATTCGGTCTCCAATTCCTGCTTTACTCATCATTTCAACCGTGCCCTGCTCGAGGACACCCGCACGAATTCGCCCTAAAACATATTCTTTAGTTTGTCTTTCCAGGACAATACTTGAAATACCATTGAGATCGAGAATTTGTGACAACAGCATACCTGCCGGACCGCCGCCAATGATGGCTACATCTGTTTTCATAGAATTCAATTAAACATGGAAAGAACTAAACACTGATATGAGGTCATCGTCTAATTTCCTCGTGTCGGCCAACTTGTTGACTCCAGTATTTCTTCAGTATGTTCACCTAAATCCGGTGCGGGGTGACGAATTTTTCCGGGTGTCAAACTCAATTTAGGAACGATACCAGGCACCTGCACTGAATTACCCGCGTTGTCCTGTGTAGTCACCAACATACCACGCGCCTGATACTGCGGATCTTCAGCGATGTCTTCAATCGAATAGATCTTGCCAACGGGAACGCCAACTGTGTCTAGCTCGTCGATCACCGTTTGTCTTGAACGTGTTTGCGTCCAGCTTTGAATCGCTTGATCGATCTCTTCTACACGTTTTACTCGGCCATCATTTTGCGCAAGATCAGGATCATCTGCGAGATCAACCCGACCAATTTTTTTCATCAGTCTTTGATAAATGCTGTCGCCATTCCCGCCAATCAATACGTAGTTTTGATCTTTACATTGATAAGCATTGCTGGGTGCAATACCGGGCAATGCGCTGCCAGCCTGCTCACGAATAGCACCAAACGCATCGTATTCTGGTAGCAAACTCTCCATCACATTAAATACGCTTTCATATAACGCGACATCGATATATTGTCCTTCGCCGTCATTAACTTCTTTATGTCGCAGCGCCATCAAGATACCCATCACACCATGTAATGCCGCCAGCGTGTCGCCGATCGAGACTCCTACCCGCACCGGCACTCGACCCGGCTCGCCCGTGAGGAAGCGCAGACCGCCCATAGCTTCTCCCAGCACACCAAAGCCAGGCTTCTGGCTATAAGGCCCGGTTTGCCCGTAGCCAGATATTCGTAGCATGATCAAACTTGGGTTAATCGAATGCAGCTGTTCCCAGCCAATATTCCATTCTTCAAGCTTCCCCGGTTTAAAGTTTTCGATGACAACATCCGCTTCCTTGGCCAGCCGTCTCACCGATTCCTGCCCTTCTTCAGATCGCAGATCCAGGGTCAGTGATCGTTTGTTTCTCGACTGCACCTGCCACCAAACAGAAGTACCGTCGCGGAGCAATCTCCATTTTCTAAGTGGATCTCCAACACCCTCAGATTCCACCTTAATCACATCCGCGCCAAAGTCACCCAGCGTCTTCGCAGCAAATGGGCCGGCAATTAATTGCCCTAATTCAAGAACTTTCAAACCGTCTAGTGCATTCATGACGATACATAACTCGATTTATAAAGTTACATAGTATGCATTAGACCCCCTATTTTCCACTGTCTTTAGATAGGGACGTAGAATTATCTAATCTATCGCGATAGCGAATGTAGGAGTCCGCAAAACTTTCGGGGATATGCTGCAGATTATGTTATTTTTTCACACCCATCTTCGCGGAAACTTTGGTAGCGAAGCGCAGCTGCTTCTCTCGTAAAAAGTCGCTGAAATGCAAAAAAACGTTGACCGCAATTTAACCGCGCAAAGGAGCGCCGATGAACTAGTGAAAACACCAGCTGTAAACAGCGCTACGGCAATGTCACCCGCAGCAAAAGAGCAAACTTTAATCAATACAGCACAATCTTCCTGTGCTATAGAAGATGATCAGGCTTATGTCGCTAGTTATCCTGACAGCGTATATGCAGAACTTGCGAGCACTGAAATTGAATCGATTCGTGCAAAGCAAACTGCATCAACAGCTAAAAACGCAGAAGAAAAGCCAAAGGAAATCGGCGCAGTAATTATCCAGACGCCTGCCTTCACGACTTCTTCATTTGGTACGGTTTCTTTTGATACGCCATTAACCGTTAGGTCTGACGCAATCTTGGGAAAGTCCATCGCTAACCTGGTAACAGGAAGCCCGCATTTTCCACCCAATGAACGTCTTCCAGAAGCTGCAGGCTAAGAGAGTCCTGTGACAACTGTCATCAGCGTACAAAAGTAGCCCTTTGCACTCAGGCAAACGGGTACACGAGTGAAAAAGGCGTCGCCGCTTTACAAAAAGAACATCCTTATTGCAAAAGCTTTAAGCAGAACCTGCACGGTTGGGCAAGCGGTGGTTAACAATGACGACCCTAAATACAAAGAAAAACTAAAAAGCGATCGGTTACCTATCCCTCTAAGATAAGAGGCCAGCGAGAATAAATAGAACCATACTTGCCCCCATCAGAATATAGGAAAGCAATGTTAGCTGCTTTACTTTGACTTTTGAAACATTAGGCCGTGAATTGCACCAGGACGCAATAATAGAAACCGCGGCTCCCAAGAGCGCAAGAGCGATAACCGTCGATCTTTCGAGCAGAAAATCCATCACTATATTGTCAGTTCACTATTGCTGGCATTCTCTTTCTTGAGACCAAAAACGGATGCTAAAAAATTGTCAGCCCGATCGTTTTGAATAGGCTTCAAGAAAATCGGCAGCGGCTTTGCTACCACCGGAGAAAGACTTCATTGCTTCTTCATGAAGCAACGTCATGACTTCAGTTTTAATTTCATTCGCCCGATCGCTATCTGCAACGTCATCGATTTTTCTGGGACGCGGTATATCGATATCAATCACCTTTCTAGTTGACGTCGGCAAATTGGTCATTACCAGCAATCTATCTGCAAGAAAGATGGCTTCATCGATGTCGGTTGTTATAAAAAAGTTGGTATTGCGGTCTTCTTCATACAGTCCAGCGTAGTATTCCCACATCAACTCTTTCGACATGTGATCCAGACCACGAAAAGGCTCATCAAGAATCATAATCTCCGGCTTATTGATCATCGCTCTAGCAAGCTCGGCACGGCGTTGCATACCGCCAGATAACTGCGCTGGATACTTATCTTTAAACGCTTCAAGCCCCACCTTGTTGAGCAGAAAATCGGCTAAATCAGTTGACTCTTTGCCGCCTTCCCCGCGCGCTCTGGGACCATACATAATATTGTCGTACGTCGTCATCCACGGAAACAGTGCAGACTCCTGAAACAACACAAGCCGATCCTTACCAGGGCCAGTGATTGGCACACCATTCATCGTAATCTCACCGGAAGTTGGCTGCTCAAAACCGGCAATCAACTGGATGATAGAGCTTTTTCCACAGCCGGAGGGTCCAATCATTACCGTCAGCTTGTTGCTTTCGATTGAAAACGAGCAGTCTTTTACGACCTCTTTAGCAAACGGGCCCGCGCCAAATGACTTACTTATGTTGTTGGCAACAATCTCGCTGTTGCCCTGTGATTTTGAGTTATCAGATGACATAAATCAGTGTGTATACTTTTTATCTTGTTTTCAGCCATGGTGTTAAATAACCACCCAGCTGTCGCAGCAATTCGCTGCTAAAGTAACCAGCAATTCCAATACTGATCATGCCTACAATAATTTGCTCATAGGAACCACCCACGTATGAGGCCCATATAAAAAAGCCAAGTCCTCCACCGGCACCACCACCAGAGCTACCGCCACCAGAAATCATTTCGGCGGCTACCACTACTTCCCAGGTGATACCCATTCCAACCGCTGAGCCGACTACGATAGATGGCAAGGTTGCAGGGAAAATAATGCGTCTAAAAATGTCCCATTGTGATGCGCCCATCGACTGCGCTGCCTGTAAAAATTGCTTGTTGATCGATTTCGCACCGCCGAGAACATTGATAACAATAGTATAAAAAGCGCCGAGAAAAGTAACAAAGGCGATCGACATTTCCTGAGTTGGCCAGAAAATAATTGACGCCGGCACCCAGGCAAGCGGAGGAATAGGGCGCAGCACCTCAAATGAAGGAAAAGCCATGCCATAGAACGTTTTGTTTACCGCCATGAATAACCCGAGCGGAATCCCGATGAGTACCGCAGCAATAAATCCGGTGAACACACGCACAAAACTCATATACCAGCTTTGCCAATAGCTCGGTTCTCCAATTAATCCGCCCCAGCTTACAAATACTGAACTCGGCGGCGGCACCAGCCCAAGGAAAGGCACACGAAAACCAAATATTTGCTCAGAACGCGCTCCCACTTCCCAAATGATGACAAAAATAACGATCGCGGCAATGCCTCGCAGCGCGCCTTTACTAAAAAGATTCTCTTTGAAGGTTCGAAGACTCATAGCTGTTATCCCTCCTTCTCACCGGCATCGAATGCCTTTTTAGCTTCCTCATGCACCACACCTTTTGCTTCATTCATAATTTCTCTAAATCTTGGGCTGGTAAGAACACTGTAGTCTCTCGGATGTGGGATATCGACGTCGACAATCTTTTTAGGCTTACAAGGTCTCGATGACATGATTATCAGCCGGTGACCTAAAAAGATTGCCTCTTCCAAATCATGAGTAATAAAAAATATCGTCACCTTATTTTTATAATAGATCTCTAAAAGCGCTTCATGCATGACAGATTTAGTCAGTGAATCCAAGGCGCGATACGGCTCATCGAATAACAATACCTTAGGATCGTTCATCAATGCTCTCACTATTTCCACCCGCCTCCTCAACCCTGAAGACACTTCACCCGGATAGCTGTTTTCAGTTCCGCTTAATCCAGCGTCCGCCATCATGCTGCGAGCTTTATCATAGATTTCGCTTTTACTTAGCTTTCCCTCCATCATCGGGCCAAAGGCAATATTCTCTAAGTTGGTCTTCCAAGGAAACAGCGCACCGTTTTGAAAAACCACGATACGATCGGAGCCTGGCTCAGCCTTGCGATTATCAGGTCCACACAACATCTCATCGTCGAGATAAATATGCCCAGAAGTCACATCATGAAACCCGGCGATGGCATTTAACAGTGTGGTTTTACCGCACCCTGAAGGTCCAACAATCATACATATCTCACCTGCTGGAATATCAATCGAGCAATGATCAACCGCCATTACTGCAGCGCCATCGGGGTCGTAGATTTTGACTACGTCCTCGATTCGTATCGCGCCTTTTGTTACTTCAGGTTGCATCTCTTCGCCCATCATATTCATCAGTTATCCCCGAGTGCAAGTTCCCGCACTCTCCACTGCATCATATAATCTCCAGCAAGACGAACCAGTGCACTGGTGCTGTATCCGATCACACCCAGCGTGATCATGCCAATAATGATCTTCGGATACTCGATCATCATATAAGATGTATTGATAAGATATCCCAGTCCATACTGGCCAGAAACCATTTCGCCGGCGACTAATGAAAACCAGGCTACTCCGATAGAAATCTGAAGTCCGGTAAAGATGTAGGGCATCGCGCCGGGCACCACAACATGTTTAAAAGTTTGCCAACGGCTAGCACCAAGACAATATGCAGCGCGGCTGTAGGACTCGTCAATTGATTCAACGCCCAACATTGTATTTAACGTCGTTGCAAAGAACGATGCTAAAAAAGTCAGGAATATAACTGGAGTTTCAGAGCCGCTAAAAATAATAATCGCAAGTGGAACCCAAGCCAGAACAGGAATCGGACGAAAAACCTCAAACAGTGGGAAAATATATTCTCTTAAAGTTTTTGACCAACCAAGAAACAACCCTAGTGGAACCCCCAAAATTGTTGCGAGAAAAAAAGCATACGCAATTCTCCTTAAGCTGATCAAAATGTGTTTGTAGTATTCTGGGGTATAGATTGATAGTCCGTAGTAAGGGTCCTTGCTAAACCATTCACTAAATACTTCGGTTATACCCGGCATATCCTGAAACCGCGGTAATTTCCATACCTCCACAGTGAAGTACCAGGTTGCCAAAAGAAACGCAAAACCTATCACCATTAGATAGGGTCGCGGACTTTTTAGCCATGACGACATACGATACATCGTCAATCCCATGCCTGTTACTTCAGCTTGACCTATCTTCAATCCCAAATCAGTTGCTTCAGCTTGACTCATCTTTTTTCACTCTAATCGTTGGTGTCTTGGATGTCGGTCAACTTACTTAAAATATTCCGACTACTTTTTGGAAATAATTATAAAGCGTCCTAAAATCGATCTAGGACAAATTCAAGTTGAAATTGGAACCCCGCCTTTGCCAATTCTTCAACGGACAAAGACGGGAATACTAAATAATCCGCAAACTAACCTTCATATGCAGAATCAGGTTGTGCGAGTATTTCGCCAATAGGCGCGGTCAGTCCACGCTCTTTTAAAATCTCTTCAGTGAAGTTGGTCATGATCGCGTTGTCACGGAGCGTATCCACCTTAATCGTTTTAATTGAATGCAAGAACTTGGTTGCCTTATCAATTAAATCCTGAGCTTTTGGTGTAATAGCGAATGCCATCTCGTTACGCACGGTGGTACCACCTTGCTCTACTGGTGTACTACCAACCATTGCTTTCCACAAAACCTCATTGGAAAATCCGGTAGTCTGCTCTTCCGCCATCGCGACAACCGCCGCAGTATTCGCTGGATCAGCCATAAACAGCTGAGCATCCAACTCCGCATTTAACCAGGCCTTAACAACATCTGGTCGCTGATCAATTAAGTCGCCCCGCATATCAATAAAGCCGCCATCGTTCTCATCAACCGAAGCGCCAGAAGCCACTTTTCTCGCAAGACCTTCTTCAACTAGGCGTGCTGCGGTTGGTTCCCAAATTGCAGCCGCATCTAGTTTTCCAGCACGAAATCCGCTGGTAATTACCTCGATGTTTTGGTTTAGATAGCTTTCAGGTTTAATTCCTTTTTTCTCGAATACGGCCAAAGCAAAGCGGTCTGTGCACGCACCCTTTGGCACGGCAACTACCTTTCCATTCATCCATTGAATTGCATCATCAGCGCTTGCAAACTCCGGTGCGTCAGTCCGCACCAGCATGTTGTTACATTGATCTTGGCCAAGACCTGCTGTCGCAACGATTCGGATATCAGCCACCCGATCTTTTGTGGTGGCAACAATCGCAGGCATATCACCCATATATCCGATGTGTTGTTTTCCAGCGAGCATGGCATTTACGATGATGCCGCCTTGTAGTCCAATCTGAAATTCAACGGTTGAACCTTCGGGCAAGTATTTTTCGTACAGCTTCAGGCCTTTCATGACCACACCAGACCAGGCCTCTGTGTAATAAGGCTGATAGCCTACAACAAGATTAATCGGGTCACCGACCTTTCCAAAATCGATCTCTGCAGCGGTTGTGACCGGCACATAACTCGTTGCGGCGAATCCAACTGCAACGGTTGCTGCGAGTATCTTTCTTCGTACACGATCTATTTTTTTTCTAATCATTTTATTGTCCTCTATGGTGTGATCACGCGTTTTTTCGAATGATCTAGTTAAGTGGTACTTTGCTTACAATATTTCACCTGCTACAAATTTAAACTACTAAAAACTAAAGGGATTGATCCCCATACTTTTATCTCAAACCATTCAACTTAATTTGTAAAATCATTCAAGCCAATGAATCGATTAGTACAGGCTATCATAAGTAAATTCATGAATTCACCTTTCTGACAGCCTGCCACCTGCATTTTTTACAACATTTAACCGCGATCTAACCAAATTTATCATATCGAATTTTATTCGCTGGTAATTTCGCTTCCAGAATTAACGGGCGAATTAAAGCGTCTATCATTGGCGGCGGTCCCGCCAAATAAGCCATGGTATCGGTAAGGTTTGGCTCAATTGTTGCGAGCGCCTGTTCATGCACAAATCCAAAACCTGGATTAAGTCGACCAAGATCTAGATCATGCCCCGCAAGCGATTGATGATCTGAAAATACAATATGAACCGTAATCTGATTTGGATAACGCCCCACCATTTCATTAAGCTCAGCTAAATAGAATACGTCATCCACTGTTCGCACTCCGAATAATAGGGTTGCACTATAGTTATCAAAATGGCCCGACACATCCGCATGGCGCAGTATCGACATCAACCCGGCGATGCCAGAACCACCTGCCACTAAAAACAGATTGTTGGCTTCATCTGGGTGAAACGTCGCTCGACCTAGCGGCCCGAATAAAGAGACTTCTTTTGTTTCGCCGTCTTCATTCGCTTGTGCAAAAGCCCATTTCGAAAAAGCGCCATTTTTTTTGTTTTTTAAAACAAATGTGAGAGTATTTGTTTCATGCTCATAGTTCACCATCGAGTAAGCGCGAAAGCCCTCTATACCAGGCGCTTGAATAACAAAAAACTGACCGGCGTGAAATTGAATCGCTGAATCCAGCACCACATCAAACTGAAGCACCTCTGCATTTAATCTTTCCCAGTTTCGAACTTCTCCCTGGTGGTGCACAGGTGTAAGATCATCTTCACGAAACTGTTTTATCGCTGACGGTACGCCTAATAGACATGTATCATTATTGAAATCAGAGTCTTCTTTTACATAAGCCTGACATAATAGGAACTCGCGACGGTCTTCCTTTAACCCTTTTTTCCCTGGCGCTTCGGGCCAACCCTCTTCAATATCCCCCTCCTTCACACGAGCACGACAGGTTCCACAGGTGCCGGTCGCACATTCATAGGGTAGAGGAAATCCGGCTTTTAGGCCGGCATACAGCAGTTTTTCGCCAGGCTGCGCCTCAAAAGAATAGTGCTGGTCTTTTTTCTCAATCGAAATTTTCATTTTGAACTCTGAGCCAGCACTCTATTCTCTATCGCAAATTATTTGAGGATTTAGTCGTCATCGTCATCAAACTCATATTCAAGTTCTTGCTCGATAAACACCAGGACCTCTCCACCCTCTTCCTTTGTCTCGTACATTAACAACGGCTTTTCCGCTGGCCCCTGGGGCTCACCGGTTTTCATATCCCACTGCCAAAGATGCCGATCACAGGTTAAAACCCCTCCGGCACAAATTCCCGAGTTTTCTAAATATTCTTCCATATGTGGACATACAGGAGGATAGGCTCTGAAGCCGTCGCCAACATTGGCAATCATGAGTGAAACGCCATCAACATCAAAACGCTTCATAGAATCAACCGCGACATCACCTGCCGCGCACGCTACTTTCCAGTTCATTAAATTACTTCTTAGATATTACGAACGAAGCGCGATTCCATAAGAATACGCGCTCTTACTACTGTTAGACATCGAAGTTTTATATCGGCCAATGCGAGCCTTTGTCCAACCTTCTGGTATCTAATCTTACCTCTCGATCGGAAAACTTAACGCCTTCATTACTTATTTCAAATTTATCGTTATATCGACCAACTAAAAATAGCCGCGACTCGCCCGCATCCACATGAGAGTTAATGCCATCCAACATTGTTTGATAAACAACAAATGAAGAAGTCGCGCTTGCAGATTTTCCGTCATCGGCAACTTCAACTTTGTACACGGTACAGTGACGTTTAAGTGGGGAATTATCGGTATTATGTTTTGGAAGCATCTGAGTCAAAGACTTCATATATTCAAGTCCGCCTCCCATATATTCCATATCTGCTCGAATTTCCGGACTAAAAGCGCGAATCGCGTAATGATAGTCATCTGAGCACATGTCCAACCAGCTGTTCCATTCAAGGTCATCCTGATAGAGGCAGCTTTTATAAATCACATCTTTTATTTGCTCAATGGTACTGGCGTGTTTCTCAGCCATTTACTTTCTCCCAATATCTATCTTTTCTTATTAGTTAATTCAACCAACGATCTCACGATCGTTGGTTTCCACACAAGAACTTATGCGTTCGCTTGCACCTCTGCAGGCTTTGCTGACGCGGCAGCAATTAGCGCTTCATCAAATTCTTCGTCCGGGTTACTGGGAGAACGGTTCAACCATCGACCCCATTCATGATAATAGTGACGCATACCGTTTTCATCATGGATGGTTTCATTCTCATGACGCCCTTGAAGAATATTGCGTTTTTCAGCGCTGGGATGCATACAAGAACCCTGTGCGGTTACCGCAAGCAGATCTTCATGTAAGTTTCTGCCAAACGGTCCCCAGATCGAATTGTGATGATCAATACGGGTTTGGCGCTCTGCTGGTGTATCACTTGCCAGTCCTAGCCCTCTAAATTCAATCATAACTTTATCTGGGCCAAGTGGCGTCATCAGGTCACAACGCAATGCCGATCCACGTAAATTGAAATTCACTCCTGGGAACATATCGATCATGTACCAGTGGTTAGGCGGCAGATGCGGAAAAGACAGTTCTTCGCGAGAGTGGAAGCCCTCGTAGTTGTCATACTGCACCTCAAAACTTCCGACGTTGATATGTCCATTCTTAAAACCAGAGTTTTTACGTGCAAAATACGCGTCGTTAAATCCTGTAATGCGATTATGGTAGTGCAAGAAGTCGTGATAGAACTCACAGTTGGTATCATGCCAAAGCTTAAAATTGCACGGTATGATTGCTTTGTGATAATGGAAGACTTCCAATGGTTCTTCATTCAGTGAAGGCGCAAGACAATCCAGCGCACCGGCGGCCCAGTCCTCAACCGTCATCCCAATGTCATCGTCCAGACAAACCCAAACAAAACCACCAAAATAAACTTCACATTTTAATTCCCGCAGGCCAACATCAGCTGTACACAAACGATCCTGATAGCCCTCTTCCTGACGCGAGATATAGACACACTTGCCTTTCATATCGAATTGCCAAGCGTGAAACATACAAGTCATGCGCTTTGGTGTACCCGATGGCGTTCCTTCTTTAAAACTGCCAGAAGGCCTGCGCTCGATCATATTTCCACGATGTGGACATACGTTCAGAAACGCACGCACCTGCATGTCCTTGCCGCGTACAACGATAACCGGCTCATTGGCGATGGTCATGGTGCGAAAATCATAAGCATCTTTTAGCTCTGACTCATGGCACACCGGTATCCATGCATGCTTAAAGATCTTTTCATTTTCTTCTTCAAAAATAGTCTGATCAGAATAGATCCGACTATCAACCCACTCGCCCTCTGCGAGTTTTGGCGGAGAAGTCCATTGCTCGTGGTTTCTTGCTGACATATTAAATTTCTCTTTAGTAAATTAGATTGAGAGGGGAGCAGGTAAAAGATAAAAAATCTTTTTTATCCTATCTCCTTTAATTTGGATTCCCACTTAACCATTTCTGCAAACGCTTTCAGTTCTTCGTCTTTCATGTAAACAGTGTGTTCTGGCCCGGGATATACGCGTTCTCTTACTTCCTCGCGGTATTTAACGAATACGTCTTCCATGATCGGAATCAAATCGGTATACACCTTCGAGTGTCTTGGAACATGTTCTTCATACAAATTGAACAAATCAGAGGTAATGATATGCACGCCATGAGCTTTATTTCCAGCTCCCAGACTGATTACTGGGACAGGAAGCTCTTCGGTCAGATACTGACAAACTTCCTCGCTTGTTACCTCACAAAGAATAGAAAAACAGCCCGCATCAACAAACGACCAGGCATCATCAATCAACGCCTTCGCATTGTCAGCGGTCTTACCCTGCGCAAAGAAACCACCTAATTGCGGCATCCGCATCGGGGTAATTCCAATATGGCCCTGAACGGGAATACCCGCTTTGACAATTGCTTCAATATTCTTGGCATGATGCTGGTTTCCTTCGCACTTCATCACTTCGGCATTCGCCTCGTGAACAAAACGACCGGCGTTTTCTACCGCTTGCTCTGGTGAAACGTGGAAGCTCCAGTAAGGCATATCCACCATACGAAGACCGTATTGGCTGCCACGATCTATCGCTTTCGCCATCATCATGACCTCGTCAAATGTCACCGTGACCGTAGATCCGTGCCCAAATAACACCATTCCACCAGTGTCAGATACACACAGAATATCGATATCATTTCGATCTGCAATAACGGCACTGCGATAGTCGTAAATCGCCATTTGGACGATCTGCTCGTCCTCGCGCATTTTTCGTTGTAACTCTCGTATCGTTACCTTTTTTCTTTTCTTCGCTGCTTCAGCCATTTCTAGTCAATCTCCCATTTGGTGACAGTGTTATTTATAGCGCCAGTGCGCTCTTTTATAGTCACATAGTAATAATCTCAAATTTCCCCTGTCAAAGAGGTCTTTCTTATGGATTGATAGGTAAAACCTTAAAAAGATCATATTTTCTAGTTTTTACATATCTAGTCAGATTTCACCACTGGTTCCTTGGACGTGCTTTATGAAAATCGTAATAGGGACGCGACGCTCTCTGAATGTGATAAAACCGCTTTAGTGGGTCGTTAAATGTAGTTTCTTTCATGTCGGAAAGATTAACAAAACCCAATCCAATCGCTTTTTCAGTGAATTGCGTTCGATTCACTGAAGTAATCGCTATCTCCCCTCTATCGGGAGGGGCTAAGTTGAAACCTGCAGCATATGGCATTCGATCAAGATCGCACTGGCATTCAAAACCAATTAACCGATATCTGGATTGCTCCTGTATCTGATCAGAAAAGTTGCCGATTCCTAGTTCAGCTGCATTAGCCTGAAGGCGGCACTCGTTCAAAAAGAGAATAAAGCCCGCCTCGATTCGGAGAATATCCGCCGCAATCATTCCTCCCGGCTGCGCAATTTGCAGCAGCTGCTTCCAAAGAAGCCCAGCGTCCTGCCTTCCTTCCACAACAATTTCGAAACCCGCTTCACCGGTATAACCAAGCCGTCCGACTAAACAGTCTATTTCAGCTAACCGGTTGTTTCGGAACTTAAAGTAGGATAGAGATTTGAGGGAAGACGATGGATTTAATCGCTCGACTACGTTTAGCGATTCAGGCCCTTGTACTGCATAGATACATGTATCTGCAGAAAGGTCTTGAAAATCAGCTTTACCCTGCGCATTTTTTTCAAGGTCTTCAATATCTTGAGGACGTCCTGAATACACTTCATAGCAGCAGTGCGCGGTTTTCCATATCGTAAGATCGGAAACAACCTGGAAATTAGAATCAGCGCTATCTTCGCGTAACGCATAGACGATATTTCCCACCTCCATCGACTCCAGATTTCTCGATTGAAATCTATGCAGCACATCCAATGACTGATCGCCTGTTATTGATGCCCTCTTAACGAACGAGAAATCAAACACTGCGCAACTTGTTCTACACCGCCGTGCTTCCTTGATCGGGTCTTCGTAAGCATCTCTTCCAAATTGCGATAGCCCCATGTTTTTATTACTCGCTGGTTTCAAACCCCAGCAGGATTCTCAATAGCATAGCAACACCGACTAGCACCATCATAGCGGCAACTGATTTTTTAACTGCAGCTAATGGCAGTGCATGCACTAACTTTGCACCTGCAAAACTACCCAGCGCCAGTAAAAAGCCCAATAGCAACCCCAATCGAAAATCCACAGAGCCTGAAACCAAATTGCCCAAGGTTGCAGTAAACGAAATAGGAATTTGAATCACCTGCGCCAGACCAATTGCTGTTAGCAGATGAACTCGTCGAAACAAAAGTATTGGAATGAGTAGTAACGGACCACCAGTGCCCGTCAATGCAGAACCAATTCCAGTGACCAGACCAGAAATAACCAAAAACTGATTACTGACCATAGCGCCTGCAGTTGAGATCTGGGGTGTTCCTTTTAAGGCGTTAATGCCGGAGAACACCAGTAAAACAGCGATTGCTGCCTCTAACACTGAGGCAGAAACTGACTGTAGGGCCCAAGCTCCGATAAAAGCGCCAGGCAACGCACCCAAACAAACCTTTATCGCCATTTGCCAGTTGATCGATCCTTGCCGACCAAAAACCATCGACCCAATTAAACCGGTCGCGATATAACCCACCATACAAGCCGGGATCGCCGTGTGCAGCGGTATCTCACCAAGAAATTTAAGTGCCGGAACCAGCAGCACACCGCCAATACCTACGCCGCCAATCAATAGGCCAACAAACAAAACAACAAATATTAGGGGTAAGGCCATGACGATGGGAAAGATACTGGCAAATTTAGCAGCAACAGCAAAGGGTTGAATTGTGACCGCATTATGGTTTCTACTGAACGAATAACTAACCCGGCAGCCACACTCTGCTTTGATGATAGACTGTATTTAATAAATAAGCGAAAGAGTTTCGTCCCTTGAACAATAATTAATAATAAACCAGCCGATGTATCTGAGACAATTTCAATATTTGGTCGCGTTAGAACAAGAGCAGCATTTCGGACGAGCTGCTGAAAAATGCCATGTGTCTCAGCCAAGCCTTTCCAGTTCCTTAAAAAACCTTGAAGACGAGCTTGGCATTCCAATTATCTTAAGACAACAGAAGTTTCAGGGGTTTACCGAAGAAGGAAAGATGGTGGTTAACTGGGCTAAGCGACTATTGGCTGACCGTGACGCCATGCTCGAAGAACTCGCCATTATGCGTGCAAACTTAAACGGTCGATTGCGCATTGGCGCAACGCCCATGAGCTCACCTCTGTTCCCAACGGTAAGTCAGTTGTTTCAGCAACACTATCCGTCGGTGCAACTAGACATCCAGTTTATGGGGCTGGATCAACTCACACTGAGCTTAAGCAATTTCGAAATTGATGTTGCTTTTACCGATCTCGAAGATAGCTCTCTGGATAAATTCGATACGCTACCGCTTTACGAAGATCCGTTATATCTCTTACTCCCGGAAAATGACTGGCTGGGGGATGCGGACACAGCAACATGGGAAGAAGCAGCGGCGTTGCCGTTATGCTTGTTATCCGAATCAATGCGCGAAAGATCAACCATGGACGAAGCTTTTGCCAGTGTGGGCGCAAACCCGACACCCATACTGGAATCTGGCTCTATTTTCCAGCTAGCGTTTCATGCAATGGCTGGTGACTTGGCGACCATCGTACCCAAACGTTTTGCCCACCTGCCAAATACGCGACAAAAACTGCTGACCTCTCCAAGCGTAAACCAGACCATGGGATTAGTATGGGTTCAGGGCAACCCTGTTTTACCAATGACAAAAGCGACCGTGTCGTTAATGCGAGAAGCTTTGGAAACAGGATTGTTAAACGAGTCTTATTTTAATATCGACTAAAAATTGTTCCTAACCTGACTGTTTCTTAAAAGCAGCGGCAAGTTTTTCTGCCATAGCATTGTTTGCAAGAGGCTTGGTTTTTACTTGCTTTTCTTTAGGTTTCCGATTTTCTCTCGGTTTTCTCGCAGTTCCTTTTGGGTCGTTGCCCCTATCGTTTCGCTCCTGCGCAGTTTCCTGTAGACGCATTGTCAACGCAATGCGCTTTCTCGGAATGTCTACTTCCAGTACTTTTACCGTCACGATCTGCCCGGTTTTTACTACTTTACTCGGGTCATCAACAAACTTGTCCGCAAGACAAGAAATATGCACCAGCCCGTCTTGATGCACACCGACATCAACAAATGCCCCAAAATTTGTCACGTTTGTTACCGTTCCTTCAAGCAACATATCGTTCTTAAGGTCTTTTAATGTCTCTACCCCTTCTTTGAGCGTCGCGGTTTTAAACTCGGGACGCGGGTCTCGTCCAGGCTTATCCAATTCCTCGATAATATCGGTGACGGTAGGTAGGCCAAAGTGCTCCGTGATGTAGTCTGCTGGATCCAGTGATTTGAGAAACGCGGTATCACCAATAATACTTTGCAATTCTCGACCATTATTCATCGCAATCGTATTCACCACGCTATATGCCTCTGGATGCACACCCGATGCATCCAAGGGGTTTTCGTTGTCGGATACGATGCGCAGAAAACCCGCCGCTTGCTCAAAGGTCTTACCGCCAAGCCTGGGCACTTTTTTGAGCTGCTCGCGGTTACGGAATCGGCCGTTGGCATTGCGAAACTCGACGATATTGTTTGCACTTGCTTCTGTCAGACCAGAAACGCGCTTTAATAAAGGCATCGAAGCCATGTTTAAATCTACGCCCACACTATTGACGCAAGACTCAACTACCCCATCCAGTGATCGACTTAATTGCGATTGGTTTACATCATGCTGGTACTGCCCAACCCCAATCGACTTCGGTTCAATTTTCACAAGCTCCGACAAAGGATCTTGCAATCGACGGGCAATAGAAACAGCGCCGCGAATCGTGACATCTAAATCCGGGAACTCTTTGGCGGCAAATTCAGAAGCCGAGTAGATCGATGCGCCCGCTTCATTCACGATTACCTTCGATAGCTTTAACTCGGGATGACGACTGATTAAATCGCCAGCCAACTTGTCTGTTTCTCTTGATGCCGTGCCATTTCCAATTGCCATTAAGGTAACAGAGTGTTTTTTCGCAAGTACCGCAAGCTCGGCAATAGACTGCTCCCACTGGTTTTTTGGTGCATGGGGATAGATCGTCGCTTGATCAAGGTATTGTCCGGTGCTGTCAACCACAGCAACCTTTACCCCAGTTCGAATACCTGGATCTAATCCCATTGTTATGCGCGCACCCGCTGGTGCAGCCAACAACAGATCTTTTAGATTCATTGAAAACACGCGAATCGCCTCTGCTTCAGCTGCTTCCCTCAACTTCAACATCAGGTCAGTACTGACATACATTAACAACTTAATTTTCCAGGTCCAGTTGACCACCTGGATCAACCAGTTGTCCGCAGGTCTTTTCGAGTTTGCAATATCAAAGTGATTCGCAATCATTTGCTCACAAGGATGCGACAGTGGCCCTATAAAACCACCCTCAGGAGGTTCCACGTCCAAAGTAGAAAACAAAACGCCTTCGCTTCTACCTCGAAATATCGCGAGCGCGCGATGAGGTGGGATCTTCTTAAAAGGCTCTTGATAGTCAAAGTAGTCTTGAAACTTCGCGCCCTCTTGCTCTTTGTCTTTCACGACCGAAACATGAAGCACGCCCTTGTCTTCCAAATGCTGCCGGACTTCGGCCAAGAGTGAGGCTTCTTCAGCAAACCGTTCCATTAAAATATAACGCGCTCCCTCCAGTGCAGATTTCACATCTGCTACCGGATTGTCTTTGTCCATGGATAAATACTTTTTTGCTTCTTTTTCTGGATCAAGATTTCGGTTTTCAAGCAGACCGTCTGCCAGTGGCTCAAGACCCGACTCAATGGCAATTTGGCCTTTGGTTCGGCGTTTTTGTTTGTAGGGAAGATATAGATCTTCCAGGGTTGTTTTGGATTCTGCTGCCGCAATGGCTTTACCAAGGGCATCAGTCATTTTTCCCTGTTCAGAAATACTGCTGACGATAGCCGCCCTCCTGACTTCGAGTTCTCGCAAATACTTCAGCCTTTCTTCCAGACGACGCAATTGAGAATCATCGAGCCCTCCCGTGACTTCCTTGCGATATCGCGAAATAAATGGCACCGTAGCACCCTCGTCTAGCAAGGCAATAGCGGCTTCGATTTTTTTCGACTGGACGTTAAGTTCGTTCGCAATACGTTGTTCAATAGGAAGCATCAATGAGAAAAATAGGGGGTGACAGATTGAGGCGGATTATGGTCGCTCAGCTAATGGAGTACAACGAAATTCTGCCGCTATTTTAAAACGGGGTTTAATAACCAAACGCACCGAAAATTCGAACGTAAAATATCGATATTAACGCGCGTCTTTACTGCCCAAAAATAATACGCGATCGTTCTGGTCAATTGAAAAATTGAACTGGCTAAGAAAATCCATTCCCAATAATCCATCGAGATTCCCACCAAGTGATTCAACGGTCGCTGCCTCCACATTTTGCACCGTGAACCCACCGACCCCGAGAGAATGTAGATTCACCAGCGTTGTTGCAACAATGCCGTTGGCGGTCTGCAGTCTTCCTTCCTTGGTGGGGCCATTCAGCAAACCCAGTCGCTGAAGAACATTTTTGTCAATTGAGGTGATCGATGCACCGGTATCAATTAATAACCTCAATGAGATTGCATTGTTGATTACCGCGTCTACCAGAAATTGAGAACCGCTTTGCACCAATGGAATATTTGCCGGAGTCTGGGGATATAGATGGGCATTTATTTTCGCGGTTAGCTCCGTCGCTCTGTTTCCATACTCAGAGTCATATAGAATGTAACTTAATAAATTCACAGCCTCGTCATACTGCCCTGTTTTCTGCATTACCGAGGCAAGCTCAAACCGCCACCTGGCTTCATGGGGCTCGGCATCTATCAATATCTGGTACAACGTAACAAGGCTTTCCAGTTGGTTGTTATCATGAAACATCCTGCCCGTAGCCCGAATTAAAGAATCTACTTTGTTCACCAATAATTCAACACCCTCCACTTCATACTGATAGCTTTTCAATTGTTCAAGACGTTCAATCGCCAGTATAAAACGTCGATCTCTCACCAAGGTATCGACCAGCAGTAGTCCGGCTTCCAGGTCATCGGGATAGTCCTCGAGCCAGAGTTCCAATTTCTGTATGAGTTGCGCGGCAGACAAGTCACTTTGTGCCAAACGAATCAAATAACCCCTGCAGCGGGAACTGTTATTTCCATCAGAACGACAATCTTCTGATAACGCTTGCTGGTCAGAGGCTGTAGTGTTTTCAGACTGAAACGCCGCGGATATCTGGGTGTTTTGCTGACTTTGATTCGCAGCTAATTCTTCGCCTTGTGCCTCGGATTCTGCTTTGTTTGGTTCATCCAATACATAACCAGAATCACCTAAACTCACGGGTGCAATACCCTCATCAGACCAGATGAAATGCATCATCCATCCGAGGGCGATACCGAATATCAATATAGCGATCGACTTCAAATTCTAGCTCCAGCCAAATACAGTTTTGTATTGATAGACTACAGAGTCCAACTAAAAGTTGCTAAATAATTATCAAAGTTAGAAGGATACAAGCTATTGAGCCAACAGCTTCTCAAACTATTTTTCCCGGATTGAGGATATTCTTGGTGTCTAACGTCTGCTTCAAAAGCCGCATCATTGACAGCTCATTCTGATTTCGCGAAAAGCCGATGTACGGCTTTTTCTCAAGTCCAATTCCATGCTCTGCCGACACCGATCCACCGAGCTTTTCCAAAGGCCCATAAATCATATCGTTGCTGGATTTGTACCATTCGGAGTCAGCATCCAGGTTTTTCTTAACCGTAGTGGAACCAAGATTTTGTGGCTCCGGCGCTACAATTAAGTGTAAATTGCCGTCAGCCAGATGCCCATAAACATAGAAAGCGACATCAGGCCACTTTTTACGTAGCTTTGCCCCGACATCATCGAGATAAGCCGGCATTTCGATAATAGGCAGACTCACATCGTAGATATATTTCGGGTCGTGACTCAGAACAATATCAACATTCTCTCTGATTGACCAAATATCTGCTCTCTCTTTTTCAGACTGCGAAATCACAGCATCGGAGATCAACTCCTGTTCCAGCGCATCAGCTAACGCAGATTCAAAATTCTCCTGATCTGAAGACGCATTGGCCCCTTTCGATTCAACGATTGCATAAAGAGGCCATTCAGTTGATAGAGGCGGCCGTACGGTACCTTTAATCGCCTCATTTGTCCCAAGGCAATAGTAGTCGTTCCACATGACTTCAAAGGCGTTCAGCTGACCGTTCATGGCATTGTTCATCATTCCAAGGGTTGCGGTTACTTGTTCAAATCGCTCAAATGCCAGAATCGCAGTATTTTCATAAGGCGTTTCAGGTCTTAACCTTAAAACCGCTTTGGTCACCACGCCCAGGGTTCCTTCACTCCCAACAAATAACTGCTTGAGGTCGTAGCCAGCATTGTTCTTCATCATGCTGTTCATCGAACTGATAATCGTGCCGTCTGCTAATACCACCTCCAATCCAAGAACTTGTTCTCGCGTCATGCCGTATCTAAGCACCGACAATCCCCCGGCGTTAGTCGCGATATTGCCGCCGATTGTGCAGGAACCACGTGCGCCAAGATCAACACCATACTGCAAACCATTTTTTGTCGCGGCGATCTGCACTGTTTCCAGTAAACAACCAGCCTCCACATTCATTGTTTGACCTACACAATCAATCGACTCAATTTTATTCATGCGAGTCAAAGACAAAACTACATCCTGATCTGTACTATGGTCACCATCTGCCAAACCAGTCAGGCCGCCATGGGTTACAACACTTTGTTTTACATCATGGCAGATTTGTAAGATTGCACTCACCTCCCTGGCATTCGCCGGACGAACAATTGCTTTTGCCTGCAACGGAGTCGGATCCCAATAGTTCTTTGGTTTTTCGGAAATCGCATCTCCAGTCAGTACATTGACGTCGCCGACTATCTCGGCAAAGGCGTGGAACAGTTCAGACATAATCAATATTTGATCCTTGTATCGATGACGAAACGTGACGCGCTTTGACGTCAAACTAACGGTAGAAAATCGTAGCATACCCTGAGCAAATGCCGCGCGATTTTTGTATGGAGCAAATAGAGTTAGAGAGTTTGGCTATTGAGAACCCTCTCTCTCGAAACAATATGCGAATGAAATGCTAATACGTTCACCTTCTTCGCCTCTTTGACCGGACTGGTTTCGCTGCAGTTTATACCGCAACCAGGAAGGAAAAATGAAAACCTGGCCGGCTTCAACATCATAGGAATACTCTCGCTCCCTGTTATCCGCATCATCGACGTTTATCGCAATGCCTGGATTGAAAAACGTAATTCCGCCGCTGTTTTCCGGTGACTGCACAAAGTAAATACCGCACCACGCTTTGTCGATTCCCTCTAACGGCTGATCGTATCCAAATCTATCGCAGATGCTCGCCGTCATACTGGCGCACCAGGGTTTTACTTGCGCTCCTCGCTCCTCCTCTCTTAAAACCTCATCAATCCATCGTCTTGTTTGCTGAGAGAAAAGCTGAAACTCCTGCATTTCTTGCATCGAATTCTCAGAATGCCACGAACCCATCGTTACCGCGACATTATTTTTTATTCCACTTCGCTCTCTTTGCCGACAACTATAAAGGCGCGACTTTAAGTAGACATTGAGGAATGTGGCATCCTCAAGATTGGACCGATAAACTGTAACTGGAAAGAGACGTTCTTTACTAATCTTCAATCGCTAACTCTCGCGCTTTGAGCTCTTCTCAAAAAGAACATACCGCCCTTTACTCCTCTCTTTTTAAACATCACAATCAAATTAACCACGGAATAGCATCCTCTATTTTTAATAGTGCAATCTTTGTTTCAACACCACCCCGACCTGAATAGCCGCCAACACCCTTACTGCCCAGAACGCGATGACAGGGCACGATAATCGCGATAGGATTTCCTCCGCAAGCGTTACCAACGGGCTGCGCAGCCGATTTCATCGTGTCTGCAAGCTCTCCATAAGTCACTGTGGTGCCATAAGGGATTCTGCACATCTGCTCGCACACGCTTTGTTGGAATGCGGTGCAGTGGTATCCGATAGGCAGATCAAACGTAGTTAATCTGCCATCAAAATACGCTTCAAGCTGCAGCACCGCTTCGTCAAGCAAAGGAGATCGATCATCTTCATCTTTATCCGCCCAGGTTAATCGAACAATTTTTGAATCCTGTTCAGAGACAATGACTCTTCCAACGACGGTATCTATGGTGCGCTTAAGCAATTTTTATCCGGCCACCCACTGTCTAGCGTTGATCACGCTTCAACAGCTGTAGTCTATCCCCAAGTAAATTGATCATTTCAACGCCCACATTTGCAAAAGCAACCCGCAAATAGGAATCCTGCTGATTGCCAAAAAATCCGCCGGGCAGGGGTAACACACCGTATTCGCTCGCGAGTAGTTTTACCAAAGAGACCGAATCCAGATCCCGATGGGGGTGCTCCACATAGGCAAAATATGCCCCGATCGACCGTATAGACCAGCCCTCGGTTTGCGCGATCACCTCTTTAAATGCTTCGGTTCTCTTGGCGATTTCCTCGTTATTGCTCTGCACCCAGCTATCCAGCTTATCCATTTGCTTCCCTAGGGCAAGTTGCGCCGGTCGCGGTGCGCAAATTTGCAGGTTGTCCATTACCTTGGCGACATTCGTAATTACCGTTTTACCTGCAACAATCGCGCCCACTCTGTGCCCCGGAATACAGTAGGTTTTCGAAAAGCTGTAAAGCTGGATGAAGTGACTTTGCCATGCTGAACCCGCAAATAAATCGTGGGGACTCAGACCGTCTTCGCGCAACGCAAATTCTCGATACGTCTCGTCGATAATCAGCATGACCTCCTTCTTGAGACACAAATCGTACATTTGTTTTAACAAACCGTTTGGATAGACGGCGCCAGTTGGATTGTTCGGAGAAACCAAAGCAACCACCGACACGGAGTCATCGAGGGCTGATTCAAATGCAGCGGCACTCGGTAAGAACCCGTTAGTCGTATCCCCATCAACATATCGGATACCAAGCCCAAGGACTTCAGCGGTAGCTCTGTGGTTGAAGTAACACGGATTTGTCATCAAAACATGACTGCCTTGTGGAGCCACCGCCAGGAGGGTCGCAAAAAAAGCCTGATTGCACCCAGCCGTAATATGAACGTTTGCCCTCTGAACATCCGATTTATAAAGCCGATTAACATACTGACAATAGGCATCTCTCAGTACATCTTCACCCTCGATTTCGCCATACCCGCAGTTTGACGGATCGGAAGCAGCAAATGCCAAACCAGAAAGTAAATCTTGATGCGGCGGATAGTTCGGAACCGCCTGAGACAGATCAATAAGCGGACCATATTTGCCTTGATATAAATTCGCCCAGCTCAAAGCAAGCGGAATAGCAGGCGTATCTAAATTTTCCACATTTGGATTTAGCATCAAACTATATTGTAATTAAGCATAAAGTTATAAAAAGTGTTGCGATTCACGACAATCTTTAGCTACCAACAATTCCGCCGTCTTTTCTGGTAATCACCAGGGTAGCATCACGTGGAATTGTTACTCCATCTGGCGCAGCAGGGAAGTTTGTAATGGTTGGGTCACCTCTACCCGGGTGTTGTATATTCACGAACATAGTTCGTCTATCTGGAGTAACTGCTATTCCAGTAATTTCGTCTCCGGGGACGCCCGTAAGCAATCGACGAATTTCTTTTGTTTTGATATCTACAACCAGCATTTGATTGTTGAGCCCTTTCTTTTGACCTCCATCTGTCTGGATAAATAATCGGCCATCGGGATCCGCCCACAATCCATCTGGATCGCTATAAGTATGCTCTGAGTTTTCACTATGACTTTCTTCAGCAATTAAAAACACTTCCCACCGAAACTTAGATCCAACGTGGGCATCGGCATCATGCCATTTAATTATATGCCCATCCTTGTTGGGCACCTGAGGATTGGCAGGATTGGGTTTGGTTCTCTTATTGTTATTGGTCAAGCTACAGTAGACATCCCCTGTTGGCGCGACAGTAATCCATTCGGGTCGATCCATCGGCGTTGCACCCAGTAAGTCAGCTGCAACCCGCGCATAGACCAACACTGACGCTTGATCTGGAAATCGTTCCGCTAAAATTGGATTACTTACATTCAGCTCCAACCACTCACCACTTCCATCTTCATTAAATTTGCCGACATACAACTTACCTTCATCCAGGGGACTGATATCCTTTTTTATCATTACTTTCCAACTTTCGGTAGAGACAAACTTATACACATAGTCAAAGCGCTGATCGTCACCCATATAGGCGACCATGCGCTCATCTTTTCCAACTGTCACCGCTACACCTTCATGCTTAAAACGGCCTAACGCAGTCCGCTTAATCGGTTTTTTTGTTGCATCATTCGGATCAATTTCCACAACCCATCCAAAACGATTCTCTTCGTTTTGGAAGGCCGTATTTGAAAGATCAAAGCGCGGGTCAAACAAATGCCAGCCATAACCAAACCCATTTTTCCTCAATCCATATCTTGCTTGTTCCGGACTCGGGACCCAATCATTCTCTCGATTACTTGCGCCGAAATAACCGTTAAAGTTTTCTTCGCAAGTGAGGTAAGTGCCCCAAGGAGTGTACCCATTCGCACAATTATTCAAGGTGCCCAGCGGTGCATTTCGACTTGGGGTATCAATTAATGCGGAATTCTTCACCGGACCGCTAAATCTAACCGGAGTATTCGCATGGATTCTGCGCGCATTCTTGCTGTTCACCCTCACCCACTTTTTCCCTTGCCGAACTATTTCAACAACTGAAACACCATGGGCATGTTGACTCGTTCGTACATCCTCAAGACTTTCTGGCTGTTCCCTGCCTAAAACAGTCTCATTGCGTCCAAATTCATGATTCACCACTAACATTCCCCGGGCGGTTTCAGAATCAGCAACCAATAAATTATTATCTTTGACAGCTACCTCTGTAGGAAAAAACCATATCCCATCGTGACCAATACCAATTTGCTGGGCTTGATTTTTCGCGGAAGGCGGGTATTGATACGCGGGCCCGTCGGGCTGAATAGGCTCTCCCCAGGGAATCAAAACTTCATACTGATATTCTTTCGCTATTGCTGGCATACGGCCGTTACCAACGTTCGTTGCCACTGGAGTAAACCCAACAAGTGGATTTACGGATGTATTCGCCGCCGCTGAATCCGAAAGAAAGCCAGTCGCCGCGACCATTAGACTCCCTTTCAACACGGATCGTCGGGAACAACAAACCGCTAACAACGCATTAAACCTGTAATTATCGCTTTGATTGTCTATCTGGTTGTCATGATCATTCAAATATATTGACTCTGTCTGAACTTCATTAGGTTTCATTGTTTTGGCAGTCTTTGGTTTCATACAAACATCAAGCGTCCATTCCACAGACGTTAATCTTACCTGAAGCAAGCGTAATCCCTCTGCATGTTTCTGCGTTCAGTTTAATTTTTACCTTTTATTCGTTTATGATGACAGTTCTTTTTATAGCTTGAGTTGAACAGTGCAACCAGACCTTAAAAAGCAAACCTATCTTAACCAGAAAGGTAGAGACAAACCGCTGATCAGCTCTATCTCTCAAACTACGATAGATGCTGCTCGAAGATATCGACTTTCTCGTATTCGGCAGCGACTGGTAGAAGTCGACTGTGGCGCGATTCTTCTCTACGACCCTGTCAACATTCGGTATGCGTTGGACTGCTCGAATATGCAGGTCTGGACGGCACACAATCCATTACGTTATGCACTTATTTTTGCCAACGGACCGAGCATCATGTTTGAATTCAAAGGATGTGCACATCTCAGTGAAAACTTGGAAACCATTGACGAAGTACGTACCGCAATCGGCTGGATGTATATGTCCGTTGGCAATAGAGTTAAAGAAAATGTTGCCAACTGGGCGGATGAAATCGCTGATCTAATGGCGTCCCACGGCGGAGGCAATGAACGTTTAGCAATAGATCGAATCGAACCCGAGGGCGTCGCAGCACTCCAAAGACACGGACTCTCAATTGTAGAAGGTGGTCAAATCACTGAACGTGCACGTGCAATTAAGTCAGATGAAGAACTTGAAATGATGCAATGGACAATACGCGTTGCGGAAGCTGCGATGGCCAGAATTTATGAACATTCTGTTCCAGGTGTCACCGAACGTGAACTCTGGGCACATATGCATTTCGAAAATGCGCGATCTGGTGGTGACTGGCTGGAAACCAAACTTCTATCTTGCGGACCCAATACAAATCCCTGGTATCAAGAATGCTCTGACCGCCAATGTGAGCTAGGTGAAATGATTGCCTTCGATACCGATATGATTGGCCCTTACGGATATTGCGCAGACCTATCGCGTTCATGGACATGTGGTTACACCGAAATGACACCCAAGCAGCGGCAGCTATACGCGGTTGCTCTTGACCAGATTAATCATAATCTCTCTTTAGTGAAAGACGGCGTTAGCTTCGCTGAATTCAACCAACGATCCTGGAAAATTCCAGAGCGGTATCAGCCATATCGATATTCTCTAGCCGCTCATGGCGTCGGTATGGCAGACGAATGGCCGGTAGTGTTGCTACATCCAGACTTTGATCATAACCACGACGGACACTTTGAAAAGAACATGGTGATTTGTGTTGAAAGTCTTATCGCCGAATCCGGGTCTGAAAGCATTAAGCTGGAAACACAAGTCTTGGTAACTGCAAACGGTTGCAAAAGACTGGATACCTTCCCTTGGGAACAAGTTTGAGTATTGCGTTTTTAAAGTGATGACATTGGCAGGCAATAAAAACAAGGCACAGGCGTTCATTGATACATTACAGCTAATCAAAGACCAACCCTATTCCAAAGCATACGCTCTCCCCGGTGAGTTTTACACAGATCCCTTTTGGCTGCTCGAAGAGCAAGCACTTCTATTCGGCAAAGATTGGGTATGTGTTGGTCGTGAAGAAGAGGTAAAAAACAGAGGGGATTACTTCACATTTCAACTAGTAAACGAACCGTTGGTAATAGTTCATGGCGAAGATGGAAAAATAAGAGCGCTGTCTAACGTCTGTCGTCATCGAGGCACGGTTATCATGACAGATCAAGGCAATACCAAAAATCTACTTTGTCCATACCATCACTGGCAGTACAGCACCACAGGCAAACTGATCAACGCACCATCAATGACTTCGGATGCTCGAATAAATCTTGAGAACTGCAGCTTACCCTCAGTGCCTATAGAAATCTGGAAGGGGTTTTTATTTGTTTGTCTTGCGCAAAAACCTTCCGACTTACGCAGCCAACTTCAGGCATTAGACAGGAAAATTCACGCCTATCATCTGGAAGAAATGCATTTACATTATCTTGAAAATGAAATTTGGCGCATCAACTGGAAGTCGCTGGTCGAGAATTTTATGGAAGGCTATCATCTTTCTCCATTGCACCGAAAAACGCTGCATAAAGTTAACCCCAGCCGACTGTGTCGGCATTTGCCTCCCGGAGAACTTCATTTTGGCTATGAAGTTGGATTTACGTCACGGGTATCAAACGATACGCCGGCGCATAAAGAATTAACCGAAGAACAACGCAATCACTGCATTATGTTCTCAATTCCACCTGGCCTTACGGTAGGTATTGGCAGCGATTACTCTTCTTTTCTCTGCATCCGACCGCTTTCAGTTGAAGCTGTAGCGGTTAAGAAGGGATTAATATTTCACGGAGAAGAATGGCAACAGGCTGATATGGATAAAGCAGTTGAGTTGTTTCAACAAACCATGGAGGAAGACAAAGAGGTGCTGATAAGAGTGCAACAAGGGATGCATTCCAAGCGCTATCAGCCCGGGCCATTGGCACCTAAGGACATGGAAGGAACGATCTGGGATTTCTATCAATACATGGCACGAAGCATTTGCTAGATACGCATTTACTACTGCTTGCTCTACCCCAAACCTTAAACCGGCATTTCCATCAACTCAGAGACTTCCAACGAACCGCCTATCTCCAGAAAAGGGCAAACCTTCCCCATCTCCAATGCGGCTTCCATGGAATCGGCCTCTACAATGGTATATCCCGACATCGCAGTGGTACTGCCCTGTGTAATCGTACCGTCAGGATTAATCGTAGTGGGATCTTTTAGCGGTGCAGCAGGCACCAGAACAGCATCTCCCAGAGATGTTAGCCACTCACGATATTTGGCAAAGTGTGCCTTACCTTCTTCTGGATTAGAGGGTTGATTACCACCCAGATAGGTCATCATAAATCGTTTCATTTTTCTACTTCCTCGCCAGATAAGAAAGCGAAACTCTACAGTATTTTATTAAAAATAGAGAATGAAAAAAGGGTAGACAGAAGAAGCAACCCTCACTATTTGCTTCTCCCGTCTAAAACCTTGATCCAAGATGCTGGTATCACCAATGCTGTTACGGCCATTTGCCTTCGGCCAAAAATAACCTTGCCGCTGGTTTCAAGACCGACCTATAAGCTTGGCGAGTTCGCCAATCTGATGCCGATGGCCAGCAATTGCTGTGCCCAATGGAGGGCAATTGCGAAGATGGAACGTCGCATTTTGTTCAAAACGCGAAAATTTCGAATCTGCCGTGGCATATCAACCTCCTTTTATCAATAAAAACTGGGCCTCTTGAGGGCCAATATTTTCAATAGTCAAACTATAATACACGGCTGAAATGCAAATAAACGGTGGAAAACGTGACGAGAACCTATCAATTTATGACACCATATGGTTGTCTAGTATTGGGCTTTATCAGTTAGCTCTGCTCCCAATACAGCGCTTTAGCATTACCTAAGCAACCTTAGAAATGGAAGATATTTAACCTGGGCATTGAAACTGCTATGACTAAAACGGGTACTATTTGTGACAGGTTTGCCTTTTTTTGTCACTAAAGCAGAGATGTTTAAACCTCCAGACTTGAAAAACCCGGGTTTTATCTTGGCACGGTTATTGCTTGCTGTATTTAACAGTAATCCAGAGCCACCGGGCAGGAACCACAAATGGAAAAGCTACGTACAGACAAACTCGTTGCAAACAAACATGGACAAACTCATATGGTGAGTATGAAGGGTTTAAGAAGTCTTCCAGGTTGGCTGGTTCATACGCAAATCGAGCTTGACGGCAAACGAGTGTTTGTCAGGAGAGTGGATGCTGCTGAGGACTCAAATGAAATTTTTGGAATCGTAGTCAGTCCGGTTTACTAATACTTCGCACCTCATAAAAGTTGATCCAGACCGGTGATTCCTCCAAGATTATTTTAGCCGCGTATCACATTATTCCAAAGATAAGGCCCCGAGAACATTACTTCTCAGGGCACCGCAAATATTCTTATTTATAAACACTCCAGCTAGTACAGCCCCTCGCTGAAATAAGACATGCCGGGATATCAATCACTAATGTGCTGTGCTTAACGCGCTAGTGAGAATTCCTTAAGAGAAAGCCGCTTCGTGTTGAAATGCTCTCGGCGCTGCAGCGAGAGAGTGATCATGAACAAACACATCGATGGATTGAATCCCGCCAACAGGCGCAAACTTGCTGTCAGTTGATTCAATAGAGTCCCAAACGGCCCAATTATGCTTGCGACCGTCCTCAGAAATATTATGTGCTTGGGTAGTCGCTGGCTGAATCTCTAAACCACCATCTTCCAGTAAATCATTGATATTAAACTGTCCCGACGGTGTTGATAGCTTTCCGGGGACGAGAGATTCCAAAACGACGACTTGGTCAGACTTGTTCTCGATAAATAACGTCCTGCCGAATACGGTATCAACATGGGTAATCGAAATTGCCGCTCCATTGCTTGTTAGCTTTGAACCAGCAAACGCAATCGGCGCCATACCTGCCGCTGTTAATCCAGCTGCCGCACCTGCAATAGTTTTTAAAGACTTTCTTTTTAATTGGTTTACCAAGTGTAAATCCTCTGTGTTTTAGGAAATTCACACTTAACACAGTATTCTGAACAATCCCTGAACAGATTTTCGGCGCCTCTCTATCTTATTGATATTATTAACTTTGCTGGGGTCTAGTATGTGAAATACAAACAAACCTAATAAATCACCTTGTGGTATTCGTGTCGGTTATAATTTTTAGATTGGAACTCACAACTCTCTTAAAGGATTCTAAAATGCGTCTGCCTATTTCTCGCCCACCAAAAATATTCGTTTTAGTCTTTGCTTCACTGCTAAGTATGTTAGCTCTTCCTACAGCGTTTGCCGCATGTCAGCCTTATCTTGTTGAGTCTAATAATGGCGATGGTGGATTTCGATTCATGCACGATGCGCAAAAATTCTACCCGGTCAATACGGGCACCCGTTACGAGGGGCTAATATGCGACCGCAAGTCTTTCAGGATCGAACTGGCAAAAAAGAACCCCGGAGCTCGAGTACGATTTAGCATCGACGGCAAGCCATATGTCTTCAAACAAGGCAGTCAGGGCGACAAGAATGTAAAAAGCTGGTTCAGAAAGTACTTCGACATCAGCTTCTAAAAGTACGCTAATCCAGTTTCAAAAAGCCTACTCAATCTTGTATTTCACAATGCGATCATTTCCTGAGTCGGAAATCCATACCGTTGACCCTTGAACTTCGACACCTTCCGGAGTGCGAAACACGTTTTCTCCAAGCCCGGCTTCGCCACCGATAACCTGCACATGATCTAGACTCGCGCTAATTATCTTCACCGAATGATTGTTTTTGTCTGCAGCAATGATAGTGCCGTCATCCATCACATCTAGATAACGGACACCATTAAAATTGAATGGAGGCCCCGACAGCTCGCGCTTTATATCTAGTTCAGGGGAAAGTAGGAGCAAACGATCATTACCGGCATCGGCAAGCCATATATCTCCATTGTTATCAAAAGCAAGATCATGGGGAGAGGACAATCCGTTCAACTCATTCACAACTTTCTTGTTTTTATACACAACAAGGTTATTTGACCAGGCACCCGCAACGTAAATCCGACCATCTGGATGCACCAGGACACCCTCGGGGCCACGTATATTTTTATTTAGCTCTCCAGTCAGTCTCCCCCTGTCAGCCCTAACGGTGTAAATAAGAACGCGATTATTATGCGTATCCGCGACATAGGCATTGCCGTTTTGATCAAAGTCGATATCGTGGGTGCCGGCCTGATCTTCTTGACCAAACTCCCCCACCCATTCCAATGTTTCAGGATCGAGAACCGCAATTCGATTGAAATTAACATCGGCTATATATAAGTACTTCCCTTCGGGCCCCACCATAAGATCATGGGGATTTCCCAGTATGCTATCGCTAGCCCCGAGATAGGTCACTCGGCTTTCAGCACTAGCTGGCGCTGAAAAAACAGATAGGCAAACAAGTGCAATGCCTAAGAACGAAAATCTAAAAACAAAGTTTCCTAAAAACATTTCTCTATTTTCAAAACAAGGTTAGTAAATATATGCACCATCATAGTACGATTTTTTTCTGATCACACAATATTACTTCGTCTCTCTTTCATATTTCTTGAAAACACCAAAGATATTTTCAAGAAAACATGTGGAACAGTAAAACGATTTAATATGACCTTAATCTAGATAGAGGCTTAGAATCGTCGACCAAATTGGATAACTTTCTCCATCAAGCTATCCGATTTTACACGCATGACGGCTGGAACCAGCGACAAATGTTCGCCACCAAACTCAACCGCAAGAGGCGCACCTGTTTGTGCAAACAGCCAGGCTTTTCCCGGCCCAGATTTTCCAATCATTGATCGATCGTGACGATACGCTGTCAAGATCGCTCTCCAGTGTGTATCGCCAATATAAATTTCCGCGACTAATGAAGGCACCCCCCTGCGACTGGCGCCACTCTGAACGACTTCCACTCGGGCTTCCACGGGCTGTGTGGTTAGCGCGCTTTTCCTGCGGAAGTTAAAAACCACATTCTTGAGCGAAGCAAACAAAGCTAAGGCAAGAAAAACAGCAACAATAGTTGACGCGAACACAATGTGACCGTCTAATTTTTCAAAAGAGAGTCGTATCACAACACTGATCAAAAATAAGCAGACAAGAGGTCCCAAACATAGTTGAAATATTTGTTTACCGCTCGACATTTTTTATTTCTTAACCGATTCCATTCATCATATCAACAAACGCTATCGTACAACCATCGTGTTTGCTGATCAAACAATGATCGGCGTTTTGTCATTACCAAAGGAGCAACGACAAAACTCGAAGCCAAACGAGTTCGCGCGTATCATCCTGTCATCACCGCTTTTCGAGAATGTCGTCGATAACTGGTAAAGGAATCGGTATTGCATCAGGGTTGCTAACCTCAAATATCGAAGATGCAAGCTGATACTTTTCCATATACTCAACAATGCTGCCAAAAGTAGTTGTGATATAGGGATAGCCCTGATCTTGCGTAGAAATATCGGGGCTCCCAAAAGAAGCAAAGGTTAACGCAGTTTTCCCGTAGGGAATCTCATACGGTTCAAACCACCGATCGAGGTTTGCTTTAATAATATTGAGCGAGTCGGTGTCATAGAGCGCTGATTGCGTGACATTCATCACGAACTCGGTGCAGTTCTGTAACCGGGTATCAAATGGATTGGCGATCGCCGAATACCTGGGATTGTGTAACCGTTGATACCGCTCGCCGGTAATCACTTTATACAATTTACGTTGCAGATCAGGATACGGAATAATCACCCCTGCTTTCAATTCAAATGCTCCCGCAAAAAAATCCGGCGGAAGGTCGACAACTAATTCACTTCGATCGATCTGATCATTCGATTGATATAGATTGTGAAAAGCATAGCCCTTTTGCCGAGAGCCGTCTTGTAAAGCAATTTCTGAATAAATAGCGAAACCCACATGGGTGTAGTGAACCCCTTTTGGCAGCTGATCGATTGGCCGGCCGTTTCTCGCAACAATCGCTACCAATGCCCTCTGATCAGCCAGAGCACGCTCTACCTGCTTGGAGAACGCAGCAATATCTTCAGCCTTAAAAGTCGACGGTAAGTTTGATTGGCTACCGCCTCCTGCGAAGGCTGCCTGGGTAAAACCCAGGCAGGTCACAATTAGAATAAATACTCTCAGCATCTACTCACCTTCTCTGGTTATTGCCTTGTCTGGGGAAGGGCCTGCCACTGCATAAGTTTCACCAATTTCAAGTGGTGTATTCGCCGCCTCAAATAACGCCTCACCAGCGCGTTCACTCAAACCGCCCACCTTCCCAATTCCTACCAGTGGCACAGCTACAATGGTGACTGCGGTTTTACCTATCGCCGCAACGCCATGTCCTAATGCCTGAATCGAATTAACCGATGCCTGGCCGGAGTGGAACAGCGCATTTTCCGCATTGGCGTTTGCGACAACACTCAATGACAACAGAGTCGAAAATAATGCAGTTCTTAAATGTTTTATTTTTGAATTCATCTTTATTCTCCTAAAAACGTAGATACTTACGATCACAGATCGTCCGAATTAGTAGAATATCGATAACTAAATTGCTTTATTTATAATAATATAGTGCTCTTAGTAGCACATATTGATACTTTTGCAATGGAATCGAAGAAACTAATTAAAACACTTAAAAATATACTTAGAAAACAAAGAGTTACTTATTTTGACGTGGCGAATGCGCTGCATCTGTCAGAAGCAAGTGTCAAGCGCATGTTCTCAAAACAGGATATGAGCGTCAGTCGCATTGACAAGATATTGAAGCTGGTCAGTCTGGATTTTTCTGACCTGGTGACCGTCGCCGAAAGCGAGACTGTGATGATTAGCTGTCTTTCAGAAGAACAAGAAAAAGAGCTGGTCTCAGACACAACCCTGTTGTTGGTGGCTATCGCCATTCGAAACAGACTCTCGATAGACGAGATTGTTGACACCTACGCCATTTCAAGGGAGAAGTGTCTGCTCCAGCTGCGTCGCATCGAGAAACAGGGGTTAATTGAATTGCGCCCAGACGAGAGAATAAAATTATTGATGAGCCCTCAGTTCGCCTGGATAAAAGACGGTTATATTGAGCGCTTCTTCAGAGAAAACACCTTGTCCGAGTTATTTAATTCGCGCTTCGACGGTCCTGGAGAAACTTTTGTCGTCGCACATGGCATGCTGTCGCGAAAATCCAACCAACGAATCCAGGAGTTAAGTCAGCGGCTAGTATCTGAATATTATGCTTTGTATGAAGAAGATTCTAAGGTGCCGATGGCAGAACGTTTTGGGACGACAATGGTTTTTGCGATGCGGCCGCTTGAACTCTCGTTATTTAAAAATCTAAGAAGAGACGGTAAAACCAAAAATTTCTGATCCCCTGAAGTTATTGGCTGTTTGACATAATTTGCGAAAAAAAAGTGTGGCCCGAATTTAATACCCGAACCACACTCGATTTGCTCGCGCAAATTCTTGCGCTTGCGCTTTACTAACTAGCGCTTGGTTCTTCTTTTTTACCGATCACTCCGTAAATTACGGCACCAATCGCCGCACCAACAATGGGCGCAATCCAGAATAACCAAAGCTGCCCCAGCGCCCATCCACCTTCATATAATGCCACGCCAGTGCTTCGGGCGGGATTTACTGAAGTGTTTGTTACTGGAATGCTGATTAGGTGAATCAGTGTCAAGCCTAGACCAATTGCAATTGGCGCAAAACCAGCAGGCGCTCTTTCGTCAGTCGCACCCAAAATAATAAGCAGGAACATTGCTGTCATCACCACCTCACAAACCAACGCAGCAAATAACGAGTATTGTCCGGGAGAATGTTCTCCGTAACCGTTAGATGCAAAGCCGCCGGTCTCAAACCCTGCCTGTCCAGAAGCAATCATATACAACACACCTCCAGCGATGATGCCGCCCAATACTTGTGCACCAATATACGGACCCAATTGGCTTGCTGGGAAACGACCTCCAACACACAAACCGATAGAAACTGCTGGGTTCAGATGACATCCTGAAATATGACCAATGGCGTAGGCCATGGTCAATACGGTCAATCCAAATGCAAATGAAACACCCACCAGACCAATGCCAACATCTGGGAATGCTGCAGCGAGAACAGCACTACCGCAACCTCCGAGAACTAACCAAAATGTACCGACACATTCGGCAATATATTTATTCATGCATTTTTTCCTCTTGTAGAATTCAGGGTAAATAAAGTGCAAAAGGCACTGCGGACAAGTCTATTTTTTGAAAGCTAGCGCTACCCTGAATGGACTCTTAATCTCTCCTGAACGGATAGAACACGGATTCAAATTTGACTATATTACAAGTCTTGATGAATTGAGGTTATAAGCATGGAGTCAACTCACATTCAGTTTCTAAATGTTCTTCTACGATTTGGGAACCCTGCTTGCCAGTTCATTTCTCATTCATCAAGCGTCGATAGACTATTCAAAAGTTCCCCAATAAAACCGCTTTTTATCGACTGCGCACGAAAGACTATACAGCAGGGGTTAAGGATGCGACGGGCGAGGACATTAGATAACAGACAAGGTGAACTATGACATCTGAGAAGAATTCCACAAATTCCTGGGCACCATGGATACTAGCTTTGATAGTAGCCATATTTTTGGTGTTTTGTTTCCTTCATCACCTGAAAGGAATTGATTCGGATATTTCGTCAAGATCTGCCCAAGCCTTATCGGTGGGTAGTATCAGCGGTATCACTGCAGATGTTGACGGTCGCGACGTTACTCTAAATGGCATATTAACCTCCGAATCTAACCGCATAAAAGCAGTAGAAACGGTTTCTGGCCTTAGAGGCGTCAATAAAGTCTTGGACAACTTGACCGTCAATGTAATATCACCTAATTCATTTAAGCTTTCCAAGAAAGACAACGCAGTCACTCTATCCGCGATAGTCGAGTCAGAAGAAGAGAAGACAAAATTAGTTGACACTTTAGTTTCTAGTTACCAGCTCCAGAAAGACCAAATTTCTTCCTCTATCGAAACAGGCGCTGCAAAACCATCGGTAGAGAAAATTATTGGCGTCATTCAGTCGGCTTCCGCACTCTCCAGAGTAGAAATTAGCTCCTCTGACAAAGCATTCGATATTTCTGGCATCGCTCCCAGCGATGAAATTCGAAATAACATTATCCGGAGAACGAATGAACTGGCGGCTTCGAACCTCTCTTCCAGCCTGTCCGTTACTGAAAATATTCAAGTACCCGCAAACCTACAGCTAAGTCATTCAAATGGAGGAGCGGTACTTAGCGGAAACTTGCCAGAAAGCGAACAGATTAAATCTCGAATCGCCGGCCTGCCGAACCTGAAATCAGAGGTTACATACGCCGGACATTACATCAATGACAAATGGATCAACACTGGTATTGATCTTATCGAAAATGATTCCATCGCAAATAAAATCGACACCACGGTATCTCCTTCGTCGGTCGAATTAGCCGGTGAGCTGCCGAGCAGCACTTCAATCGAAAATCTGGAATCCAAAGTTGCCTCTATGTTTGGACCGGATCATACTGTTTCAAACAGTCTGACCGAAGCGCTGCCGTCTAGCAATTTACAGATCGCGCTAAACAACGACATCATTGAATTAAGCGGTGCATTGCATAGTCAAGAACAAGTCGATTCGACGGTTGATTTCGCTACAACAAGATTCCCAGACAGCAAAATTGTTAACAACTTGGTTGTCGGCTCAAGTGAAGGAAACAGAGAATGGCTGGAGCTTAGTCTTGATTCCATAGCGCAACTTCCAGAATCAGCGGACTTTACCTTGGACGCAAGCGATTCGAATATCACTGTTCAAGCAATGGTAGAAACCCCTGAAGAACAATCCAATGCGCAGTCACAAATCGCAGGCATTCTCGGCGCTCGGAATAACAACGTTAATATTGAATATGACCAGCAAGCCTTTGATCAGAAACAGGCCGAACTGGAGCGTCAAAAGCAAGCTGAGTTAGCAAAACAAAGACTTGCTGAACTAGAGAAACAACGGCAAGCCGAGCTGGAAAAGCAAAGACTGGCTGAGCTAGAGCAGCAGAGGCTTGCGGAAATTGAAAAGCAAAGACTGGCTGAGCTAGAGCAACAGAGGCTTGCGGAAATTGAGAAGCAGAAACAAGCTGAACTCGAAAAGCAAAGACTTGCGGAAATTGAGAAGCAAAAGCAGGCTGAACTCGAAAAGCAAAGACTTGCGGAAATTGAGAAGCAAAAGCAGGCTGAACTCGAAAAGCAGCGACTTGCTGAAATTGAGAAACAAAAACAGGCTGAGCTAGAAAAACAACGACTTGCTGAAATTGAGAAACAAAAGCAGGCTGAGCTAGAAAAACAACGACTTGCTGAGCTGGAGCGGAAAAAGCAAGAAGAAATTGCGCAGGCGATCTCTAACCTTGACTTGAGTGGCATACAGTTCGCGTCAAACAGTGCCGATATTCTTGGCGAGAGCGAAGGCGTGCTTAATCAGGCATATGAAGTATTAAAGCTGTACTCCAGCATCAATGTTCGTGTCGAAGGCCATACAGATAGCACCGGCGATAATGACCTGAATTTAGCGCTAAGCAACGCACGCGCCGAATCGGTCAAAAGTTATCTGGTTAATAAAGGTATCTCCTCACAACGTATAGAAGCCAAGGGGTTTGGTGAAGAAAACCCTATTGGACCAAACAACACCGCGGAAGGCCGAAAGCAAAATCGGCGAATTGAATTTAAAGTAATTAACTAAGAGAGTTAAATCATGGGTTATTTAATTGAACAGATCTTATTGTGCTTACTCCTGGCATTTATCTTGGGACTGATAATTGGTTGGATATGGAAGCGCATAAAAGCAAGCGGCGAAATTTCCAGACTTAACGGAGAAATCGAACACGCAAATAAAGAAAAAGCTGAAGCTTTTTCGCATTACGAAGCAACTAAACAAGAATTTGAGACGCATCGCCTTAACAGTCAAAGCACAATTGACGATTTAAACTTACAGGTAGGCAAAATCAAACCGCTTGAAAGTGAAGTCACTGAATCCAAATCGCAAATTGCGTCGCTAACTTCCAAACTGGGTGTGATGGAGACTGACCATAAAAAATTGGATCAGAAATACAAAACGGAAGCGGAATCCCTCAGCCAGAAATTTGCTGCAGAAAAAGAAGCAGCGGTTGCAGCAGTAAAAAAAGATGTTGAAAAACATAAAAAAGATTTGTCAACTTTAGCGCAACAACATCAAGAACAAACCGCCTCATTAAAAGCGCAGGTTACCAAGGCTGATTCAGAAATTTCGCGTATAGGTAAGGAAAAGCAGAGTGAACTGGAGCAACTCAAAAAGCAATTGGAAGAACAAAACAAGACGGTAGCAGACCAAAAAGCAGCACTGTCACAGGCGTTGGGCAACGTTAAGAAAGCTTCTGAGGACATTGAGAACCTTAAAAAGCAGAATCAGAAAGAAACGGCTTCTCTCAAGAGTCAATTTGATGCCTCAAAGTCTGAACTCGCTAAAGTAAGTGCTGACCGAGACTCAAAACTTTCAGCCTTGACCAACGATTTACAAACGGCGAAATCGGAATATAAGAGTCGCGAGCTTCAAGATAGAGAGCTTCGAGAGAAAGACACCGCAATAGAGCGACTACAGTCTCAGTTGAGAGCGCAGGCATCACTAGACAAAGAAGTTGCCGACGCAAAATCAAATCTTGACAAAGCGAAGTCAGAAGCTAAGCAAAAAGATCAGGATTTGGTTGCCGCTAAAAACAAGGTGACTATTCTGGAACAAAATTTAAAGTCTGCACAAAGCTCAAAGGAAAATAGTGGAGAGATTCAGAAAGAACTAGACGCACTTAAAAAGCAACTCTCAGAATCACAGTCTGCTCTCAATAGCTGTCGTCAGTCTGGACAATCTCAACAGCAAAAAATTTCTGAATTGCAAAGTCGTCTGGACAAAGCGCAAACAGATAAAAATGCAGCGCAACAAAGTAACCGACCTGCTGTCTCCTCGGCAGCGCCAACAACAGGATCTGGAAAGGCTGCAACACCAGCTAAGAGAACACCGCTGTTTACCGCACCGGCCGAAAAAGATGACCTAAAACTGATTTACGGTATTGGACCAGTAATGGAAGGCATCTTAAACGAGCTTGGTATTACTTCGTTTAAGCAAATCTCGGAATTCACAAAAAGCGATATAGAGAGAGTAGCCAAAGCCATTGATACATTTCCGGATAGAATCGAACGTGATGATTGGGTCGGTGGTGCTAAAATGGAGTATCAAAAGAAGTACCATGGCAAAAGTTAAACAAGTTATTGGCTATATAAACAACCAATTAATCCTAAATATTTCTAAGTAATTGAACATGATTGACCTTATAAAGAGAGTCTCTGAAAAAGCTTCCGTTAGTCAATCGGTTGCGGAGAAGACGTTTGACGTCGTTATCACTGAAGTCAAATCCAAACTACCAAAGGAAATGGCTGACAATCTGGTCAAGGTTTTAGCAGGGGAAATGGAATTCCACGACTCCGCTAGCAGCCCAAACACGACTCAAGATGGCTACAACCGATTAAAGCAAAGCTCACTGCAGGGATGGGAAAAACTAAAATCCACTGTAAAAGGGAAGATCGCCAAAAGCGAAAAATCAGAATAACAGGCGAGTATTTAATCGGGAGTTTTTGCCGAAATCGCTTTTCTTGAACTCACATTGGTCCTTAGAGACCGTTTTTGATTTAACCAATAGAGGGTAGCACCATGATGCGAATTGGATTATTTCTAGCCACTAATATGGCTGTATTGTTTGTAATCGGAATCATCCTTAACGTCCTCGGACTCAATAAGCCCGGCACGGGAATCATGCCAATGATTCTAATCGCCGGTGTGATGGGAATGGCCGGGTCATTCATTTCCTTACTTATGTCAAAGAAGATGGCAATGCGCTCGGCAGGGGCGGTGATTATTGAATCGCCTTCAAATGAGCTGGAAACCTGGTTAGTCGAAACAGTCCACCGCCAGGCTGACCAAGCAGGAATTGGACACCCAGATGTCGCAATTTTCGAATCATCTGCTCCCAATGCATTCGCCACTGGAATCAAAAAAGATGATGCGCTAGTTGCTGTCAGCACAGGTCTGATACAAGCAATGGACCGAGACGAAGTGGAAGCAGTTTTAGCGCACGAGGTCAGCCATATCGCAAATGGGGATATGGTTACTATGTCGCTAATTCAAGGGGTGTTGAACACCTTTGTGATCATTGCTTCGCAGCTCATCTCAGCAATGGTCGATAGAAGAGGCAATCAGGGATATAGCAGATCCGGTTACGGATATGGTCGTGGAATTGGCTATCGCATGACTTATATGATCGCCCAAACTGTACTCGGATTTTTAGCCACGATCATTGTCCGTTGGTTTAGCCGCTGGCGCGAGTATCGAGCTGATGAAGGAGGTGCAGAGTTATCTAGCAGAGATAAAATGATCAGCGCTCTGCAGAAACTACAACAGCTTTCTGAACCGGCGCAGCTACCTGCGCAAATGCAAGCTTTAGGCATAAACGGTGGATTTTTAGGTGCGCTCGGATTAAAGAAACTGACTAGTACACACCCGCCTCTCACGCAGAGGATAGCTGCCTTAAAGGAATCGAGATAAAACATTACTTCAAATGATTAGCAAGATGTGGTCGAGCAAACTTTCGCTTGATTCATAGGTCATAGTTTTTCGACCAAGACAATTTTGAAAATGAGCTAATTTTGATCAACACAAACTCACAATTGTCGTTCAGTATGCGTTAATCTCGCCCGTTTATATTTCGATGTAATCTTTTTAGGCAATCGCCAAGTTATTTAGCCATATGCACGACTATTTCGGTCAGTTCTCAACAGAATTCTTGATTCGTATGTATGGCTTATTACACCCTTTCGGTTTTTCCCCTTCAACATTAAACATCTACCAACACACGGTATAAATTTTATGAATTCCTCACTATCTAAAATTCTCATAGTCACATCTGTCTCAGTATTACTGGCTGGCTGTATCTCTGCTAAGAGTCGTCCTGTAGAGACAGCAGAAGTCGCAGCTCCTGCACCCGCTCCAGCACCTGCCCCAGTAAAAGTTGATCTAGACAGCGATGGCGATGGCGTCCTGGATTCCGCGGACCGGTGCCCGGATACAGCTCCTGGAGTAAGGGTAGACGCAAACGGCTGTGAGATTGTGTTTACTGTAGAAGGCGTCAATTTTGATACCAACAAAGCCACATTAAAACCGGCTGCACTAGAAAAGCTTGGCGTTGCGGCATCATTACTTGCTAGCAGTCCGGGAAAGAAGTTCCAAATTGTAGGTCACACAGATTCTGATGGCTCTGATGATTACAATAAGGCGCTTGGCTACCGTCGTGCTGTTTCAGTTTTGAACTTCCTTACTGAAAATGGCATCGCGCAAAGCAGGTTGAGCACCGAGTCTTTCGGTGAAACACGCCCAGTCGCAAGCAACGATACGGATGAAGGCAAAGCGCAGAACCGTAGGGTAGAAATTGTTGCAGCGCCTAACTAATAGGCTGACACTGCAAGCAATCTAGTTTCGACCTAACTGAGTGATTGGTTGGGTCGGCGTAAATAAAAAGCCCTGAGACAGAATTTGTCTCAGGGCTTTTTTGTTTCTTAATCGTTAAAGTTACATCGAGTTCTCTGCGGCGAATAAAAGCACTTCATTGCATACATCGCAGTTCGGTTATCGATAAAAATACTCAACCAGAAACATTGGTATAAACGGTATGTAAGTACAAATAAGCAGAACGGTGAGAAGCACAGCAATAAAGTAGACATTTACTTTTGACACTTCCCAAATATTTGTTTTAGCAATAGAGCAAGCGGTGATAAGAACCGAAGCAACAGGCGGCGTCTGCTGCCCGATTGCAAGATTCAAGGTAACGATCAGCCCGAAATGCACAGGATCTATTCCAACCTGTTGTATCAGCGGAATCACGATAGGAACAACTAAAATAATCGCCGCTACTGAATGCAAAAAGAATCCAATAACCAGAAAAAATACATTTAATATCAACAGGATAACAAGTCTGCTATCCGTAAAGGCAAGCATTTGAGCGGCCAGTTCCTGAGGAAGCTGGGCCCGAGTTAGAAAGCCACCCATAAGCACCGAAGCGGCAACCAGCAGCATGACCACTGCTGTTTGCATACCGCCATCAAGCATCGCAGATTTTAAGTGCTTAAAATCTATTTGCCGGTACCAGGCACCTACCAAAAGCGCTGCCAAAACAGCGAGACCTGCTGCTTCTGTAGCAGTTACAAATCCACCAAAAATTCCGCCCAAAATAATCACAGGCAAAGTGAATGCTGGAAGCGCATCTATAAAGGTGCGTTTCACTTGCGCCAAATTGAAAGACTCCTCAACCGGCAAGTTGTAACGCCGGGCAAATGCATAGGCTACGCCCATTAATCCCGCCGCCCCTAACAGACCCGGCACGATTCCAGCAACGAACAGCTGCTCAACACTGGTGTTGGCCGAAGTCGCGTAAACAATCATCGGAATAGAAGGTGGAATGATAATCGCGAGGGACGCCGATGAAGAGGTTATCGCTGCTGACAAGGCACCCGAATATCCGCGTTTTTTCATTTGAGGAATCATCACCGATCCGAGCGCAGCGACATCGGCCACTGCGGATCCAGATATTTCGGCAAAAAACAACGACACACCGATGTTAACCATCCCCAAGCCACCGCGAATAAAGCCAATTAGCGCACTGACGAAATTAATCAAACGGTCAGTTATGCCGCCTGCATTCATAATGGCGCCCGCCAGCACAAACATGGGAATAGCAATTAAGGAAAACTTTGTTGACCCGTCGTACATATCCAGAGCGACAGTCACCAGAGAATCGACGCCTTCAGTCGCGAGAAGGCCGAGAATGGCAGAAATTGCCAACGCCACCGCTATGGGAACGTTTAGGCAGATCATGGCCACCAATGCGAGAAATATGCCGAGAATTAACATGCCGACTTCACCCTCTCAATTTCCTCTTCGATCTCCATATGCTCAAGGGAGTGCCCTGCCGCAACACTTTTCCAATAAGAAGGAAGGCTAATCAGCTCACAAATAATAAATAGAGCTGCGCCGATCGGGATGACCGACTGCGTAAATTGCACCGGCACAAAAGTCAGGCTAACCAATGTATCCCCTTCCAAGACCAGTAAAACCTGCCATCCTGCCCATGCCAACAGTACAAAAAACCCTAGAACAAGAATTTCTGCAATTGCAGCAGCAACCATGCGAGCAGGCATTGGTATTGACAGCAATACGCTATCAAAACCAATGTGTTTACGCTTAAGTGCCGCCAGAGCAGCGCCGTAGTAGGTAACCCAGGACAATAAAATCGAAGCAACCTCGTCATACCATGACAATGATGCATCGAGCTTTCTGAATATGACAGCAACGATCACTACGGTAGTCAGTAACACCATAAGAATGATCAACGTCCATTCAAGAAATGATTCAAGTAACTTGCGCATAGAAAATGAGTGCAATCGTAGTCAAGCCCTTCTAGCGCAGTGCAGCGCTAGAAGGGTTAAGTTAGGAAAAAAGAAGAGCTTTAGTTCGCGAGATCCTGAACAGTCTTGATGAGCTCAGCACCGCCATCAATCGAGCTCGAAAACTCATCATAAATCGGCTTCGAAGCAGCAATAAACGCGTCTTTATCCGCGGTATTCACCTCCATCCCACCTTCTGTCAACTTAGTCAGCAAATCCGTTTCCAGCTGCGCCGCTAATTCATAGACATAAGCCTGGGTCTCTTGAGCGGTTTCAGTAAGAATTTGCTGCACGTCAGCCGGGAGCTTTGAAAAGGCTTTTTCCGAAGTGAGCACATATGCCGGGGTATACACATGGCCAGTCACCGACAGATATTTTTGCACTTCTTGGAATTTCGCACTCCAAATTTGAGCGTAGGGATTCTCTTGCCCATCAATTACGTTGGTTTTCAGCGCGGTAAACACCTCAGAGAAAGCCATGGGCGTTGGATTTGCGCCATACAGTTTAAACATCTTCACTCGCCATGCGCCTTTTGGCGTTCTCAACTTTATCCCTTTCAGATCATCAGGAGTATTCACTGGCCGGGTATTGTTGGTGATGTTTCTAAAGCCGTTCTCCCAATAAGACAGAATTCGATAACCTTTATCGTTGGCAGCTTTTTGTAGCACACTCTCACCGATTGCTTCCTGAACCCTTCCCATGTGACCACGATCCTTAATGATATAAGGCATCTCGAACACACCAAATTCGTCTGCAACAGATGACATTACAGAGGAAGGCAAGGAGAACATAATTTGACCTAGCTTCAACTTTTGCAACAGCTCTTTATCTTTACCTAACTGCGAAGATCCGAATACCTGCACCTCAGCTTTGTCACCCAGTTTCGCATTGGCGCGTTTGGCAAACTCTTCAACAGAGGCTGAAAATAGAGATCCTGGCTTTCCAACGTGTCCAAATTTAAGTTCGATCTTTTCAGCATACGCGGTATTCACAACCAGCGTCAGAATAGGTATTACGACAATATTTCTAATTAACTTATGCATAGTTCTCCTCATAGGGTGATAGGCAAATATCTGGCGACAGGCAAATCGAAAAAACTCGATACAAATTCACCAAATACTCAACAATTTTTGTAATAACAATTTGAAGCAAATACCCCAAATTGGTTGGTTATTAAATCACAAAACCATAGATCGGTCTTACCGAATATTCGGAATCCTGAAAAAACGCGTGAAAACATGACAAAACCCAAAAATAGAGCGTGAGTAATTCACAAAAATCCGCTTTGTAACGCTCCTTTTGGTGAATATGACCATAGGCATCGCACTAAGTAATTCTGCAATATAAGATTATAAAAAATCATTTATAACTTCTATGTAGTCCAAATAAGAGCAGCAAGAAAATATTTTAAATTTCACAAATGAGATAGAAATCCCACGAAAGTTATACGAAAAACCCGCTTTACTCAGGGTATCTTAATTATGTAACTACGCCGGATAAAAATATAGTCGCTGCCAAGCCGAGATAGGTCAATGAAAAAAAAGCAACCCTCTATTCCAATACTAGAACTCTCAAACTTTGAACCCGAAACCAAGCAGGAGAATACTTGTAATCCGGCTTCTCAAATTGGAAATGGACAAAGTCAATCGGTTGCCAAAAACACAATATCCGCAACCCTAAGAGCAGTCTTATCTCAATTTATTTCAAGAGAAAATAAAAACGCGGTTGCGTCAATAATCACGCTTGTTGGCATATCCGGCTTTTTACTCATTAAATTTCTTCCCTCCTCTGCAGAACAAGACCTTAGTCAGAATTTATCTATGGTTAAAGGTGAAATTACTACACAACAGGAAACTTCTGGCTCACTGGCCGATCTTATTCAAAAACATGCCAAAGAAAAAAGTGCGTTGTTCGAGAAACAAAATGAAATGATTCTAAAAATTAAAACTGAGTCGGATAAAAAGATTGCCCACGAGCGAGCAGCAATTGCGTCAGAGCAGGAACAACAAGCCAAACTGATCCAAAAAGAGATGAAAGAAAGATTATCTAAGCAACGGAACAGAATGCTTTTAGAACAAAAACGACTTGCCGAGCAGTTGGAGAAAGAAATGCACTCTAAACTAGTCGCTCAACAAAAAGAAAATACGAATAGTGAAATACAACCTAAAGATCAAATTGATCAATTAGCGAACGAATCACAAAAGGTTTCTGAAGTTAATGAAGGTTCACTCACTAATGTTGTTGAAACTAAGGCTGAAATTTCAGCAGACCTGAACAAGAAAGAAAATGACCCGCTTTTCGCTGCACAAGAAGCCGAGTCAATCGCAAAACAAAAAGCGATAAAAGAACGTGCACAGCGCGAGATCCAAGAGAGACTGGAAAAGCAGCAAATTATCTTTCTTGCTGAACTCGATAAGCTAGCCCGTCAACAAAAAGAAGAAATTCAATCACTAAAAGATCCGACAAAAATTCAGGCCTCTGACATACAAATTCCTAGCAAAGACCCCGCAATTACCAAATTATTCAATCGAATTGAAAAAGGAAATATTACCTATCTTCAAAAGTTTCTCAAGCAAGGAGGTAACCCAAATCAATTCAACCATCATGGACAGTCCTTGCTAACCAAAGCAGCCTTTCACGACCAATATATAATGGCAACAGAGTTATTGCGCGCTGGAGCTAAAGTAGATCTTCCTGATACCTTTGGAATGAATCCACTAATATACGGATCAAGCTATGGCAATACCGGTATTGTAGAGTTACTGGTTTCAAATGGCGCCAATGTTAATTACCTAAGTCCGAATTCGGAGTCAGCGTTAATTTATGCTAGTAAGAACAGCCATCTCGAGATCGTGGATTTACTTCTTCGCGCCGGGGCAAACGTCAATGCGAGAAACAGTCAAGGCAGAACAGCTTTATTCTTCGCCACCAAGAACAATGACAATGCGACCACAACATTATTGTTAGAAAATGGCGCCAACCAAACATCCGCGCTGCCTAAGGGAGCCCGAGTTTTCAATAGTGCTGTCGGAAACAACATTGCTCTTAACTAATTTACCAGCTGAAAACACAATTGAAAATAACTGCTTCTTTTGACTAAATAACGAGTAGCAGATTCACTATACTGCCTAAAGGCACGACGAAGAATACGTAAAGCATTAATATTCAGGCGATTCACATGTCTTCAGTACCCCAAATATTTTCGAAAATCGAGTTTATACTTATGGCTTTTGCAAGCACGAATTGTCGCGTTGTAGAACAAGAGTACACGGCACAATAGAAAACCCGAGGGGTGTCTATGCTATATTGTCGTCGATGAAAGCAGAAGTCGCTGTTCACTATAATGCCCCTGGGCAGCCGATACGCGAAGCATTTATCCGGCTTGATAATTTATCTCTTGTAAAGGGTCAACCCCAGAAAGCAGCGTAAGCGAAGTATCGAGGCGAGAACACAAAGAGTTCATAAGCCCCTTGAAGCGCGAACGCGAGAGTGAAGAGGCTGCTAAGCTTGCGTATAATATGACGGCGAATAGATCAAGTTATATGGCTGAAATCTACACAGATATTAACGACGACATTCTTTTCTCTTGAACAAAACCACTCCAGTTTTTTTGATATGAAATCGGTGGAAATACTCTGCTTCGGGGAGCCTTTGTATGAGTTCAATCAACAAAGCGGTAACAATTTCCTGGCAGGTCATGGCGGCGATGTCTCCAATTGTGCCATCGCCGCGGCGCGCTTTGGCGCGACCGTTGAAATGCTTGCCTATCTTGGAGACGACCAGTTTGCTGATAGCTTTATCAAACTGTGGCAACAGGAGAACGTTCGGACTGAAGCGGTAAGCAAGATTGCTGAAGGTGAAACAGGCGTATATTTTATATCCCATGATAAAGACGGTCATCACTTCTCATATCGCAGAAAGAACTCCGCAGCGAGCAACGTCGACGCTGATGATATTTCTGAAGAGCTGATAGCAAGCGCCGGAATTTTGCACGTATCTGGAATCAGTCAGGCGATTTCAAGCTCAGCCAGTCGCGCCGTGACCAGAGCCATAGAGATTGCGAACAGCACTGACACGCTGGTTTCCTATGACACAAATCTTAGATTGCAACTATGGTCTTTAGATCAGGCACGGAAAACCATCCATACTTCTACAAAAAACTGTCATATTGTTTTACCAAGCATCGACGACGCTCGTCAGCTCACATCACTTTCCCACCCCGATGAAATAGTTGACTTCTATCTTAATCAGGGATGTGCGGTGGTAGCGCTTACTATGGGAGAGAAAGGCGTAGTCATAGCGACAGAAAATAAAAGAGAGGTACTACCAAGCTTTAATATAGAAGCAGTAGATACCACTGCAGCCGGGGACATATTTGATGGCGCTTTTTTAGCAAATTACGCCAAAAACAAAGATCCCTTCATATCCGCAAGATTCGCAAACGCCGCAGCGGCTCTGTCAACGATGCGTTTTGGCGCAGTAAGTTCCATTCCTACGAAACAAGAGATAAAGTCGTTCTGCGACAAAAACCGAAGTGATCGTTTTGGTTGATCTAGACAGTCAAAAGAGTGTGCGAGAGCTATTGGCGTTCAGTCCATTCATACCCGTGGTTTCTATATCCAATATCAATAACGCGTCTCCGATCACGGAAGCACTGCTCGAAGCCGATATCGGCATAATTGAAGTTACGCTACGGAATGAAGCAGCCTTAAAAGTAATTCAATACATTGTCAGTCATTATCCTGAGATTATTGTTGCCGCCGGTACAGTTTTGAGTGTCAGTCAAATGGCGGAGGTAGTGGATGCCGGCGCGCAATTAGTTATAAGTCCTGGACATACAGATGACCTCATTCACACCGCGACAAACAATAGTATTGCCTACCTTCCTGGCAGTAGCACCGTTGCTGAAGTAATGAAGTTACGGGAGCGCGGATATCTTCACCAGAAGTTTTATCCCGCCGGCACTCAGCAAGGTCTTAGTCAAATCAAAGCATGTGGCGCGGTGATGCCCGATGTTCAATTCTGCCCAACCGGCGGAATTACACTGGAGAACGTGCAAGATTACCTGGACTTAGACAATGTCGCCTGTGTAGGTGGTTCCTGGGTTGTGCCGCCAGACCTGGTAGCGGTAGAGAATTGGGCCGGGATACTTGAAATAGCACAACAAACGATGGCATACATCGATCGCCAAGTTGACGCGGAAACCGAAACTGCGATTATATAAATATTGCTTTCTCGAGGTTGCCCGGCTATTTTTAATTTAAATACCGATTAAACCAACAATGTCTCCCACAAAGAATAACGCTGTTAGGTCCACCGGAATACTGTTAGCGCTATTGATAATGGTGGCACATAACTTAGCCGATAGCGCAGATATCCCGATTGGAGACGCGGTCAATGAGCTTCCGATTTTTGATGCACATATCCATTACAAGGAGCCTGCCTGGAGCCAATACTCCGTTAAAAACATCGTAGAGCTCATGGATAAAAATGGCGTTGCCATGGGCCTCGTTTCCTCTACGCCGGATGAAGGAACAATCATGCTTTGGCAATATGCACCCAATCGAATTGTTCCAGAATTACGCCCTTATCATGGTAACGCGGGCTCATCAAACTGGGCTAAAGTCTCGGACATGGAAACCTATCTTAATGGACGGCTGGAGAAATACCCGCACGAAGGTATCGGCGAATTTCATATCCACAATCTGGATGCGACCGACGCACCATTTTTTATCAAGGTCATCGAAATGGCAAAGGAGCGCGATATCAGTCTTCACGTTCACTCTGGAACCGAACCAATCCGCTGGCTATACAGTCTAGACAGTGAGGTCAAAATTATTTGGGCACATGCGGGTCTGAGCGAACCTGCTTCTGAAGTGCATTCGCTGCTTTCGGAATTTAGCGATCTATATACCGATTTATCACTAAGAGAGTTTGAAATTTTGGGATCCGATTTAGATCTGGATGCAGAATGGAAAGAAATACTGTTTGATTTCCAAGATCGCCTTATGGTCGGAAGCGACACCTGGGTAAACAGCCAATGGGATCGCTATTCAGACATTATTCGAACAAACCGCATCTGGCTTTCAAAACTCCCACGGGATGTTGCCGAAAAAATCGCCTATAAGAATGCTGAAAGGTTGTTTGATCGAAAAATATCTATGGATCAGATTGGCACTAAGTAGTTCAGCTAATAGAGGTTGTGCTTGGTTTTCCATTGGACAGCTATAATGAATCGTATCTACGTTTTGCTTCAGTCTTAAAAATACAGCGCCGCGTTTTAGTCTAAGTCAATATTTCTAATTCTGAGAGGATAACGATTTAGAATATAACCTATCCAACATCGGTAATAATAATCGTCTCTCTGTTGGCCGAATTTACCGCCCCACCATGTATTAAAGTTCTATCGATAGCAGGATAGCCGTGAATAGTAATACCCACGGTATAGCGCTTTTTCTTGGTCTCATTCACGGGAACCATATGGTTCAAGCTATTGGGAAACAAATGCATTGCACCTGTTTCATTCTCAACGTTAAAAATATTTTCTGGATCAACTGAGTAATAGATGCCAGGCTGCTTTGGGCCACCTAAAAAGATATTCGCCGAGAATGAATTGCCATTGGTACCGGCATGGCTATGCCACTTAATTCCCTGACCTTTTCGATATATGTTTACCCAAGACTGCACAGCAATCGGAAATTCTAGGTCCGGGAATACAGTTTTAACGCAGGTGATCAGTCGGTTGATGTATTGCGAATTCTCGTAAAAGAAGTTGTAACGAGAGTGATGTCGTTGGGTGATAGGAATAACACTTTGCTTACCACCTTTTGGGTCTTGACTCTGATTTCCCCGCAATTTTTCAAACTCAGCTTCCTTTCTATCGCAATACCCAATTAACTCTTTACACTCTTCCTCAGAAAAGAAGTTATATCCTTTTACTATATCCATTCAAAACAATCTCTTGCTCTCGGGTAATAACCAAAACAGTGTACATCTATCCGCTAAACCAAAGCGCATATTCTTCCGCTTTTGCTTTCGCTTCCTGCAGTTTCTCTGCGGTCAAATTATCTTCGCATAAGGTACGATGTTTTTCGCTTTTGATATGTCCCGCCGAAAAAGCAAGACTGCTCCAAGCATAGCATTCGATATAGTCTTGCGGCACTCCTTCTCCACCGTAATAGATTGCACCTAGATTTCCTTGGGCAGTCGCCACACCAAGCTTTGCGGCCTTTTGCCACCATAGCGCTGCTTGAGCATAATCCTGATCGATGCCCTGCCCCATATAATACATATTACCTAATTGAAACTGTGCTGAAACAAAGCCTTGATCTGCGGCCTTTTGAAACCAACTTGTGCTCTTGGTTGAGTCTGCAACAGTACCCTGCCCGTTACGATACATAATACCGAGATTGTATTGTGCTTCCGCAAAGCCTTGATCAGCAGCTTTTTGAAACCACGAAAGCGCTTCAGCATAATCTTGTTCCACACCATTTCCGGTGAAATAAGCAACACCGACAATAGACTGCGCCCAGTCAGCGCCGTATCCGGCAATTTTTAAATTGCGCTCAAATCTCTCGTCCGCATGGGATGCAAAAGACAAGGTCATTATTATCCCTAAAAGCGCCGTAGAAACAGCTCTCATATCTTCACCTCTACTACTTATAATTACCTGAATAATAATCAGCGAGGGAGTAATTTTCCACCTATTGAGTCAATACATTTGATCGTTTATCCAAATCAGCTCATTGCTTAGCCTTTCCGCCAGCATTCCCGTACCAGTATGCAAATTTAAGACCGATACAAAATAGCCCTAGAATCAGATCACCCCGATCGCGAATTCCACTGTTTATCATGCTGTACTATATTGCCACCAACGCGCCGCGCTACCTACTATGACCAATATTCTAAATCTGCTCGGCCAAAAGGCACTGAAATCTATTTTGGCGAGGAACCACAAACCCAGTAACTTCCAGGATGTGTTTTAGGTGCGTGGAGATGGTCGCAGGGAACAGCCTAGGCAGCGGTTCTTGCTAGCTTACGCGACAGCTACCGGAAAGTGTTTGAGTCATTTCATTCAGAATTAGTAGACGCTGTCCCCGGTATGGAAATGTACGAATATATCCGTCCGGATGATCACACTCTCTTCCTTCTGCCAATCGCAAACGATGTATTGGATGGCGGTTTTTTTCTCAAGAGTAGATTCCAGAAACCTGTCC
>CALKKV010000023.1 GCA_937992195.1 uncultured Gammaproteobacteria bacterium | reverse complement strand
TATGCCAAAAATTGAAACATTAGAATTACGCGTTTGTAATACCAACCAACAGCGCGAATTTTATCAACATATTCTTGGTATGCACGATTTGGGCAGCGGGCGTTTAGGATATGGAGCACAAGAAGCTGGAATTCGTTTCCTGTCTGCTCAGACTCCCTACGCTGCGAAGCCTAACGACGTCTACTGGAAGATAGCCATCGCGGTGCCCAATATCGAACTGGCCTACACTCAGTTAACTAGTAAAGGTATTACAGTTGGAACGCCCAAACAGTTTCAGGACATTGGTTATTTGGCGCACTTTCAAGACACTGAAGGGTTCACCATCGAGTTAATTGAACACTTTTTTAAAGGAGACCGACCCAAGCAAGCACTCGATCAATCACTACTCGGCGGTGGCGCTCATTTAAACCTGATCACACTTCGTACGGCGGATATTAAACCAATTGAAAAAATGGTCACACAATGGGGTATGAAACCACTGTCTGTGCAACCTGTGGAAAACAAAGGGTTCACACTGTATTTTTATGCTTTTACGCGTGACACACCGCCCAGTGATGATTTGCAAGCACTCGAGAATCGTACGTGGCTTTACCAGCGACGCTACTCAGTTTTGGAAATCCAGCACGTGCACTGTCTTGACAAGACGCGTCTCAACAATAGAGATATGGCAGGATACAACGGCATTCAAATCACCGCTGCTACCGAGAGGGTGCAAAAGAACGAGCTTTTAATCTCAAGCTCTTAGCGTTTTCTAGCTACCTCGATTTAGGTGTCCAATATTTTCGCTTCCTAGCGAGTGGTAAACCGGATAAATGGCTGAAATGAGTGCTCTACTGACATATTGAATTGTCAATGGGCGCTATTTGCCCATAAGTGACAGCGGTGTGGATGAGTGCTTGCTCAGTCTGACAGAATGCTATCAGTCGGTGCCTGAAGGCGGTCATCCATACTATAGTCTCGAATTACTGATGCGACACGCAATCGGTAGTCATTGAAAACAGATTTTCTACTGACACTTTGAATCTTTCGATGCTCAACCACATTTCTCCAAGCGTCTACTGCAGCCTCGTCCCGCCAAAAAGACAGCGCTACGAACTTCTCTGGTTCCACTACACTTTTAAAACGTTCGATGGAAATAAAGCCATCGAAATTTTCGACGAGTGACATCATACTCATTCCCATTTCGAGATACGTATCCCCGCTTCCGTTCTTTGGCCAGGATTCAAAGATTACTGCTATCATGTTTCGTGCCCTCTATCGATCTTAGTATCTAAACTTAACCACAAACTAAACTAATATCGCAAATCCTGTTTAGTGATTCTAGGCAATGCTCCTTTCCCATTCCTACAGGTTATAAGTAACAATTGTTTTAAGTGTATCCACATCTAGACGAATATTATTAAATCGGTTTCCCAATATAAATCGCATATTCAACTACACGCTGTCTGACTCTTATGAGTGTCGTACTGCCGTTTTGGGCTGTCAGTGGTCGCCTGTTGCTCTTATCCGCCCCATTTGCTCAATCGTCAGACTTGTAACCAGGCTTAACAATAAACGGCGCTCTAAAACCATCAGAAAGAAAATAGTAGATACCTTGCTCTTTATCTTCAGCAACCTGGTAGCACTTTTCTCCACCGCCAAAGTCTGAGCAATACTTATCGTTTTTCGCCTGCCACTTGCCTTCTGACGGCGAAGCATCGCCATCTTTTATCCACAGGGTTAATCCTGAATTTGAAAAGTACTGCGTTGTTCTCGCTTTAAAATGGACGCCGTGTGCGGTGTTACCGTTCAAAAGCGTTTCAATTTCATTGGTATTGAGGGAGACTTCTGCGGCGGAGGCAAAGTTTGAAAACAGGAGTGCGAGTAGCGCAAGGTGTAAACGGTTCATGGATTTCATAATTCTTTTTTGTGAGGCTGTTTTTATATTAATACGATAGACGTTTAGATGTCAGCGCTGGTCATCTAATACCTAGTCACAAACTTCATCTAACTCACAGTGCTTCTATATAACTCGTTCCACCCAGTCTTTTCATCTGCGCCAGTATCCAGTTTTGCCGTTTCATAATATATGGACTTGCTTTGGTAACTGAGAAACGTCTTGGGCTCGGTAACACCGCGGCCATTCTCGCGGCTTCATAGCGATTAATTTCAGCTGCACTTTTGTTAAAAAAAGTTTTGCTTGCGGCGCCGACGCCGTAGGTGTTGCTACCTAGATAAACGATATTCAAATACACCTCGAGAACTCTTTCTTTACCCCAAACCAAATCAATATATGGCGCAATTACAGCTTCCAAGCCTTTGCGGACATAACTACGCCCTTGCCAGAGAAACATATTCTTGGCTACCTGCTGGGTAATAGTGCTGGCGCCTCGTTTGTCACCACTGCGAATGACTTTTCTGAGTTCAGTAAAATCTATGCCATGGTGTATCGGAAATCGCTGGTCTTCAGACGCCACTACCGCGAGGGCGAGCTGCGGAGAAAGTTCTTCCCAGGAAACCCATTGATAATCTACGGTCGGTTTCTTGTAGTACCGTGCTTTGATATTCTGTTGCAGCATGACCGATGAGGTGATGGGATCAATCCATTTGAGCGAAGTGATCGCGCAGATCCCAACTATAACCGTCACAAGCACATAGAAAACCAGCTTGCGCCATATCGTCTTGAACAAAGAAATTTGCTTGGTTTTGGTCACCCTATATCGTTAAAAAATAGTGAACTAATGTTTATGGGTTTAAAACCCTGCTGCCATGCCATCTTTGCGGTGATCTGACCCGGCGATATAGAACTGATCGCTTGGACGGTAAATAAGCTGCGCTCCGCCAAATCCAAATGCTTCGTCCGGTGTGTTGGTTGCGAGCGTGTGACCACGTGCAGCCAGCTCTCGAGAAACATCTGGATCGAATCCGTCTTCCAGATGCAGACTGTTGTCTTCCAGCACTCGCCAGCGCGCAGCGTCGCTGGCGGTTTGCGGGTTTTGTCCATAATCGTAAATACGAATAACCATCTGCGCATGGCCTTGCGCCTGCATGGAGCCGCCCATCACACCAAAGCTCATTTCCGGCTGGTCGCCTCGCGTTACAAAGCCAGGAATAATGGTGTGGAACGGTCGCTTACCACCAGCGATTTCATTGACATGGCCCGGAATAAGGTTAAAGCCGGAGCCGCGGTTTTGTAAACTGATCCCTGTGCCCTCGACCACAACGCCTGAGCCAAATCCGCAGTAGTTACTTTGAATCATAGAAACCATCATGCCGTTTTGATCAGCAGTGGTTAGATATACTGTCCCGCCGCGATTTGGAAAACCATGGGGCGGATTACCCGCTGACTGCATATCGATCATCTTTGCTCTTTCAGAGAGATAATCATCTGATAAAACTTCATCAAGATTAAGCGTCATCGCATCTGGATCTGCGATGTACTGATAGGCATCGGCAAACGCTAGTTTCATCGCTTCGGCCTGCAGATGCACGCTGTCCGCTGAATCAAGGGGATATTGCTTGATATTGCAATGTCCCAATATACCGAGCATTAACAATGCAGCGAGACCCTGGCCATTGGGCGGAATCTCATGCAACGTGATATCGCCATATTGTTTTTTAATAGGTGTGACCCAATCTGCTTGATGTTGTTCCAGATCGGCGTGCTGTAGTTTCCAGTTATTGCGTTTTGACGAAGCAACCATTTCGTCAGCGAGCGCGCCGCGATACATTGTTTCTCCTTTCGTTTTAGCAATCTCTTCCAAAGAAGCAGCTTGGTCCGGAAACTGAAACCATTGTCCGGGCTTAGGCGGCTCGCCGTTAGGTAGAAAGTTGTGAAAGCCTTCCTGCTCGCGAAATTCAGGTGGCGCGGCAGCCCAAGCGCGGGCGGTAACAGGTGAAACCGCATATCCATTCCTTGCATACTCGATACCAGCCTCAAACAACCGGGTAAAAGGTAGCTTGCCAAAGCGTTCTGACATCGCCACCCAGGCACTGACCGCACCTGGTACGGTTACTGTTGGCCAGCCAAACATTGGCATGGCATCACCGGAGTAATCGCTTCGTTGCACAGCAGACGGCGATCGTCCAGAAGCGTTTAATCCTTTTAATGTGCCCTCATCCCAGATCAATGCAAATGCATCACTTCCGATACCATTGCTGGTTGGTTCGACGATGGCTAAGGTGATAGCTGTAGTAAGCGCCGCATCCACTGCATTGCCACCTTCTTGCAAAACACGGATGCCTGCTTGCACTGCCAACGGTTGAGACGCTGCCACCATATTGCGTGCCATCACGGGCATTCTCTGTGAACGATACGGAAATTGATAATCAAAAGGTGTCATTGTTTGTTGCTCAATTTAAGTAAGTTGTGTGCTTTCCATTCTTTCCTGTTTTAGCGCCATTACACCATAAGCGATAACTGAAACCAGTACCACTGCACTGCCGGCCAACGTAAGCGTGCTCGGTACTTCATTAACTCCAATCCAAACCCAAATGGGGTTGAGTATAGATTCGCTTAAGGAGAAGAGGGCAACTTCTGCCGCCAATAGATAACGCGTACTCCACGTTAATAACATAAACCCCATTCCGAACTGTACGCTTCCCAAAAGTAGGGCAATGACGAGATCGTGATTGGATATTGCCAGAGTGCCAACAAAAGGTAGAACGATAATTGCGCTTAGCAAGCCGGAAAAACAGGTTGCAGGCAACATATCAATATGTCGATTCTTACGCAGTATTAGCAAATAGATGACATACATAAAAACGAGCATCAGCGCCAGAAAATTTCCCAGCATTCCGCCTGATACAAAACCATCGGCAAACATCAAACCAATACCGGCGATTGCCAGCAGCATCGCAACGACTTTAGCTGGCGAAATTCTTTCTTTCAAAAATATCCAGGCGGCTAATGCAGCGACCAATGGGGAGGCGCCAATAATAAAAACCACATTGGCAACCGTCGTATTCAACATTGCCATTATGTAAAAAATGGAACCGAGAGAAAGCACCAGTGATGCACATAAACCTGGAACACCGATGGCTTTAAATTTTGCAACGGTTTGTCCTTTGTACTGAAATGCCAAAACCGTGCCAATAAAGATAAAACAGGTAAACGAACGGTAAAACAGAATCTGCCAGCCGTTGGCGGCCTCGATATGCCTGATTAAAATACCGGAAAGACTTAAGAAAGTACCGCCCAGTAAGATTAGCGTTAAGCCAAGTTTGTAGTGATTACGCAAAGTAAGCTCAGCCTTGCTGTGGAATAGGTTGTTTGATTTTTTTTCTTCGCCGGTTTTCTAATGGCGCAACAAGTAAGGACATCATTGGCGGTACGATTAACAGCGTGATGATAGCCGACAAACTTAAACCGCCAACCACTACAGAACCCAGACCCCGATACAGTTCAGATCCAGCGCCAGGAAACAGTACAAGAGGCAACATACCAAAAACACTGGTTAAAGTAGACATAAATATGGGTCGAATACGGTTCTTGGTCGCTTGGCGAATCGCATCATTTGGCGTCAGGTTTTCCTCGCGTATTAAATGCAGCGACTGGTGCACCAATAAGATAGCGTTATTGACAACAATGCCGACCAGGATAACGAAACCTAACATGGTCAGCATATCCAGTGCCTGATACGTATAAAGATTGAGCACAAAGAGACCCGCTATTCCGCCGGCGGCGGCTACCGGAACCGATAGCATAATAATCAAAGGGTATACAAAACTTTCAAATAAAACCGCCATCACCAAAAAGACAATCACTAGTGCCAGCATTAAATTGATTGCCATGGCGCTTCTTGTTTGATCCAACTTGTCTGCGGTTCCGGAAATCGACAGCTTTATTTCGGGCGGAATGCCTTCCTGTTGCAGGGCGGCGATCACATCATTATTTATTTTATCGATGGCGACTTCGAGCGGCATAGTTTGGTCCGGTCGAACCTCAATGGTGATGGTTCGAAATCGCTCGCGATGTTGAATTTGGGTTGGTCCTGACGTCAGTTCAATATTTGCTACGGAAGCCACAGGGATGACGGCTCCTGCAGGAGTAACGATGGGAAGATTACCGATGCCCTGGGTGGCATCGACCGCATCATTGGTTCCTTTTAAAACCAGATCGATGAGTTTACCGTCGATGGTTGATTGACTGACGCGCAGACCATCGTTAAACGAGTCGATGGTTAATGCAAGATCAATTGCGCTGATTCCACTGTCATTTAATTTAACACGATCCGGATTGACGCGAACTTCCGGCGCACCAAGTTCTAACCCCGGGTTCGGCCGCCATTCGTGACCTTGGTCGCGAGGGAATAATGGAACCACTTTGCCAAAAGCTCTGCCAGCAGTTTGTAAAACCACGTCCAGGTCGTTTCCGGAAATATCTAAATCAATCTTTCGACCACCGCCGATTCCGCGTCCAAAAATGGACGGTTGTGTAATAAAGCCGAATGTACCGGGCTCTCGAAATACCGGCGCACGTAAAACAGGTTTTAACTCGGCGACGCGTTCTGGTTCCGCAGAAACGGCGCCGAGAAAGGTGCGCGATCGCGTTGCGACAAAAAAGAATCGTTCAATTAATGGCGGCGCATCATCAGCGCGAGGCGTTTCCGGATCGACATTTTGTTCCCATAAATAATCAATTTCAGACTCAATGCCTTCAGCAATTTGTGTAGTCGTATCCAGATTGTATCCGGGTGGCGGAATCACAATGCCAAATAACAAATTGCGATTACCCTCCGGGAGATACTCGAGTTTCGGTAGATGCGCAACGCTCAGCATCACCGCTGCAATGGTTACAACACCGGCAACAACAAATGCAATGATGCGACTACGCACGATCAGCGATACAAAATTCGAAACCAGATTGATAAAGCTGCGGGCCAATGTGTCGATTATCCAAAGCCGAACAGGCTTATCGTTCGGTTTGGTTTTACCCAACAGTCGCTTGGACAAAGCCGGTATGACGGTAATGGAGACGATTAGCGAAAGCACAACGGATACTGAAATCGCCACCGCAATATCTCGGAACAACTGACCTGCTTCCAACTTCATTACTAAAATTGGAATAAAAACCATGACCGTTGTTAATGCAGAAACCAATACCGCCCCCCAAACCTGACTGGCGCCGCGGTAAGCAGATTCGGAACTGGAATATCCTTCTTCTCGATGCCGATAAATATTTTCAAGCACAACAATAGCTGCATCGACCACCATCCCTACAGCAAACGCTAGACCCGCCAGGGAGATCACATTGATTGATCTGCCAAGCGCCGCCATGGCAACAAAGGCGCCAATCACAGAAACCGGGATTGCGAGGGAAATAATTAATGTGGCACGAAACGATCTTAAAAATATGAGTAACACTAGTGCCGCGAGTACACCGCCTACCCAAATATTTTGTTTGACTAAATCAATCGCAGACTGGATATAAACGGTTTCATCATAAACCTGGCGAAACCGAAGGCCCGCGTTTGGAACCAGCGAAGCGTTCAGTTCCGCAACAGCGTCACGTAGTCCTTGCATGGTTTCAATGACGTTAGCACCGGTTTGCCTTTCAGCATTCATCGCCAGCGCGCCTTCGCCAAGCATGCGAATTGTTGCCGCCGGATCTTTATAACCAAAATCCACAATCGCCAAATCGCCGATACGGATGCGACTGAGTTCGTTGTTTGGCAGACTACTTTGCACCAGAACGTTGCGAATTTCTTCCAGAGAATTCAGCTCTCCTTCTGTGCGTACCACGTATCGACGCTTGCCTTCGTCGATATCGCCGGCACCCAGAGAGACGTTGGCGAGTCGTAACGATCGACTGACATCGCTGATAGTCAAGCGATACTGGGCTAGCAGATTGGGGTCAACCTCAATTTGTATCTCTCGTTCGCTATTGCCAAAGAGATTAATCCGGCCAACACCGGGAACTCGCTCGAGACGCTCCTTGATATTGTCCTCGACGAAGTCACCAAATTCATGCATTGGCGTTTGATTGCCAGGTAACGGCGTCAGAATAAACCAGGCGATGGCATTGTCTTCACTGCCCGCTGTGTCCAGAGTCGGCTGATCCGCTTCATCCGGATAGTCCGGCACTCTATCCAAACGATTCGCTACCAGCAGTAGCGCCCGGTCCATATTGGTGCCAATGCGGAATTCCAAAGTGACCCGCGCGCGACCGACACTTGCGCTACCGGTAATCGATGTCAGGCCTTCAATCCCGGCAAGCTCCTCTTCTTGCGGGTTGAGTATCTCTCTTTCTACCTCTGCCGGTGCTGCACCAAACCAGTTTGTGGTGATCGTTATAACGGGTCGGTTTACATCTGGTGCGAGCTGGATCGGGATTGTCGTAAGTGCAACCAGACCAAATAAAACGATCAGCAAAACTGCGGCAATAACCGCTATAGGTCGCTCAATCGCTGTCCGAATAAGATTCATCGTGATGAATCCTTAGGAAGCTGGTTTTTGCTTTGAGATCTTGACTGCCTGGTCCGGTCGTAGTCTTTCATTGCCGCGAACCACGACCATATCTCCAGGCGAGACGCCAGCTAAAACTTCCAGTCGCCCTCCGGCGGCTCCACTGATTGTCACTTTTCTCAATTTAGCGACCCCTTCTTCTACGGAGTAAACGGTATCGCCACCGCCTTTGCGAATAATGGCATCTTTGTGGACGGTGACAATGTTTCTGCTGGCGCCCGCAGGAATATGAAGTGTGACAGATTGTTCTACGGCAAGACGCAGATCTTTGTCAGTAAGATCAATATTAAATCGCACCCGTCTGGTCCTCGTCCGCGGATTTTCTTCAGGCACAATTGCTCTTACATTTGCCTGATAGCGATCACCGCTGTCGAGATTAATGTCTATCGATCTACCTGCAATCAGTCCGTTTAATCTGTTTGCGGGAACATCCGCTTCCAGTTCTAATTGACTGTCCGAGATCAGCCTTACCACCGGAGACCCTGTTTGCAGATAGCTACCAACTTCGGTAATTTTTTCCGTCACAGTGCCGTCAAAGGGTGCGGTGATCTTGCCATACTGAAGCTGCAGTTCCGCAGCAAGTAGTGCCGCGTTGCTGCTGCTTACTGCTGCTTCAGCCTCGCTAACTCTTGCAAAAGCGATATTCTTTTGTTGATTGGCATCGTCCAGTGCGGCTTTGCTCACTGCAGCCGATGATTTCAGACTGCTGAGTCTCTTTACATCCTGACTTGCCAGCGCGAACTGGGCCTTCGCTGTTTCAATACGTGCCAGCGCCTCCTTTTTACGGTTGGTTTCTAGCGCTAGTTGCAGTTTGAGTGGTTCGGTGTCGATAGTGGCAATGAGCTGTCCTTGTTTGACGGTGTCGCCAACGGTAACCAGTACTTCTGCTACTGAGCCGCCGATCCGCGCTGCGACGGTGCCAGATTGTTTTGCTACCAGCCTGCCAAGGATGGGTACAGTTTGTGAAAAAGGCTCTTCAATCACGGCATCGACGGAGACCAGTGCGGGCTCTTGCGCATAAAGTGCAGCGACCGGCTGAGATAACCAGATGATCGCGGTTAAAAATAAGTTGACCCTCTTCTTCATCAGGCTATTATCGCTCAATCTAGTGAAAAGCGAATTAAAAATATGTCAGCGGAATCAAACACACCTGAAGTGGAATACATTGAACTGCAAACGGGGGTGGATCCAAAGTGGTCTGTTATCTGGTTACATGGACTAGGCGCTGACGGTCATGATTTTGAGCCAGTCGCACCCCAGCTTGGGTTTACCGACCAGTTAGCCGCGCGGTTTATTTTCCCCCATGCACCCATCAGACCAATCACTATTAATGGTGGTATGGAGATGCGAGGCTGGTACGACATCACCGGGTTGCACTTTGATCGGAAAGAAGATCGACCGGGGCTGGAACAATCAATGCGTATTGTTGAAGGTCTGATTGAGCAGGAAGTTGCGCGCGGAGTAGCGACTAAAAATATCTTTCTTGCTGGTTTCTCGCAAGGTGGTGCGATCGCATTGTTTACTGCGTTACGTCTTGAAGCCACGCTTGCGGGCGTTATCGCGCTTTCAACCTATCTCCCGGATGCTGGCAGCAGCAAAAATGAACGCCATACCGCCAATGCAAAGACACCAATTTTTATGGCGCACGGAACCCACGATCCGGTCATACCTCTTACTCTCGCAGAACAAAGCTATCAGTCACTGAAAAAGATGGCGTACCAAGTGGAGTGGAAAACTTATCCAATGGAGCACTCCGTTAGTGCAGAAGAAATTCGGGATATCTCACATTTTATGCATGCCGTGATCGGTAATTCCTAAGGTTACCTTTAGGTTACTTGTGATCTAGTTCACTAGGCGCAGGGTGAGTCGCTTTGGCATAATCCCTAGCTGATCAAATATTGATGGAGTACCCTGTGAATCACTTAAAGCCTTCGGCATCTACTTTTACGGTTGCAGCCTTCGCTGCGACGCTCTCACTGCCATTGCATGCAGATGTAACGCTCGACTTTTCTGCGCCACAAAACAGCAGTGAAAATATGGTGCTTAGCGTTATTGGCAACCGCGCCGCGGCGAAATTTGTAGACCAGTCTGGTGAACAGATTCGCATGGTTTTTGATAAGGAACAAAACACGCTGGTGATGGTGATGGATGCACAGCAGCAGTATATGGATATGGATGAGATGGTTGCCGCGATGGGCAATCTCTCGGGTATGTTGTCCGGATTGATGGAAGACCTGCCGGAGGACGCCAAAGGACAGCTTGGCGGTTTGCTTGGCGGATTACTTGGCGGAAAAGATAAGCCCGCACCTGAGCCTGCGGCTAAGGCGGTGCTGACTGAAACTGGTGGCAGTGATGAAATTGCGGGGTATAAGTGTGATGTAGCTACCCTTGAATCAAAAGATGGGACGACCGAGCTTTGTTTGGCTGAACCTGGGTCTGTTGGTGTAAGTGACAGTGATTTTGCCGTGATGCAAGCAATGTTATCCAAGCAACAGGAATCCGTTGAGCAGGTTTCCAGTGTGATTAAGATGCAGAATATTGGCTTCGATCCAGGTGATCTCGACAAAATGCCACTGCGTATCAAGCAAATTAGTGGCGTCAATCAAGGGAGTATTTCGGAGCTGAAAAACGTAAGTAATGAGGCCGATGCAGCGATGGTAGCGATCCCGGATAACTATAAGCCAATGGAAATACCCGGGATCCAGTAATTTGGGCTGCTAATACAGGGCAAAATAGCGGCTTGTTTGCGTCAAATTTCACCACAAAATTCATATTATATGCAAATAAATCAATAAGATATGGTAATCAGTTTGTAAAACACATCTTCTTATGGTCGGAAATATCGACTTTTTAAGGTTTTGCTCAGGTATACTCCCGCGCTGAGTGTTAAAACAGTGAGCCATTGAAGCGGTTTCGAAAGGCTTTTTTTGTAATGAAAGTGACGACGAATCGAGGGGCGTTTCTGTGGAAAAACTGGCCTTAAAGCGTTAACAGGTATTTAATATTGTTCGGAGTTGGAGGACTTCGGTGTCTACTGCGTATACCCAAATGATATCCCGCAAACTACGTGCTATCGCAGCATTGCTGCTGATTGCTTGTCTGCCGCTGAATGCGTTTGCCCTCGGTTTTGGAAAACCCGTCGTAGAGTCTACGTTGGGAGAGCCTCTGCGTATTCTTCTTCCACTGACATCGCTTGAGCCAAATGAAATAAACGATATCGTCGCTAAGCTAGCGGCGCCATCTTGGTTCCAGCTCTCAGGTTTGGATTACGGAGAAATTAATGATCAACTGATTGTTTCGGTTGATACCACGTTGGCTGCCATCGTGATTTCGACGCAGCAGCCGGTGAGTCAGGTTGTGGTGCCACTGGTGATTGAACTGCAAAGCCCGCGCAAGGTAATGCGCAAACAGTTTACTGTGTTGGTCAATCCAAGTACTTATGATCAAGCAGTTTCCGCCTCAAGACAGACAGTAGGGCCGACCACTCTACCGCTAGTTTCAGGGGTATCCGGTGGTGGATCAAACACATTGACCGCGGCATCGGGTGCAGCTTTAACTGCAAGCGCGCCACTATCATCCGAACCTTTAAGTGCGCGACCTGATCGTGTTGTGGTTAATAGGGGAGAGTCACTGTCCACTATCGTGGATCGGTTTTTACCGAATGGTGCGAACCGTTTCCAGGGAAGAATGGCGTTCTATAACAACAACCCCTCTGCGTTCGCAAATGGCAATATCCATAACTTAGTCCGAGGCGCAGAGCTCATCGTGCCCTCTGACCAAGAAGTACTTGCAATTCCTCCAGGTCAAGCGAGGAGAGAGTATCAGTCTTTAGCACAGCAACCTATTCCTGGAGAACCAGCAGCTGATTCTGATTCCAGTGGTAACGCAGCTCAAGCGGCATCCGAAACCGCTGGCGCTAGTCAACAAAGTACAGGTAGCACAGATGTTAGTGGCGAAGATGAAGAACAGTGGGAGAAAGACTTTCGATTAAGTTTGCTTGAGGTGGATGAAGAAGGTAGCGAAGAAAAACAGGACGATGATTCAGCAGCAGAAAATAACAGTGAATCAGTTACCGATGAATCTGTAGATTTTGCTAACGCTGGTGATAGCGATCAGTTTGAAATGCAGAGCTTTTCCTTAAAGCTTTCTGCGATGAATGCTTACATCGTTGAGCTACAGGAAGAAAATAAGGAATTAAAATCAAGAGTGGCTACTCTTGAAGAGCAGGTTAAAGCTTTAATAGCGAGAGACGCCGGCGACGAAGATAGCCTTGCTTCTATTACTACAAGCCTCGCAGCGCAAGAGGCTGTGGAAACAGCTGAGGAAGGTTCTGATACAAGTTCTTTGCCTGAATCCGAGTCTGACTCCGCCGTTGCAAGCATTGAAGAGTCGGTATCCACGGAATCAGAGGCTTTGGCTGCAGGTGAAGGAGTGGAGTCCGATACCGTAGAGGCTGATGCATTAAACGAAGTGTTGGATCTTGCGGGCATCGATGAGTTAATTGAGTCTGCTGAATCGACCAGTGCTGATGTTGACGCTGCTCAAGCCAATGCTGAAGCCACAGTGGAAGAAATGTTGGACAAGCTTGATAGCGAGCTTAGTCAAGTAGGCAATGCAAGTTCCGATACCGAGGTAGCTGGAAGCCCGCTTACGAATAATGAGCAGGTCGAGCAAACTGATTCAGCGACTGAGACGAGCACAGAAGACGTAGTGGCTGCGACAGAACTTGCCGTTACCGAAAGCGAGGTCGCTCCGCAAGAAACCTTCAAGCGAGGGTTGCTGGAAAAAGCGAAAGGATATTTTGCAAAGCTGAATGGTCCGATTCTTCAGCTGCTTGTTGCGCTTGCTCTGCTGGCTGCACTGTTGTTTGCTTGGTTGATGAGAAAAGGCAGAAAAGCCGCGTCTGTTGCTGATGACGCTGATGAATCCGGCATCGGATCTTATGCTGCAGCTGGCAAGAATGTTGGCGTAACCTATAACAACTCCAATGATCTGGAGTTATCTCTTCCGGGAGATGACGAGGCAGATAACGATGATGATGGTTGGGCGGATACAGAACAAGACTCCAATCTGGAAGGCATGGAATCATTAGATGGTGGCGATGTCGATTTGATCACTCAGTCAGAAGTGTATTTGACTTACAACCGTCCGATGCAGGCGGTACAGGCGCTGACGGAAGAATATGCAAAACCTAATAGTGACAAATTTGTTGTTGGTTCTCGACTAATCAAGGTATTTGAAAAGATTGGTGCTAGTGATGAAAGAAATACTGCAATGAGAAATTTTATCGTTACGCTAAACAACGATATTGAGGCGTTCACCAATAGTGAGTGGGACGCCTTGCGTTTCGACCTTGATGCGCTTCGCCGAAGTGAGCAATCTCCTGCTGCGGAAACGGAAGGCGATGCGGGTCTGGATATGGATTCTTTTAATGTTTCAGAACAACCGGTTATAGAACCTGAAATCGAACCTGCTATAGAACCCCCGATAGATCCTGCAATAGAAGAGTCAGCCCCGGAGTTAACCCTTGACGAGGGCTCAATAGATATTGATTTCCAACCTGAAGATAAGCCCCGTTAGTCAAATTATCTTCTTTCAAATTCGAACCCCCGAAGCTTGTTCGGGTTGTTACGATCAAACAGTGAGCACTCAACATCGTGATCATCTGACTAAATAAGTCAGACACCACTGACTTATCCCATGCGCTCTGCCACCCAATTCAAAGAGTTTGTCGCGCTGATGGCGGTGAGCATGTCACTGGTAGCATTGGGTATCGATTCAATGCTCCCCGCTTTATCGCAAATTGCCACCGATCTTGGCGTAGCTCACGCCAACGATCGTCAACTTGTCATTACAATACTTTTCCTTGGTCTGGCGATTGGGCAATTAGTCTATGGCCCGATATCAGACAGCATTGGCAGACGTGGCCCTATATTCGTTGGATTTGCGTTATTTATCATTGGGAGCTTAACTGCTGCATGGGCGGCTTCTTTTGAGGGACTACTAATCGGTCGTTTTCTACAGGGTTTGGGTGCCGCAGGACCAAGGATCATTACCACCGCAATTATTCGTGATCGCGCGGAAGGGAGAGAAATGGCGCGTATTATGTCGTTGGTGATGATGGTGTTTATATTGGTGCCAGCTATTGCTCCCGCCATAGGACAACTGGTGCTGTTGGTTGCTGACTGGCGGATGATTTTTCATGCTCTTTTGGTGTTCTGTGTTTTCACTGCAGTCTGGTTTTTTTTTCGTCAGCCGGAAACGCTGTCGCTGGATCAGAGAAAACCATTTGGTGTAAAAAGTCTAGTTTCCGCTGCTATCCAGGTGTTGAAGAGTCGCTCGACTGTTATCTATACCATCGCATCCGGTTTTATCTTTGGTGCATTTATTGGTTTTCTCAATTCAGCGCAACAAATTCTTCAGGAGCTGTATGGGTTGGGTGAACAATTCCCGCTGTACTTCGCTGTGTTGGCATTAACGATTGGCTTTGCATCGTGGTGTAATTCGGCATTGGTGATGCGTTTTGGAATGCGATTGCTTTGTGGCATAGCGCTTAAATGGATTACCGCGCTATCAGTAGTATTTCTTCTCTACAGCTGGTTTCAGGCGCCTTCCCTTATCTTGTTTATGGGTTTTTTGGTTTGTATTTTCTTTGCGGTGGGCGTGTTGTTCGGAAACTTTAACGCAATGGCGATGGAACCACTGGGGCATGTCGCCGGCATGGCGTCTTCATTGATAGGTTCAATAACCACACTAATATCTCTTACTCTCGGGTATTTTATCGGCTTTGCTTACAACGGTACGGTTTTACCTTTGGTGGCGGGCTTTGTATGTCTTTCGGTGCTCTCTCAGTGTTTGATGTTGTTAGAAAAGAAGCCGCCAGCCGGATAACTCTCTGTTGGATATCTTTTTTACTCCATGTTTTTTATCGGTGCACAAAGATGCTAGTCGGGTTCTTCCGGAATATCCTTGAGAATGCCCGGATAATACAGCCATAGCGTAAACGCTCGCAGAAACATAAAAATAGTGAGGGCGAGAAATAACCCGTGATTTCCCAATGGCGGGAGTAACATCCAAACCAAAAATAAATAGCACCCGGTAGAGATTAGCATCGCATTCCGCATTGCTCTGGTGTGCCCAGTGCCAATAAATACCCCATCCAACTGAAAGCTCCATACAGAAACAATCGGGGCAATAATCATCCAGGGTAAGAAGGTGATTGCCGCAGATATAACCATGCTTTGGTTGCTGAACAAACCAAGAATTTGTTCACCGAATTTCATGTAAATGACGCCGGTAATCACCGCAGTTACCGCAGCCCATACCGTTGAGAGTTTGACCGCTTTTTTGAAGCGGCCGCGACTGCCGGCGCCATAGGCACTTCCTGTTAACGCTTCGGCGGCATGGGCAAAACCATCGAGGCCATAGGCCATAAAACTATGCAGATGCATTAATATGGCATTGGCAGCCAGTATCACCTCGCCCAACTTTGCGCCTTGGGCGGTAAAAAAAGCAAAGGAAAAAACCAGACAGAGCGTGCGTACCAAAATGTGGGTATTGGATCGAATTAGCGCCAGCATGGGCTCTACTTCCAGGGCTTCTCGCAGAGAAATTTGTGCAATAGCAATTGAAATCGGTTTGCGTAGTATCCAAAAGCCACAAATCGCAGCAAGGTATTCTGCGATAAGCGTCGCCCATGCAACGCCGCTGACACCAAATTCAAGGATGATTACAAACCATAAATCAAGCACCACATTGGTGATGTTCAAGATCAACTGCAAAACAAGCACGCTGCGAGTGTTTTGTAATCCAATCAGAATACCGGTGATAACGTAAACGCATAATGTTGCCGGGGCGCTCCAAATGCGAATAAGAGCGTATTCCGCTGCTAGAGACTCCACCTGTTCACTGGATTCAATCAGGTTCAGGGCGAGATAAATGACTGGCCGCCCGAGCGCCGCCAGGAGTAATCCGCAAATTAATGCCAGAATAAAAACACGGCAGATAATGCGTGATTCTTCGGTTGGGTCATTTGCCCCGTATGCCCTGGCGATAAAGCCGGTTGTCCCCATTCGCAGAAAGCCAAAACCCCAGTAAAGAAACCCGAAGATCAGTGCGCCAAGGGCTACCGCGCCAATCGAGGCAGCGCCAGGCAGGTGTCCAACTACAGCGGTATCCACCGCCCCCACAAGCGGTACGGAAATATTGGAGAGAATAATTGGCCCCGCCAACATCCAAATGGTGCGATGGGTGATCTGAGATGGGTGTTCGGACATGGTAGATTTGGTTGTTGTCACTTTAGCGTCGATGTTAGGCTACGCCAAAGATATCAATGAGTATACCCATGCATCGCGACAAGATACGTTATAAGAATGACAGCAATATGGCTGAAGATTTACTGAAACATCCTGATGTTGTTCGAGTAAATAAACA
>CALKKV010000022.1 GCA_937992195.1 uncultured Gammaproteobacteria bacterium | reverse complement strand
TCACAACTCGAAAATTTCCACTACAGCCGACAAACCCAGCGATGGGCATCATCCAGATACATTGAATATCTATCTGATCGACAAAGTGTTATCCGTGTCCACGATACGTACGTTGGCCGAGAATGGCAAACTCAGACACTCGTCGTAAGGTTATGCCCAAACTAGATTGGCTTATTAGTAAGATCGAGTCTAAGTTTTTTTTGCGAGTAATCGCTGCAAGTAAACTAAATCCCGCAAACACTAGGCGCTGGAGACAACACCAAGAATCTTTCGTGCAGCAACGCCGTCTGCACACGCAGTGCCGTTTTCCATAGCCCGGGCCTTCAAAGACGCAACTAGAGCTGCGGTATTATCAGCTAGTGATCCATCTGCATGATATAAATTGTTTTCAAAGCCAATCCTTGCATGGCCGCCCTGCTCTATTGCTGCTAGCGCGCAGGCTTGCTCGTGACTGCCGAAGGCGCAAACAAACCAATCCATTTCGATTCCTGAAGCCAGTTTTAAAAACGGTTGAATATCTTCCGGTATCGCCTCACGGTTCTCCAAGAATCGCCCCAAGACAAACAACACACAAAGGCGGCCAGCGGGAATCACATTTTGTTTTTGCAAATGAAGTAGTCTTTCCATGTCAGCATCGTCATACACGATATGCTGTATATGCACAGCATTGCTACGACACCATTCATAGAAGTTGCGTGCAAAATCTAAATCCTGATCTACTCCGGCCATTTCGCGCATAGCAAGGCTGATCATTTCCGGTTTCACCTGTTTGACGCAGTCAGCCTGTTGCAGCGGGCTATAGATGCCAACCGCTTCGGTCGTTACCTGTACCAGCATTTGCGGAACCTGCACACGCATCTCTTCCAGCAGCTCTCGATACCGCCCGGGATCCAACACATGTTCATCCTTCTCCCCACGTACATGGGCATGAATAACGCTTGCACCCATGGCATAGCAACTTTTCGCCTCCGCCACCGTCTCCGCAATGCTAACAGGCAAGGCGGGATGATGCTTCTTGGTTTTTCTCGCACCATTGGGCGCAACCATAATAATTGACGGGTATGACATGGGTTTATCGGTAATTTTTAACTGCCTTGATTTAACCACAGATAATTTATGTTTAATCCATCTATGTGTGCGCAGTCGTTATTTTTAGGTCTATAATTTCAAGCGCATTCTAATAAAAGGTGATTCAATGCAGCCGCTATCCAATGTCAGAGTTGTTGATTTAACGCATGTTATCGCTGGTCCTTTTTGCACTTATCAATTAGCGGTAATGGGCGCCGATGTTATTAAAGTCGAGCCGCCTGGAAATCCGGATATGTCGCGCATGGACGGCGGTAATACCGAGGATTGTAAACGTGGTATGGGTTCGATGTTCCAAACCCAAAGCGCAAATAAACGCGCGATAGCGATTGATTTTCGTAAAGAAGAGGGACGCAAAATTGTATTAAAGCTGATTGAAACCGCTGATGTGTTGGTGGAGAACTATCGTCCCGGAGCGCTGGATAATCTTGGACTCGGCTACGACGCCGTTAAAAATATCAAGCCAGATTTGATCTATTGTTCGTTGACAGGGTTTGGCCAAACGGGCCCCCTTGCCGAGCGCACTGCCTACGACAATGTGATTCAGGCAATGTCTGGTCTCATGGCATCAACCGGCGATATTGACAACGCACCAATAAAAGTCGGCCCGCCGGTTCTTGACTATGGCACCGGAATTCAAGGTGCATTTGCCATCGCCGCCGCACTCTATCAAAGAACATTCTCTGGCAAAGGACAACGCATAGATATCGCCATGCTGGATGCTGCGATCATGTTGTCTTCTACCAACTTCACCCACCTGACTTCAGCGGGAGAAATGCTAAGGCCGAGCGGCAATAGCAGCACATATAACCCGGGTTACGGCTGTTACGACACCGAAGATGGTTTGCTCGTGATTGGCGCCTGGACAAGCGTGCAGCTGGAAAATATGTGGCAGGTATTTGGAGAAAAAGAAATTGCGAAACGAGTAAGAAAACTCCGGCCGTGGGAATATGCTGAGTATTTTGAAGCAGATAGAAAACGACTTTCTGAAATCGCCAAAACAGCGACTGCAGATGAGTGGGAGCAAAGACTGAACGATGTAAAGGTGCCGGCTGCAAGGGTTCGCAATACTAAAGAGGCTGCGGAGCATCCACAGCTTAAAAATCGCGGTGTGTTCCAGCCTGTAACACTAGACGGCAACCGCCATGATTTCCCGACCGCAGCGTTTACTTTCCAAGAAGATGGCCCCGCACTGAATAACCCGCCTCCAACCTTTGCGCAGCACACCCAGGATATTCTGGAAGAACTGGGCTATGAAAAGACCAATATCCAAAAGCTGGAAGAGATTGGCGCGATCGCCACGGCCTCGCCAGCGGCAAATTTCAACTGACTAACGGCCAGTAGAATATTAGTTAGTGGCCGATTTTTCAGAGCCAGCGTCGGTTATCCGTTCTTCCCGCGGGGTTCTTCCATAGACATCGCGATAGGATTTAATAAAGTGCGAATGCGATGAGAAACCAGATGCAATCGCCACATCAAGGCCGGACTGGGATGTATACAACAATAGCTGCCTCGCATTCTCCAGCCGTAACTTCAGATAGTATCGCTGCGGCGTTGCGCTTCTATATTTTTTAAACAGCCGTTCGAGCTGTCTTAATGAAACACCGACATGACCCGCAACCTCTTGTGGAGACAATGGGTCTTCAATATTGTTTTGCATCAAGTCAATCGCTTCCGCAAGTTTAGGCGACAATCGAATCAAATCGTATTTCCCCTCCATTCGCTGCTGATCCTCTGGCGTTCGCAATCGGTCATGCTGATACATTTGAGAAATCTTTCGCGTCACCTCTTGACCACAGTCTGTCTCTATCAGCTTTAGCATCATATCCAACGCCGCCGTTCCGCCCGAGCACGTTGCGCGATCTCGATCGATTTCATAGATATTCCGCGTGCTGTACAGCGACGGATACAGCTCGCGAAAAACAGGCAAATTTTCCCAATGAATAGTGCAACGATAGCCGTCTAATAACCCCGCTTTCGCTAACACAAAACTACCGGAACTCACGCTACACAACATCACGTCATTGGCGGCAAATTGTGCGAGCTTGGCAAACGCTGTTTCATCGTCAAAGTATTGGGTTTCATTCGTAGACACCAAAAACAAACGATCACATTCTTTGACTTCTTGCAAAGTTGTTTGTGTTGCTACCTGCACACCGCTACTTGAATCAATGCTATCCCCTTCAATAGAAACGGTTTCCCAAGTGTAAACCTGCTGTCCGGAAAAACGATTTGCCGCGCGCATGCAATCGACCAGACAGCTGAATGGAATCAGAGGAAATTGATCAAACAACACCAGCACAATATGTCTGGTGGTTAAATTTTCGGAGAAGACTTTATTCGGTTTAGCCAAGGTGAACGGATGTGTGGGACCTGGTGCAGGGAATGGTCATTCAAAAACCTAGTACAACCAAGTTTTACACCATTTTGATAGCGGTAGGAGTAAAGTCGACATTATAACCCTTCATATTAAGAATTTCTCATGCATATCCTACTTACTGGCGGCAGTGGGTTCATTGGCAGCAATCTGATTCAGGACCCTAAATTTGATCGGTGCGAGTTTACCGTGCTGACGCGAGATCGCTCAAAATTCCCGTATTCGAATCCACGGTGTCATTTGGTTGAGCGTCTAGCGGAAATTCCGAAAGACCAGCACTTTGACGCCGTTATTAATCTTGCAGGCGCACAAATCGTTGGCAAGCGTTGGTCAGTCACACGAAAACAGGAAATCATGAACAGTCGCATTGAGCTGACACAAAATCTGGTGAGCTGGATGAAGGAACAAGATGTTTCACCACAGATTTTACTCAGCGGTTCAGCAATTGGGTATTACGGCGACACGGAAGACAGAACCATAGATGAAACAGATGGTGCTGGCAGAGGATTTGGCGCAGAGTTATGTGTAGCCTGGGAAGCGGAAGCGTTAAAAGCGCAAGCATTTGGCACCCGCGTTTGTCTTTTGAGAACCGGGCTGGTATTCGAAAAAAATGGCGGGATGCTAAAACAAATGACTCTGCCCTTCCGACTCTGCCTTGGCAGTCAAATTGGCAACGGTCGCCAGTGGATGAGCTGGATACATCTGGAAGATCATATTGCAATTATTTTCCATCTCTTAAACAGAGCGGAATCAAGCGGTGCTTACAATTTGGTCTCACCGGATCCGGTAAACAATCGAACCTTTACCAAAACTCTTGCAAAATCGCTCAACCGGGTCAGTCTTTTTACCGCTCCGGCATTTGTGATCAAGCTTGCGTTAGGGGAAGCGGCTTCTCTTTTACTGGGAGGCCAGAAAGTACTACCAAAAAGAGTCGAACAAGAAGGGTTTGTTTTTAAACACGATCGACTTCAGGAGGCACTTGCCAAAATCTTCGGCGCATAGTTCTGATAGAGCTTTGATATAAAGCTTCGCTAACCAGCGCGCGTGCCGTTTGGAACCGGTCGCTCCGGCTGGCAGAGTGCGGGTTTGATGCCGTCTTCAAAGCCTAAATCAAACAGCATTCCCTGGGATAATTCTCCGGCCATTTTGCGTTCTGGCAGGTTTAGGATAAACAACGCTTGCGAGCCTTTAATCTCGGTTGGGTCAGCTCTCTCTTGACGAATTCCCGATAGTATTGATCTCTGATGGTCGCCAAAGTCAACCGTCAGTTTCATCAGTTTCCGGGAAGCAGCAACTTCATCGACTGCAGTAATCGTGCCGACACGCACATCCAGCTTGGTTACATCATCAATTGAAATCAGCGGTTTGATCTCGGCGGGAGTTATCGAAGTTACGGTTTCATCAGTTGTCATTGCGCAAAATTTTCAGCTTGAGGGTATAAGCGGATGATATCAGCAATCTAAATTTAGCCATAGATTCCGCTATCCCGGCTCCGGATGATTGCCTTACAACCGACAATCAGAGAACTCTTGCCAGAACCCATTTTTTATAGTCAACTTCAGCAAATTCTCTAAGCCAATTACATGCAAGTCGATTACATAATTGTTGGCGCGGGCTCTGCCGGTTGTGTATTGGCAAACCGTCTTTCTGAAAGTGGAAAGTACTCGGTTTGTATCCTGGAAGCAGGCGGCAGCGATCGCAAATTCTGGATCCAGACTCCGCTTGGCTACGGTAAAGTATTCTTTGACAAGACGGTAAACTGGGCGTATCAAACTGATCCGGAACCCGGTTTAAATAATCGAGAAAGCTACTGGCCCAGAGGCAAAGTGTTGGGCGGTTCCAGTTCAATCAATGCCATGGTCTATATCCGTGGCCAACACGCCGATTATGATGACTGGGCTGCGCTGGGCAATGACGGCTGGGCGGCGAAAGATGTGCTGCCATTCTTTCGGAAATCTGAAACCAATTCTCGAGGCGCTGACGAGTGGCGAGGCGGAGAAGGTCCGCTTTATGTCGACGACGTCAGCGCACAATATCATCCGATCAATCAGCATTTTATGGATGCCGCTGAACAATGCGGTATTCCGCGCAATCCTGACTTCAATGGCGCCGATCAAGAAGGGGTGGGGGAATATCAGATTACGGCAAAAAACGGATTTCGTATGTCGGCAGCTAAAGCATATTTGCATCCTGCATTAAAACGTCCAAACATGCAGCTTGAATCGAATGCCCACGTGAGTCGTATTTTATTTGATCACACCAAAGCTACCGGGGTTGAATATGTGCAAGGTGGACAGATCAAACAGATGCGGGCGAACAAAGAAGTCATCATAAGCGGCGGCGCGATTAACTCCCCTCAGCTTCTTATGCTATCCGGGGTTGGCGATAGCGATCAATTACAGTCGATGGGCATTCCAACAATTCAGCATGCCCCGGCGGTTGGCAAAAACCTGCAGGACCATCTGGCTATTTCGCATTATTATCATTCTACAAAACCAACCGTAAACAATCAGCTTGCACCCTGGTGGGGGAAACTTTCCGCTGGACTACAATATATTCTAACGAGGCGCGGCCCTCTTTCTATCGGCGTCAATCAAGCGGGGGGCTTCTTTCGCAGCAGCCCGCAACGCACAAGGCCAAACTTGCAGTTCTATTTCTGCCCTGTCACTTATCAAACCGCTCCAGTCGGTAAACGGCCGATTATCAGACCGGATCCTTTTGCTGGCTTTGTTAACTGTATTTGTCAGTGCCGACCAAGCAGTCGCGGTGAGTTGAATCTACGTTCGGCCAACCCTCTTGAGCCGCCACATATTCGCCCTAACTACTTATCCACGGAAGAAGATATGACTGAAATGGTAGAGGGTTTTCAATTCCTCCGCAAAATGGCGCAAGCCCCAGCGCTTCGCGAGGTTATCGTCAGTGAATTCAAACCCGGAGAGCGCGTTAGCAGCGAGGATGAAATCAAAGATTATATTCGGCAAACCAGCGACACCGTTTATCACCCTACCAGCACTTGCATCATGGGTCCTGACGAAAAAACCGCTGTAGTGGATAGCACTGCCAAGGTTTACGGAGTGCAGAATCTGCGGGTTATCGATGCGTCCATTTTCCCGACGGTAATATCCGGAAACACTAACGCACCAGTAATGATGCTTGCTGAAAAGCTGGCGGAAGAATTAAAAAATTCTAACGCCTGATTGCCCTAGGTCCAACCAGCGCACCATTCGGGCGACATTATCAATCAAGCACAATAGGCAATCGACATCGCACCGGGACCGACGTTTACACCAGCTGCAGTGCTCATCATGGAAAGGCAGATTCTGATTCCTTCCTTTTCAGCATGCTTCTGCAAAGCACCAAAGCTTTTCATATCCATAATGTCGCGAGTATTTCCAGCATAGCTAATCATCACCGCATTGATCATCAATCCTTTGTCGATCGCCTTCGACACCATTTTGAACAGTCGGGTAACAGCATCATCAAAACCTTTTCCCCAGCCAATACGTTGCGTTTCATCCCGTTGCGTCTTAATTATCGGCTTCATATCAAATGACTTTCCTAACGCATAAGACCATGTGCCTATCGCTTTATCGCCGCGCAGACTTGCTCGCGAACGAATATAGTAAAGATCATTCGGCACTGTATAAACCTGCACATTTGCAGACATGACACGCAATACTTCGTACAGCTCTTTGGTGTCGACATTTTGGATTACGTTAACGAAACGATGCGCCTCGTATGCCAGCAGCGCCTGACCGGTAAATAACGTTTGCGTATCTATAATACGCAACACTTTTAATCTGTTATTCTTATCTTTGCTCGCTTTAATCCCGTCTATAATTTCTTTACCGGCACGGACGGCATACTTGTAAATATTACTTCTCTTACTATTCAGGCACATGAGAATAGCCTGATCGTAGTGCGTTACGATATAGTTCTGTAAAAACTCCGCAATTACATCCACCGAAGGCGGCAATGAGTACACGTCTCTTGCCCGGTAGTGAGAGTAGTTATTGTAGAAAGTACGTGTTGTTTCAGGATCTCTACTATCGAAATAATTCTTATCTCCAAACACAACGCCCAGTGGAATCACATGTATATCATTCTTCTCACAAAAATCCACTGGTAAGTCACATGCTGCATCAACAATAATCGCAGTCGACATAGTGCTAGTTCGCTCCCGATCGGTTTAGCGAACTAACATGTACGAATTCAATTCGTATTTCAAAAGAGGTACGGCACAACATTATATAAATTCCTTCTATGAGGGATTTTAGAACAAATCAAATCAATGTATACATTATACTTGATTGAAACAGATTCTTACTACTTCGTGTCCTATTCTGCGTTAAATAAAACCCAGACTTTAATTCATTTCACCGACTCAGAAGACAATAACTTTAAGCTATTGCGACTGGTAGCGGCCACAGGTGTAATTCTAAGTCACAGTATCTTATTGAGCGGCAGTCTCAGTAATAGTTCAGCTTGGGCTTTAGGGTATATCTCAGTCAACAGCTTCTTCTTTATCAGTGGATTCTTGGTTTTCGCCAGCCTGATTCATCGTAATAACCTCAAACACTATGTTCAAGCCCGGGCACTTCGCATCTTTCCAGGGTTAATTGCCTGCGTCACGCTTTGCACTCTCATGATTGGCCTTGGCAGTCCTGAGGTGGATTTGACTGAATATTTTAGCTCCTCCCAAACTTTCGGCTTTTGGCTGAAGAACAGTCTTCTTATAGTGGGAGAAGTTCAAACTACCCTGCCAACAACTGTTTTTCAAAACAATCCATTGCCAGACGAGGTAAACACTCCCCTCTGGACACTTCAATACGAACTGTTGATGTATGCCATTCTTGCGTTCCTGTTTTTTATCGTCACCAGACTTCACAAGAACACAGAAACACATTGGCGTTATCTGATTGGTTGTTTAACTATAGTTAGCATGATCCTGTTCCTTGTCAATGTGATCATGTACCAACCTCTATCAGGATTTACTGCAAACCTGATGCGCTTTTCAGCGATGTTTTTCTTTGGCGCCAGCTGTTATTTATTTAGACGAAAAATTCCACTTGGTCTGCCTATTGTGTGCGCAGTCTTTCTCTTACTTGTCCTTAGTTTCACCAGTCGAGTGCTGTTTACTTCGGTCTTCTATCTCGCACTGGGTTATCTTTTACTGTGCGCCGCCTACTTACCTACGGGCAGGATTCGCAAATTCAATCGCTGCGGAGACTATTCCTATGGGCTTTATATTTACGCATTCCCGATACAGCAATACTATATTTATCTCTATCCATCGATAGAACCCATCATTTTATTCTTTGCATCGATGCTGACGACACTGCCCTTGGCGGCTTTGTCCTGGCATTTTATTGAAAGACCGGCGCTTTCGATAAAGCCGCCAAAAAACCCAATGGCGGAGACAACTATTCCAGAGCAGCAATAATTTGATGGTGATACTCTTTATCGTGAAAACGACTTAACTCCTGTAACCCCGTCGGGCTGGTGACATTCACTTCGATCAGCTTGTCTCCAATAATATCAATGCCGACAAAAAAGATCCCTTGCTCCCGTAATTTAGGTGTCAGCGCAGCACAGATCTTCAGATCATGATCATTGAGGTCAACCGGATGGGCTGAACCGCCCTGGTCAAGATTATTTAACTCCGCGCCGTCGGCATGCATGCGCAAAATTCCTCCCAACACCTTACCTTCGAGCATCAAGATACGCTTATCCCCGGCACTTGCTTCAGGAAGATACTCTTGGGCGACAACCCAATGCGCGCCATCATGCGTTGCTTGCTTCAGAACAGTTTCATCATCTCCAAGCTCAAAAAACACGATTCCTTTGCCTCCAAAACCATCCACTGGCTTTACCGTTAACTTACCTTGTTCCTCGGCAAAGCGCTTTATCTCATCTGCCGAATTTGAAATGACTGTCTGCGGTGTGAATTCGGGGAACTCTAATGCAGCAAGTTTTTCATTCCAGTTACGCACACCCTGAGGCTGGTTTAACACTCGAGTCGAGGCGGGCAAGCGATCCAGCAACAAAGTCGTATAAAAATATCGGCGATCGAATGGCGGGTCAGTACGCAGCCAAACCGCATCGGTCTGGGACAAAGCAATCACCTCTTCAGACTCAATCTCAAACGGGTGATCACGGTCATCAACAGTGCGTACCCACTGCACTTTGGAGTAGAGCTGATCATGATCTAACCACAATGAACGCTGATCCAGGTAGCACACTCGGTGCCCTCTTTCCTGGCATGCTTTCATCAAAAACCAGGTGGTATCTTTCCAAGATTTAACCCCCTCGAGGGGATCCATAATGAAGGCGTGTTGCATATCGAATTCAGTCGCTAATTAAGAGGCATAACCAAGGGTTTTAAGTGACGCTGTAATCTCATCGAGAATCACGGGATCATCGATGGTCGCCGGCATTTTCCACTCGACGTTATCCGCTATTTTTTTCATCGTGCCGCGGAGTATTTTTCCTGACCGGGTTTTGGGAAGTCGGTTGACGACTACCGCTAGCTTAAACGCCGCCACCGGACCAATCTTTTCCCGAACTAAAGCAATACATTCGGCAATAATCTCGTTGTCCTCTCTCTCAACGCCAGAGCTCAACACCAAACAACCAAGGGGCAGCTCACCCTTAAGGTCATCATTCACGCCCAGCACCGCACACTCAGCAACGTCCGGATGAGATGCCAACACCTCTTCAATCGCACCAGTAGACAGCCTGTGTCCCGCAACATTGATGACGTCATCCGTGCGTGACATTACATAGAGATAGCCTTCTTCATCGATAAAGCCGGCGTCACCAGATTCATAGTAGCCCGGGAAGCGGCTAAAGTAAGATTCAAACATTCTGTCTCTTGCGTTCCATAACGTCGGAAACGTCCCCGGAGGCAAAGGCAGCTTTGCCACAAGGGATCCGATATCCCCCCGTTTCACTGGTTTACCTTCGTCGTCCAACACCTCCATTTGCCAGCCAGGCAGGGGCTTGGTTGGAGAGCCCTGTTTGATAGGAAGCAGCTCTATCCCCGGACAGTTTGAGCAAATTGCCCATCCTGTTTCCGTCTGCCACCAATGATCAATAACCGGCACACCTAAATGATCGGTAGCCCATTGTAAGGTATCTGGGTCGGTTCTTTCACCAGCGAGAAACAGAGACTGCAGACAAGAGGTATCATACTTCTTTAAATAGTCACCATTGGGATCTTCTTTCTTGATCGCTCTGAACGCGGTGGGCGCAGTAAACAAAACTTTAACATTGTGCTGCGAGATTACTCGCCAAAAAGTGCCCGGGTCAGGGGTACCCACCGGTTTACCCTCAAACACAATGGTTGTATTTCTGGCGAACAGCGGCGCATAAACAATATAGGAATGCCCTACCACCCAGCCAACGTCTGAGGCTGCCCAGTAAACATCACCAGGATTGACATTGTAGATATTCTTCATCGTCCAGTTCAGCGCGACGATGCCCCCTGCAGTATCGCGAACGACACCCTTTGGCTGACCCGTGGTTCCGGAGGTATAAAGAATATATAGCGGGTCGGTTGCGTCCATCGAGACGCAATCTGCTGCAGTGCTTTGTGCCACCGCATCATACCAATCAATATCCCGGCCGGCTTGCATCTCAGCTTTGCATTCTGGGCGCTGCAGTATCACGCAGCTATCGGGTCGATGTCTGGATAACTCGATTGCTTTATCCAACAACGGTTTGTATTCAATCACGCGCCCTGGTTCGAGACCACAGGAAGCAGCGACGATTACCTTCGGTTCGCAATCATCGATTCGCACCGCTAGCTCATTAGAGGCGAAGCCACCAAACACGACCGAATGCACCGCACCAATTCGAGCACAAGCCAGCATGGCAATCACCGCCTCGGTCACCATGGGCATATAGATAATAACGCGATCGCCCTTGCCAACACCCTGCTGCACCAGAACACCCGCAAACAGGGAGACCCGGTCTTTTAATTCGGAAAATGTCAGCTGACTTTGTGATCCGGTTATCGCGCTATCATGAATTATCGCTATCTGATCACCATGACCGCTTTCTACATGTCGATCAACCGCGTTGAAACAAACGTTGGTTTTTCCGCCCACGAACCAACGGGTAAACGGCGAGTCGCTATCGTCAATTAATTGATCCCATTTTCGGTCCCAATGAATAGCTTCGGCGGCTTCTTCCCAAAAAGCTTCGGGCTGTTCAATCGAGTGTTGATAGACGCTATCAAAAGAGTTTTTGTCTGGCATAGTCACGGTTGCTGTCGAACAAATTCGAATAAATAGTTAAGCTTATTGTAAGACAATTTTTCGAATCGCATAGACAATCTCGAAGGTCCTCCGATCGCAAGAAATCCAAAAAAGTCGTATTTGTTTCTTATAGTACGATAAAGTAACCCAAATTCAATCTATTGCCCAGTCAGCAAAACGAATCCCTCGTGTCAGCGACTGGAATTTAAGTAACTTTATCAATCAGCATCCCATGACTTACCAAAATATTGTTAGTGAAATAAAAGAAAATGTTGGCCTTATCACTTTAAACCGTCCTAAAGCATTGAACGCCTTGTCCTCAGATTTAATGATCGAACTCGGCACCGCGATCAAGGAGATGGATACAAATGACGACATCGGCGCGGTAGTGATCACTGGCAATGAAAAAGCGTTCGCTGCGGGCGCCGATATTGTCGAAATGCAGTCGAAAAGCTATATGGACGTTTACAAACAGGACTTTATTACCGACAACTGGGAAGACGTCAGTCGCTGCCGCAAACCCGTAATTGCCGCGGTAAACGGTTATGCATTGGGTGGTGGTTGCGAGCTGGCGATGATGTGCGATTTTATTCTTGCGGGAGATGGCGCCCAGTTTGGACAACCTGAAATCAACCTTGGCATTATTCCTGGTGCCGGCGGTACGCAGAGACTAACGCGAGCAATTGGAAAAGCCAAAGCAATGGAGCTTTGTTTAACCGGCAGAATGATGGACGCTGAAGAAGCAGAACGATCAGGCTTGGTAGCACGTATAGTTCCGGCGGATTCGCTACTCGATGAAGCATTGAAAACCGCGAGTAAAATAGCTTCTAAATCGCTGCCCTCGGTATTGATGTGCAAAGAATCGGTAGACAGAGCCTTTGAATCCTGTCTCGCAGAAGGACTATTGTTCGAAAGACGTCATTTTCATGCTTTATTCGCCACCGAAGATCAAAAAGAAGGTATGGCGGCTTTTGCTGAAAAGCGCAAACCGTCCTGGAAGCATCAATAAGTCAATCGTAAACATACTTTCTCGACCTTAGAAAAATGCCAACAGCACCCTCCTGGCGCACGCCCTTGATTGTGATTCTGGCCGGATGCCTTGTATCGTTAATTGGTTTTGGTGTCCGCTCGAGTTTTGGCATATTTCTCGAACCAATGACAGTCGCCAAAGACTGGTCACGAGAAACTTTCGGCTTTGCAATGGCCGTCCAGAATTTGTTTTGGGGGATTGGTTTGCCATTTGCGGGCGCAATGGCCGACAAATTTGGTGCCGTAAGGGTGATTATGGCTGGCGCCGTGATTTATGCGATCGGTGTCTTTACCATGACTATGGTGGATTCCCCTTTTGGGCTGCTGCTAAGCGGTGGTGTGCTGGCGGGAACAGGTATTGCCTTCTCCGCTTTTACCATTGCCATGGCATCGATGGTTCGCGTAGTTGGTCCGGAAAAACGCTCGTTGATTCTTGGATTAGGGACTGCCGCCGGCTCATTAGGGCAAGTCCTTTTCTCTCCCATTAGTCACGGATTTATCGAGTCTTTTGGTTGGAGCACCACACTTGTGCTGCTCTCTGCTGCCACTTTAGTGATGATCCCTCTCGCTTTGTGTTTGCCCGGCGACCCTCGAGTTTCTGTAGGAGAAGAAAGTGACCAAACTTTACGTCAGGCGCTGCTCGAGGCCATCTCTCACCGTGGTTACGTTCTGCTTACCACCGGTTTCTTTGTCTGTGGTTTCCATGTCGCTTTTATTACCGTGCATTTCCCTGCTTATATTCGCGACCTCGGACTGGATCCTGCCATTGGCGCCTGGTCGATCGCGCTGATTGGCCTTATGAATATTGCCGGTTCTTTTCTGTCGGGCATGGCCGGGCAGCGCTTTAGCAAAAAATTCGGCCTTAGTTTCATCTACTTTGCGCGCGCAATCGTTATCACCGCCCTAGTGCTCTTACCCAAGACCGAGCTGGTGATCTATTTGTTTGCCGGCGCTATGGGTATTCTTTGGCTTTCGACCGTCCCGCTGACCACAGGCATCGTTGCCCAGGTGTTTGGTGTCCGCTATATGGCAACATTGTTTGGCATCGTCTTTTTAAGCCACCAGATAGGAAGCTTTATTGGGGTATGGCTGGGTGGTCGGATTTTTGATCAAACAGGCAGTTACGATCCCATGTGGATCGCCGGAATTGTTTTAAGTCTCCTAGCAGGATTGATCCATTTACCAATCAACGAACAACCGCTAGGTAGGCTAAAGGCTTCTGCCAGAGTAAGCTGATGCCGAACCCAGCGCTGCTGTAAGAGCTCTCTCGAGAATGCCCTAAGAGCTCTCGGTATCGAAATGCAATACCGACTTACCGTCCTCTTCAGCAACGGAGATCTTGACCGACCCGCCTTTTGAGAGTTTGCCAAAAAGCAGTTCATCGGCCAGCTTTTGTTTTATCTCTTTTTGAATCACCCGTGACATTGGTCGCGCGCCCATGGCGGGGTCATACCCTTTCTCTGCGAGCCACTCAATCGCCTTATCATCTACATCGAGGGTAACCTGCTTCTCGCCAAGTTGATGATCTAATTCTAGGATGAACTTCTTCACGACGTGATGAATGGTATCGGTATTGAGGCCGTTAAACCGAACAATATTGTCGAGTCGGTTACGAAATTCCGGAGTGAATGCTTTCTTGATCGCTTCCATATCATCACTGGCATTGTCTTGCATCACGAAACCCATAGATTCGCGTGCAGCGCGCTCAGCACCGGCGTTAGTCGTCATAACGATAATGACGTTTCGGAAATCAGACTTTCGCCCGTTGTTGTCGGTAAGACTGCCATAGTCCATTACCTGCAACAGAATATTAAATAAATCAGGGTGTGCTTTTTCAATTTCATCAAACAGCAGCACCGAATGCGGATGCTTGTTGATCGCTTCGGTGAGCAACCCACCTTGATCAAAACCTACATATCCAGGGGGCGCACCTATCAACCTTGATACCGTATGACGCTCCATGTATTCCGACATATCAAAGCGTAAAAATTCAATGCCGAGGGTGTTTGCCAATTGCTTGGTTACTTCAGTTTTACCTACTCCAGTAGGTCCGGAAAACAGTAGTGAAGCGATTGGTTTCTCAGTGCCGCCTAAACCTGAGCGCGCCATTTTAATAGAGGAAGCCAATGTACTAATGGCTTCATCCTGACCAAACACCACCATTTTAAGATCGCGTTCAAGATTTTGTAGCGATTTAATATCCGATGCCGAAACATGTTTTGGCGGTATTCGCGCGATATCGGAAATCATGTTTTCGATTTCCTTCACGCCGATGGTTTTCTTTCGCTTGTCGGCAGGTGCAAGCCTGGTTTTCGCACCGGCTTCATCAATGACATCAATCGCAGTATCCGGCAGTTGACGATCACTCAGGTAACGCGCGGATAGCTCCACTGCGCTACGCAACGCTGGCTGGGTATATTTCACCCCGTGATGTTCTTCAAAACGTGTCTTTAACCCACGCAATATTTCAACCGCTTCGTCTACAGTAGGTTCCACAATATCGATTTTCTGAAACCGCCTCGAGAGCGCTCGATCTTTTTCGAAAATGCCTCTGTATTCCTGATAGGTTGTAGAACCAATACACTTCAGTTCGCCTGACGCCAGCATTGGCTTAAGCAAGTTAGATGCATCCAATGCCCCGCCAGAAACCGCACCAGCACCAATAATCGTATGAATTTCATCGATAAAAAGTACCGCATTTTCTTGCTTGTCTAACTCTTTCAGAACCGCCTTGAGTCGTTGCTCAAAATCACCTCGATATTTCGCACCGGCAAGCAGCGCCCCCATGTCCAGCGAATATATGGTGCTGTCCGCCAATACTTCGGGAACCTCGCGCTGGAAAATACGCAACGCCAGACCTTCAGCCATTGCTGTTTTACCCACCCCGGCTTCACCAACAAACAGCGGGTTGTTCTTTCTTCTGCGACATAGAATCTGGATCGTTCGCTCCAGCTCTTTCTGTCGACCAATTAGCGGATCGATCTTTCCTTCTTCGGCTAGCAAATTGAGATTAATCGTATAGGCTTCCAGTGCATCTCCGGACTGCTCTGCCTCGCCATCTTCATCGAAATCTTGCTCTTCATCCGGCGCCGGCAGACGATCTCCTTCGGGGATCTTGGCGATACCGTGAGAAATATAGTTAACCACGTCATAACGGCTGATCTCTTGTTGACTCAAAAAATAAACCGCAAATGATTCACGCTCACTGAATACTGCAACCAGGACGTTCGAACCTTTGACCACTTTCTTTCCCGAACTTTGTACATGCATGATGGCGCGTTGAAGAACCCGCTGAAAACCTAAACCCGGTTGTGGCTCTTCTTCGGATTCCTCTCCCATCAAAGGAACTTCAGTTTCCAAATAGTGCTGTAGTGACTTCTCGAGTGTTTCCAGATTGCCACCGCACAAACGTATCGTCTTACGAGTTTCGCTGTCATCCAGAAGTGCGTAAAGCAAGTGCTCTACGGTAATAATTTCGTGTCTATGGGTCCTCGCGTAGTTGACCGCGACTCCCAGTGTGACTTCTAACTCTTCAGATAACATTCTTTCGATCCCGACTTTAATTTACTGTGACTAACCGACAAACCCTTCGGTCAGTACGCTTTCGTTCAATTTTTGCACACACGTTGCTTTTCTGAAAGCATTCACCATCCTACGCAACATCCATACTGCACTGCAAAGGATGTTGGTTTTCAGTTGCACAATCCATCACTAAACGAACTTTGGTCTCCGCTATTTCTCGCGGAAACACACCGCATACGCCTACGCCTTTGGTATGCACATGAATCATTATTTCTTCTGCTTTAGGTCTCGTCATGCTGAAGAAGTTCATCAACAGGGAGACAACAAACTCCATTGGCGTATAGTCATCGTTGTGCAGCAGCACCTTATACATCGGCGGCTTTTTAAGCTTGGGTTTGCTCTGCTCGACAACGAGACCTGTTCCGTCATCTGGCGAATTCTTCTTGTCAGACATATCAGTCAAATTTTCTCAGCGAAAATCTCTAAGCAGCACCGCCGCAGCCACCGCAAGCACCACTGCCGCCGACAGCCTGAAACACGTTGTTAAAAACAAAAGAAGCATTCATTCCGTCATCCACATAGTCCACTTCAGCACCTTCTAGGAAGCCAAGAGCGATGGGGTCCACCACTAACTTAAAACCGCTGTCATCGGACATGATGCTATCGATAGCTTCTGGCTTCTCTGCAAACGTCATTCCATAATTCATTCCAGAGCATCCGCCGCCAGCAACATAGATGCGAACAGCTTCTACTTCGCCATCGGTTTCATTTACTAAAGTCGCAATTTTTGATCTCGCACTTTCAGTAACCGTTAAATCTTTATTTTCTAAAACCTGGTTTAATCCGCTCATAATAATTTTCCTGTGTACTTCGACTGCTGGTATTCGTCAAAGCAATTGTTAAATCGATCTAGATAATGGTAAACCTTATCCGGGTTAACCTCGCAGAATGGTTTGATTTTTTCCAAATCATAGCCATATCTATGAAAATTCGTGAAAATACCTATTCCCCCGATCTTCGGGGAATCGATGATTATAATCGCACCGCCACGAATAACCGACACTCTGAAAGGTTTCCTTGACTGAGTGTTCATTTGTGGTCATTCTAACGATATTCAACCGCTTGAAAAAGGTTAATTTATGAGCAGAACCGTTCAATGTGCAGTTCTTGGCGTCGAAGCCGAGGGCCTGGAGAAGCCACCCTACCCCGGAGAACTGGGACAGAAAATCTACGACAATATTTCTGCCGAAGGCTGGAATCAATGGCTGCAACGGTTGGTAATGATTATCAATGAAGAGCAGTTGAACTCAGCAGACGCTGGCTGCCAGCAGCGAATCGAAAACCACATGCGAGGATTTCTATTCAACGAAGGTGGAATGGGTGCAACCCCCTCTGGATTTCATCAGCCTTAAGTCCGGCTCAGGAAGTTCGTTTGGCTTCCTGGACAAACCCTTAGTACAAGTCTGACAATTCTACGCTCTCGCCAGTCTAAACCCGATTTGCCGTTGAAAACAGCCGGAAAAAATTTTCGGTAGTGGTTTCTGCCAGGGACTCCAGCGACACGCCTCGCAATCCGGCGACAAACTCCGCGGTGTGTCTGACATAAGAGGGTTCGTTGGTTTTTCCACGCATCGGCACTGGTGCTAAATAAGGAGAATCAGTTTCTACCAGAATCCGGTCCATCGGCACCTTTCTTGCAACATCGCGCAGCTGCTCTGCAGTTTTAAAAGTCACGATCCCCGAAAAAGAAATGTAAAAACCTATATCCAGCGCTTTTTGCGCCGTCTCCCAATCTTCAGCAAAACAATGCATCACGCCGCCACCGACGCCCGCATCCCACTCCTTTAACATCGACATTGTGTCGTCAGCAGCGCTACGTGTATGGATAATGAGCGGCTTACCGGTTTCTTTGGATGCCTCAATATGTCTTACAAATCGTTCTCTTTGCCAATCCAACTCGCTGGAAGAACCGTCTCCTTTGGTTCTAAAATAATCTAGCCCGGTCTCTCCTATCGCCACGATATTGTCATCATTAGCTAGCGATACCAGTTGTTCAACTGAGGGTTCTTCGCAGTCTGTATAGCAAGGATGCACGCCCACGGAAGCAAAAATATGGGGATGTGTATGTGCAAGATCTCTTACCTGCGGAAAGTCTTCGAGATTTACCGCAACACACAGCATATGCGATATCTCATTGTCATTCGCCCTCGAGAGCAGACCGGCAAAATCGCTTTGCAGCTCCTCAAAATTAATATGGCAGTGGGAATCGACTATTTGCATATCTATCAGTCCAATCTGGATACGCCGGAGCTTTTTGCCGTTAACCTAATCCGTTAACGCGGTCAATCGCAGACTGGGTAGGGTTACATCGTGTGGGTTTTAGTGGCCGTCGCCATTTTTGCGCCGAGCAAACCTTCTATTCGACTACGAAGGGAATTACCTTCCCGTCCTTTGAACTCAATCCCGACTCCTTGTTGTTTGCTGTCAAGTGCCCCCTTAGGCGTCTTCCAAACTACTACTCCCGGGACCGGAATAGGCTTCGATGATTCTGGCAGGGTTACAAGCAGAAAAATTTCTTCATTCATATCTCGCGTGGTTGAGGTTGGCAGAAACAGCCCCCCACCTTTCAGAAACGGCATGTAAGCCTTAATCAATGATTTCTTATCAGGGTAATTCAGCGAAACAACCGACGGTCTGCCGGCATTTGATTTCTCTTTCGCATCCTCATTGGATACCGCTAACTGTACCTGAGGCTTCTTCTCTTGATCTTTGTCTTGGTCTGCCATTTATATTTGCCCTAGCCGCGTCACACTGATGCGCGCAAGCTGATAAGTATTTCTTCGAGCGCGAGTTGTATATTTAGCTGTTCTCGCGCCAGTCTCCGATAAGTCGAAATTTTATCATATACGGCGTATAACCTCATGATATTCATGGTGGCAGGCAGATGCTCTGTTCCGTGCCATCCAGGGGTATCGCCCGTGCTTCGCCAGCGTATGATATCTGCACAAAATTGCTGAAACCATGTCAGCACCTCCAGATTATCCTGTTTTGACAGCAACGCAGCCAGCTCCACCGCATCAGTACGACCGCTCAGCACCGCCAATACACCTTTTATATTTTGGTTTTTTTGTTCAATATAGCCAGATTCGGATTGCGCCAACTGGTCCAGCGGCCCAACTCTCCCTGCTCGCGACGCTACAACGTCATCAGCGCCTTTCTCAAGTAGCCACGCTTGCGCGATTTCAGGCTGCGGATTCGTCAACACTTCCACCACAACTCGACTTCGAATCGTTGCTGGCAGCGCCGTTGCATCCGCAGTCACCAGCAATAAATGCGCGTTTTCAGGCGGCTCCTCAAGCAGCTTTAATAAAGCATTAGCGGCGTTTACATTCATCCTGTCTGCAGGAAAAATCAATGCAACACGTCTCTCAGAAATGTGTGAAGCCTGGTAGAAACGGTCTATCAGATGCCTGATTTGATCGACGTTAATCACCATGGAGGGATTGGCTTTCTTGTCCCGAGCTGCTGCATCTTGATACCGCTCAGCATACTCTCCGAGCAAAGACACCCTGCCTTCAACCGCTTCTCGCTCACTGGTCAATACATGAAAATCAGGATGGGTTCCGGCGGTAAATAATCGACAGTCCTGGCATTGGCCGCAAGGCTTCTGATCTCCAGTATTCGAACAAACTATGGATTGCGCAAGTAAACATGCAAACTCTCTTTTACCGATACCGCTATTGCCCGTTAGCAGCAGTCCATGATGCAGTCGGGCAGGATCAATATTGATTCTCTCCCAGTCTGGTTGCAGCCAGCTAAACACGGGTGCATTCATGAGTAAGCACTTGCCATCGCATTCGTATCGGGCTTAGGCACCAAAAGACTGGGTAAACGTCATCAACACCGCCGAAATTTTTGCCTGCACCTGCTCGATACTGCCGCTGGCGTCGACCAGCTGAATTCGACCGTCAGATGAAGCCACACGGGTTAAATAGGCTTGTCGCACCGCTGCTTTAAACTCTTCAGACTCACGCTCAAATCGATCAGCCTGACTGCCCCGGTCTTCGCTACGTTTTGCGCCCAGTGCAACATCAATATCGAGCAAAATAGTCAAATCGGGTTGCAATGCTCCTTGTACCCAATCTTCTAACACCGCAATCCGTTCAAATGGTATACCGCGACCGCCACCCTGATAGGCATAGCTTGCATCGGTAAATCGATCCGACAGCACCCATTTACCGGAATCTAAAGACGGCAGTATGCAGGCGTTAATATGCTGCTGGCGCGCGGCAAAAACGGTGAGCAGCTCGGCCTCATCACTAATTTCCAGATTCTCTCTGTCGAGCAACAAACTCCGCAACGCTTCTCCAAAAGGGGTCCCGCCAGGCTCCCTGGTCACGGCTAAATCGATCTGACGCTGCTCCAGCCATTGTTGCACGAACGAAAGCTGGGTTGTCTTGCCTGCGCCATCGGCACCTTCCAGCGTAATAAAAGCACCGCGTTTTTTGCTCATTGGGATTTTTGGCTGCGCAAATAGGCTTTGACCGCTTTATTGTGCTCAGCCAGTGTTTTTGAGAATTTGTGTTTTCCCCCTCCCTTTGCAACGAAATAGAATGCTTCAGTTTTAGCCGGCTGCATCGCCGCCAACAGGGAATCTTCCCCGGGCAAACTAATGGGCGTAGGCGTCAGTCCATAGCGGGTATACGTGTTGTAAGGTGTATCTGTCTTCAGATGTTTTCTCGTAATATCCCCTTTGTAGTCTTCGCCCACCCCATATATCACGGTGGGATCAGTTTGTAGTCGCATACCTTTTTTTAGCCGATTCATAAAAACCCCAGCAATCGTTGGCTGTTCTTCCCTAGCCTGGGTCTCTTTCTCGATGATGGAAGCAAGTATCAAGGCTTCATACGGCGTCTTTAGAATCAGCTCTTGGTTTCGCTGAGACCAATACTCCGCTAATTTTTCTTCCATCAGATTAAAAGATTTCCGAAAGATAATGAGATCCGGTTCATCCGCTCTATAGTGATAGGTGTCCGGATAAAACCGCCCTTCAGGATGTAAACCTGGGTGACCAAGTGCTTCCATCAGCTGCGAATCTGGCCAATCTTTCGTCACATGACGAACTTTGTCTGCAGCGTTAATGGCTTCCCGCATTTGTTTGAACGTCCAGCCTTCGACAATGGTAATACGCATGTCGACCTGACCACGACCGCTAACGATACGCTCGAGAAAATCCCTGACCGTGAGCTCATCAGGAAATTCATACTCACCGGCCTGAATCGTTTGATTCGCAAACTCTTTTTTCGCCAGCAAACGCATGCTCCATGGCTCGTTAAGCTTTCCTTCTTTTACAAAACGCGCAGCTAATCCATTCACCGTTGCACCACGTTCGATCAGAAACACCTCTTCCTCTAAGTGCAGAGGTGTATTGATAGCCTTGTCATAATACCAATACGCTCCCGCTGCGCTAATTCCGGCAATCGCAACAAGAGGAACAACCAGCCTGACAAAAATATTCTTTAACACAGTTTTTAAGAAGCCTTAAAAAACCAAAATCAAGAGCAGCTACAAATGGATTCAGCTAGGCTATCCATATTGATCCGACAATAACAAACACTGCTTAAACCTTACTAAAAATGACCGTTCCATTTGTTCCGCCAAAACCAAAAGAGTTAGACAGCGCGGCGGTCACCTTACTATCGCGCGCCTGTCCTGGCACATAGTCAAGATCACATTCCGGATCTTGCTCATCCAGGTTAATAGTTGGCGGAATCTGTTGGTTATAAATGGTTAACGCCGTCATTACCGCTTCCACTCCACCAGCGGCACCGAGCAGGTGTCCAATCATCGATTTGTTTGAGCTCACGGCGAGTGATTTAGCATGATTGCCAAAGGTCAGCTTAACCGCCATGGTCTCAGCGATATCTCCCAGCGGTGTCGAAGTACCGTGAGCATTTAGATAATCGATATCTTCAGGATTCAATCCTGCATTCTTTATCGCAGCATTCATACAACGCGCCGCGCCTTCGCCTCCCGGGGAAGGACTCGTCATATGATGCGCATCACCGCTCATACCAAAGCCAGAAAGTTCTGCGTAAATGCGGGCACCCCGCTTCTTCGCATGTTCGTATTCTTCCAGCACCATTACCCCAGCACCCTCTCCCATCACGAAACCGTCTCGTCCGACATCCCACGGACGGCTGGCCGTTTCAGGAGAATCATTCCGACGACTGAGCGCCCGCGCCGAAGCAAAACCTGCCAGAGCAGTTGGTGATATCGGCGCCTCTGAGCCACCGGCAATCATCACATCAGCATCACCGTATTCGATCAATCGACCCGCTTCTCCGATGGCATGGGTTCCGGTACTGCAGGCGGTAACCATAGAAAGATTGGGCCCCTGCAAGTCATGCATAATGGAAAGATGACCGGAAATCATATTGGTAATCGTCATCGGAATATAAAACGGTGAAACTTTCCGTATTCCTTTTTCTCGATGTTGCAGCGTTGTTCCTTCAATTGTATTGATCCCGCCAATACCTGAGCCAATGTAGACGCCTATTCTTTGTGCGTTCTCCTCTGTGACTTCCAGCCCGGAATCTCTGAATGCTTCTACGCCTGTACAAATTCCAAGCTGCATAAAACGATCCATTTTGCGGGCATCTTTCACCGACATGTAATCTCCGGGATCAAACTCGGGCACTTCACCGGCAAAACTACAGGGATATTCAGAGGCATCGAACTGCTTGACGGTGGCTATACCAGAAGTTCCATTTAACATCGCTTGCCAGCTTGTCTGCGCGCCAACTCCAACGGGAGTAAATGCGCCCAATCCAGTTACTACTACTCGTCTGAGTTCTACAGTTCGCTTAGACATAAAAAATTAGGTTTGAATCGTTGTGTACAAGCTGATGGTCTCCAACGAGCCCAAAAGCCGAGAATCCTTAAAAAGTCACTAGCTTAACCCAAACCCCAATCTACAACAAAAAAACGCCGTCACAAGGACGGCGCTTCTTTTTAATTCTGAGGTATTCAACAAAACGATATCCAGAGAGATTTTCGCCTGTATCTATGGTGGCAATTAGTGGCTCACCAAAATTGAATCAGCAGCGTCAAGCACAAATCACGGATGTGCTATTTGTACTCTATTTCAGATTTAGACGTTCGCTTCGATGTATTGAATCGCGTCTTTTACTTTCGCGATTCCTTCCGCCTTGTCATCAGGAATTTCGGTATCGAATTCTTCCTCTAGCGCCATAACCAGCTCCACTGTATCTAGAGAGTCAGCACCTAGGTCATCAACAAAAGATGCCTCTGCTGTCACCTGGTCATCGCTGACACCAAGTTGCTCTACCACTACTTTTCTTACTCGTTCTTCTATTGTGCTCATTCGGATATTGTTCTCCAGATAAGGAATGTATTAATAATCGGATCTAGAAACGGCAGATGGCCTATTTGCCGTAATTCTATAATTGAATCCCTCGATTCCCGACTTTGCCCGTCAATATGGGGGCGTGTTCCCAAGAATCAATTTTGTCGCTGTGATTGATTTTTTTGGACGGTCGGATATTAAACAAACAACTTCGCCAAGTCCATGGGAATCCATTGATTTACGAATAAATAATTTCTTAATTACTAATTGCGAAAAAATTTATATCTTATTGATTTTAAGAAGATTTATTTGCTAACTTCTGTCTAAATCATGACATAAACATGCCTCCATTGACATGAATAGTGGTTCCAGTGATGTAGTCAGCCATTGGAGAAGCAAGAAAAACCACCGCCTTGGCAATGTCTTCAGGTTGACCGAGGCGGCTTAGCGGGATTCGCCCGAGTAATGCCTCCTTCTGATCATCGCTTAATGCATCGGTCATATCCGTCTGGATAAATCCCGGTGCGACGACGTTAACGGTGATATTTCGGGAAGCAACTTCCTGGGCAAGAGATTTCGAGAATCCCATCAGTCCAGCCTTGGACGCGCAGTAGTTAGCTTGACCTGGGTTGCCAGTGGCACCAACCACCGATGCGATATTGATAATTCTGCCTTCACGCGCTTTGGTCATCGGCCTCAAACAGGCTTTTGACATGCGATAGGCAGATTTCAAATTCGTATCTACCACCTCATCCCATTCCTCTTCCTTCATACGCATCAGCAAATTATCCCGAGTTATCCCGGCATTGTTCACCAGCACCGAAGGAGCGCCAAACTCTTCAGCCATGGATTTCATCAAACCATCAATGGATTCAGCATCGGTGACATTCAGTTTTCTACCACCGCCTTGAATTTGCTCTTTGGCGAGATACTCAGATATCGCAGAAGCGCCGCTATCACTGGTCGCTGTGCCAATGATCGTGGCACCTGCATTGCCAAGCGCAATCGCAACAGCCTTACCAATTCCCCGGGAAGCACCGGTAACAAGACAGGTTTTGGATTCGAGAGAAGTCGTCATAGATTATTTTTAACTTTCGTTGATTTGAAATGTAATTGCAGCGTCGGGATTAGCCTGACATGAATTCAGCAGGAACAATACACCTATACTCTGAGCAACGCAGAACCCCATGTAAAGCCACCGCCAAACCCTTCCATTAATACTAGCTGACCTGTTTTGATCTTACCATTGCGAATAGACTCGTCGAGCGCCAGAGGAACCGAAGCGGCTGAAGTATTGCCATGATGACCAACTGTTGTTATCACTTTATCCGGATCAACCCCAGCGCGTTTGCCAACAGCATTGATGATTCTAACGTTTGCCTGATGCGGAATCAGCCAGTCTAAATCGTCTTTGGTCATTTGATTGGCTTCCAGAGTTTCCTCAACCAGATCCGCCATTCCTTTAACTGCCCACTTGAATACCTCGCCTCCTTCCATAGTGGTAAATGCATTGCCATCTAGCACAGACTGATAATTGCGCGACACACCCGACGGAACGCAAAGCAAGTCCTTGTGTCGACCGTCGCTGTGCAAATGGGTAGAGTAAACCCCTGGCTCATTATCTGCTTTCAAGACCACCGCGCCACCGCCATCCCCGAACAAAATACAGGTCCTTCGATCTGTCCAGTCAATGATGCGTGAGAAGGTTTCTGCGCCAACAACCAGGGCGCATTTTGCCGAACCTGTGCGAATAAACTTATCCGCGACATCCAATGCAAACATAAAGCCGGCACACACTGCCTGCACGTCAAATGCAGGGGGCCCGGATATGCCAAGGCGTTCCTGTAGCAAACAGGCGGTGCTTGGAAAAACCTGATCTGCCGTAGTTGTTGCCACAATCACCAGATCAATCTCATTCGCATTGACCCCCGCCGCATCGAGCGCAATCCGCGCAGCTTTCTCGGCGAGGTCGCAGGTGTACTCATCATTTGCGGCAATATGGCGTTCGGAAATGCCTGTTCTCGACATTATCCACTCATGGTTTGTATCAACCATGGTCGCGAGCTCATGGTTCGTCAAAACCTTTTCAGGCAGGTAGCTGCCAGTGCCACAGAGTTTGGAATAGATCATTGGGTCAGGTGAGTAACTGGTAGATCTAATCCTGCATTGCTACGATGGAATTTTCAATTCTGGTGACGAGATCTTCGCGAACTTCCTCACGCGCAACATTCAGCGCATTCTCAAATGCATAAGCATCGCTTCCACCATGGGATTTCACAACAGAACCACGCAGGCCAAGCAAACTCGCTCCGTTATAGCGACGGTGATCGAGGCGGCTCTTAATTGACTTCAACACCGGAGCTGACACCATTGCGGCCCCTTTGCTGTAAACGCTTCGGGTAAATTCGTCTTTCACCACACCAAGAATCATCTGAGCTACACCTTCGCTGGCTTTGAGCGCAATATTGCCAATAAAGCCATCACAAACAACCAAATCGGTATCCCCAAGATAAAGGTCATTGGGCTCCACAAACCCCTGATAATTCAGATCACTTCCACGAAATAATTCAGCTGCTGCCTTAATCGTATCATTACCCTTTAGTTCTTCAACGCCAATATTCAACAATCTGACGCTCGGGTTCTGTTTTGACTCCAGCGTCTGTACCAAAATACTGCCCATTAAGCCGAACTGAAAGAGGATATCTGATCGGCTATCAATATTCGCGCCTAGATCAAGCATGTAGGTGAAGCCTTTGAGCTTTGGTAAAGCAGAACAAATTGCCGGGCGTTCGATTCCCTGGATGGTCTTAAGCACAAAGCGCGCCGTAGCCATCAGGGCGCCGGTATTACCCGAACTTATGCAAGCATCCGCTGCGCCCTGACTCACCAGATTGATCGCTACGCGCATCGATGAATCTTTCTTTTTGCGCAATGCAAATGAGGGCGAATCCTGCATCTCCACGACTTCGGAGGCATGCTGGACCGAGATACTGGAAGGAGCGGAATGGGCTTCTAAAGCGGCTTTAATCTTGCTCTCGTCTCCCACCAGGACGATAGAAGTATCTGCATTTTCCTTTGCAATTTTGACGCTAGCGGGAACCGTTGCGTCAAGGCCAAGATCACCTCCCATTGCATCAACTGAAAGTCGAATCATTGTGGGCGGCGAAATTCGCTATTTGAAGGTAAGTAGCCGAGGACGACTAATCCTCGGTTAAGGATTGAAACCCGTGGAATCAATCTTCGCTGCGGGATTCCACAACCTTTTTACCACGGTAGTAGCCATCCGGGGTTACATGGTGGCGTCGGTGTAACTCTCCTGTCACCTCATCGATAGACAGCGTCGGAGAAGATAAACCATCATGTGATCGGCGCATTCCGCGACGAGACGGTGTTTTCTTTGATTTTTGAACAGCCATTGTGACCTCTGGTAAATCTTTAGTCAGACAAACTCTGAATTAGCATATCGGCGCCTCAATTAAAGAACCAGGCAGCCTAAAAAGGCGGCGGATTATAGAGCCTGTGGGCGCTGGGGTCAAAGCCGAAATGTTCAATATTTCAATATGATGGCAAAATCCGGTGACGCAGAGAATTATGTGGCGCATATACCCCTATCAGTAAATATACACCCAGAATCCCCCTCCCTCGCTTAACACCAAGGGCGTTTCACCGTAGAATTCAACGCGTATTTCTCCCTCCACGCGCAAGTGACAAACGTAAAAACTGATGATCTCAGGATTGCCGACGTATCTCCCGTCATCAATCCCCATATGCTGTTCGAACAGATTCCTTCTACTGAAGCCGCTGCTCAAACAACCCTTAAGACTCGCGAACAAATCCAGAATATCTTATCTGGGGATGACGACAGGATACTGGTGATCGTGGGGCCTTGCTCTATCCATGATACCAAAGCCGCAATGGAATACGCTGAAAAGCTCCTTGCGGTGAAAAACGCATTGGCAGATGACCTGTTGATTGTGATGCGTGTTTATTTTGAAAAGCCCAGAACAACCGTTGGCTGGAAAGGTTTGATCAATGATCCTGACCTTGATGACAGTTATGACATCAACAAAGGGTTACACATGGCGCGAAGGTTGCTGCTTGATCTGAATGAGATGGGTATGCCCGCAGGCACGGAGTATTTGGATTTGATTACCCCGCAATACATTGCGGATTTAATTTCATGGGGCGCAATTGGCGCACGCACAACCGAGAGCCAGCTGCACCGAGAGCTTACTTCCGGCCTGTCTTGTCCGGTCGGTCTGAAAAACGGCACTAATGGAAACCTCGATATTGCGGTAGACGGTATCCGCGCCGCAGCGCGGCCACATCGGTTTTTGACTTTGACCAAGTATGGACAATCTTCAATCTACACCACAACCGGAAATCCTTATTGCCACGTTATTCTGCGCGGCGGTAAAGAAACCAACTATGACGCCGAAAGTGTTGAGCTTGCCAGTGACAAACTAAGTCGCGCCGGGCTAAGCCCCCAAGTCATGATTGATTTCAGCCATGCCAATAGCAAGAAGATACCGGAAAACCAAATCAGCGTAAGTGAAAACGTCAGCGGCCAAATCGAAGCAGGTGATAATAGAATCATGGGCGTTATGATCGAAAGCCATCTGGTCGCCGGCCGACAGGATGTAGTTGATGGGGTTGCTGAAACTTACGGTCAAAGCATCACCGACGCCTGCATGGCGTTTGAAGACACCCAAAAAGTCTTAGAGCAATTAGCAGCATCTGTTGCCAAGCGAAGGACAAAATAACAATTAGCGCTAAGGCGCCTCAGGATTGTCATATGATAAAACCCCACGGTTCGACACAACTCTCTCCGCTGTTTGTTGATGATGACGGCAAACGCGCGGCGTTAATTGAAGAAGCAAAGTCGCTTCCTTCACAACTTTTAAGCTCAGCAGGAGCCGGCAATGCGGTAATGCTTGGCGCCGGTTATTTTAATCCACTGAACGGTTTTATGAACCGTGCTGATGCGCTGTCTGTTTCCGAAAAAATGCACACCGTCGATGGGTTGTTCTGGCCAACTCCAGTGATGTCATTGGTAGAAAATAATACTGCCAGCGCTGGGGACCGCATCGCCTTACTAGATCCAAACGTTGAGGGTAATCCTGCGATTGCAATCATGCAGGTCGAAGCGGTTGAGCAAATGAGTGAAGCTGATATGGAGCAGATAGCGGAACAGGTCTATCGCACTACGGATGAAGAGCACCCCGGCGTAGCCGAATTAATGGAACAGGGAAGAACGCTGCTCTCAGGCCCCATAGAAGTTCTGAACTTTAGCTACTTCGAGATCGACTTTGCCGAAACCTTTCAAACTGCAGAGGAGATTCGTCAAGAGATCGAACAAGCCGGATGGAAAAAGGTGGTGGCATTCCAAACCCGGAATCCGATGCATCTCGCCCATGAGGAACTTTGCCGAATTGCAATGCAAAGGGTAGAAGCTGATGGCTGCGTGATTCATATGCTTTTGGGTAAGTTAAAGCCGGGAGATATTCCTGCAGATGTGAGAGATGCCGCGATTCGAAAAATGGCTGAACTGTATTTCCCCGCGAACACGGTGAAGATAAGCGGCTATGGATTCGATATGCTGTATGCCGGGCCGCGTGAAGCCGTTTTACATGCAGTGTTTCGGCAAAATATGGGCGCAACGCATTTTATTATTGGCCGAGACCATGCCGGTGTGGGCGACTACTACGGTGATTTTGATGCGCAGTCTATCTTCGACGAAGATGTCCCAGAGGGGGCCTTGGAAATAGAGATTTTTCGAGCCGATCACACCGCCTGGTCAAACAAGCTGAATAAAGTTGTGATGATGCGTGAAGCACCTGACCATTCCAAGGAAGACTTTGTTCTGCTTTCAGGTACCAAGGTGCGTGAAATGCTGGGGAATGGCATTGCCCCACCTGCTGAATTCTCAAGACCTGAAGTCGCGCAAATTTTGATGGATTATTACCAATCCTTATCTTAAGTCCTCACCCTACAAAACCCAAATCTACATCTAAATGTCTGACTCAAAGCACGCCGAACTCCTCATTCTTGGCTCCGGCCCAGCCGGCTATTCCGCTGCAGTTTACGCTGCACGCGCAAATTTAAAACCCGTTTTAATCACCGGTCTTGAACAAGGTGGACAGTTAACCACTACTACAGATGTAGATAACTGGCCCGGCGATCCTGATGGCGTGCAGGGACCCGAGTTGATGGTGCGTATGCAAAAACATGCGGAACGTTTCGACACAGAAATCATATTCGATCATATCCATACCGCCCAGGTAACCAATGCTCCTTTCAAGCTTGAAGGAGACAACGGGATTTATACCTGTGACGCCCTGATTATCGCGACCGGTGCTTCAGCAAAATATCTGGGTCTGCCCTCTGAAGAAGCATTCAAAGGAAAGGGTGTATCTGCATGTGCAACCTGCGATGGCTTTTTCTATCGGCAGCAGGAAGTAGCGGTGATTGGTGGCGGTAATACCGCGGTTGAAGAAGCGTTGTATCTCTCTAACTTGGCCTCCAAGGTTACGCTGGTGCACCGCAGAGACGAACTAAGAGCAGAAGCAATTCTGATCGATCATCTGATGGCAAAAACCGTTGAGAATGGCGGCAATATTGAAATTGAATGGGATAGCGAACTGCAGGAAGTGCTCGGTGATGACAGCGGCGTCACCGGCATGCGGATTAAAAACAAGAAAACCGATGCCACCAAAGACATCGCGTTAATGGGTGTTTTTATCGCCATTGGCCATACTCCGAACACTGCATTGTTTGTAGATCAATTGGAAATGGCAGGCAACTATCTGGTTACCCAAGGTGGGACCAAAGGCGACGCTACCATGACGAGTATTCCCGGTGTTTTCGCGGCCGGAGATGTGATGGATCATATCTACCGACAAGCGGTCACCTCAGCCGGTACCGGCTGTATGGCAGCGCTTGATGCAGATCGTTTTATCAAAAATAAAGAAAACTAACCTGCGTAGCTCAACACATGGGAGGAGACGGCGACAGCGACGACCCCAGCTTGTTTGAACAAGAAATGCAAAATCAGGGGGTGCGTAAACACTCCCAATCGCTTAACCGTATCGCACATGAGCGCTCTGTCAAACCTCGTCAGAAGCGTAAGATATTTCAGAGCAACAGTGGCAGTCTACAACCAGTCAGCAAGCCTTCAACTTTGGCAGCTGCCGCAGTGGACAAAACCTTACCCGGAGAACCGCTACTTTTTGTGCGCAATAGCGTCGATAAGAACCTGCTTCGCGCATTTAAGCGCGGTCAAATACCGTTTGCAGAACAAATTGACCTACATGGCATGCGGGAGATGGAAGCCAAGCGCGCGCTCGAACGATTTTTAAACGATTGCCAAACCTATCGATGTCGATGCGCACAAATCATTCATGGCAAAGGTAGAAATTCAGAACAACCGAGCGGTGTTCTAAAGCCGCTTACAATCCACTGGCTAAAACAACAACGCGAAGTTATTGCATTTATGTCCGCAACAGAGCGCGATGGCGGATTGGGAGCAACCAATATACTGTTTGCTTTCGACTAGATTAATTATTCGCTAATAAAATCAGCTAGGTTAAAACTCGACGAAAGGTTAAATTCACTCTCTGGGTAATCGGCTTTTTTGTGCGCGTAATCCTGTGCTGCCAATACCGCTGGGTATTGCCTGACATGGTTAATAGCGAACCATGTCTCAGTTGTAACTTGGTTGATGGAGACCCTTTTCTGGCATTTTTTTGTCTAAATAAAAAGCTTCTCGAAGCCCCTAAACTGACCGAAGCAATCACCGGTTGATCGCCTAGCTCAGGCTCATCATCACTATGCCATCCCATCGCGTCATTGCCGTCTCGATAGAGATTGATTAGCACACTATTAAACTGATGCTGCAGTGCCTGCTCCAGCTGATCTTTCAATTCTGACAGCGCAGGTATCCAGGGCATTGGTGAGTTGACAATACCCGAGTAGGTATAGAAGGCATCTTCATCACCATACCAGGCAGCTAGCCTTGGTGATTTTATCTTTCGCCCAAACATTAAAATTTCAGGCTGATGCCACTGCGTATCCGCCATCAAACGATGGTAATAGTCATCCGCTTTTGCGGGATCAAGAAAATGTTCGTATAAGGTTACTTCAGCCTGTTCCAACGGTATCTTTGTCGCCAACACGGGTCACAAACAGCCGCAGTCACATCATGCCAAAGATTTTTCCCGGATTAAAAAGATTGTCAGGATCGAGGGTTTTTTTAATCATTTTCATTGGGTTTACTGCAGCCCCATGTTCTATTTCGAGAAATTCAATTTTCCCATAACCAATACCGTGCTCGCCGGTACAGGTACCATCCATCGATAGCGCACGCAACACCATGCGGTGATGCAATGCTTCGGCCGCTTCTACTTCTTCCTGATTTTCATGGTCGACCAATAACAGCAGATGGAAGTTGCCATCGCCAACATGCCCAACCATCGGCGCAAGCAACCCTGTTTCTTCGATATCTTGTCGTGTTTCACCAATGCAGTCAGCCAGTCTGGAAATAGGCACACATACGTCGGTCGACCAGATTTGTCCTTTGGGATGGAGTAACTTACCTGCCCAAGCGACATCATGACGCGCCCGCCACATTTTAGTTCTCTCTTCTGTGTTGCTTGTCCAAGAAAACTTACCGCCATTATTTTCTTTGGTAATTTCTTCAGTCAGCTCCGACTGTTCTTTCACCCCATTTTCGCTGCCGTGAAACTCGAGAAACAGCGTCGGCGATTCTGCATAGTCTGTTTTCGAATACATATTGATCGACTTCATTGTCAAACTATCCAGTAACTCTACACGCGCGATGGGAATACCATACTGAATTATTTGAATCACAGAATTGACCGCGTCACTGACTTCATCAAAGGTGCAAACCGCAGCAGAAATTGCCTCAGGTATTGGATACACCTTCAAGGTAACTTCAGTAATCATTGCCAAGGTGCCTTCGGACCCCACCAGCAATCTTGTTAAATCATATCCCGCAGCAGATTTTACGGCGCGGTTTCCGGTGCGAATAATTGTGCCATCCGCGAGCACCGCTTCAACATTAATCACGTTGTCACGCATCGTGCCATAGCGAACGGCATTTGTACCTGACGCCCTGGTAGAAGCCATACCTCCAATCGAGGCATTGGCGCCAGGATCAATTGGAAAGAACATGCCGGTATCTCGTAAATACTCATTAAGTTGTCTTCGCGTCACCCCTGGCTGGACAACAACATCAAAGTCTTCACTGTGCACCGCAATGATCTGATTCATTTCAGAAGTGTCAATGGTCACACCGCCCTTTAACGCAGCAACATTGCCTTCTAGTGAAGTTCCCGCACCGTGCGGAATAATCGGCGTTTTGTGTTCAGCGCAGATTCTTACAATCTGTTGGACTTCTTCCTTGTCATGCACCTTAATCACTGCGTGAGGCCACTTTGACGGATGAAATGACTCATCCTTCCCGAACTGTTCCCTTACCGCATCCGACGTCAGGACACGATCACCAAACTGTTTTTGCAACGCCGCTATCGTCGCGGGGTATTCGTATTCTTCAGGAGATTTTTCAGTTAAGTGTGCGATGGACATTCCAGGGCCTCTGTTAATTCTTGCGCTTCAAAGAAATAATGACAAACTTCTTGTCCGTGTACAACCAATGTGGGCACATACTCACGAAATCGAGTGAGCCATTCTGCATTATCCTCGATATCCCTTATCTCAAGCTCGATCGGTGTCAAAGCATTGGCTTGAGACTGAGAATATTCAGCCAGATAGGCTTCCACATGCTCCTGCATTTCTTCGCATAAACCACAATTTTCCTTCACATAAAGTTGAATCACAGTGTGAGCGATAGCGTCGGAACCCATACTAAACTGCATCCTCAAGCATTTTGGTGAAGGTTGCTTCATCAAGAATTGGAACACCCAGCGTCTCTGCCTTGTCGGCTTTACTTCCCGCATCGGCGCCAACGATCACATAGTCGGTATTCTTGGAAACACTTCCTGTTACCTTCGCGCCGAGCGCCTGCAACTGCTTCTTCGCTTCGTTTCTCGCCATCGATAATGTACCGGTCAACACCACCGTCTTTTCATTGAATGGAGAATCTTCCGAGACCTTTACTTGTTCAACCTTAGGCCAATGCACCCCCGACTCAAGCAGGCGGTTCACAATCTCACGATTGTTTGATTGCGCAAAAAAAGCGACCAAACTCTCTGCAACAATCGGACCGATATCCGGCACCTGTTGCAGCGCTTCTTCACCCGCCGCCAAAATCGCATCGAGATCACCAAACGCAGCGCTGAGTGTTTCCGCCGTGGTTTCGCCTACCAAAGGGATACCCAATGCGAACAGAAATCGTGAAAGTGTTGTATCTTTACTTTGCTCTAGTGCAGCGATTAAATTGCTTGCCGATTTTTCCGCCATCCGTTCTAACGCTGAAACTTGTTCAACGGTCAGTGAATACAATCCAGAGACGTCCTCAATAAGGCCTTCTTCAAGCAGTTGATCAACAATCTTATCGCCGAGACCCTCAATATCCATTGCCTTCCTACTGGCAAAGTGTTTGATATTTTCCTTGCGCTGCGCCGGGCAAATTAACCCACCGCTGCATCGTGCAATGACACCGTCAGATTCATTGACAACGGCGGAATCACACACCGGACAACGATCAGGAAATTCAAACGGCTTGGTGCCATCGGGCCTTAAGTCCAAAACAACAGATAGTATTTCAGGAATCACATCTCCCGCGCGACGAACCACCACCGTATCCCCTACCCGAACGCCAAGTCGATCAATCTCATCCTTATTGTGCAGGGTCGCATTGGAGACAGTGACACCACCGACAAATACAGGCTGCAATCTCGCTACCGGCGTAATGGCGCCAGTTCGCCCAACCTGAATTTCGATATTTTCAAGCACCGTAACCTCTTCCTGAGCGGGTAGCTTATGCGCAAGCGCCCATCTCGGTGCCTTGGCGGTAAATCCAAGTGTTTGCTGCCAATCCATTCGCGAAACTTTATAGACGATGCCATCGATCTCAAACGGCAGCTGATCACGATCGGCTTGCAGTCTTTGATAATAATCAAGGCACCCAGGGACACCCTCAACCTGCTCTAGCAGCTCGGAAACAGGTATGCCGATACTCTTTAACCACTGCATAATTTCCCAATGGGTTTCCGGCACGTTACCACCAACCAACTCACCCAGAGAATAGCCGTAATAGCTAAGCGGGCGCTCTGCAGTGACCGCGGGATCCAGCTGACGCAGACTGCCTGCTGCAGCATTTCGTGGATTGACAAACAGCTTGTTTCCAGCGACCTGCTGTCGTTTATTCAAATCCACGAAATCACTTTTGCGCATAAACACTTCACCGCGCACCTCTAAAACCCGTGGGATATCCTTACCAACAAGCTGGGTTCCTTCACCCAGCACCTGCCGCATATTTTGCGTAATGTTCTCACCCGATCGACCGTCACCTCTGGTGGCTGCCTGCACTAGCCAGCCGTTTTCAAATCGCAGGCTTACCGCAAGCCCGTCCAGCTTTGGTTCGGCGACATAAGTCACTAGACCTTTCTCAAGTTCTACGATCTCTCTCACTCTTCTATCAAATGCGCTCAGTTCGTCTTCATCAAATGCATTTGCCAAAGAGCGCATAGGAACTGCGTGGGTGACTTCAGAAAACGTGCGCGCGGCATGTCCGCCGACCTTTTGGCTGGGAGAGTTTTCACGAACAAGATCGGGGTGTTGAGACTCAAGTGCCTCCAGCTCCCGCATCAAGCGATCATAGGCTACGTCCGGAATAAACGGATCGTCCAGCACATAGTAACGGTAGTTATGGTATTCCAGCTGCTCTATCAGCTGCTTTATATCGCGTTCGGCCTGTTGTTTCGACACGGCAAGATAGCCAAAGTAGTGGAGTTAAATTACCAAAAAAGTGCGACAGAACTGAATAGAAACGCAATAACAGGCGAGTAATTTCTCCATCAAGACCTTATCCAAACAGTCTATTGGCTTCCTCACTGCCTGGATTAATTCCATGAGACTCCATTTCAGCAGCTACCTTTTCAATTGAACTGCGGATGGCTTCGGCATCCTCAGTTGACAAATCTTCATACCCAGGGGCAATCACTTCTCCCTTAATACGTGAAGCAAAAGCTTTCGCAGCATCTACCATTTCAGCAAAGACAGCCCCTGGAGATCGGTTAATAGCAGGACGCGTAAAAAATGTCACGCCACGAGTGTTCACAGCGCGCATATTTTCCATATCAAATTCGCCGGTATCACTCATATTTGCGAGGCTATACAGACTCACCTTCTGTTTACCTACCGGCTTATATCGGGTGAAAAACTGATTTTCATCTGCGATCAGACCGATTTGTTTTGCACAGCGCTCAATAATCGCTCCTTCAAACATTTCAGATTCAAGCGGTCGAATATTGACAACAAAAATTGAATCAAAGCGTTGTTTGAACCGTTCAATGGCCTGGGCTTGCATATGCGCATTCTCAATCGGTGCCATAAATGAAAAGCCCCGTCCGGTGCTTTCAGAAAGCTTCATGATCAACGAAGAAAACCGTGTCATATCGGTTTCCGTTACCGAACCAACCTGATCTACCAGTTGAATCGTTACAACCAGGTCGCCAAACCGCGCTTCTTCTGATTCTTGCTCGACATCACGCCAAACCTTTTCCGGTAATCGCAACCCGTAAATACTATGCGTTCTCTCAATCCCTGCAGCCCCCTCTCTGTAAATCGCCAAGACAGAATCTCGACTGACGTCTCGCTCCCCGCTTAACTTTACGTAGTAGTCAATCTGACTGAGCTTATCAAACCCTTCTGCCGGAGCGATTCCAGAATCATTGGCAACGGTTTGAACCTGCGGTGCGCGCGCTACCGATCGTTCTTCAACGGGTTCAGCATCTGCTTGATATGACCCTCCCACGGGCGCCGCCAAAGTCGCCATAGACTCATCGAATTCGGAGTGCTCAACAAACGTATTGTTAGAAGCAGCCTCTTCATCATCGATTACGAATTCATAACCGGACGCTGACAGCTCATCAGCATCGCGACTCATGGAATCAGTGTCAATTGTAGGATCAACATCGATATCGCTATGCACAGCAAAATCCGTCTCAACCACTACCTCTGGTTTAACCTCTTTTGGTTTTGGAATACCGGCATGGACACGCTCCCGCTCAGCCTTAACTGAATCCAGCTGATTTTTGATATTCGTCTTCAATTTATTGATAGGGCCGATCGAACCGAGAAATGCTTTCAGCGAAGGTCTCGATTCCGCGTATTCAGCCTCAGGATCTTCATCGATTTCAACTTCGAGATCAGCGTCCATCTGTGGTGAGACTGGTGACTCGTTTTCTGGGTAGCCATCATCGAGAAAAGAAGATTGCTGCTGCATTTGGGGAGCTGGCGGCAACGATGATGACTCTGCGGGGGCTTCAACGACCGGATCATGCGCTGGTTGATCATCGCTACTATTGTCGCTCGCATCATTCAGACTATCACCCGCCTCGATTGCCGCAGAATTCGCTTCCGTCAGGACAGGTTCGAGCCGCTCTGTCTCTAGCGACTGCTGTTGGTTAAACTGATCCTCCTGCCGGTAGTCAATCTCTTGCTGCGGTTCGGGTAAGTCTTCAACTTGTTCACTAGCTCGTTCGTTAACTTGTTCACCAATTTGCTCACCCAGCGGCGACTCAACCATATCGGAAAGCACCTCAGGATCCTCGGCACCATATCCATCTGAATCAATCTCTTCAGCAACTGTTTCTGTAAAGGTTTCTGTAGCTGCTTCAGTGAACGTTTCGGTAGAATCCGCCACAAAATCCCCTGCAGAATTTATTGCAGCCGACGCATCACCTTCATAAACAATATTTTCCAGAACCGGAACATCATCTACTTCCGTTTGAAGGTGCTCACCTTCATAAGATGATTCGATGGGCGTTGCCACCCCGGTTGGCTGTTGCAGATTGTCATCATTTTGGTATCGCAAATCCTGAGGAGCTCTATCCCAATCCGATACACCATGATCGGCATCGACAAAATCTTGTTTCGCTTCGTGACCCATTCTAGGCTCGATGGTATCGAGAGAGGCAAAGTCTGAGTCATGAACGGCTTCGTCAACAGTTTGTCCAAACCCCGGTTCGCTGCGCTCAAACGTTGGTGCTGATGCAATACTACTTTTAGCATGGCGGTTGGCGGACTGCGCTCGCTCTCTTATTTTTTGGGTTTGACGACTTCTCTCTTGCCAGCGCGAAAAAGCATAAATACCACCAATCACCAAGATTCCCAGAAGTAGAAGACTAAATTGTAGATTCACCGTATTTCTCTCAACTCCCGGTCAGATTGTTTTCAACATCAATATTCAAACCCAAGTTCTCATCTCAACGCAATTGAACCTTGTATTTAATTTCCTGACGGAAAATACTTCGGAAACTTTAATCTCTTTTCGCATTACCTCAGAATATATAGTTACTGTAATGCCATTTCTACCGCCTGATCGATGTCGACCGAAACCAGGCGAGAAACGCCGGGTTCTGCCATGGTGACGCCCACTAGCAAGTCAGACGCTTCCATCGTAATTTTATTGTGGGTGATCACAACGATCTGACTAATTTCGGCCAGAGTTTTTAAGGTCTTACAATAGCGATCAACATTGGCGTCATCTAAAGGCGCGTCCACCTCGTCGAGCATGCAAAAAGGCGCGGGATTCAGACGAAACAAGGAAAACAATAACGCCACTGCGGTAAGTGCTTTTTCTCCTCCAGAGAGTAGATGTATCGTACTGTTTCTCTTGCCTGGCGGTCTCGCCATCACGCTCACTCCAGCTGTGAGCAAATCGTCGCTAGTCAGCTGTAACTCAGCAGTACCACCTCCAAACAGTTGTGGGAAAAAGTCATTAAATCCAGCATTCAACTTATCGAAAGTCTCCTTAAATCGACTTCTAGTCTCCCGATCGATTTTTCGAATTACGCTCTCAAGCGTTTCCAGCGCTTCCACCAAATCATTGTGCTGACTATCCAAATATTCCTTGCGCGTTGATTCCTCTTCAAACTCCTCTATCGCCACCAGATTAACCGGTCCGATTCGCTCTACTTTACGCTGAATTGTCTCCAAACTTTGCTGCCAGTCAGACATTACCGGATTCTCCGGCACTTCCGCCATCAGCGCTTCGCGGTCAAGACGCATTTGATTAACATGCTCTTCCTGAGTTTGCATGCGCACAAGCACTTCCTGTTTTTGCAGTTTGTGCTCTTCCAAAACGGTACGCGCTTGATTGACTTCCTGAACGTGTTGGTTTCTGCTTTGCGTGAGCCCAGACAATTTGTTCTCAATCTCGTTCATCTCATCTTTGGCAGCGGTAAACTTTTTCTCTGCGTCTACCCGCCGTTCAAGCAAACTCTCTAATTGTGAGTTCAGTCCAACCACTGGATCGCCTTCATCGGACAAGGCACTGTTGATTTCGGTTAGTCGCAGATTGGTGGACTCATACTGCTGTTGAACACGATTCAAATGCTCTTTTACCGACTCACTTGCAGACTCAATTCTCTGCTTCTGGAGCTGCTTACCATGATGCTGCTCTCTTAACTGATTGAGATTATTGCGTACTGAGGAGATTTCATGTTCAATCTCCTGCTTTTGTGTTTCCAACGCTGACCGTCGATCACTCAATACGGCGCCTTGCTCTTCAGCCGCTGCCAGAAGCTGTTGTGCTTCGCTAATCTGGTCGGTGTCATTCTTAACCTGCGACGCCAGCTCTTGAATATCGATTGTGACCTGCTGCGAACGCTGTTCTACTTCAAGGGCGCGCGCTTCTTCACGACCTAACTGATTGTGTAGAGATGTTTTCTCAGCTCGCAACCGATTTAGCTCGTCTCTTTGTTCACGCAAATTCGATTCAACATTATTGCGTTCAGACTCCAGCTGCTCAATCTCTTCTTCATAACGACTGAGTTCAATCTCAATCTCAGAGAGTCGAGTATCCAATTGTTTGATTTCTTCTTCTCTCACCAACACGCCAGTTTCCATTTGACCTTTACTGGCAAAGCTTATCCAGTTAGCGCCAAGCAGTGTACCGTCTCTGGTCACAACATAATCTCTTGAAAACAGCTCAGACTGCATCTGAATTGCTTGCTGCAAGGTCTCTGCAATATAAACATCTGATAAGAGTGACGACAAATCAAAATTATCAGCGGTCACTTTATCGATAAGTTTTGCGTGCTTAGAGTGCGATGGCAAAACCTTTGTTGGTTTCGTCGTTACCAGAGAAAGCGTTGCATCCGGCGTCTCGCCATCCAGAGAGACAGAATCCGTATCAACACAAACTGCTTTTAAAAATCCATTTAGCACACGATCTGCAGCCTGTTCCCAGCCACTATCGACTTTTATTTTTGCAGCTAATCTGGAACTATCGGACAGGTTTCGACTGCCGAGCCATTCCTTTGCTTCATCATCACCGCCAAGGGCCGCGATCTGGATTTCACGCAAAGATTGCAATCTCGAAGCAACCTCCTGCTGTCGAGCCTTCAGATCAGAAAACTGTCCTCTTTTCTCTGTAATAGAATCTCTCAGCCCCTGAATTTGTTGTTCCGACTGACTGAATGAGTTCTCTTTCTGTTCAACATTGCGGTCATGTTCGGCAACTTTGTCGCGTAGATCGCCAACCCCGGTGCTAGATAAATGCTCCTGAAAACCCAGCAGCTCCACCTGCAGCTTCTCTTCGCGTTGGGTCGCTTGCGTCATATGCTGCTCAAACTGATTAATCCGCGCTCGCTGCACCTCTTGCTGTCGAACCGGTTCCTCGGCTTCTCTGTTAAAAGCCTCCCAATCTGATTGCCATTCCTGCAAACGCCGGTCTGATTGAGCACGCGCTTCTTCAGCTTCGGCAAGTTGCTCTTGCAAAACCGAGAGTTCAGGCATCAATGCTTCAACATCTTTTTCGTACTGCCGCAATCGTTCCCGATCAGACTCCAGCTCTCGCTCTCGTTCTGACCGATGCTGCTGCAACCGCTCGATTTCTTCACCCTGCCGTTGCTTGGTTTCTACCAAGTGCTCAATGCGTTGCTCTATGTTTTTGATTTCAGCACCAATGCCGTAGAAATCTTGCTGTACCTGGCTATTTTGCTCCTGGCTTTCTGACTGTTGCTGGCGGGTTCGCTCTAAATCAGATTCAGTTTCTCTTTGCGCAGCAAGCGCCATTTCCAGCGCATTTTCGCGTTCCGCAGATATTCTGTCCTGTTCCTGCAGCTGATTCTCAAACGCTTTCAGCTTCAACAGCTGTAGCTGCCCATCTACCTGGCGTTCTTCATCTTTAAGAACTTTATAACGACGTGCAGCGGAGGATTGTCTCTGCAGACGTCGCAATTGCTTTTCTAACTCATTGCGGATATCTGCAACCCGGTCGAGATTCTCACGCGTGTGTTTAATACGGATTTCGGTTTCACGCCGACGATCTTTATATCGAGAGGTGCCGGCAGCTTCTTCAACAAAAACGCGGAGATCATCCGGTCGTGCTTCGACAATTCGACTCACCATGCCTTGCTCGATGATGGAATAGGATCTTGGCCCTAACCCGGTGCCGCGGAATAAATCCAGCACATCCTTACGTCGGGATTTAATATTATTAATGAAATAGAGCGATTGCCCATCGCGACTCAACGTCCGTTTTATGGATATCTCGGCGAATTGCGCAAAATTGCCACCAGCTTTGCCATCGTTATTATCAAATATCAGTTCCACCGAGGCTTTACCAACCGGTTTACGCGCTGAAGAACCATTGAATATGACGTCAAGCATATTGTCGCCACGGAGCATCTTTGCAGAAGCCTCGCCCATGACCCAACGTACTGCGTCGATCACATTTGACTTACCACATCCGTTAGGTCCAACAACGCCAACCAGGTTTCCGGGCAGGCGAATATCAGTAGGATCGACGAATGATTTAAAACCGGAAACCTTTAATTTTTTGAGCCGCATTCAGATTCTATTTTCCAATCAATGGGTTAACGCTGTTTATTTAACTAACTTATTGAAAATAAAGCGAAGATTCACCAAATTCCGAAGCGCATTATACTCTTTCAGAACGTTTTAAAACCCTTTCTGAAGTTAAAAAAGCGAAATAAATTGTGTCTTTAAATGGCAACATTTTGACAACTTGGAAAGTCGCATTTTTCGTACTCATGTACCCGCAATCACACTACATTCCAACAGGGAACTCGGTGTATTGTTTTCCATTTCGAACGCCAGACAATGGGATTTCTTCGGCATTTGTACATTGATTACTGTCGCCATTTTGTTCACTATCCTTCATTCGTTTTCATGCAACACCACAGCTATTTATGCCTGCCCGTCGGCCACTCTACTCGATACTGCTGTTCTTTTTCATTCTGACCGGATGTGCAACTTTCGGGATTAGCGAATTCGAAGAAAAATACGGTCCCGCTGCACCGAAAGATCGGACTGTAGCTAAATTGTCTGACGACCAAATAGACTACTGGAGCGCAGTTAAACCAATACTGGATAACCGCTGTGTGGTTTGCCATGGCTGCTACGACGCTTCATGTCAAATGAAACTTACTTCTATAGAAGGCGTTATGCGCGGCGCTAGCAATCAAAAGATTTATCACAAGTCCAGATTAAGATCCTCGACCCCAAGCCGTCTCTATGAGGACGCGCAAACTTTGGATGAATGGAGACAACGCGGATTCCATTCTGTATTGAATGAGCGTGAATCAACACCAGAAGCGAATAGGGAAGCAAGCACGATGTATCAGCTGCTTGCGCTTAAAGAGCGACATCCCCTGCCGACCGATCCGATTCTTAGTGAAGACTTCACTCTAAATCTCGGGCGAGAGGAATCTTGCCCTGCTGATTCGGAAATGGCAGCCCACTCTAAACAGAACCCGCTCTGGGGAATGCCCTACGCATTACCCGGTATTGAAGATAGCAAACAATCCATTTTAAAGAAGTGGATTGAACAGGGTGCAACCTATACCCCCAGGGCTGCGCTTGATAAACGATACAGCCATTCCATCGCCGACTGGGAATCACTCTTAAACAATGATGATCTTAAAGCTCAGCTGTCCAGCAGATATATTTATGAACACCTATTTTTAGGGCATCTTTATTTTGACGACATCTCTGACCGTCAGTTTTTCAAAATCGTAAGATCTTCCACACCTCCTGGAGAACCGGTCCAGATTATTGCCACTCGGCGCCCTTTTTCAAACCCAAATGTGGACAGGGTTTACTACCGGATTGTGCCCGAGTTAGAAACCATCGTCGCAAAGTCCCACCTGCCCTATGCACTCAACCCAAAACGCATGGAGCGCTGGAAGTCATTATTCTATGACGCCGACTTTGAAGTGAAGAAACTGCCCGGTTACCGACCAAAGCTTGCCGCCAATCCATTCGCAACCTTTGCCCAGCTACCTATGCAGTCTCGATACAAATTCATGCTGGACGAGGCGCATTTTACAATCGGCAGCTATATCAAAGGTTCAGTCTGCCGTGGCCAGGTCGCGTTAAACGTCATTCGTGATCATTTTTGGGTGTTCTTTGTGGATCCCGATGTTGCGCAAAACACTGCCTTGTCTGAAGCCGTCGAGTTTAATCTTGACGCCTTCGACCTACCCGCCGCTTCTGGCGATATTTATCTACCGATAACTGCTTGGTTTAAGTATGCCATCAAACAACGTGAAGCAATTCGCGGCAGAATCAAATTTATGCGCAAGCAGTTCGGTGACGACAACCGACCAACTTTAGACATAGTGTGGGATGGCGATAAGAACAATCAGAACGCTGCACTTACGATCTACCGACACTTTAATAGTGCAAGCGTTGAAAAAGGGCTATTGGGTAATCCGCCGCAGACTGCCTGGCTCATCAGCTATCCACTGCTGGAGCGTATCCACTACCTGTTAGTTGCGGGATACGACGTCTACGGAAATTATGGACATCAGCTGACGACAAGACTCTATATGGACTTTCTGAGGCTTGATGGCGAAATGAGTTTTCTTGGATTGCTACCCAGCGAGACGCGCGCAAAGGAGTGGAAAAACTGGTATCGGGATAATAATAAAGAACGGGTTCACATGATGACGATGTTGACCGATGAGATGCTTGAATCTGATATGGAACCGAACGTCAATTACAAAACCGCCAACCCGAAACTCGAATTATTTGACCTACTCGGGAAACGACTTGGTTCTGCCAACTCAAAACGAAGATCCCTTGATCAGATCAGCGATCGTTCGCTTGTCTCCCAGCTAAAAAAGCTCTCCACCTTTTCGGGCCTTGGAACACAACATCTGCCGGAAGTGACTTTTATTCGTTTCCAAGATAAAGATAAGAAATACTTCACCGATATCACTCTGATGCGAAATAACGCACATCTCAATATCACATCTGTATTTCGAGAGGCGAAGACCTTAGCGCCAGCCGAAAATACTGTCTCGGTTCTCGCCGGCATGGTTGGTACCTACCCAAATGCATTCTTTACTGTGAATTATGCCGACCGGCAGGCATTCATTGATCGCTTGATGTCGCTATCTTCAGAAAGTAGTTACGCACAACTAAAAACAGATTTTGGAATCAGACGCACCGACAAGCGCTTCTGGGCATATAGCGATCGCCTTCATTTGGCACTAAAAGCTGAAAACACCACAGAGTATGGCTTGCTGGACTTTAGCCGTCTCGAAAATCGATAGTGAACTTCTGAACTTACACCTATGTCCCCTGGCTCACTAAATGCCAGGGTTCGATATGCCAGATAATGCCGCTACAGATCAGTCGCCTGAGTCAGCTTCAACATTTTTCGGCTTTTCTTGATGTGCAGACAGGAAAGTTGATGACCGCCGCTTTCGTCGAAATCAGTCCTGGCCATCAACTATTCTGCATTTATGTCATTATTTGACAGTTATCGTTACCACTTCGGATGCGACGGTATTGTCATGTGGGACGTGTTTCCAATCCCCTAATAGCAGCTGCAGCGTGTGCTCTCCCGGGGCAAGTTCCACCGTTGTCTCAGTCTGACCTTTTCCGAAATGTACGTGGTTATCATCTGCTGGTATTCCTTGGGCGGTATCCGGCAGAGGGGCATCTATGATTAGATGGTGATGTCCTGTATTCTCTATGTTGCTGCCGGCCGGGGCTACTCCCATACCTTTGAGACCAAATACTACGGTCACAGGGCTACTAACGGTCGCGCCATTTGCCGGAGAGACGATATAAGCGCTAGCATCTGCAGGTGCTTTACTGTCATTTTGTGCCAAGACAGCACTCGTAGAGAGGGAGATAGAAGTGCCAACAATAATTGCTGAAAGAAGATTTTTGTACATTGATGTTTACCTGGTTTGGTTATAATTATTCGGTTAACACCTCTGTTTGGAAATTATTCCATCAAAACTGCATAAATTTTTGCTCCCTGTGAATCAACCGAGTGCAGAAGCCGAAATACGGAGTGGATTGACTGAGCTACTGCCTCGGCTAGTTCGGTACGCTCGCGTTCTCACACCGTCTTCATCTGATGCAGATGATTTGCTGCAAATTACCTGTGAAAAAGCCCTCACAAAATGGCAACAGTTTCAGCCAGGAACAAAGCTTGATGCCTGGACATTTCGAATCATGAGCTCGACCTGGAAAAACGAGTTAAGATCCAGAGCAATTCGCCAGGGAAAAGGTTTCGTCGATGTGGAAAGCCTGGAGAGTCGGATCGGAAGCCATCATCAAGGGAATATTTTCTTTCGACAAGTGTTAGAGAGAATAATGAACTTACCCGAAAACCAGAGAGAAACCGTTTTATTGGCCTATGTAGAAGGATATAGTTACCAGCAGACTGCTGAGATTTTGGATATCGCCGAAGGCACAGTGATGAGCCGCCTGGCCAGAGCAAGGCAGGCATTAGCGTCAAATCTTGAGGCACCCGATGCAATCGACAAGCGAGGGAAATCCCTGCAAAGTTCTGGCACCCAATCTCAAAAGCAAGACAAATTAAAATGAAAATGTCGCGCAGTACTCGCGGCCGGTTGTCGCAACACAGGGCGAAGCTTAACAACTTCGATATGCGTTTTTTCTCGCCCAGCTTGTTAGATTATGTCTATTGGAGTTGCTCTTCAACTAGACACGAATTAGCGATATTTAATCTAACCACTTAGGTAACAAGACATATGACGAATACGCTTACAGAAGCCGAAGAAGCAAGGGTTTTAGCATTTGCTGACAACGCGTTGTCTGACTCAGAAAGGGCGACAACTAAACAATGGATCGATGTAACACCGGAGGCGCAGAAGCTGTTGGCAGAGTTTGAGCGAAGCGCGATCCCTTATCAAGAGGTGATGGCACCGTTACTCGAAACCCCGAAACCGGATTTAGCTTCGAAGTATCTCTCGCCGAATGTGACCAAACCCACAGCAGGGCTTTGGGGGCAAGCGGTGGGCGCTCTCGCAGTGCTTGGGTTCGGACTCTTTATCGGATCCGTTTTGTCCAAACCTTCGGCAGATTCGCATCTGCTTACCGAAAGTTGGGTTGCTCAAGTCGCGAACTATCAACAACTTTATGTCCGCCCGACTGTCGACGTTGCCGGACCAATTGATGCACCCGCTCTGGCACAAATGATCGAGGAAAACCTTGGACAGGTAACCCCGATTCCTGATTTGAGTGAGCAAGGAGTGACCTTTCGGCGTGGCCAACTATTGCAGGTGAACGGTAATCCCTTGATTCAACTCGCCTACCTGCCACAAACAGGGCTGCCAGTTGCACTGTGTATTATGAAAAACAAGGCTGCAACGGATAGTGAGGTAGTTGCGGGCGAGAGCCATGGACTGAACTATCGGAGCTGGAGCAAAAATGGTTTGCAATTTGTACTGCTGGGAAAGCTATCAAATTCGAAAATTCAATCGCTTACCGACGCTACTTTGCTGCAACTCAACGCCACCTAGCTCTTTACCAGCCTGAAGTGCAGAGATTGCTGGACTTAAACAGTCGCTGATTGTTGAAGGTGCCAGCTTTCCAGGGAAACTGACTACCTTCTAACCCCTATCATTTCGTGTATATCCGGCCATGCGCCTCACGAAAGTCAGACAATATTGTTATATATTGCTCTGAGAGCTGCTCTCGCATCGTCAAATTATTTCTGATTACCCTGTTATAAGACTTAATCGCATCCTCACGTTCTTTTACAAAAGCCTTATTTTTCTTGGTTTGCTTTAACTTTTTCAGTTTCTCAAGATCACTCAGCGTCCCTTCTTTTATTTTCCGAGTGACTTGGATATTCTTGTCTATAGATTCAAGCTTACGATCAAGGGTCGAAATAATCGTTTCCTCGGAACCATAGGTGCGGATGATCTCAAGATCGCTTTCGCGCTGCTGTTTCTTACTCAGTTTTGCTTGCTCAATCGCCGTCTTTTGATCCTCTATTTTCTTGAGCTCTTCGGCAGATGGCGGTGGTTTATCCACACCTGTTTTGGTTCCAGTGGCATCAAGTTGATCAATATCACCATCGCCACACAAAAAAGAGGCATGGGTTCCATAGTGCCAATTGCCGTCAGCATCCTGGCATTTCTGAATATCAGCAGCAAAAGCATTGCCTAACGACGTATTCGTTGGCACGATCACATTCGCCGTTAATATCAACGCAACACTTAAATATCCCACTCGTAGAAAACGCGTTCTTCTGGGTGCGTGCTTAGTTTTTAAACGACGCTGCTCGCTGGCAGCATTAACAATATTCTGTTTTAAATTCAACAACATACCTCTGTCCCCTAAATCAAATATCTCTATATTATAGAATATCTTATCTTGCTGTTCACTGAATACAAATCGGAGCTTGGTCTTTTTGCCAAAAAGCACTATTTAGCAACACCCCTTCGTAAAAATAGCCATAAGCCGATACAAATCATCGGTAAACTCAATAATTGCCCCATGCTCACCCATTCGAATAGCACTGAACCAAGATGCGCATCTGGTTCCCGGACAAATTCCACCAGAAATCTAAACACGCCGTAACCCAACAAAAATAACCCGGAGACTCGACCAGCGACTCTTGGCTTAGCCGAGTAAATCCACAACACGACAAACAACACCAGCCCTTCCAATACAGCCTCGTAAAGCTGCGACGGATGGCGGGGTGCATCAGGCATTGTGCTGAACAGAACGCCCCAAGGTAGATCAGTCGCTCTCCCCCAAAGCTCCTGATTTATAAAATTCCCCAACCGCCCAAACAATAACGCTGTGGGAACCAATGGCGCAATAAAGTCCGCCACGGTAAGAATATGACGTTTGGTCTTAACTGCGTAGTACCAAAAAGCGGCGATCACGCCCAACAATCCTCCATGGAATGACATTCCACCATCCCATATAAAAAACGCTTCCAAAGGATGTTGCAGATAGTACGGCAAATTGTAAAAAAGCACATAGCCGAGCCGGCCACCGGCAATGGTTCCTATCGCGATATAAAAAAGGAAATCGATAATTTCATCCGGATCCCAACCCGATCCGGGACGGTTTGCTCGATACCTCCCGAGCATGAGTCCGGTGACGAAACCTGCTAAATACATCAACCCATACCAGTGAACCGAGATTGGTCCGATGGAAACTGCAACGGGGTCAAAATTTGGATGTACAATCAAATTAATATCACAAAATGGCGTTACTTAATTCTTAAGTAAGCGAGTTTAGTCAATGAAATAGAACCTTCGATGGATTATTTTTTGGTAACACGGAATTTCCGAGAACACTATCAAGGCGTAATTCTTGGAAAAAGCAAACAATCACAACGGACAATTATTATGATGCGTTTCTCGGGACCGTTAGGCCGGATCCATCGTGAAAAACTATTTTCTCGCGAACGTGGATTATGTCAGAAACGGAGCGTTCAATTGAACTGAGTAGTAGAACTTTTTAACTCAATATTTTAATAGTGCAGGTTACAAAAGCGAAAAATGCCAAATCGATTATCCAAGGAATCTAGCCCTTATTTATTGCAACATGCCGAAAACCCTGTCGACTGGTACCCGTGGGGTCCGGAAGCACTAGAACTGTCGAGAAAAACCGATAAACCGCTGCTTGTTTCAATCGGCTATGCAGCCTGTCACTGGTGCCATGTCATGGCCCATGAATGCTTTGAAAATGACGCCTTAGCCGAAACGATGAATGACAACTTTATCTGTGTGAAAGTCGACCGTGAGGAACGACCTGATCTTGATAAAATTTACCAGGTTGCCCATCAAATGCTGAATGACCGCTCCGGCGGCTGGCCTCTGACACTGGCTTTGACACCAAAGGGTCATGCGCCATTTTTTGCCGGAACCTACTTTCCTCCCTCACCTCGCCAGGGGCTGCCCGGTTTTGGCGATATCTTAAACAGTGTTGTCGCTCATTATGCGGCGAACAAAGGAGAGATGGATTCGCACGTCACCTCGTTTCGTAGCGCACTGAATAAGCTCAATCCAGTGGGTGGCGCAGAGCGTCCCGAAGCGATCTCCGCATTGGATAGGGGCGTAGAAGCTTTAAAGGAGCGATTTGATGCTGTAAATGGTGGTTTTGGCAATGCGCCAAAATTTCCACATCCCACTCAGGTCGATTTGTTGCTGCGACATACCGCTGCAAAAAGGGAGCACCACAAAGTCAGTTTGGCGATGGCAAATAAGACGCTTCGCAAAATGGCTCTGGGTGGCATGTTCGACCAAATCGGCGGTGGCTTTTTTCGGTACTCCGTGGATAAACAATGGAAGATTCCACACTTTGAAAAAATGTTATCCGATAATGCGCAACTGCTCACTCTTTACGCCGATGGCTACTGCTTAACTAAAAACCCACTGTATAAAAAGATTGTGACCCAGACCGTCGAATGGACAATCAACACAATGCAATTGCCATCGGGCGGAATTTCTTCGACATCGGATGCAGATTCTGAAGGGGTGGAAGGAAAGTTCTATGTGTGGAGTGAGACCGATTTGAGAGCCATACTCAGCGAACCTGAGTACGACAAAATCGAACAGTATTTCGGTTTATTTGGCGAGCCAAACTTTGATGGCAAATGGCATTTTAATGTCAACCAGGAAGCCGAAAGTGAACTACCGGATAGTCTGGATGATGACGTACTAAACGGCGCGTTGGATAAATTAGAACAGCGCAGAGACGATCGAATCCATCCCAATCTGGATGACAAAGTACTGACCTCATGGAATGGCTTGATGATCAAAGGCCTGGCGCGAAGCGGTCGACGTTTGAACGACCATGACGCAGTTGCTGCGGCAGAAAAAGCGCTCGACTTTGTTCGCACTGTTCATTGGAAAAATAATCGCTTGTTCGTCACCAGCAGAGAAATGCAAACACAAATAAGTGGCTTTCTGGACGACTATGCATTTTTAGCAGAGGGCGTGCTCGAGCTGCTTCAAGTAAAATGGCAAACCTCCAACGCCGCGTTTCTTGTCGCTGTTTGCGACGCCATGTTAGAACACTTTGAAGACAGAGACTTAGGAGGATTCTTTTTCACACCCCACGATCACGAAGAGCTACTACATCGCCCAAAACCTGGAGCAGATGATGCTATTCCTTCTTCAAACGGCATTGCTGCGGCAGTGCTATATAAAGCAGGAGTGCTACTTTCAAAACGGTCTTATATCGAAGCTGCTGACAGAACTTTAAAACTGTATGGCAGAGGAATTGTAAGAGGCTCCTCAAGATTTGCCAGTCTTACCTCTGCGCTGCTGGATTCAGAAACCAACTGCCGAACGATCATTATCAGAGGCAAGGAAAGCGACGCGCGCCCGTGGCTAAATCAGCTAAACCAATCTTTTATGCCGCAGCATTCGATTTACCTTATCGCGGAAAATATTAGCGGGCTGCCAGATAAATTAGCGGAAAAGAAAGCTATACCCGGAAAAGTTGTCGCCTATATATGTAACGAATCTGAATTCTCCGCACCGATTGAAGACTTGAAATCGCTACGGGAGCAGTTGAGCAAGGCTTAGCTTTCTATGCTTCACTGCAATAGATAGGCTCCGACTACCGCTGCCGTAGAAGAGGCCAACAAAACCAAAGAAACCGACCGGTGACAGAGAAACAGCAACACCGCACTTAAACAAGTTAGCGCAAATACCATCGGTTCGAACGATGCGAGAACAGGTTTCCATAGTGTGAAAATCCCACGCTGCTCAAACTCAACCTGTTTAAACAGCACATGCAATGAAAACCAAATGGAAAGGTTCAAAATCACGCCAACGACCGCAGCGGTAATTGCGCGTAACCCATCGCGAAGCTTCGGTTGATTTCCTATCCAGTTAATATACGGCGCGCCCGCAAAGATCCAGAGAAAACAAGGCACAAATGTACTCCAAAGAGCGATTAAAGCCGCGACAATACCCAAGCCAATTCCACCGTCACGAAAGCCGGCTATAAAACCAACAAATTCAGTCACAAGAATCAGTGGTCCCGGGGTTGTTTCTGCAAGACCCAGACCATCCATCATTTCTCCCGCGGTCAACCAACCGAACTGATGCACGACCGCTTGTCCCATATATGCCAGTACAGCGTAAGCACCGCCAAAGGTTACCACCGCAAGCTTTGAGAAGAACAGTCCAACTTCTGTGAGTAGTGTAGTAGGCGCAAATAACGAAACGCAATACAAAGGTAGTATCCATATTGCCAACCAGACCAACACAGTTTTAACTAACCGACTCATTGGTTGCCGACTGCCGACATTGTCAGCTTGCTGAATCGAATCACTCCCACCAAAGAGAAACCCAAATACCCCGGCGCCCAGAACAATCAACGGAAAAGGTAAAGACAAAAAGAAAATCGAAATGAAAGAGACCGCCGCGATAATCCAATAGATGGGTTTGTCCAACGCCCGCTTTGAAATCTTAAATAGCGCTTCCAGTACAATGACCAGTACAGCAGCCTTGATTCCAACAAACAAAATCATCACCAAAGGCACATTTCCGAGCAACACGTAAATGAGCGCTAGCGTTATAACGACAATGGCGCCTGGTAGAACAAACAATAAACCAGCGATCAAACCACCCAGCGTGCCGTGAAATCGCCAGCCAGCGTAAGTTGCAAGCTGCATTGCTTCAGGCCCGGGGAGCAACATACAAAAGCTCAAGCCGTTGAGATATGTTTGCTCATCCAACCATTTTCGCTCTTCGACTAGTTCACGGTGCATTAGCGCCATTTGCGCCGCAGGTCCGCCGAACGAAAGCAAACCAATCCTCAGCCAAACCCATGCAGCGTCGGCCACCGACGGTTGCTGCGTGACTGACTCAGAAGACGCACTATCTTGGATCACTGCATTATTGCGGTTATCCATTGCCGTGAGGCCAGGCATGGGTTTCAGATGTCGCATCCCTACACCATCTGTAAAGAGCGTCATAGACTCCCATGCTCTCCTCCAATTGCATTATATCGTCACGGTACATACGAGACAGACCAAGTGAAATGGATAATAGCCCCGCTGATTGTGGCGATAACGTTAAATCTCCTGTATCCGCTCCACGCACAATTTCAGCCATATGCCTGAGCGGCGCAAGCTCCAGCCGAAACTCATCGACCATCGTATCAAAGGTACATTTGTCGCCACGGTGACTCCAAAACAAATCATCTGTGTCGAATGGGATGGCGTTAAATTTCTCAGCAACCGCTAATACTTCGGCGGGGGCAACAAATAAAAAACGCGCTTCGGGATCAACAAACCTCCTTATTAACCAGGGGCAAGCAATACGATCAATTTTTGGACGGTGTCGAGTTACCCAAACGCTATGGGCATTCGAATTCAAAGATGGCAAAACTTCAATTGGTATCAATGGCAGACCTGCATCTCGCCATGCAAAATGCCCGCCTTCAAGAGTCTCTGTTTCAATACCGTGATGACGCAGGACAGCAGCTGCTCCCTGACTTATTTTCTTGCCTTTTTGACAATAAACAACCGCTTTTTTACCTAGCAGACCCGGGGCCAATGCATCCATTTGATCAAACCGAAAGCGGCGGGCAGTGGGAATCAGCTGGGGGTCAAGTGCGACATCTTCATCAATGCGCACGTCGATCAGGATCGGCGCAGTTGGTGTTCCCAACAATCGAGACAGCTGGCTAAAAGTAATTTCAGTTGGTGATGGCATAGCGCATCCTCCTTTTTCTTAAAGATTGAGAAAGTAATTAGCGGATGCGAAACTTAAGCTTACGCCTCACGGGGCGATCGCTACCCCATAAATTAATGGTGCATCAAATCTGGTTTCTGTGTCAACCTGAATTATCAGATCGAAACCGTAGAGTCTCTGTAAAGCGACGAATAGCAAAGACAACGTTGTTGTAATCGGCGATGACTTTATCCAATAAACGAGCTGCTAGTCGTGGATAGACATACTGATTTTTCAGAGAAATTTGGTCTTAAGCAGAATGCTTGAATCCGCGCCATAATGAGACGGTCGAGACGGTTTCAACAAAATGCTACAATAAATCCATTACAGTTTTAAATGGGAAACCTGGCAGAAATGATTCGTTCAGCTAAATTCCAAATTGGTCAGGTGGTCAAACACCGCATTTATGATTTCCGTGGCGTCGTATTTGATGTTGACCCGGTATTCGACAACACCGATGAATGGTACGAATCCATTCCTGCTGATATGCGTCCTGTGAAGGACCAGCCCTTTTATCATTTATTTGCGGAAAATGATCAAACGGAATATATCGCTTATGTCTCCGAACAGAATCTGCTAGAAGACCATCGAGGAGGACCGTTGAGACACCCCCAAATTGGAGAAGTATTCGAAATGGATAACCAGGGACAATATCGCGCGATCAGTTTTAGCGGCCACTAATTGGCCCAAAATTTTACACAGATCCCTCAGGTGTCATACGATATTTTTCCGTCTGATAACAATATTGGCCTTTACTCTATTGTGATTAGATGATCACCTTAAAGGACCTCCAGTATCTCGTAGCGATTGATACCCATCGCCATTTCAGCAATGCCGCAGAAGCATGTTTTGTTAGTCAACCTACGCTCAGCGGCCAGTTTAAAAAATTCGAAGAATATATTGGTATTACCCTGGTAGAGCGGAATCGTCATCACATCATGATGACCCCGGCAGGAGAACAGCTCGCCGCCAGAGCTCGGGATATACTCTCCCAAGCCGAAGATTTTGAACGTCATGCCGCCGCTCTCCTGGACCCGCTATCTGGTGATATGCATCTGGGTTTGGTGCCTACCGTTGCGCCTTATTTACTATCCAGGATCATGAACGCTCTGTCTGACGCACTACCCAGCGTTCGATTTTATTTGCACGAGCAGCAAACCCAAATCTTGTTAAAACAACTGGATCGGGGTGAACTTGATCTTCTAGTGCTACCCTGGCGTGACGAAATGGCACCCTTTGACCGCTTTGATTTATTTATGGAAGAGCTTTGGCTTGCAACGCCGCCTGGCCATCCACTGCAAACTAAGAAAACCACTAAACTCTCAGACCTGCAAGGACAACACGTCCTGACCCTGGAGGACGGTCATTGTCTGCGCGATGACACCATGCAATATTGTTTTGCTGCCGGCGCAGATGAGGACCAACGTTTTCGCGCAACCAGTTTGGAGACTTTGCGATACATGGTATCCAATGGTGTCGGTATTACTCTCATACCAGAACTGGCAATTCCGTTTGATGATAAAAACATCCCGAACGATGGAGTTCAATACAGACGATTTTCCGGCCCGCGTCCGACAAGACAAATCTCGGCAATACTTAGACAAGGGTACCCGCGAATATCTTGTATTCGTGAAATCGTGCGGGTTGTTCGCAGTGTAATGGGACAACCCAGCGGCAGGTTATAGCTAGGCAATCAGAAACAAGGATTTACAAACCTATGACTCTACACGTTTGAATTTTTCCGAAAGCCAGATACCGCCCAATACGAGGGCAAGTGACAAGGCATGGTAATTCCGAAAATGTTCATCAAGAAGGATTACTGCAAATATTGAAGCAAATACCGGCACCAAATTCACAAACACCCCCGCCCTTCCTGGGCCGAGAATGGCAACACCCTGTATAAAACAAAGTTGGGCAATAAAAGATGGAAACAGGGTAATCAGACCGATGATAAACCAGCCCTTCGTCGTTGGCCCTTGAAATTGCCCCGAGAAATATTCAACCGCAACAAAAGGAAGTGAAGTGATCAGCGCTGCAATGGCCATAAGGGTAAAAATCGCCATCGCAGAAGCATCCGGTTTTTCACGCAGTCCAACCGCATAAGCGCCATAACAAAAGCAAGCGATTAGCATTAACAAATCCCCTTTGTTGATATCCGATTGCAATAAAACCATCGGGTTTCCGCTACTTGCAACCAGCAGCACACCTGTAAGCGTGATTAAAACGCCGAGCATCTGCAGGTAAGTAATAGTGATTCGATAGAATAGAAACATTCCAAGTAAGACGAACACAGGGATCCCACCCTGGATAATGCCAATATTTAATGCTGTCGTACTATGCGCAGCCGCGTAGAACAAAGCATTAAAGATCGTAAATCCTATCGCCCCCATGGTAGACAAATACAACACTCTGGGTTTTAAGATCGGCCAATCGCGAACCAGTTTTTTTCTGGCAAACATCAGCAACAATAAAACGGCTCCAGCCCATCTCAACGCAACCACCAGCATTGGAGAAATCTCTCCCACCGCCAGCCGACCAAAAACAGCATTTCCTCCCCAACATAGCGTGGTAATGACAAGTAGCAGGTAAGCGCGATTTGCCGATCCAGCATTAAACATTAAGCGTTCCCTTAGGAAAAATTCGATTGCATCCAGACAAACGCTGGCTCACCAATAAACAAGATTACTATACCGCCAAATGTCGCGAACACAATATTATCCTGACGCCACATAACTGTAATAACAAACACCAAAGCCGTAAACTCTACTAACGATCCATGCACCACCGCAGGCACAATAAGCGCCATCATTGCACAACCTGGCAACACCTCCAACACCGGACGCAATCTACCAATATGGCGAAGCCGTTGGCCGAGAAAATAACCTGAAATTCTCGTCAAATAGACAACAACAGCAATAAGCAGCAGGACGACGCCGACGTCTGCCAGCTTGTTCATTTGACCTTTCGCATTTCAAACTGAATTAAAACCAGAATCACGCCCGCAATAACGGCAGTCGGAAGAATGATATACGGTTGAAAATCCAAAAGCGCCATACCGAGAGCAACCAGCCCAGAAACAGCCCAACAGCCAACCTGTCCTCTGCCGCTTTTTATAAACAACATCATCATCGTTGCCATAACTAAAGGACCAGCAAAACTCAACGCATTCAGATTCGCTTCGACAAATAAGTTAGAAAATGTAAATCCCAACCAAACTGAAATCATCCAACTACACCACAGTGCAGCGCCATACCCAAATGCGTATCCCAAATTATTAATTGAACGCTTTTCACGCAAAATCATCACTACCGCCGGATCAGATAGCAGTCCTAAACACAAAAATCGAGCGAGTAAAGAATTGCCATCCATATAGTTACTCACAGATAAACCAAGCAAGATATTGCGACTACTGACAAGAAAAACTGACAACAAAATGGATCCAAGCGGTAACGGATGAACCCACAACTGCAGCGCTGCAAACTGCGCAGTGGCACTAAAAGTAGCACCACTCATAACAAGGCTCATCGCAACGGAGAATCCGCTTGCGACTGCAGCTACACCAAATAAAACACCAAACAACGAGGTAGAAATGCAAAATGGTAATGACTCGCGGACACCAATCCAGCCGCTTTCGGCAAAGCCATTTTTATTCGGGGATATGCCCTGCATTACAGTCGATACGGAAACAATAGAAACAGGGACATCTGACGGTAGACTTAAAACGATCGTCTATTCTGCACGCGCTGCCATGGCTACGCAATCAACAACCTTCTCATTTTTCTGCCGAAAGGTGATCGATTGATAATCAATATTAGATTAAAACTGCATAAGCCGCGTTATACAAAACCAGTTTAATGCCCTTCATACATTTCGGCAATGTGCTCGGCAAACAATTGGCGAATAACCGGACGTTTCAGTTTCATGGTTGGTGTAAGAATACCTTCCTCCACTGTCCATGGATCAAGGGTTAAACACACTTTATAGATATTGGCATACCCTGGGAAATCATCTACCAGTTGTGCCACGCGTTTGGTTGCCCATTCCCGCACTTTTTCTGAAGTAAAGTCTTGCTCACTACTTTTACTAAAACCGGCGGCAACGGCAACTCGGTCCCACATCGTTGGATCCACCACAATAATCGCCGACAGATAGCTTCGTCCCTCTCCCATTACCATGGCTTGTTCAAACAAGGGATCATCACAAATCGCAGCTTCCATATCTGAAGGAGGTACTTTCTCTCCAGTCGCAAGCACAATTATCTCTTTTATTCTGCCGGTGATCGCGATAAATCCATTGGTCGAAATCGTTGCTACGTCGCCGGTCATCAACCAACCGTCATCGGTCATGGTTTCACTAGTCGCTTCAGGGTTTTGCCAATACCCCAGCATCACTCCAGGACCTTTTGCCTGTAACTCACCGGTTTCTGCTATTCTTAACTCGGTGCCAATCAACGGTAATCCAATACTGTCAGGCTTGTTCTTTTCCAGAGTATTCACCGTCAGTACCGGACCGGATTCAGTTAATCCATAACCCTGCAATATATCGATCCCTAGACCAACAAATACGCGAGATATTTTTCCGGATAATGGTGCACCACCACTGATGACAAAACGCAGTTTGCCACCGAATCGCTGACGCACCTTTCCACCAACCAGCTTATCCAGAATTGGCAGCAACAGTTGCCCAAGACCCGAAGATCCACGACCCTGCTCTGACTGAAACTTTTGCCAGCCCAGATCTACTGCAGTGTTAAACAGCCAACGCTTAATTGCCGAGCCTTCATCCAATTGAGTTTTGATCGCACCATATGCTTTTTCGAATATTCTCGGCACAGTAATCAAAACCGTCGGCTTGACCATCGCCATATCGTCAATTAACTCTGGAATGGATCGATTGAAAGCAACACTGGAGCCCGCCATAACGTTTAGATAGCATCCGATGGTGCGCTCAAACATATGCGATAACGGTAAGAAAGACAGCATTCTGTCGCTGGGATAAACCAAAACACTTTGCAGCCCTGAATAAGCATTGGACAAGATATTTTGGTGAGACAACATTACACCTTTAGGTTTACCGGTAGTACCCGAAGTAAACACAATCGTCGCCAGCCCATTATCTAGCGGCAGCGCGGGTGCTTCAAGCTTCAGATTTTGATCGCTAAACGGACTCAGCCAACGCTCCAAAGAAACAACCCTTTCATCAGTATTGTCTCCAGGTAGCGCACCCGATAAAACAATCACACGGCGCAAAAAATCAAGCGATGATTCGGATTCGTTCGCTATGGTAATCCAGTCCTCATAGGTATCGACCAGAAAAACACGTGCACAGGTTTGATCAAGAATGTACGCAATATTATCCGCGCGATCTTCTGCATATACCGGCACAACAACATGCCCAGAAGACATTGCACCCTGGTCAAATAAAACCCATTCAATGCAATTTCGCAGACGAATAGCCACGCGTTCGCCGAGTTCCAGTTTCTCCGATTCAAAGGCGGCTCTCCACTTCGCTATATCCGCCCCGATATCGGACCACTTTCGTGTCTTCCATTGCGCATCTTTATATTCAAGATAAGCATCCGCATCCGGAGTACGTTTTACTCGCTCAACGAACAGCTCAGAGATACTACCAAAAGCTGTGGGATCGATAATATCCAGCTTACCCTGGTCTTTTTGCAGGGCATTCTGCGGATAAATAGAGGCGTTCTTGAAGTCGGCCACTATGCTGCTCCCCTCACAGCAGGTCTGCCTGTTTCCGATTTTGCTCCAGCGATTTCTTGAGAAAAATCATCAACGTCGATAACGCTTTTCGTAATTTCTCTGGTTCGGCTTAACAAATCAGCTTCCTCTTTTGTGATCACCTGATCACTTTGCAATGCCTTCAACCAGTCTTCAAACCCAACATCTGCGTCTTGCTGATGCCCTGCTTTTTTCAACCGTTTGCGCAAATCATAAGATTCAATAGACAGGGTTAACGCTTCCTCAAGCTGAGCCGTAATTTCATCGGGACGATCAGACAAGAATACGTCTTCAGTGAGGCGATCTCGCACCGCACCTGGCTCTTGTATCAGCTCTGCCACCGCCTGGTTCAACTTGTCATCAGGCAGATGAATATAACGCCCGGTCGGGAAAACAGTAGCACGCAAGATCGGCCCGACAAACGGCATTGGGAAGTTACGCAAAATGCCGTCTAAAGCATCTTGTGCTTGATACAGTGAATACTGACAAGCCCAATCAACAAGCGGCTGCTCTTTGATATCTTCTCCATTGTCTTTGAATCTTTTCAATGCCGAAGACGCGAGATATAAATTACTCAAGACATCCGCAAAACGGCCCGACAACATTTCTTTGCGTTTTAATGCGCCGCCCAAAATCATCAAAGTAATATCTGACACCCAGGCAAACGAAGCGCTGAGGTGATCTATCTGACGGCTATAACGATTAATTACGCCACTGCCAGTGCCGCTCGCCAGGTAACCACGACTGACACCAAACGCTATGGATCGCAAACAGTTACCGATAACATATTTAATATGATCAGCCATGGTCGAGTCAAAATCACGTTTGCCTTGCTCCGTATCTTCATTATTAACCGCATGCACTTCTTTCAGTAAATAAGGATGACAGCGCATCGCGCCTTGACCGAAAATAATGAGGCTTCTGGTCAGAATATTTGCGCCCTCAACAGTGATTCCAATTGGGATTTGTTGATAAGCACGCGCGAGATAGTTCCCAGGCCCCATACATATTGCCTTGCCGCCGTGTAAATCCATTGCATGGTTAACCACGATCCGCGACAGATCTGTACATTGTTGTTTGACAATTGCAGAGATAATTGCAGGCTTTTCTCCAATTCCAAGCGCGGTTGTCACCACAATTCTTCCTGCATCTAGCAGATAGGTCAATCCGCCTATTCGCGCTAGCGCCTCTTCGATTCCTTCAAACTTGCCAATTTCAACGCCAAACTGCTCACGGATCCGGGCGTATGCGCCGCTGGTACGAGTCGCGAGTTTTGCGGCGCCTGCTCCTGCAGCGGGCAACGAGATTCCGCGCCCAGCCGCTAGCGATTCCATCAACATTTTCCAGCCATTTCCAATCTGATCCTGACCGCCTATCACCCAGTCCATTGGCACAAAAACATCTTTTCCCCAATTCGGTCCATTTTGAAAAGAAGCATTTAACGGTAAATGCCGTGTGCCAATGGTGACCCCATCGGTATCGGTAGGAATCAGCACACAGGTAATCCCCAAATCATATTCTTCACCAAGTAGTTTGTCCGGATCATAAGCTTTAAACGCTAGTCCGAGCAGCGTAGATATCGGGCCCAATGTGATGTAACGCTTTTCCCAATTGACACGGAATCCAAGAGTTTCCTGACCCTCAAACATCTGTTTACAAACCACTCCACTATCCGGCATACCACCCGCATCAGAGCCAGCCCACGGGTTGGTTAAGCCAAAACAAGGAACTTCTTTTCCTACAGCGAGACGCGGAAGGTAGTAATCTTTTTGCTCATCAGTTCCATAGTGATAGAGGAGCTCAGCAGGACCAAGAGAATTGGGCACCATAACGGTTACCGCCGTAGTTCCACTGCGCGTGGCGAGCTTTTGCACGATACATGATTGCCCGTAGGCGCTAAAACCCAAACCGCCAAAATCTTTAGAGGCATTGAGCGCAAAGAAACGTTCGTCTTTGATGTATTGCCAAACTTCTGGCGGCAGGTCATTGCGGTTATAGCTGATATCCCAGTCATCAGACATCGCGCATAGCTCTTCAACCGGGCCATCAATAAACGCCTGTTCTTCGGCATTAAGTTCGGGCTTTGGCTGAGACATCAGTTTGTCCCAGTCTGGTTTTCCGGCAAACAACTCGGCATCCCACCAAACGCTACCGGCATCAATTGCCTCCTGCTCGGTCTGCGAGATAGGCGGCATGGTGCGCTTGACCATTTTATAGAGCGGGCCGGTGATCAGCTTCTTTCTTAATCCCGGTGCATAGAACAGCACCACAAGCAACGTGAGCGTTACCGCCAATACAATTAGAGAAAGCAACACATTGCTGACGCCGGTTATGACTCCAATAGCCATCACAACACTCGCTACCAGCAACCAGGTTTGCACCGACATATTGAGGGCAGAAAACGCGACAATTAACGCCGCAAGCAGAAGCAAAAATATAATCATGGTCTAGTCTCTCTTAGTAAATCGCAACAAAATCAAGGTGCTGCACCAGCTCGGAAGCAGGCTCAATTCTACAGCAAACCCTGCTAATCCATCGAAGAATCGCTATCTGACGATCTACACACGGTAACCCCTAGAATCCAGACCAGAATATCTTTCCAGGAATCGTTAATCTAGCGTTCAAATAATGGCTAGAACTCGTATCAATCGACAGTTGACTGAACGCAGGGTTCAGCGCTTACGCCGATAGTCTCCTGGCCATATTTTGATAATGACGGCGGTGCAGCATAAGATGCCAGCGCTTCCCCCCCAATTGTTGCCACAAAAAAGCCGCTCGCACTCCTGCGAAAAGGCTGCTGCGAACCCTGTTGACAATTACCGGATTACTCAATCTCCCTTCGCTCCCCTGCACCATAATTCGGGGTTCCATCGTGCTCAAAGTTTTAGCATAGAGCCCTGCCAACTCTTCGCAAGCGTCATTTAGCGCCGACACGTCATTGCTTAGCGCCTGATTTTCGCCATCTTCATCGTCAGGATAGCGGGCAGAAATCTCCACCAGTCGTTGATTGATCACATCCCCATGATGGGGCAATGCCGATAGTTTCATTGCCAACTGATGCATTGCGATAGCGTATTGGAATAAGGGTCTGGATAAAGTCCCAAGTTTTCCAGAGAGCACTTGATAAACCACATCGCATCCCATGCGCACTCCTCCTACTTCTGAAAACACCGCCTCGACAGAGTTTGCTTCCGTACGTAGCAAACTCGCAATCGAAAACTTCAGCGCCTGTTCGTCGCAAGAAGGTTTATTCGCGAGCTGGTAGACCAACATCGCTCCCTGGAAAACGCCTCCAAGGGCGATAACCTGTTGCCGGTCGGGTGGAGACAAAATACGTGAAATCATGGTTTGCCCAGTATATCAATGAAAAACCGCGTTTCACGCTCCAGAGAATCTACCCGATTCGCAGCATTCCGAAACCCATGCCCTTCATCACCGTATTCTTGATATTGGTGTGGAATTTTCCGAGATTCTAAAAGCTGCACAACCTCTTTAGTAACCTCTGGCGGCACGACTTTATCCAGCAATCCCTGAAAAAGAATAATCGGTGCGGTGAGCTTATCCATATGAAAGATTGGAGAGCGAGTACGATATCGACTTGTCGGCTGTTGTGACTGTTCGCGGCTGTATGGTTCACCGATCAACATATCAGTATATCGAGATTCAAATTTATGGGTAATTTCAGAGAGGGTTATCAAGTTACCAATGCCGTAGTAGCACGCGCCCCCAGCAAACACGTCAGGATACTCGGTTAGTGCACGAAGTACGGCGTACCCTCCTGCACTGCCGCCGCGAATAAAAACAAAGTCTTTATCCACTTCATCTTCTTTGATCAGATAGTCAATGGCATCTGCGATATCCAGCGCGTCTACTTCCCCCCAGCGTCCAAGCAAACGTTGTCGATATGCTCGACCATAACCGGTACTGCCGCGATGGTTTATATCCAGCACCGCAAACCCCACTGATGCAAAGTATTGTTTTAGAGGTTGATATGCCTTATCAGTGCGACTGGTTGGCCCTCCATGCACCATCACAATTAGCGGAGGACGCGTATTTTCAGGAGCAGAAAACAGCGGATTATAAGGCCGATACAAGTAGCCATATGTCTTTTCGCCATCCCGCGTGTCGCAGCTAAAAGCAATAGGCTTACAGCAGTGCTCGTATGGCTTATCAGATTGTCGGTGGCCTATATGTCTAAAGCTATTGTCGTTTGGATCGATCTCCAAAATACCCGCATCATGATTATCAGGACTAACCACACATTGGATCTTACCCTCTGTGTAGTTGAGATGAACGATACTGGCTTCACTTAAAACCAATTCAATCTCTCCAGGCTCTCTAATATTGATTCGGTAAAGCGCATCTCCTTCGTGGGCAGTAGCAATCGCATAGACAAATTGGTTTTTCACTTCCACCCAACGACATTGACCAAAGACCCAGTGAGCTTGCCCAAACTCTGCTTCCAAATGAGTCAGTCGAGACTCTTTATTATCTAGATTTAGATACAGATTGCTCCAGTTATCATGATCACTATCACGGGCATAAACCAGAGAGCCATCCGCTAGATATCCAAGCTGGCTAACTGCACAGTTGGGAGCATCTACGACCACCTCTTTATCGGAAATAGTTGCGTATTCATCCTTATTCTGTCCGTTGATTATCAATCTACACTGGCCTACTCGCGTTTGATCCCACGGCATGCCTGGATGATCCCATTCGAACCACGCAAGTTTATCGCCTCGAGGAGATACGACCGGGCATGCGTAAAAGTCACTGCCTGCAACAATTTCATACACCGTATCAGTTGAACGGCCTTGGTCAATCACTACCAATGAATTTCGATTTTCCCGATTTTCAACAACTCGTTCAGTTACCGCGACTAACTGTGACTTACCAACAATAGTTTTGATATCGGCAAAGCCTACACAATCGTCATCTTCGGAAGTAATTGCCACTGGCGCACTTCCAGAAGCCAACGACTGCCGATACAACCGACCATCCGCAAAATTATTGAATACAATCTCGTCGCCCTGAACACAAAAGCAACGTCCCCCATATTCGTGAACACGAGACCGAATATTAAAATTCTTTGGGGTAATACACTTTATGTTGGACACATCTAGCTCGTTGCATTGCATAAGCGCCACTCGCCCCCCTTCATCAGGTAAGGACTGCAGCCAAAACAAGCTATCTCGCCATCGAAAAGGATAAGACGGTGACGCAGGCTGACGAAATATATCTACTATGGAAACTGGGCTTTGCCACTCCCCATACGGGGCTGTTGTTTTTTTCTGCATGTCCGCGATCAAAGATTGGTCATGGTTTGAGCACAAGCTGGCTTGGAAAACCAGAAACACCATGTTCAGCAAAAAACCCTACTGGCGCTTCCAGCGCATATTGAAAAGGCCTCCCAGGGCCATACAGAGGCTGAGAGTCCTCGGTATAGGTTTCCATTTTTTCATATTTCAGAAAGCGTCCATTCGCTGCAAAAAAAACGATATCTAGCGGGGCATGAACATTCTGCATATGAAACTTGCCTTCTATCGAGGTTGGATAACGAAATAGAATCAATGTCTTATCAATAACTTCGGGACAGACGGATTGAAACCCGGCCGCTCTCTCAAAAGCATCGTCCGCCAATAGAACAGAAAGCTCGATTGGCTTACCCTGATCATTGAGTAACGTTATGGTAATTCGGTCCATCGAATCTATTCCCTCTGTAGAATCGACACACTCTGCAGCATCTGCCGCCATTGGAACAAACAGCAGATGCACGAGCGCATATAAAATAACGAAGTGCTTTAGTTGGAACCATTTCTTATCAAACCGATGCTGTCCACGAAACGCTTTGAGTTGAGAGCTGACGTTTTCAACCACGGCAAAGTTATGAAACCAGCTGACTCGAGATCTATTTGTATTATTCATATCATAAAGGTAGCGTAATCCACTCTGATTGCCAATAGTATGACTTCAATCAGACCTCTATGAAGGTATATGATACGCAATCAAATAACGCTATAAGATCGGTTATGAAACACACGCAATTTCCCTCGCAATTTCGCGTTCCCTACGATCAGTCCTTTCGAGTTGACACCGCCAGCACTGCGCCCTCTGGAGAAATAGACTCGGACAAACAACTTAAAAAGCAACTATCGCGGGCGAACGATAAGCTGTATGAGCTGCAGCGCATGTTGTATGCGCACAATAAATATTCGGTTCTGTTGGTTTTTCAAGCTATGGATGCCGCCGGAAAAGACAGCACCATTCGAACCGTTATGCGCGGGGTAAATCCTGCGGGCTGTCAGGTGTTTAGTTTCAAACAACCTTCGAGCGAAGAACTGGACCATGACTTTCTCTGGCGCAGCGCGCGCAGGTTGCCGGAACGTGGCCGTATCGGTATTTTCAACAGGAGCCATTACGAAGAGGTGCTTGTTGTTCGCGTCCACCCTGAGTATTTAGGAGCACAGCGCCTCATTGGCGATGTTGATACAGATGAATTTTGGGACAGCCGTCTCAAGTCTATTCGCGACAGCGAAACCCATCTGGCCAATAACGGTACCGTTATCTTAAAGTTCTGGTTAAACGTTTCCAAGGAAGAACAAAAAAGACGCTTTATGGAAAGACTCGACAACCCTAAAAAGAACTGGAAATTCTCATCGTCGGATGTCGCCGAGAGACAGCATTGGGATGCTTATATGGATTGCTACGAATCTATGCTGAACGCAACTTCCATCGAACACGCACCTTGGTATGCGATTCCGGCAGACAACAAACCTTATGCACGCTTACAAATCGCGAATACAATTATCGAAACCATTTCTTCGTTGGATATGAACTACCCAAAGCCCGACCCGAGAAACCTGGAACGATTCGATGAGTGGAGAGCACAGCTAGAAGCCGAGTAAGCTTTATTGTTCGGTTTGCTAAGCTATAAGTTTGAACTTGATCTTACAAATCTACTTATCTAGATTCGATAAAGTCGTACAGTGGCTGTCCGAGTTTTGCCCATAAGAGTCAGTCAGATGGTGAGGATTAGCCCAATTGAATTTAGATCTTTAACGACATGCTACCAAATACTTTTCAGCTTTCACCAGATAAATCTTGTGCCAACATCAATGCATTGCCATCAGGATCATAAAATGTTGCAGTGCTAACCATCCCTTCTACAGTTTCTGTCTTCCCGTCAAATTTAACATCTGCTGCTTCAAGGTTTTTACGAGCTATAACAATATCAGAGACGCCAAATACGGGAACCGTATTGCCGGGAGTAGGTTCGGACTGTTCACCTAAGCCTAAAGTAACGCCGTCAGTTTTGGTCAGCATCTCGCTCCACCCGGCTTCATCGATGTGATGGAGGAGTTTGAAGCCTAGCTTCTCACTAAACCATTCCGCACTATGGTGACGGTCCCGAACGGACATGGCGATTGTAATCGTTTTATCTAACGTGACGAGAGACATAATTGCTGCAACAATGGGTATCTTGGCGCGAAAGCAAGGAATAACCGTTGAGTGAGCACAGGATTAGCCAATAGCGATTTATGGAACTCGGCGACTGTTCTTGTCACGATGAAGTGAGGCACTTTCCTTGAATCAAGGCCAAAGGGAATATTGGTGATTGAGGATATTCCTTGTGGACATTTGTCTGATCGATGCCTCACTCAAGGCTCAAAACCGAGACTTACAAATAAAGAACTCCTTTGCTTACACCAACACAGTCGCCGCTAATTTCAGGTAGATCGCTATTCGCCGCCATGTTCACCGATATTTTGCTCGCTCTCCCCATTTCTACACCTTGCTCAATGTCGACACGAAAAACTACTTTTCTCTCGTTTGGAGCTAGCAAAGCCGCTAATGCTCCAGATGCGCTACCGGTTGCAGGATCTTCAGGTGGAACTCCAAGAGGTGAAAATACCCTACTCCGTAGTTCTATTGCATTCTCAAACTCTTCTTGAACGACAAACGCACAAATAGCAAAACCGTCTACTGTTTGCGGCCCAGTTTCTTTTGCATTACGAAAGCTTGATATATCTAACTCAATATTCGAAAGGGTTTCGAGATCAGCAATCTCAACGAACGCAAACGGTAGACCTACAGATGCCACACATGGCGAGAATCGAGAGCCTAATAATTTTCTTTGCGACACATTTAGGCAATCGGCTATTAATTTAGGAGAACACTGCCCGAGAAGACTAAGTGGTTGCGGCGAAAGTATCTTAGCACCCGATATTTCACCATTCGACTTAACCAAACTAGCTGTCACACTCCCTCCTAGCTCGTCAAAAACCAAGATGTCGGTAGACGGAGCAACAATAACAGAATCCTGAGTCGCTATGACATACGCCGTACCAATATTTGGATGACCGGCGAATGGTATCTCCGTAATAGGAGTGAATATTCGGATATTAGCATCTGAGCTTTCATTTTTCGGCGGTAGAATGAATGTAGTCTCTGAAAAACCAAACTCCTTAGCTATAGAAAGCATCTCATCACGTGACAGCGCAGTTCCGTCTCGAATAACCGCTACAGGATTACCTAGAAATAGTTTGTCCGTAAATACATCAACGATACTGTATGGGATTTCTTTTTTTAACATTGGGGAATTATGGGTTTCTCAAAGAAGGCTTGGTCTAAGAAATATAGAGGATGGAACTAAAGACCGTTATTGGTAGGATTTTTCTTCTTATAAATACTTTCGAACGAAAGTTCATAGTATGTTATAGACTGATTGATAAGTATTTTTCTAGTTATTCTTTGGCGATGGGATTGTATACACATTTCTTTCAATTCCATCAGGGAAAATCTCACGAGTTAGAATAGTTCCACGGAGCCTTAAAACTAATTTACGTGCTGCTGCATTGTCATCATCAAGGTGCGTTTCAACCGTGTTCCAATTTAGGTTTTGATATGCAAAGTCAATTGCCAAATTAGACGCCTCCGTCGCCAACCCACCCCCCTGAGCCGACTTTATTAACCACCAGGTCAATTCGGGCCTGGGCCAACCACTAGGCCACCAAAATCCGCAACCACCTACCATTTCTCTGGTAGAACGTAATTCTATAGACCACATTCCGTAGCCCTTTAAATGCCAGTGCCCAATCTCCATCGCCAGCTGTTTCCAGGCACTACTTGCTAACATTGGCCCTCCATAAAATTTAGATGCCTCTGCATCAGCGTAAAAAGATTTGTAAACTTGAAAGTCTTCCTGGCAAGGTGCTCGCAGGATCAATCGTGGGGAGGTTAGTTCGGGAATCATGTGAGCTATCGTTTCTTGAACAGTAAGTTAGGCCAATTGGTATCGCGTTAATAGCTTTTCCGACTTAATGTTGAAAAATTGCGCCCATCCTTAAAGAGATTGCACTCCAGAAATCGCTGATTATTGCTTACACGAATGGCCGAGTTGAGTATGACAGAGACAATTAACTTTGTCTTCAAGTTGCCCTTTTCCGTCACTTATAACTCAAGACCCAGCAGCGTTTTGTTTATTGGCTGATTCATAAAGGACTTAACTGTCTCTGGACTACTCTGTACTTTTTGATTTTAGAAAATGAGTGTCTATACTACCTAGTTGCCTAGTTAAGCAGCAGATGAGACGCAAAACTGGGGCTGGAACTAATGACTTATGTCCCTGATCCTCCCCACCGTTCAGAGATTGATAGAGGAGCAGTAGTGGAAGTAAACATAACACCAATTACCGAAGAGGACATCAAGGCTTTGTACCCACTGGGCAATGACAAAGATGTTAGCTGGATGTCAGGCGGTGGACTTACCTATCCACTTACCTACGAGGAGTTTCGCACCAAAAAAACGATCGCCATATCAACATACTCTGAAGATATGGCCTCGTTCGCCATCTGGTGGAACGATATCCTGGTGGGTTCGATCGGGTATTTTCGACGCGAGGAAAATTTGCCTCTGGAGATTGGCTACTGGCTGGGCAAAAAATATTGGGGTAACGGCATCGCCACCAATGCGCTGCAATTGGCACTTGAGGAGATGCGGGATAGGAAAATATCCGGAACCATCATCGCGACTACCATGCCCGACAATCTCGCATCTCGACATATCTTG
>CALKKV010000021.1 GCA_937992195.1 uncultured Gammaproteobacteria bacterium | reverse complement strand
TATACGACTTCTCTCATCGTCCAAAAGGATTCTTTCTTGAGAGAGGAGTTACTGTTAAGGAGAGTACAAGACAGCATATGGCAAACCTCTGGACCACATACAGACTATCAGGTACAGACTAGAGAAGAGCCTTCAATGGCGGTGAGCACAATCAGACCCGACGCCTCCTTAAAAAAATCGACAGATGGTCCCAGCAGGATAATTATAGGCCGACTCAAAGATCGTGGGTCAGGTATGCATGGCTGGCACGTCACGATGATCAGACAGGGAGATTCAAAAATTGACTTTAATCGACACCAACGCTACTACGTTTGGATTGAAAAAGAATTTCCTCAAGGATTTAATAATCAGGGAGAACCAACTACTGACGATCCAAAACGCTGGTTTTTTGCGGGTCTTGCAGACATTATCGCAAAAGAAAAATACAACGGTAATGTTGATCCTGCTGAAGGTGATAGATGATGTTTAAAAAACAGACAGTTAGAGCATTGATGCTCTGGCTCCAATATTGCACGATCTTGCGGTAAAATTGGAAGCAATAAAGTAATAATCAATCAGGAGCTGAGGATTCGAGTGGGTCGACCGCAGCTGCTGACAAATTGGAATAAGGAGGTTAGAAGTTATGCTTAAAGTAATAACGTTGATATGTCTTTTGGTATGTTCAATCGAAGCTCATACCAAACAACTTGATCCATCTTCATTCGGTAAGATTGAAGTTAAGTCCGTAGAGTTAATTAAATCCAACTACTTTGGGGCGGTGATTGAAGTCAATTTTAATGCAACAGAAACTGCAGTTCCAATCTCAGTGTGTGCAACGATCACCCGACTTACTGAACCTTGTCATCCAGGAGATGAAGCGTTTGATGACACAGATAATTCAAGAGTGTTGACAATTGTCAGATTGAGAAGTGAAACAAGTGAAGTTGGATTCGGGGTATCAACTGAAGTTATGCTCGAATTCGATCTTATTTCAAAGCAAGGATTTAGAAAAATGATAACCGAAGCATACCCTCTGGTTATCGACTGGCCCGATAAAAACGCTGCAGAAAATGTGTTTTTTAAATCAGATGTAGAAGCCCTGGATTTCAACGGAATTGATCACATAGAAATTCCATTGAACTTTCCGGGTTTCGAGGAAATCGTATCTAGCTTGGTGAGTAGTGGCCTACCATTGAAAAAAATTCGCGCTAGCAAGAGCATTCTTTCGACACCGCTTAATACAATTCAGTTTCAAGAGGAAGTGCCGCCACAGATCGTTAAAAGAGCGCTTCAATCAGTATCAAAAGTGGTAAATACAGATATAACTGTCGTAATGAATGAGACAAGACCTAACTCAAACTCCAATCCTAAAATTCTGATTGGACGATTGATTTCTAAGAAAGACCCAAAGCCCGGGAAAATAAGGTCAGCGAAAAATCAGATTGTCCTTTTAGATGACGCCTTGAAGGAAAAAGCACTCTCACAAAATGCCGATCTCGAAGAGTTTTTTTCACATTTAGGGTTTGTTGAGTCTGACTCGTCTTACCCAGTAAAACAAAAAATTGAGCAAGCCTATAGATTAATTGATAGCGGTCATGGGTACAGCTCTGCAAAATCCATTCTGGAAGAAGTGATTAACCATGATGCCAATCAGCCTCAAGCGTATCTTGAACTAGCACGCATTGCGATGAAAACGAATTGGCCTGAAGGGTTAATCAAAGCTGAAGAATTAATTTTGACAGCTAAAGAGATTGATAAAACATATGCGAATACAAATGTGTTGCTCGGATATGTGTACACAAATCTTGAACGTTATGAAGAAGCTGAGGCTGAATACTTGTTGGCTGAAGAGTTAGGCACAGATAATTTATGGCTATATGCAAACTGGGGATTAAACGAACAGAAACAAGGACATGTAAAGGCCGCGATTGATCAGTATCTCAAAGTAGCAAATGTCGAACTCCCTCAGAACAGGAATATTGCTCCTTGGCGCTGGGTATTCAGATACAGCAAATTCGTTGATTTCATGAAAGACGAAAAAGAATATGAAGCGCTCGACAAACTATATGGAAAGTATGTGAAAAGTCCGGGCCGACACAATTGCGCCCGATTAAATCATGCGAAAATCAAGCTGGAGCTTCTGAATGATCCTGAGCAAGCGATAGAGACTTATCTCGAACAAAGATCTATTTGTCGAGATAGTGGAGCTTTGTTAGCATTAGCTTACTACCAGGTTTGGCTTATGTCGAAAAGTAACGGTACAAAGGAAGATAAGACGGCGCTACGCAGAGCCAACGCACTTGCTCCGTCAAACGTCAGTCTCTTTTATGAGCTATCTCAAATGCCTCGACTTAAAAAATTAATGTCGATGTTGAGCGCCGAGAAAGATATTAATGAGATAAGCGCAAAAGGACAAACAGCGCTAATAATGGCGATCGAACAGGACCAAATTAGCGCAACTAAAATACTCCTTGAAAACGGTGCAAATCCAAATATCCCCGAAGAGGACTACTTTCCTCCTTTGATGAGAGCTATCCAAAAAGGCAACCTAAAGATTGTCAAGCTGCTAGTGGATGCAGGCGCGGATCTAGAAGTGTTGAGGATTTACGGAATTACTCCAGAAGCTCTAAAAAAAGAGATTTAGATGTTCAAACCAGGACAAATTTACTTTGCTCTACTCCTTGTTTCATAAAGCTCTCATTAGCACTTTTTGAAGCTGAACATTAATTGTAGAAATTCAGACTTGATCTGACAGTTACCCGTTTTTCAGTAACCGACTGTCAGGTTAAGTTTAGTTCACAAACTTTTCCTTCCAGATTGATTGACCGTCGATGAGTGTTTCCATCGGCGTCCTCCCGCAGCACATTTTGCCTTGGTGAGTTCGTTGAGTATTGTATTTCACCAACCATTCGTCAAGATCACTCTGCAGGTCTTCAATCGACTCATAGATTTTCTTGCGCAAGGCCACCTGATAAAACTCGTTCAGAATCGTCTTGTGGAATCGTTCACAGATCCCGTTCGTCTGTGGCGATTTGACTTTGGTTTTCGTGTGCTCAATATCGTTCAGCGCCAGGTAGAGTTGATAATCATGCTGATCAGCCCGACCGCAGTACTCTGTACCTCTGTCGGTGAGAATGCGTAACATGGGGAGCGAGTGATTCTCGTAGAACGGCAATACCCGGTCATTGAGCATGTCAGCAGCGGTGATCGGTGTTTTCGTTGTGTAGAGCTTCGCATCAGCAACTTTACTGTAAGTGTCGATAAAAGTTTGCTGATAGACCCGACCAATCCCTTTGAAAGTGCCCACGTAGTACGTGTCCTGGGAGCCCAGATACCCAGGATGCGCTGTTTCTATCTCCCCGCAGGCGATATCGTCGTCTTTCTTGCGCTCCATCGCCGCAACCTGAGACTCTGTGAGAATGATGCCTTCCGCCGCGACCTTGTCGGATAGGGCTTTCAGGCGGTCTCTGAAGCAAGCCAGGTTGTGTCGGAGCCAGATACTACGAACTCCGCTCGGTGAGACGAATGTACCGCGTTTACGTAATTCATTACTCGTGCGGGTTTGCCCATGGGCGGGCTCCTCTAGCGCGTATTCCAGAACGGTCGATTCAACCACTGGATCGACTCTGTTCTTTAAGTTGGGGCCGCGTCGGTTGTGGTCGAACAGTGCATCCACTCCGCCTTCTTCCGCTGCCGCTTTATAGCGATAAAAAGTATCTCGGGATAAACCCATTACTTTGCAGGCTTTTGAGACGTTGCCGAGCTCTTCGGCAAGATTTAATAGACCGACTTTATGTTTGATGACTTTTTCATTAGTATGAATCATGAGAGTTACCTATATGTTTAGAAGTTTACGTTGCAGTTACATCTAAACGGGTAACTCTCGCTAAATCAACCTTCGCTACGCTCAGGTTGATTTAGCATTGTGTCAGATTGGGTCTGAACTTCTTCACATTAATGCTCTGACACCGGTCTCGCTGACACAAATCTCGACACCGATCTCATTTAACCGTGGTCCCCTATTGTTGCTACTGGCTCCGATATCGCTCTTTCATTCACTGATTCGTTCGCAGAAAAACTGACTTACCACCAACAATTGTCTCGTCGATAGATAAGTTACGAATATCGCCACTATATTTTTGTAATGAGTCAGACAGGATTACTAAATCTGCCACCTTGCCAATTTGCAACGAGCCCCGACGAGTATCCTCAAATATTTGCCATGCAGCATCGAGCGTGATGCCGCGTACTGCATCATGTAGTTCTATTCTTTCATCCTCGCCAAGGATTTGACCGGACAAGGTTTGACGTTCAATGGCACTCCAGATGATCTGTAATTGATTGATAGGGGTTACAGGTGCGTCACTATGTAAACTGATTCGCAGACCGGCCTTTATGGCGCTTGCTGCAGGACTGATTTTCGCAGCACGTGACGGACCCATAACTTTGTTGGAATGAAGATCACCAAAGTAATAGGTATGCGTGGTAAAAAAACTGGGCGTCATACCCAGCTCTTTTATTACCGGTATTTGATCTTCTCTCAGCATTTGGGCGTGTAGGAGTATTGTTCTATGATCACTGCTTGGATCGATACCGGATTGGTTAAATGCATCTATAACCATGTCAATGGAGGCATCTCCATTAACGTGAACTGCGATCTGATAGCCCTCGTCATTGATATGTTTCATCTTGTTCGCCAAGGATTCAAGTGACTCTGCTGGATAGCCTCGATAATCGGTTTCTCCGGGGGGTTGAATGTGATAAGGCTCTGAGAGATAAGCGGTATAACCTTGGGGGCTACCGTCTGCAAAAAGTTTTACTGGGCCGAGACGAAAACGAGAAGAAACGCGCTCATCCTCTCGGCGAATCCTCTTCGGTATACCCAATTCGAAAGCGGAGTAGCGGGGTAGAACCACTACTCGAAAAGGTAAAATTCGCAACTTGGAGGCCCAATATAATCCACGGGTTAAATTTAGCGGTGTAGCGCCTGAATGAGCCGTGGTGATGCCATAACTTAGGTATTCTTCTATCGCGGAATTAAAGATTGTGTAGTAATCAAAAATACTACCGTCGTTAAATATAGTGCCCAGCCCGGGAACAGCATGTTCGATCAACCGACCGTTCAGTTTGCCAGTAACTGGATCACGACCATATTCACCTCCTGTAGGATTTGGTGTGTCTTCAGTAATACCAAGCTTATCCAGTCCTGCCGAGTTAACAACTGCAAAATGCCCTGACTGATGCCACAAGAAAATCGGAATTTCACTACTGATGCCGTCTAGTTCTTGTCTATTTGGGTGCCGTGCGGGCGTTATTAAGGAGTCATCATAGCCAAAACCAACTAGCCAGTTTTTTTCATCGGCTTGTCGGGCGGCATTGGCGATTCGCTCAAGGAGCTTGTCGATAGTATCGACCTCGCCAATAGGAGGTGGATAAAGATTGACGGAAACAGCGTGGACACCTGAAACCGGAAAATGACTATGGGCATCTATAAACCCTGGCAATAGACTGCGACCTTTTAGGTCGGTGACAATCGTATCGGATTGTTTGAGTGCGAGAATTTCATTGTTGCTTCCGACTGCTTCTATATGACCATTTCGAATAGATATAGCTTCAACGACATCATTTTTATCGTTTACGGTGAATATCTCACCATTAATGAAGACGCGATGGCTATCGGATGTGGACCATAACCAAATAGCAGTTATGCCAA
>CALKKV010000020.1 GCA_937992195.1 uncultured Gammaproteobacteria bacterium | reverse complement strand
TTCACTCTGCCTCAGTTTTTAATGCTTCTGTATGGAACTGAGGGATCGAGTATTCCTTATTGTTACAATACTTTTGACTGATAATTCAGAAATTGCGATAAGCCTGGAAAGACGTAACTTGAAAAAACGAAATCAAGGATTAGACACGATAGACACTACCAAGCTGATTTTGAAATTCAGTGCCAAGCAGTGATCTTTAAAAGAAATCAAACCGTGACAAATATCGTTTGCTGGCAATAGTCTCAGCTACACTTCTAAGGTATATAGGTAAAACAAGTGGTGATGTAATAATAGGTTGTTGGTCTTCTGGAGGTTGATGTGCGGCATCCAAATTTTGTCTTAATCAGTGTTGTTGTCTTTATTGTTGCTGGAACATGGGGGCTTTATTGGCTACCGCAGCGGTTACTGCTGGAAGCGGGCTTGAGTGGAGGTTGGGGTACAGTTGGCCAGTACGTGATCTCTCTGACGATCTTGACTCCGATTGCGGTTTGGCGTGTTTTAAACGGCAAGAGTATTGGATTGCAGTACTGGGCTTGTGGTTTGCTGCTCGGTTTTGGTGCCATCTTTTATGCGAATTCGTTTCTCGTTACCGAAGTGATTCGTGCCTTGATCTTTTTCTATTTGACACCGCTGTGGGCGACGCTTGTTGAAGTGGTATTTTTGAAACGTATGCCGAGGTGGCCGCGAGTAGCTAGTATTGTTTTGGCATTGGGTGGCGTATGGATTGCAGTTGGGCTTGACGTTGGTGTACCCATACCCGTCTATCTTGGAGACTGGTTCGGTCTGATCGGGGGTTTACTTATTGCTGCAGGAGCGGCGCGAACGGAAATAGAGCAACCGGAAGGAGTCTTTCCGTTGTTATTCATCGTTATGATTTTTTGTCTTATCGCATCGATTGCGCAATATCCATTGCTTGCTAGCTCGCTTGGAACAATACCCTCCTTTGATGTTGTGATATCAAGCTTGCCATTTCTAATCGGGATTGCTCTTTTGTTTGTTATTCCAACAACCGCCATTATATTTTGGTCTCCTTCGAAAATTGGTACAGGTGTTTTTGGTATCCTGATTCTTTCAGAACTTGTTGTTGGGGTAGTTAGTGCCGCTTTGTTAACCGATGAAACTTTTGGTTGGCGTGAAGCGGCGGGTGCGACCTTGATTCTCCTAGCAGGAGTGGTGGAAGTTAGTCTGAATCGTTCGGCAGAAAACTAAAGTGCTTTGAGATTCCTAAAAACCAATAAAGAAGCAAAGTTTTACAAGAAGGATCGGCGACTAATCAGAAAGCGGATCAGTTTTTTCAGCGGCTTCGATTTCCTTGAGATCTTCAGCGGTGAGTGGTTGATAACCCCTGGTATAGGGCCACCCATAACCCCAGCGAAATTTGGTGGGGAGATATGGCGTGCCGCCGACGCGTACTCCGGCAAGCATTAGCGCTGCGATCTCTGGCTCGCCCACCGCTGCCACGCATTGATGCAGCGCCTGGTCGGCGTCTTGACGTTCCTGGTAAGTACCGCCACGCCAATAAGCAAAATCGTGAACTCGGCAGCAGTCAAGCCAGAGGTCTTGTTGTGAAAGCGTGCCATCCGGAAAAGAGCTGCATCCGTCTGACTTAAAAGGTTGGATTTCAGAAGCCAGAGCTTGAAACGAAATGAGCAAACAGAATACAGTGATTATTGTATTGAACGGATGGGACATTTAACTAACTATGTTTATTGAGTGGTGCGATTTTTGGCAAAGTAGGTGCAATCGTCGCTCGGATTCTGTTTACAGCTCGGGTTTTACTTCAACCAAGCAACTATGTGCAGAGCTACCTTGTCCCAGTCTAGATGTACCGATATCCTGCGTTAACACATTGGGATTACCCTGACTGTCGACACCATTTTTGTCTGGGGTAAACCAGGCGCCGGTTGGCAGTGCGATCACGTTCCGCGCAATATCTTCACTAATTCGTGCCTTGGCGATACATGCTCCGCGGTCGTTGTATATGCGAACTAACGATCCGTCTGTAATTCTTCGATCTTTCGCATTTTTTGGATGTATCACCACTGGCGTGGGTCGTTCTCCCGGGATATCAGCGATTGCGCACTCCAACTGGCTGTGTAATTTATCCCCTGGCTGTGGCGATACCAAATGCAGTGGAAATTTTTGTGCCTGGTCTGCTCCCAGCCATTCTGATGGTGGCAACCAGGTTGCGTGACCCGGGCAATCAGAATAAGAAAATCCGGCGATCGTTTCCGAGAAAATTTCTATTTTTCCGGACGGTGTATTTAACGGCGATTTTTTAGGGTCATCAAAAAATGCCGAGAAAGGCCTTGTCGAATATTCAGCGCTCCGAATCGGTAAATCGACCCAGTTATTTTCAATCAGTGATTCAAAGCTGGGCACATCGATTTTTTCGTGTTTGGATTCGGTAACAAATTCATCATATAAATGCCTTAACCATTCTTCAGAGGAACGATTTTCGGTAAACACCTCGCCAAATCCCATTTTTTCAGACAACGCAGAGAAAATCATATAGTCGTCTTTGGCTTCTCCAACGGCAGGTATCAACGCGGGCATATGAAAGAGATAAGAATCGCCTTGGGCTCGCCCAATATCATTTCGTTCGTATGAAGTCGTCGCCGGAAAAACAATATCAGCTCTGCACGCAGTTGCCGTCCACCAGGGCTCATTGACGATGATCGTTTCTGGCTGCTGCCATGCTAGTTCGAGCCGACTTAAATTTTGATGGTGATGAAAAGGATTGCCGCCACACCAATACACCAGCTTGATATCAGGATAGGTCAGTTTCTGGCCATTAAAATCAAACTGCTCACCAGGCTGCAGCAACATATCTGCAATCCTTGCTACGGGAATCGATGCTTTAACCGGGTTTTCGCCTTGCGGCAGCGTTAGTGCGCCCAAGCGCTTCACCGATATACCAATACCGCCAATCGCGCCATAACCGTAGCCAATGCCGCCACCGGGTAAACCGATCTGGCCGATCATTGCTGCAAGGGTTGCCGCCATCCAATATGGTTGTTCTCCATGCTCGGCCCGTTGCAAAGACCAGGCAACGGTGATCAATGTTCTGGTCTTCACCATTGATGCCGCAAGTTGGCGAATCGTATCGGCATCGATTCCGCAGATCCCAGCTGCCCATACCGGTGTCTTGGGTTGGCCATCGGAATCACCGACAAGGTATGGCAGAAACTGGTCGTAGCCGGTGCAATATTTTTCAAGAAAACTCCGATCTTCCCAGCCTTCTGATTGAATCACCCAAGCTAAGCCGAGCATGAATGCGGTGTCCGTGCCGGGACGAACCGCCAGCCATTCTGCGCCGTCGGGTGTATCAGTACGTTGTGGACTGATGTTGACGCGCCGTATTCCGCGCTTGGCAAATTTCTCAAACCACGGGTTGGTTTCATGGTGCGTGATACCGCCCATGCTGACTTGTGAGTTTTTAGGGTTGATCCCGCCAAACATAATGAGCGTCTGGGTGTGTTCGGCGATCACTGGCCAGGTGTTTAACTCACTCCACATAAATTTCAGAAAATGCACACCGAATACATGGGGGATAATCGCCTGCGCCGCCGCGGTACTGTAACTCGCAACGGAAGAAACGTATCCGCCGGCACAGTTTAAAAACCGATGCACCTGACTGAGTGCGTGGTGAAATCGGCCAGCGCTTGCCCATCCGTATGAACCGCCGTAAATGGATTGATTGCCATGTTTTATCCTTACCCGATCAAGCTCATTGGCAGCGATTTCTATCGCCTCATCCCAGGGTAATTCGACAAACTTTTCCTTACCTCGCAGCTTGCGCGAGGATTCGTCTAACGGACCGTGTTCGAGCCAGCTCTTTCGTATGGAAGGTCGACTTACCCGTGAAGAATGATGAACCGCCGCGGGAACATGACGCGGGATAGAAGAAGGGTTGGGATCAAGCGAGAACTCAGATACCGAGACGATTCGATCTCCCTGGGTGGTTACGTTAAAAGCACCCCAATGACTCGACGTTGTCTTTGTTACTGTTTCACTCATCTCGGTTTATGTTAAGGCGAATTAGAATTTAGTAGTAGCTGCAGGTCGGCGTCTAGCTTGTTGATATCAGCTTGAGGACGACCTCGGCGAACAATCTGTAATTTACGAATGGTGTCAGTAGGTACCAAGTCTAAGCCTATCTGGAATTGTCGAATCCGGCCAGAGCCGGATTATCCTCCCGCGAGTGCGGCAAATTCAATTTTGGATTTGCCATCGCTTACGCCTGCCACGGTGCATTTTCAACTAATCGATAGCCCGAGGAAATAGTTATTTATGCACCTTTTTCTAACGAATCATTACTTGGCTATTTTACATAATATCGGATTATCTCTCGGAGCTATCAGGAGATCAGCCTGGCCCCGTTTTATCTCTGTACAGCTTGAACTAAGCGGGACGCCTCATGTCCAAAGAAGTAAGCGTGAAGCTTAGACAATATTGATCGTCGATTTTTAATAACCCATCTTGCTGTATTTGTTTGGGTTCGTTTGTATTAATTGTTTTTTAAAAATTTGAATGAATAAACCAGTAACAGGGGTCGGGGTACGGGAAATAACCCAGGGTGATTTTTTTCCAATTCCAGTTTTTCAGGTGCCTGTCCCGGAAATGGCTCCTTTCCATAAAGAAATTATCGCCTTATTTGATGATCTACTCGCGAAGGGAGAGCTTGGGCCACATACTAATGGTTACGGGTATCAAACCAAGACCAACCTTTTTGATCCAAATTCGTTTCCTCAACCTTATTTTAGGGAGATTCTGCTAGCGGCATTCCGACAAGCCTGTTTACAGATTCTCTCTGGAACGGTCACAGATTTCTCTCCCGATTTGAATCATTCCTGGTTCAACACCTTTAATACCGGGTGGGGTGTGGTGCAGACTAATGAAACATGGCCCACCGAAATTCCGTGGCATACCCATTTACCAGCAGTATTGAGCGGTTGTTACTACATCTCGACTTCCCCATCTTCGGAAGAAGGAAATCTGCAATTCAGTAACCCAATCATGCCAAATATGTTTCAGCCTAAATTTGCTGAAGTCGCGCCGACTGAAGGACATATGCTGATTTTCCCTTCCTTTCTCAATCATCGTCCTTCGGCAACGCCAAGTATTGGAAAGCAGAGACGCTTGGCCATTTGTATGGATGGACATTGGACGTCGAGAATTGGTGACTTTGCAGATAAACCGGCTGAGTTTGCTGGATAGTGAGCGGTTTTGATTTTCAGCATCGCTTCTCAAAACGGTTGGCTTTCTTATTCGAGGGTTTTTGAACACTTTCGGTCGCTATCCGCGCGTTGTATCCAATGCAGAGGCGGTTGCCTTGCTAAGTTGGGATTCTCGATAGAAAATAAAAATACCTGACCCGACTATAATGCTGATTCCAAGCCATGTCAGCGGATCCGGAAAATCCTTAAAGAATATCCAGCCGAGTGCGGTAGCACCGATAATCTCAATATACTGAAAGGGAGCCAACACACCAACCGGCGCTCTTTGGCATGCAAGCACAACGAGTAAGTGTCCGACTGTCGCAATGATTCCTAACAAACCGAGTAGCGCCCATTCCGAAGAACTGGGAAACACTGCCGTCAGGATATCGAACTCATAGGTTGTGCCGAAGAAGAGCGCAACGCTCATTACTAAAAAACCAAAAACCCCGGCGAAGAACTGTAGGCGAATCGGGTCTTCTTTTTCGACCAGCTTACGCGTCAGAAGAAAATAGATCGCGAAGCAGAATGCAGTGCCAACCGGATACAATACCGGCCATCCTACGTTCGCGAATGTTGGACGAATAATAATTAAAGCGCCAATAAAGCCAACCATGATTGCGGATAACCTGCGCCATCCCACATGTTCTTTAAGAAACAAGACTGACAGCAAAGTTACTATCAACGGCTCAATAAAAAATATCGCGATAGCATCTGCAATTGGCAGATAAGAAAGACCAGTAAAAAACAATACTGTGGCGACTGCGATAAAACATCCTCGAAGCGCGTGCAAAACTAACGTGGGAGAAAGCCATGGGCCACTGGTACGTAGTAAAAGTGGCGACATAAAAATAACTTGAAATAAAAATCGACTAAAGGCGACCTGGCCAGAGGAAATCGAACCAGCTAACCATTTGGCGATTGCGTCTAATCCAGGAAGCATCAGCATAGCGATGATCATCATCGTCATGCCCTGAGATATCTTCTTATCGCCTATCATAAATATCAGGGATATGGGCAGATTGGATCAATCAACGCTTGCGCCCAACGCTCTACCAGTGGCGATACCAAAACGAAGGAGGCTTTTCTCATCGGTTTCGCCGCCATTGCACGCAAAGTTCCAGTTCTTGCTCATAATTAGTGTTGTTATTGTATGGCGGCCGAAATGAGTGCCTAGTTTACATTGATGTATCTGGATGAAGTCAGGGAGATACTAATCTCGCTACCGCACATCTGTCTATATCCAGATAACGACTTTATTCGTGTAAATTAGCTGCTTGTCATCAAATTTAATATACGGTATTTCACAAGAGCCAGCCGCAATGACACAAGATCAACGAATTAAAATTCTTTGCTGGGAGGGATATGATGAGCCGGCATTCTTAGAACAATTAAGGCAGGGCGCAGGAATTGATCTTGTTACACAAAATCTCGTATCGGATCACGCAGCGGCACAGCAGATATTACGCCAACAGGGTGAAGTGGATGCGTTGAATATCAATAATCCTTATCCAAAACAAACCTTATACCCGGCAAAAAGAATTCATCGGCTGCAGGAATCTCGACTGCCTAATTATCACCCCGTTGAAGAAAAATGGAAGCAGAACTTTGAGGAATGGGGTTATGCAGATGATGGCAGCTTAATTGGCATTTGCCAGCGCTTTGGTTCGTTCAATCTTGTGATTAATAATAAAAAGCTATCGCGGCAGACAGCGACAAATATAGGCTTTAATCTGCCTGACGAGACGCAATATAAAATGCCATATGGGATTCTGCAGTTTCCGGAATTTAATATTTTTCATATTTGTATTGCCGCCGGACTCAACCCTTTTTCTGATTTAAGTGAAGTGCAACTGGATGCATTTTCAAAAAAGGCTGAGAGCTGGTTTCAGAACGCTACGATGGTGACTGAAGACAATATCCAATTAAATCGTGCATTGTCTCGAGGTGATATCGCTTTTTATCTCTCTGGCGGCGTATTTGTTGCTGGCGCTGCGCGACTGCAGGGGCATCAACAGATTGAATGTATTACTCCTGCATCTGGGCCGATTGATGGCAAGGGGGCGATTTCTTTTGTAGAAGTGAACTCCCTCACAAAATGTTGCGATGATCTAGACGCGGGACACCGATTCCTTAATCAGATATTGCAACCTGAGAGTGCAGCCCGAATTGCGATGAATGCCGAAGTTTGTAATCCTGTTTTACAAATGCAACAGCGAGATATTTTTCCTCGACTTTCTAAACCGTACCTTGAAGCAATTCAATGGGAGTCACTAGAAGAAGATATCGGTCGTTGCGCTATGTACGACATTCCGCCACAATTTTCTTCACTACTCCAGCGACTAGAAAGTGCGTCACAAAATCGGCGTCGACGAAAAAACTAACTAACACCGATTGGGTCAATCGGGTCGGTATTCCAGTCAATCAGTTTCTCAATTTCTCTAGCAATCGCGAGTAGTGCATTTTCACTATAGGGTTTTCCAAGCAGCTGAATTCCCATCGGTATGCCACTGGAAGAGATTGCAAAAGGAAGGGTTATGATCGGCAGAGCGGTTACTGTCGTTGCGTAAGCGATTGCTAGCCAACGATAGTAATCCGCATAAGGCACACCGCTTTCACTACCCGGATATCTATGCTCTGCGGGAACAGAGGTGACGCTGGTCGCAGGACAGATCAAGACGTCGTAATCCTGCATAAATCGTGCGGCGTTGTTGATGATTTGACCTTGATTGCGAGTGGCTTCTCTTAACTGCTCGCTTGAGAGGGATTGACCGGAGCGAATATTCCACTCTACTTCCGGTTTCATCACGTCCGGATAATCCTTGTAGGTTTGTTCGAGACCAATTGCATATTCATGGGCGCGCAAAACATCAAACGTTTGATGCACATCTGTTAAGTCAGGGGCGGCATGTTCTATTTGGTGTTTGCTATTAGCGAGCAAAGACGAAAACGCTTTAAACGCTTCTCGAATTTCTTCGTCTATTGTGGCGATCCCCAAATTTTCCGACAGTGCAACACGCATTGTCTCTTGCGGTTTTATTTTTTGTTTGATGCCCAAACTATTGCCTTGCATTGCCTCAAAAAATAAAGAGAGATCAGCAATGTTTCTGGCCATTGGGCCTTCTTGACCAAGGATCGAATAAGGACCATATTCAGAATCACTGGGTATAACGCCGGGAGAAGGTCGCAGACTAGTTACGCCACAAAAACTTGCGGGGGTGCGCAACGAACCAGCCATATCGGAGCCGTGGGACAACCATGCACATCCAGAAGCCAGTGCCGCTGCCGCACCACCTGACGAGCCGCCGGAAGCAAATTTCAGATTGTAAGGAGAACGGGTTATCCCGAAGACATCATTAAATGTGATCCCCCCTGTGCCAAATTCCGGCGTGTTGGATTTAGCATAAACTACCCCGCCATTGTTCTCTATCCGCTGCACCATCTGGCAGGATGAGGAGGGTACATTCTCTTTGTAAATTACACATCCAAAGGTTGTGCGCACGCCTTCGACGCAGGTGAGATCTTTTATAGTGACAGGTAATCCCGCAAGCGGACCACGCTGATCTGCCGGCAAGGATTGGAGTCTTTGTGCATTTTTGCGAGCGCGTTCAAAGCAATGGGTTGGTAATGCGTTGATAGCGCTGTTTACGTTCTGTATTCGAGACTCGATACTGTCTAGCGCTTCCAAAATCGAGATTTGGTCTGCCTTGAGGTCGGAGACGATGTCCGATGCCGAACGTTGCCATAGGTGTTTAGGATCAGTCATCCCAGAATTCTCTCTCGTTTTACCAGGAGAATGCCAGTGGTTTAAAGAGGCGATACGCAAAGAACATGCTAGGTGCTAGTAGCGATGCCATGAAAAATCATCTGATCTGCTTGTTGTAAAATTCTTCTCTCCGATTATTAACAGATAAAGTGTGTAACTAAAAAAATGACAACTGAAAATGAATGCCGCTTTTGTTCACCGAGTTCCGATCGTTTAATGATCGAAGGGGAGTTAGGTTTTGTCGCCTGGGACCGGCATCCGGCGAACCCCGGTCACTTTTTGGTGATTCCTAAAAGACATTGTGCAGATTATTTCGACATTACTGATGAAGAGCGCGCGGAATTATGGGCGTTGGTCGATGCTGGTAAGAAAGTGGCCGAGCAAAAACACCAGCCAGACGGCTACAACATCGGAATTAATGTCGGGCATTGGGCGGGGCAGTCGATTCACCATCTGCATATTCATGTCATCCCGCGGTATCAGGGTGATGTGGAAAATCCGAAAGGTGGGGTAAGAGGTGTCATTCCGGAGAGAAAGAATTATTAAATATCAGTCTCTATACAGTCAGCCTGCGGTCGAGAAATATCGTATCGATGCGCAAAACAAGGTTTTACCTCCTTTGAGTTCAGGTATTTGGCTCGTTCATATTGAACCAACTATTGTTTGAACTGACTAAAAATTACCATTCAGCGGTAAAAAAGTGCCATTGAACGATTAAAAGTTCTAAAAATCGGCAATTCGCTGACAATTTTCGGATATGCCAAAATTTTCTGTCAGCCAGATTATTGCTTTAAAAGTAGGCTGTAACATACTGAAAGTTTATAAAAAAGTGTGAGAAATTGCACACTTTCGCAAAGTTGGCACGGCGATTGCTTCTACCAAATAAGGGTAAAACTTATATAAAGGTACAAAACATGAATCATTCAAATTCAATTCTGGTTGGGGGTGCAGATCTTCCATCAAAAGATCAGATGGTAGAGGCGGTTCAGGATAATCGGGCAACTATCGCCGCATGGACATGCTTACTTTGTAGTGTTGCTGCTTTATTGACAGCGGTTAACTTCGCATTTTTTTGATTGATTCAACGAGCTATCAGGCTCAGACAGGAGTAGTTCTAAAGGTAGCGTTCTAGCTACTTGGGGGCGAAGATACGAGGTAGGCGAATGAGGGTGTCCTTGGCAACACAAGGCACAACATAAAGGAATTCATTCCGAAACAGCGTATGGAGTATAAAAGAGAAGCGGTAGCTGGGGTTGCCGCTTCTCTTTTTTCGTTTTAATTCTTGTAATAACTATATTGCTCAGCTGCCGGGTCCAGAAGCGACATGTGCACGAAGCCTTGGATAATGTCGTTCTGCGCGATCATAAACCAGTTTTTCTCTACCACACGTCCCAAAACTTGTACTCTCTCTCCAGGCTGCAGACCTTCGACAATTTTATATTTGGTGCTCGGGCCGCCACGTACATTGCTGGTTCGGTTTGCGAGATAGGTTGCATCGATATGTTCCAGATCTGGCATCGCTTGAACAGGTTCAAGATAACCCCGATTTGATTTGGACTGCACGTGTTTGCTGCTACCATGATAATGGTGGTGTTTTTTCGAACGCCAGTCTCGACCCACTTTTCCACCGACTACAAAACCGCCAACTGCACCGGCTGCAATCGCAGCGTCATTGCCGCGACCTTTACCAACTTTTGACCCAAGGTATGCGCCCAGACCAGTGCCTAAAACTCGACCAATATTTTGGTTAGTGAATAAACTGTTACCGTAACCTTGATCTGCAAAGGAGGGATTGCTTGTAAACATCAGTCCCGTGATCAAACCGATGGATAGAAATTTTTTGTACATGATTTTGTCCCTTCGATATTTGAAGAGACGCCAGTATCTTTTCAGACCTCTGAATCAAGACTGAATTTTGGATGTAAATTGTGTCGCTTAAAAGAGACAAACAACATTAACTATTTTTCAGAAAGCAGTCGGTCTTTCTTGGACCGTTTCATTAGCTTACCAAGAATATAGGAGGTTCTAGGTATGTAGGTATAACGGGTTCGATCAACATTTGTTGGCCTAACGCGCATACGACTTAGGCTGAACAATACTAAACCAGTATGCACAAAAGCAATAAAAGAAAACAAGGCAGCAGGGCCGAAATGTTCGATCAGATTAGAAGAAATAAGCGGGCTAAAAATAGCGCCAACGCCATACAAGAACATGAGTGAAGCGTTTACTTCGACAATCTTTTCCTGCGTTACGAAATCATTTGCGTGTGCGGTGGATACCGAGAAAATTGGAAAAGTTGCTGCGCCAAATAAAGCAGCGCCAACAAAAATAGGCAAGAGCGAGGTTGGACTGTAGAAACCGATTGCACCGCATACTGCGATACTAAAAGCGGACAAAGCGATTAACACCCAGCGACGATCAAACTTATCAGCAAGCCAGCCGGTTGGAAATTGCGCGATTGCTCCACCGAGTAAAACTGTTGCAAGAAAGTAACCGGTTTGCGTTGCGGTTAATCCAACCTCCTGACCATAGATAGGACCGACCATGCGAAACGAAGAAGAAGTCGTGCCTGCAACGACTACACCTGCAGCACCGAGAGGAGAAAGTAAGGCAGTTTTAATTGGTTTGAGTCTGGGTGCGGGCGGAGTGTCAGGTTGGCGCGATGTAGATAACGTTAAGGGAAATAAACAGGCGCAACAAATAATCGCCAGAAGGTTATAAGAGATGTAGGAGGCGGGTTCTAAAACACCGATCATCAATTGCGCGGAAGAAGAGGCAACGATGTCTACAACACGATAGACACCCATTACGCGCCCACGGTTTTTATTGGTAACCTTCGCCTGCATCCAAGCTTCGATAACGGTATAGCAACCGGCAACACACAGTCCGGTCATAATGCGCATTGCCGCCCAGGCATGAGGGTCAACAAACAACGGGTGGGCGATTGTGCCAATAGCACCGCTCGCTGCGAATACTGCAAATGTACGGGAATGCCCTACCGTTCCCATGAGTCTGGGCGCCCACCAGCAGCCAATAAAGAAACCAAGAAACTGCGCGGAACCCAGTAGTCCTAGCTGCGGGTTGGTAAATCCTTCCTGCCGTCCGGACAACACATCTAGCGGACCGATTGCACCCGAGCTTAGCTGCAGCAGCGCAATGGAAAGAAATAGCGCAGCAAAGGTAATTAGCAGTCGCATTTCAAATTAGTCGATTGTGAGACCGGATACGATTTCAACATTAGGGAGAGAATGGAACAGCGCAGTTTCCACTCGCAGTTTCGAGCTGCGGTTACCGCCACCAAGAATCACTTCTTCGCATTGCATAACTTTTTCATCAACCCAGATGGGTAAATCTTCAGATAAACCAATTGGTGTCACGCCACCGATTTCCATGCGGGTTAGTTCTTGGGTTTCTTCTGCAGAGGCAAACGAAACTTTTCTTGCACCCAGTTTTTTTCTCACCGTGTGATTTACGTTCAAGCGGTTAGTCGCAAGCAATACACATACCGCAAATTTTTTTTCCCCTGTCTTTGATTTTACAAGGATCGTATTGGCAGAAATTTCAGGCGCAATACCATAGTGTTTGCAAAACACTTCTGTATCAGCCAGTTCGGGATCGCAGGCGAAGACTTCAAACGATTTTCCGCATTGATCAAGAAAAGATTGTATTTTGGGAAGTGTGATCGACATGTTGATGAGATCGGATGTCAGAATATTTACAAGAGTATGCCTGCAATGTCAGCCAGGCGGTTAGCTGAATTTGGAATACCCCGACAACTTTTTGGAAAAGGTTAGGTATACTGATGAAAATTGAGTGAAATGAAAATACTATGAGCGATAAAAAAATAGCGTTGATTACCGGCGGTGCACAAGGAATCGGCTATGCCTGCGCAGAGGCATTGATAGAAGAAGGTGCGCGTATCGTCTTAGCTGATATCAACACCGAAGCCGTTGAAGCCGCGGCAAAGAAATTGAGTAGCGATACTTTGGCAATGAGTTGCGATATTGGAAACCCGGAACAGGTGCTGGAAATGTTCGACCAAATTGAATCGCAAACTGGTTGTGTCTCTATTCTGGTCAACTGCGCCGGCGTCGCGTTATCCGATGACCTGCTAAACGTCTCCCTCGATGATTTTCAAAAGGTCATTGATATCAATTTAACCGGTACGTTTGTGGCGTTGCAGCGCGCAGCGCAGGGAATGGTGAAAAATAATATCGAGGGCAGCATTGTTAATATGTCGTCGATCAATGCACAGGTTGCGATTCCTTCGATTCCCGCTTATTGCGCTTCCAAAGGCGGCGTCATGCAGCTCACTAAATCCGCCGCCCTGTCGTTAGCGCCCCATGGCATACGGGTCAACGCGGTGGGCCCAGGTTCAATCGACACGGCAATGCTGTCTGGAGTGAATGCCGATCCTGAGGCGATGAAAAAAGTGATGTCGAGAACACCGCTGCAGCGTATTGGTACACCGGCAGAAGTTGCCAACGTTGTCGCTTTTCTTGCCAGTGAGAAAGCCAGCTATATCTCGGGAGAAACCATCTATATCGACGGCGGACGCCTGGCAATGAACTACACCTGTTAGCAAGAAAACGCTGCTTAATATGACCGCGGCATTCTCAATACATGCTCCGAGAGATAACTCAAAATCAGGTTAGTTGAAATCGGCGCCACTTGATAAAGACGCGCTTCGCGAAACTTGCGTTCGACATCATATTCTTCAGCAAAACCAAACCCACCATGGGTTTGCACGCAGGCTTCGGCCGCCGCCCAGGATGCGTCAGCGGCCTGCAGCTTGGCAAGATTGGCTTCCTCTCCCGGGTTTTCACCGGCGTCATATAAACGAATCGCTTCTTTGAGCATCAGTTCCGCGCCGCGCATTTGAGAATAGGCGCGGGCAATTGGAAATTGCACGCCTTGATTCTGGCCTATTGGTCGGCCGAAGACAGAACGATCACTTGCATAAGCGGCAGACTTTTCGATAAACCATTTGGCGTCACCAATACATTCTGATGCGATCAAGATTCGTTCCGCATTCATACCAGAAAGAATGTATCGAAAGCCGCGACCTTCCTCGCCAATCAGGTTTGCTTTTGGCACGCGCATATTGTCGAAAAACACTTCCGTGGTGGCATGATTCATCATTGTGCGGATAGGACGAATGCTCAAGCTCCCGGCGGCAAGCGCCGCTTGCATATCCACCAGCAATACGGATAAACCCTGGGTTTTCTTTTCTACCTGTTCTTTGGGTGTGGTGCGACAGAGCAATAGCATCAGGTCAGAATGTTCGGCGCGAGATGTCCAGATTTTTTGGCCGTTTACAATATAGTCATCGCCGTCAGGCTTTGCGGTAGTGCGCAATGCCGAAGTGTCTGTGCCACTGGTTGGCTCGGTTACACCAAATGCCTGCAGACGGATGCTGCCCTCTGCAATGCCTGGTAAGTATTGTTCTTTCTGCGCTGCATTTCCATGTCGTAATACGGTACCCATGGTGTACATCTGGGCATGACAGGCGGCGGCATTGCAGCCGTTACGATGGATTTCTTCCAATATCGCGGTGGCCTCAGACATACTTAATGCAGCGCCGCCGAACTCTTCCGGAATTAATGCACCCAGGTATCCCGCTGCAGTCAATGCCTGGACGAACTCAGCTGGGTAAGTTTGATCGCGGTCACACTGTCGCCAGTAGCTTCCCGGGAAGTCCTGACAGAGTTTCTTAACGCCATCACGGATTTCGGTGTGACTATGCGGATAGTTCATTATGTCGATACGCCATTAACTTTATCAATATTCTAATTGTTGTTGTCGCGCTGTAGGGTTACGATTCTAAAATTGTTGTTTTTTTAATTGCGGTTGATCTGTATTGCTGCACCTAAAGATTTTCTCAAAATGTCTAATTACAAAATGCTGTTGATTGCAACACCAGAAACGCATGTCACTCTGGTGACGTTGAACCGTCCCGAAGTGGCGAATGCTTTTAATACCGAGATGGCTAGTGAGCTGGTGGCTTTTTTCGAAGAGATAGCAATAAGCGGAGATGATACACGGTGCATAGTTGTGACCGGTGCAGGAGCGCGCGCCTTTTGTGCGGGCGGTGATTTAAAGGAACGCAACGGCATGACCGACGATGCTTGGGTAAAGCAACATTTGATCTACGAGCGCATGATACGCGCGGTGGTTGGCTGCCCCATTCCTACGATTGGCGCAATTAATGGTGCCGCATTTGCAGGTGGATGCGAGCTGTGCGCGGCTTTGGATTTTGCCTATTGTGCACCGAATGCGCGATTTGCCATGACTGAAGTGACTCTAGGTATTATCCCAGGGGCAGGAGGCACGCAAAACTTAAGTCGCGCTATGGGGGAACGGAGAGCGAAAGAACTGATTCTTTCTGGTAAAACGTTTGATGCTTCAGAAGCCCATAGTTGGGGTTTGGTAAATGCGATATTTCCTCAGGAAAAGCTGTTGTCTGAAGCTTTAAGCATGGCGAAGACCATTGCCGGGAATGCTCCCATAGCGGTGCGGCAGGCAAAACAGGCGATCCATCGCGGAATGCAAATGTCACTATCGGATGGCCTGGCTTTTGAAATTGAAGCCTATAACCGAACCGTGCCTACAGAAGATCGATTGGAAGGCGTGCGCGCTTTTAACGAGAAAAGAAAGCCGGATTTTCGGGGTAGATAAATGTCTTTACGGCTATAGGAGAAAGGGCAATGACCGATCTGGTCGAAATTCGAGAAGTCGGTTTGCGAGATGGACTGCAGCTGGTAAAAGAAGTCTTGGCAACTGAAGTTAAATTAGAGTGGTGTCGCCTACAAGCCGACTGTAATTTTCGAGAGATGGAGGTGACGTCTTTTGTGCCGCCGTCTGTGATTCCGCAATTTGCGGACTCTGCCGAGGTGCTGGCGGGTGCTAGGACTATTAAAGACATGCGCGCAGCAGTGCTGGTGCCGAATTTGAAATGGGGATTGCGAGCGCTGGATCATGGGGCGGAAAAAATTACTTTTGTCTTATCGGTTAGCGAACGACATAACCAGGCGAACGTGAGACGCAGCACAGACCAGTCCATTAGCGAGTTTGCGCAACTGGTTAAAGAGCGCGACTCCCGTGGTTCGAAATCCTCGGTTGCTCTGTCAGCTGCGATGGCGACAACTTTTGGTTGCTGTTTCGAAGGTGATGTTGCGGAGAGTCGGGTGTATCAGGTCGTTGAAGAAGTTCTCAAAGCAGGTTGTGATGAGTTGAATATGTGCGACACAGTAGGGTTTGGCAATCCTGTTCAGGTTAAGCGAATGCTTTCCGAGATATTAAAACAAGCGGGAGAAATACCGGTGGCCGCACATTTTCATGATACCCGCGGCATGGGCTTAGCCAATGCGGTGGCGGCAGTGGAAGCCGGGGTTAGGCGTTTTGATAGTTCCTTGGGTGGGCTCGGAGGTTGTCCGTTTGCAACCGGCGCTTCGGGAAATATTGCGACGGAAGACTGTGTTTATCTGATGGAAAACTTAGGCCTGACTACCGGCGTAGATCTAGGTGGCATGCTGGCGGTTAGAGCGAAAATGGACCAATGGTTGCCAAACGAGCCGCTTGAGGGAAAGTTACTCAGGGCCGGGGCGGCGACAAACTTTCGTGGGAACTGAATAAACCACATAGTCACGTAGCGAGAGTTGTAGATACAGCCCAATCCGGGTGTGGTAAGCGGAAAAACGATAAAACGACCTGAATGAGCTAAATCGGTGAGTTGTTGTTGCCGGTAACGAAGAAGTCGTCGCAAAGACGACATCTGTCGTTAAAAACGTCTAATTTCCATATCTTCCGCAATTTTTTTTCCTCTATAATGCCGGCTGTCAGAGAGTGATCGCTAGGATCACGAGGACTTTAGAAGCCTGAAGAAACTCCATTCTATTACCGCTTCTGATGTCTAGACATAAATAAAGCCCGAGATCACTCTACGGGCTATTGAGAAAACCTAATAAATTCGTAAACGAGGAATTATCCGAAATGAAAAAAGTATTTAAGTCGACCTTGCTCGCGGCTAGCGTAACCACTTTGTTATCTGCTGCACCTGTGACCTATGCAGCTGATCAAGTCAACGCTGCATTCTTCCTAGAATGGGCGACCCCTAACATGATCGCTAAAGTTGACAAGGCGTATGACAAAGCCATGGGTGTAGACGTTAACTGGGTAGATTTTACTACCGGTACTGCGATGACTGAAGCGATGCTAGCGGGGGATATTGATATCTCTTATTCACAAGGTCTTGCGCCATTTGTTACCGCGATCCAGCAGGGTGCGCCACTAAAAATGGTTGGCATTGCAGTGGTATACGAAGCGAATGACTGTTTTGTAAAAAGCGATCTTGGCATTGACTCTTCCAACGCGTCAGAGCTGGAAGGTAAAACCGTTGCTGTGCCGCTCAACACTATGGCTGACTATGCATTCCGTGAGTACATGAGTCACCTGAACGTTGATATTTCCAAGATGCAGATCGTTGACCAGGCGCCACCAGATGGTGCGAAGTCTTTGGCTGACGGTGCTGTAGATATGGCCTGTGTATTTGGTGGTGTTGCTTCAAAAGATGCTGCGGAAGTTGGCACAGCGATCATGAGTTCAGAGCAAAAAGTAGAGGCTGGAATCGGTTCTTTTGACGTGATTTCAGTTACCGAGAAGTTCGCAACTGAAGAGCCTGAGTTATTGAAGGCATTTCTTGAAGCGACTGAAGAAGCCAATGGCGCATTCGGCGGTTCAGACGCTGAATTCGACAAGATAGCGAATGCTGCGGGTATGGACGTCGAAACTACTAAGACCCAGATGGCCGGCTTTATTCTGCCTTCTGCTAAAGAGCAGCTTGAGAAATATTTTGCCAAGGGTGGCATTGCAGAATCTGCCGCTGCATCTTTGGGATTGGTTTTCTCTGATTCTTCAGATGGCGCGCAAATTGCCAAGACCATCGACGGTTCTTTCCTTGAGTAAATAGCGTTAGCAGCTCAATAGACGTGGGCCGCAATCTTTGCGGCCCACTGACTAACACTTAATAACGCTCCTGAATGGATTCAGGAATACGCCTTAAACCTGGCTCAAGATGTCGTCGTTTAATACGTAGACCGGCGGATGTCCTGGATTGGTAGATCATCTTGTGCCTGGATAGTGAAACACCCCGCTAATTAAAACTAGAAGTAATATGGCAGATCTTGTTTGTGAAGATATGAGCATGACCTTCACCAATCCCCAGACCGGGGATGCGGTAGAAGCGTTGAAAGATATTAATTTCACGCTCAAAAAGGGCGAGCTTTTATCCGTTTTGGGCCCGTCAGGTTGTGGAAAAACAACCCTGCTCAATATGATCGCCGGGTTTATCAATCCCACAGCAGGCGTCGCTACATTAGGAGGAAATACCATCAATGGCCCCGGTGTTGAACGGGGAATGGTGTTTCAGCAGGGCGCACTTTTTGAGTGGTTGCCGGTTTCAAAAAATGTGGATTATGGTTTGCGGATGAAGAAAACACCGCCTGCCGAATCGAAAAAATTGGTTGAGAAGTGGCTGGATATCGTCGGTCTTCAAGGCTTTGGCGATACACCGACTTATCAACTGTCCGGGGGTATGCAGCAGCGTGTGGCGCTGGCCCGTTGTTTAGTGAACGATCCTGACGTTATCTTAATGGATGAGCCTTTGGGTGCGCTTGACGCACTGACAAGGGAGAAGATGCAGTCTCTGGTTCTGGAATTGTGGAAAGAGACAGGAAAGACTATTTTGATTATCACCCACTCAGTTGAGGAAGCGCTGCTTTTGGGAGAACGTTTGTTCGTGATGGCACCGAGACCAGGACGTATTCACAAAGAGTACAATCTGCCTTTTGCCGAGCGCGGGTTAAATGAGTCGTTGCGCGATATTAAACAAGACAGTCATTTTGCCGAAGTGCGTGAGGAAATCCTGACGATGATCTGGAACATGGAAGAGGAGATCATGGGCCGTGTTTGAGTTTCTATCAGATAATCGTGCGTCGATTGCCGCGGTCATTATTCTTGCGCTGCTGGCTGCTTTTGTCGTTTCTTTAGTGACCGGCCGCAAACGCGATGCGGCTACCGCAAATCGCGAAGTATTCGGTGACCCTGAGCGCACCAAGGGCGGTTGGTATTGGGCGGTTTGTGGCGTGTCCGCATTAATGTTGATCTGGTTTTACTTCTCATGGGGAGTGGGCCGGGCGTATGTGCCCTCCGCGGCCAATGAACTGTGTCAGGTGGCGAAACTGGAAGAAGCAGTTTCGCCGATCAAAGCGGCGCTACCTATTGGCTCGCGTTACTATAAGTCGACACTATTGGTATCAAGGAATGCAGACCAGCTGGAAATACTGAGAGCGAACGTGCCGGCATCGGCATTTAGCAGTGACGAACAGACTGAGCTGGTTTCTCTGATCGATCAGATAGGGCAGCTGATTGTGAACTCTTCTGATCCAAAGAATCTTGATCCGGCTTTAGATGGACAGTTAAGCGCGCTGTCAGCAGATCTGGATAGTTTGAGTGAGAAGTTGAGAGCGGGTCCTGGCGGGCTCCAGCCAACAGAAGAAGCGTTGGCGCAGCCAAAATGGGGTACCGAGCACACCGAGATCCCAGTTTTGCCGATGACACCAAAAGGGATGCTGTTTGACAACGTCTCTGTTGAAGCTAAAGAGGTTGCAGACCGCTTCCTCAAAATCCGGAATCATATTCCGGCAAATGATGCACTGATTGCCGAGATTAAAGAGCGCATTGCAACGCTACAAGGCAATAGCGAGTCCGGCGGTTTTGATGAAGTGGCTTTGGCGGAGCGTGAAGCCTATATTAAATCGGTCGAACGAATTTTTAAGCGACTTGATGACGGCACTATTTTTCCTGCCGCCTCTCTTGAAAGTGTAAACACTGCGGTAGAAAACCTGGACGAAGCCAATGGAGAAGCGCGGGGTAGTCTGCGGATTGTTGAAGCGCTGCTGTTGCCTGGGCCCGGTGTTGTTAAATCACGTACTCAGTGCACTGAACAAGGTTCTGCAAGGTGGTTGCCGAAACCGACAGATGTCGTGGCTACCTTTATGCAGCTGGCCAATCCTGATCTGGAAAACGGCGGCGGATACAGAGGTGTCACGCTGTTGTGGTGGAAATGGTTACCGGTTGCCGAAGTAGTCGGGTTTCTCTTTCCTGACTGGATTGCTGATGCCTGGCCCGGTGAATATGCGAGTCACGATTCTGATGGAACGATCTCGCCGAAGTTTAAAGACAAACTGCTGGCATTTGCCCAAGGGGAGGTTTCCTTAGGTTATATCCCGTGGTTTGAAGGCCATATCTGGGATTCGATGTTCCGCGTGTTGATGGCGTTGTCCTTGGGTATTTTGCTTGGTGTACCCTTGGGTTTATTGATGGGTATTTCGAAATTCTTTAAATCGTTTTTCGATCCAATCATAGAGTTATATCGCCCGGTTCCCCCCCTCGCTTGGGCGCCATTGATCTTGACCATTTTTGGTATTCAGGATGATGGAAAAATATTCTTGTTATTTATGGTTGCGTTTGCGATTATGGTTATCTCTGCGCGCACTGGTGCCGTTGGTACACAGCTATCAAAAATTCGTGCCGCTCATTCATTGGGTTCTACCGATGCTCAGATACTACGCAACGTTATTCTTCCTAATGCGTTACCTGAAATCTTGACGGGAATTCGGATTGCGGTAGGCGTATGCTGGGGCACGCTGGTTGCTGCTGAAATGTTAGCGGGAACTACCGGTGTTGGCTTTATCGAAAATATCGCGCGAACGGTTTCCGACTATGAATTAATCTGGGTCACCATTTTAATTATGGGATTACTCGGATTGATGCTCGATATGATAATGCGTTGGGTGATCGACAAGACTATACCCTGGAGGGGTAAAGGTTAGGGTTAAGGTTTCTATCGCATCAAGCATAATAAGGGATTTTTATGCGAGACAGCCTATACAGTTGTGCAGGTTAAACTTTATCGCGGTCTGCGGCCTTATTGGCTCTTTGAATAGTGTGTTGCTTAGTTCGGTAGTTTTATTCTGAGTTGTCTTGATCCTTCCAGATTTCAAGATAAACAGGATAGAGAATGCTCTTTTGTTCCTCGTGTCGCTCGCTCAGCAATTTTGAAGATTCGTGTAAGGTTTTTGCAAGTTGTATCGGGTCAAACGGTTCTTTTTGTTTCTCTTCGTATACCGAAACTGCGATGCGCTCTATTAAGCTGACAGTGTCACGTTCGAATTGATTAAAGTCTATATTGCATTTTCCTTGCTCACATTCGCGACGTAATGGCACGTAAAGATAAAGCCCAAGTATTTTGAGATAATTGCGTAACGACGTGCTAAACAACTCAAAGTGATTGTTCACGCTACTGTCAAGGGCACTGGAGTGTTTTATATGGCGTGTTAATACGCTGCAGCGCGTGATTACGGTGGACATAGAAGCATCTAGAAATTCCAGCATCACCGGGCCAGGCGGAATTTCAATGCCAGGCAGGCCTGGGCTATCGCCTGTTGTCTTTACGTCTTTCATTGGACTACTTGGATTACTCGTTTTTATAGGAGCAGTTTGATAGAAGCACTCTGAATCTCCAATGAATGTCGTAAATACAATCGGACTAAGAGATGGGAGTTTTAAATCAATTGTTTATGGTTGATAATTCATTTAAATAGTGGATATTTGTATAACATTGGGTTAATAAGAACCCCTTAATTTGAAAACGATTTTTTCTAGTCGCCAGCCAAAGAGTTGGAACACATTGAGCATTGCGTGCAGTGAATTGTGGGGATTGACTGCCAATGGAAGAACAGCTTTGACTTAAACAGCGGCTGGTATAGATCGATGCATTAATCTGGGGCGAACATACTTCAATTTTTTTTGATCAGATCCCTCTCGCGACAATATCAATCCTGTTCTGGATTGCTGAAGTTCAGTTAAATTTCAAATGGCATTCATTTTCGAGCACTTATACTCGAAAACTAGCTGAAGAGACGACATTGAGTTCGCGATTTGGCACGAGAGGATAACTATTTTAAGACAGAAAACAGACAAGTTGATCTGTTCTAATTTAAATGAGACTGCTTATTTGCGGTGAATACAGCATTCTAATGGCACGCTAATTGCTGCAAGACAGTTATGCTGAAACTACATATCGGGGAAGTAAAGGCATGTTGATTAAGGGAAAGAATATTAAACGCCGACGTTCGTTAATTCTCCAATCCCTCGAAGAGAGGATACTTTGGGACGCCACCCTTGCTCCAGAGCCAGAAAGTGCCGAGGTCGATGCCGAAGCGCAGGTTGCCGAAGAAGAGGCGGTCGCTGTCGAAGAACAACCCCAGCAGGATGATGCCCAGGGCGCTGCTGAGGAGCAGGAAGAAATAGCTGCAGCATCAGAGGATGATCTGGCCGTTGAGGAGAGCGGTGAAAGCGATGCGCAGGTTGCAGATGGCGAAGTAGTCGATGAAACAATCAGTGCTGCTGAGGCAAATGAACAAACCGATGCAGGCTCTGTGGAGACCATTTCACAGGTTGATGCGGCGGGTGACGTTGCGGATCAAGTTGCCGCAGCAAATCTGGAAGATCTGTCATCAGACCTGGTAGATGGTGAAGATTTACTTAGCGTTGGTTCGACAAATACTGACGAAACAGATCCGGATGCAGTCGATGTCTCCGTTTCATCGGAGCTGGATAATCTGGAAAGTGCTACCGATTCTGAAGACAGCGCACCAAGGGAATTGATTATTATTGATTCCAAAGTTGATGACCCCGATTTACTGGTTTCTGACATCCTTTCTCAAAGAGCAGAAGGCACAACTCCACCACAAATCGTTTTTCTGGATGATGACAGCAGTGGTCTCGAACAGATCACCGATATTCTGCGCTTTGCAGGGGAAGTCGAATCTTTGCATATCATCTCTCACGGTGATGATGGAAAGCTGTATCTCGGTGACGATACGCTTGAGTCAGATAACCTTGCCAGTCACGCCGACTTGCTCGGAACATGGAGTGAATTCCTTACCGGGGATGCTGATATTCTGCTTTATGGCTGTAACGTCGCTGAAACCTCAGAAGGTCAGGCTTTTGTCGAGCAGTTAGCGGAAATTACGGGTGCTGATGTTGCCGCGTCAACCGATGACACCGGCACAGCGGATCACAATGCAAACTGGGAGTTTGAATTCGCAGTTGGAGAAATCACAGCCCAATCCGCAGTGCAGGTCGACGGCAACTGGAGCGGCACACTGCCAGATGCCGAAGCCACTAGCACGATCGATACTGCCCCGGATGTGATGATCGATGAAGAACCAGAGATTTCGGTGACCTTCGATAATACTGGCGCAGACACTGGCTTTGCGCCATTTATAGATTTTGTAGTTGACCCGGGTATCGATATAAGCGGCGGCAGTTATTTGGGCACACCTGTTGTTGATTTTACCGTAGCGGCAACCTGGAATGCTGCTGCTGGACAATGGGAATCTCCTCCCGGTACCGCTATTACCACGCACCCCTTCGAGGGTGATGCTGGGGGTACCACTGATCTACCTTTGCCAGATGGCACTGGTTTTGCGGATGGCGCCACATGGTATTCCTTCAAACTGCCGTTTGGCAGTTTTGTGGCGGATCAGCCAACAGCGACCATCGATTTAGACGCCAGTTTTAATGACGATGCGGTGGTTGGGCAACAGATTAATATGTCATCTACCCCAGGCTTTCTGCTGGGTTGTGACGAGAATGGAGACGATGACCCGCATATCGGTACAACTGTTGAGAATTCAACTACGCCTTCGGTTATTCAAATCGACAAGCGAAATGATCTGCCTGAATCAGAAACACCAACCGGCCCGAATTATCCTGTTGAATTTACGGTCACGGTGAATGTTGCGGAATTTGAAACCGTTGACAATGTGGTTGTGCAGGACTTTTTACCTGCAAATGCTAATTTTATTGGTACTGCTGCGGATGTCTCAGTAAGCACTATCAATGGCGGTTCTTTTACCGGAGCCCCGACGGTGACTTTGACCGGTAACCTCCTGGAAGTGGATCTTGGGAGCGTGACAGGTGGCGCCGGTGTTACCGGTCCAGCTGCTGGGTCCGGTGAAGTAGAGATTACCTACTTTGTTTGGTTCGAAGATATTGTGCCGGAAACCAGCAACAATGTGCCGTCGCAAAATGAATCAACAGTAAGCGGCGACTATACCGATGGCAATGGCAATACCAGCACCGTTCAGGATATAGACGATAGTGATGTGGGTGGCCCTGACGGCGGGTTGGATGATGGTGATGTACTGACCGATGTGCAAAACCTTACCACGCAAAAAACGGCACAGGTTGTTACCGGTTTTGACGGAGCAGGCAATCCGATTCTCGGCCCCGCTACTGAGCTTACCCCCGGCGATCTTTTACTATGGACGGTGGAAATCCAGGTATCTGATTATCATGCGTTTGATGATCTTGTCTTTAATGATGTCTTGAGCGACGGTCAGGCGTTCGTCGATGCAGGTACCGTTCCCAATACCAACCCCACTTTAGTGGTAAATAATGACACCAATTTTGGCGGCAACACGGACGATAGCGCACTCGGGTTAAACGATTTTACCGGCGCTTTCTATACGCCTGTCTTCAATGGAGCAACTGGTGAAACAACCATTGACTTTAATATTTCTGATCAGCTGGTTGATCTCGGAGGAGATGGTGTTTTAGTGGGAGATTTAAATGCCTCACTCAATGGCGTCAGTGAAGATCCCAGCGAAACAGAAGTAACGGTGCCGGTGCCTCCAAGATTGGGTCCGGGCGCTACGACAGTCACCTTAACCTATTATTCTCAGGTGCTAGAAGATTTTACCGATGCACCCGGTGATAATGCGGTTAACTCTGGAGATGACATTTCAAATGATGCGGAAATCAGCGGTGAATCAGGAGATATTACCGACGGTGATGGCACGTTTACCGGAAGCGGCAATACGTTAGTCGATGATACTGCCGTTGAGCTTGAGATTGGATTGCCCACTATCGAGAAATTCATCTTTGCGGTAAATGGAGTAGAGGTTCAAAGCCCGAACGGTGATGAGGACGTAAATGAATCCGACGAAGCGATTATCGCCGGAATTCAGCCGGGAGATGTCATTACCTATCGACTGCGCGTAGAAGTGCCGAGTGCCAACGGTGAGAATTTCGTTGTTTCAGACTTTCTGCCGTTACCAGTCTATGACGCGACAGAGTTTACAGGCATGACCTTCAGTAATACCCTGCCGGCCGGCACCCCGCCTGGAGAAGCTGCCGTTCAAGCTGCGTTGGCAGGCTCAACTGGCGGCCAAATATTCTACGGCGAAGATTACAGTCTGCACACGGTTGGCGCAGATCTCAATATCGTCACGCCGCCGATAGGGTCACCGCATCCGACAGACGGTTCTTATCCTGGAGTAACGCTAAATACGGCGGCGAATGCCCTGTTTTTTAATTTCGGTACCTTCGAAGAAACCGATCTGGGCGGTGATGGTTCTGAGCCTGTGGTTCTGGATTTGCTGCTTAATGCAACGGTACAGGACGAAGCATTTGCAGATGGATTGTTCTTAACCAACCAGACCCAGCTGTCATTCGATAACTCCGAAGGTGAAACTTTTACTGAAGAAGCCATTGTTCAAATCGCCTATGTTGCGCCAGCGTTAACTCTGACCAAAGGGGTCGTCGCGCTCTCTGGTGGCGCCAATGCTTCGAATGGTTCTGTGAGTCCTGCCGGGCCGGATTATGGCGTCACTTACGACAATACCGATCCTGGTGCAGGTCCTGCCGCAGGGGATTCAGTTGCATTTGATGCCGACGGCGTAACCTTAGATGATCTTGCCGGTGGCCTCGGGGTTCTCGATGCCAATGCAACCGATGTCGACGGTGCGGATTGGGTGCGCTATGCGCTCACGGTGCAAAATACCGGCCAGGGCGACGCCCAGGATATTCTGATTTCTGACTCTCTACCAGCGCAGGCGGCTGGGACAGACGGTTTTATATTGCCGGCCGACTCTACAGATAGTGCAGCGCTGATTGCCGGACTAAATATTCAGGTTTATTACGGAAACGGCGACAGAGTTGCTGACAGTGATTTGGATGTCAGTGTAGTGGGCGGCGTTTTGATGGTTGAAATAGCCGCCGAGATAGATGGCCGGACTCTGGATGCGGCCGGCAACGAGATTGCGGACTCGGATGAAATCCTAACTGATCCAAATCCCGGCAACGACGATCCCAGTGAGGTTCAGGAAGTTGTCGATGGTGATGAGCTGCTTATTATCACCTACGATTTGCAGCTTGACAACGATCCGGCTGCAGGTGGCGATGAGGTTGTCGCTGGAGACGTTTTCACCAATACCGCAACAATCGAAGAGTATTTTCAAACTGCCGAAGATGATCCCGCCAGAAATGACGACAATAACCGGGCAGATTTAGATGACCCGGCTGATTTAACCGATGATGCAACTGTGACAACCACTGCACCGTCTGTTGAAAAAGAGCTGATCGGAACCGAATTAGACGAGCCGAATAATGGTGGAGCCAATGAGGTAGTAATTGGTGAAAGGCTGACTTACCAAGTCACTGTCACTATCCCAGAAGGTCAAACGCTCAATGCTGTTTTGAATGACAGCCTTGATGGTGGACTGGAGTTGTCATCAATCGATTCGATTACTGTAAGCAATCCTGGTGCTCTAACGAGTGATCTTTGGGGGGCAGACTTTGCTGGATTTGATGCACCGTTAACCAGTCCGGGTGCAGGTCTCACTTACAATTTTGTCGATACGGGGTCGAGTAGTTTTGGCTTGAGTCTTGGCACAATTACCAACACCGACACCGACAATACGACACCTGAACAGATCACCATTAGCTACACGGTAATGGTTACCAATGATGTGTCAAATGTTCAGGGAGCGATGAGAAATAACTCTGCATCCCTGGAGTTTGAAGACTCAAACGGCGATACCCAAGAGTCTGATCCAGACAGCGCAGAAGAGGTTGTCATTCTTGAGCCTTTGCTTGAGGTAGTAAAAACGGTAGACATTGCCGGTGCTACCTCGACTGGAACGGATAATAGTCAAACTGATCCAGATACCGTTGCTGGTGATGTCGGTGATTTAGTTACTTATACCATTGTCATTGATCACACTACTACTAGTACGACCGATGCCAGCGATGTGAATTTTCTTGACGTGCTCCCGCCCCAACTGGATCTCGCTAGTCTTAATCTTGTAAGTGCCACCAATTTGGCAGGTGCTGATCTGATCGGGGTGATTTTTGACTTAGCTGGCAATACGCTTTCAACCATCCAGCCCTTTACCCTAGATTTAAATGACCAGATTGAAATCGTTGTTACCGGCGTAATTGCGCCGGGTGTTACCGCAGGAGATGTTTTTGATAACAACGCGGAGATTGATTGGTCAAGCTACCCCGATACGCCAGCTGGAACCGACTTTCTTGAACCTGATCAAGAGGATGTAGAGCGCGGTGGTGGCGATAATGCGCCGGCGGGGGGCGAGCTAAATCCTTATGAAGACGAAGATCCAGCGCGAGTGATTGTTGGTTCCAACGAAATTGAGAAGTTTTTGGTTAACACCGAGTTGACCAATGAGCCAGATGCGACAGCAGATGGCCAACTTGCAGCACCAGATGATACCGACGGTATTAACAGCGGCGCAGAGGCGACCATTGGAGAACTGGTTACTTATCAGGTAGTGATAACCTTAGCGGAAAGTATGACTGCAGGTGCGGCGATACAAGATTCGCTTGCGCCAGGGCTGGCACTTGTGAGCATTGACAATCTGTTCACCCAGCAACTCGACACAACCACTGGTGCAGTAGTCAACACTTCCGCGGTTCCTAATCTCACCATAGCAAATCTGCCAACCCAAGCGTTGGGGGCTCCGGTTACCACGCCTGGTGGGATAGTGAGCTACACCGTTGATGGTGGAACCGGTGGTGGTGATTTGATTACTATTGACCTTGGTGATATCGATAATATGAATAATGACAACACGATTCTTGAACAGATCGTGTTGCAGTACACCGTGATGGTCACGAACGAAGGCAGCAATGTCGGAGAAGGACCTGGCTTGGACGGTACTAGTTTAACAAATGCCGCCGAGCTCACCTGGCAAAATGGCGCCGGTGAAGACCAAACCAGTGGTGTTGATGGCGCCGGTGAAATACAGGTAATTGAACCTGATCTTGAAGTTTTGAAGGATGTTAGTGTTGATGGCCCAGGTGATGCTGGAGACGAAGTCACCTATACCATTACGATTCAGCATACAGGTGATAGTGAGTCCGATGCATTTGATGTAAGCCTTTATGATGAGCTTCCTGATCAGGTGGATTTCTCTGGTGTTGTATTCGGTGGAGCGGGTACCAATGTCACTGTCGTAGATAGTCTTGGTGTTTTGACGACTGCTGATCTAGAGATAGATGCAGGTGCCGGGACTAACGGTGCATTGCAATTTTCTGCCACCGGAGGAAATACCGATGCTGATACAGATTCCGCTGGACTACCGGTCAACACAATCGATCTACCAATTTTGCCTGACCCGGGAAGGGTGATTACGATCACGATTACCGGTGTTCTAGAAGATTCAGTAGAGCCAGGGGATGTGATTTCCAACGAAGCTGAGATTAACTACAGCTCGCTAGATGAACAGGCTGACCCTGGCGATGAAGACGACCGCTCTGATTTTGTCGAAGATCAGGGCGAGCGGGATTATTCAGACTCTGATCCTGCTGAGGATATTACGGTTCCAGGTCCAGAAATAGCGAAAGAGCTAGTCGGGTCTGACGTTGACTCTGATTCCAATGCTGAAAATCAGGCGACCATTGGTGAGATTGTGACTTACCGCATTACGATTGATGTGCCAGAAGGCTCATTCGATAACGCTGAAATTGTTGATAGCTTAACTCCCGGTTTGGAGTTCGTCGATATTGTTTCGATAACCGGAACTGCCAATGGCTCAAATGTTGTCGGCTCAGGAGCATCTCCTGTTGATTTAGAAGATGAAACAGCGATCCCCACAGCGCTTACAGGTGATTCGACTGTTGGTCAGGGCATCACATTTAGTTTTGGCGATATTCTTGCCACAGGTGATAATGCCGGAGCGGCGCCTGTAACTGGGGTGGATCAAGGACTCGACCAGATTATTATTGAATACAGAGTTGTTGTGGTCGATATTCCTTCTAATGTCGATGGCGAAGTGTTGGATAACTCTGCGTTGTTTACTTTTGAAACCACCGACGAAGAGGGCAACACAGTTGAGCAGATGACGGATACGGTGGATGCAGAAGACATCGAAGTTATTGAGCCAGATCTGGAGATTGTGAAAACAATAAACGGATTAGCAGATGGCGTTGCCGCAGGACCACTGAACGCAGGCGATACGGTAACCTACACATTTGTGATTAGCCATACCGGTGACAGCTCCACTGATGCACATGACGTCAACTTCAGCGACGCGATCCCGCCCGAGTTAATTAACGTTGCGTTTGTGAGTGCTGTTTCCTCTGGCGCTGCGTCGGGGCCTAACGGTGTGCAGCCCGGCGATATCGCTGTGAATGCCGCCGGCGATGCGATTGAAACCGTCAATCCATTTACGATTAATTTTAATGAAATTGTAACCATTACGGTTACTGCCCAGATTGCTGACGCGATTACGCCAAACGCGCTTGTAGAAAACACTGGAGAAATAGAATACAGCAGCTTGCCGCCTGGTCATGAAAATGATGGAGAAGGAAATGAGCGTGGTGATCCTTCTGATCCAGATGACGTTTACAGCGACGATGATCCCGCCGAGTTTTTCACTGGCGTACCTGAGTTCGAGAAAAACATCGTCAGCACCTCGATTCACGGCGATGGCGGCGACGGTGAACCTGATCTGACCATTGGCGAAACAGTGACTTATGAACTCGTTGTTACCCTGCAGGAAGGTACAACGCCTGTATTGGTGACAGATACCCTGCCTCCATTGTCAGACCCGGATGGGGTGCTGGAAGTGACAGGTGCAGAAGTTTCATTTGTTGGTGCCGGTATCACTAGTACAAATGGTCTGCTTCAGGGAGCAACTGAAACCGATTCGAATGTCATCGTTACGGATGAAAGTGGCGACGGTTTTGATGATCAGGTAGTGTTTGATTTTGGGGTGGTTACCGTACCTGGTGACAATGACCCTGCAAATAACATTATCCGTGTACAGATCACGGCAGTGGTTAAAAATCTGCCTGATAACGCCGATGGCGACGAACTGACTAACACGGCAAGCCTTAACTTCGCCGCGGATCCGGATAATCCCGGGGCTGGTGAAGTGATTGAAGACGAAGAAACGATCGATGTCATTGTGCCGGAACTCACTATTGATAAGGAGTTTGTTGATCCAGCGACGGGTGATCCGATTACTGATCCGATAACCGTGGGAGATACGGTTCGCATCAGACTGGTTGTTGAAAATACCGGAACTGCAAACGCTTACGATGTGGTTGTGTCTGATCCATATAATATCGATCAGCCGGTTTTTGTTAGTCCGACTCCTGTGCTACCAGTTCCAGCGGGCTTCACTTTTAATCCTGCGCCAGGTGCGGCTGGACTTGGTGATGATGCGGCGAGTTTTAACGCAGCTCCCGACGATTTTATTGCACCTGATGAGATACTTATCTTCGAGTTTGACGTTACCGTTACCGACGTGGAGCTGGCAGTAGACGGCTTTGACGGCCTCACTACGGAAAATACCGCCACGGTGATCGGCGATAGTTTGCCCGGCGATAATCCGGAAGAACGCGACGTTGAGGACGAGGATACTGACATTATTGTTGGTGATCCAGGCTTAGAAAAAACCATTATTGATACCAGCGTAGCTGATACAGGTAGCGGCCAGTTTGATCCATTGATCGATGTCACGATCGGTGAAACAGTAACCTATCAACTGGTTGTTACATTACCTGAAACCGATATCAACAATGATGGTTTGGATGATGCGGGTGAGGCGGTTCTGGCGCAGTTAACAGATACTTTGCCAACTAATTTTGATTTGGTTTCGGCTGAAGTAATTAGTATTGGTAGTGAGATCTTCAATAGTGACTTAATGGTTGGCGATACACTTAGTGCTACGGGAATTATCGGTGTTCCGGGAGATGCAGCCATAACATTCAATATCGGTACCATCTCAGTCATTGATCTGGATGACGACGGTGATCTGAGTGAGCAGCAAATCGTGGTGAACGTTACCGCGATTGTGGTGAATGACCCTGTGAATGCCCAGGAGGTTCCTGGGGTTCCAACATCGAATGATAAAGAGAACGTTGCGACACTGACTTATGGTGGTGAAGATTTCGAAGATAGCGCTACGGTTGAAGTTGTAGAGCCTGTACTTGAAATTACCAAGAACTTTGTTGATCCGGTTACAGGAACACCAATCTTTACTGCGGTTGCAGGCGAGACGATTCAGGTTGAACTAGAGGTTGAAAATACTGGATCAGCCCACGCCTATGATGTTTTGGTTACCGATGACCTTACTGCAAATGTTGCTTCAGGATTTATCGATACAGGATCCGCGGTAAATGTCCCAACTCCAACGGGCACGGCTGCAGCATTTATCTACTCAGCAACGGGTGATTTGATTGAATTCACCGGCGGAACGATTCCACCCGGTGAGACGGTAATACTTCGATTTAATATTACCCTTGCCGGTGATTTGGCATTAGGTCCAAATGACACAATCGAGAACACGGCAGATGTAGAGGGAGACTCATTGCCACCGGGTGATCCAAACGAAGATCAGCAGCGTGGTACAGAAGATGACGATACCGATGTGCTGTTTGCGCTACCAGCAATCGTTAAAGAAGTTGCAGATAGTTTTGTCGGTGTCCCTCCGGGGGATGCTGATCTTGAGGCAACCAGCAATGCTGGAACGGGCAATGGTCAGTTTGACCCAACTTTGCCGGACTTAACCATTGGCGAAGTGGTGACCTATGAAATCACCATTACGATACCGACGACATTTGACGATCCAGACCTGACTACGGTAGGGACGTCCATTAATGATGTGTTGCCAGCAGGTATGGCATTGGTTGACGCGAGGGTGGTTGCCATTGGCGGTAATACCACCGCTGGAGATATTAGCGGCGGTGAGTTTTTCGACAGTGGAAATGCTTCGGTAACAGGTGGACCTGCAAGCAGCGGCTTGGCGATTGGCGATTCTCTTGTGGCTGGCAGTGCCAACATCACTGGCACCATTGGCGGCGGCAGTGTGCTCTTCGACTTTGGTGGACTTGCGGTCAACGATATGGATACGCTTGCAGGCGAAGAGCAGACAATCGTGGTGCAAGTTGATGCGGTTGTGCTGGATGATCCGATTAACTTCGCTGGTGTGCAGCAGACAAATGGTGCGACCCTGACGTGGGAAGAAACTCCAGATGAGCCAATTATCCTTGATGACACTGCGGTTGTTGAGATCGTAGAGCCTGAAATTGAAATTGCAAAAACCTTTATTGATCCAGTAACTGGCGCCGACGTTTATACGGTGGGTACAGGTGATCAGGTTGTTGTGGTTCTCGAAGTCACCAATAGTGGTACATCAAACGCTTATGACACATTGGTGACTGACGAAATCGATTTAACTAATTGGACAATTGTTGGCCCGCAGCTGACACCACCAGGGTTTGTCTATTCGGTCGAAGATGGCGCTAACCCTGTGCCAACCGATACGGTTACGTTCACCATGACCTCTTCTGGTAATGCTACTGACCCTGACTTCTTTATTGAACCAGGAGAGACCGTCCGAATCGAATTTGTCCTTGAATATACCGGCGCTGCTGATGCCGGCGGGCAAATTGATAACACAGCGGAAGCAACTGCTGACTCTATCCCAGATGATGAGGTTGTCGATATTCCTGGGTTAGATACCGAGAGAGACACGAGTGATGATGACTCGGATTTTGTTTACGAAGATCCAGGCCTTGAGAAAGTTGTTCTGCAGGGGCTGAATCCGGATACCGGTTCAGATCAGCATGATCCAACGCTTGTTGACTTAAGTGTTGGAGAACAGGTGGTCTACGAGCTGACTGTAACGCTACCCGAATCTCTTCTGGATGCGGCGGGACAGCCGATTCCGGTTGACGTCAATTTAATCGACGATCTGCCAGATGGCTTTGCTCTTGTCGGCGCAGAGATAATAAATATTGGTAGCGCGGTTTCAGCGTCCGATTTAGCTGTGGGTGATACTCTGTCGGTATTGGATCCAACAACCCTCGGAGCAGCTACACCTGCTGCGACTGACGACAGTGACATTAGCTCGTCCGATATTAACTTGCCGGACGGCTTTGATGACCAGGTTGTGTTTAGTTTTGGTGGCGTTACCGTTGCCGATGTCGACGACCTGTCGCTACAGACAATCACCATTCAGGTTACTGCTGTGGTAATGGATCTTGAGCCAGAGAACACAGACGGTGCGGTGCAGACCAACGATGCAACACTCGAGTTTTTCGGAACACCAACTGGTGATCCTGCCAATCCATTTGATACTACGACACCGATCGTGATTGAAGATAGTGCGGATGTAGAGATTGTTGAACCTGAGCTGGAAATCGCCAAGGTGTTTTTGAATGCCTCGGGTACAGCAGATGTAGAAACTGTGACTTCCGGAGATACGGTAACGGTTCAGCTGGAGATAACTAACTCAGGAACTGGACCAGCTTATGATGTAGTGGTGAGTGATCCACTGGATGCGTCGCAGTTCAATATAGGGACGATTTCTCCAGCTTCAGTGCCGCCAGGTTTCACATTTAGTGTGACAGATAATGTTGTTACTTTTACTCTTGATTCGAGTGCAGGTGTTCCAGGTGATCCGACTCTGGTGGTCTTGCCAGGTCAGACAGTTGTTTTGTCTTTTACGGTGCAGGTGACCCAGGATATCGGTCCTGAAACAGCGGTTAACACCGCAACGGTTGATGGCGATTCGGCACCGGGTGACAATCCGTTTGACCGAGATGAGCCTACTCAGGAAGCTACAGATGAATTAAATATCAGGCCCGTGCCCGATCCTCCGGAGGTGATCATCAATATTGAAGATCCGATTGCTCCGATTCCCGCTGCAGTAGAAGCTCCAGAACCGTTTATATTTGTCTACGACGTGTTCGACTTGCTTCGGGATGAATTCGATGAGCTGTTCCAGCGTATTCGTGATGATATTCAAACCGAGTTGCCAAAGACTCCTGTCCATTACATGGCAACAGGTATCACTGAGCACGGCTCGAACGTCACTATGATTGTTTACGATGAAAGCGGTGCGATATTAGGATACACCTCAACCCTTGCTGACACAGCAGGTAACTGGGTATTTAGCCTGCCGCAAGTTGTGCTGGATAAATCTCCGCATCATATCGAAGTACAAATTACTCCTGCGAGTCATAACGAGAGCTCAAGTGGAGAGTTTAATACTCGCGTCTATTTCACGCCTGCAACCGACGCCCGCGCTGTGCACTATAAGGGGCTGCAGGTTGGAGATGTGATTGCTGAAAAGGCTGACTCTATAATGGAAAGCATTCATCAGGGAAATCAGACGCCGTTTGGAAAGCCGGGAGAAGACTGGAACCATCCATACGAGTTCCTTGGAACTGCAAATGTTGAAAATATTTAATCGAGAGAATGAAGATAATCACTATGAAAAATAGAAACTACCTGACCGCTGGGATAACAGCGGCTGCTGTCTTCACGCTTTCATTGGGTGCGTCCGCCGATGACAGCTGGAAATATTCCCCCGAAGTGGCGAAGCAACAGTTAGGAGAAGGGGGGTTAGATATTGTTATTGTGGGTTCGTCGGAAGAATCTAATCAACAATATTCCTCTGATGGCGAACCGGTTAACTGGCGAGACAAAGACGCGGATATTGAAGAAGATTTAATTACGTGGGGTGAGATAGATACCTTCAAACGTGTGCCACCAATTATTGAAGAGGCCAAAGAGCAGGCGCAGAAGATTGGAAATGGCAAAAATCCTTACAAAACTTACGATGATGTATCCGCAATGCCAAGCGAAGTATCGCCATGGTGGGATCAGCAAATCTTAAAGCCGCTGGGACGTGAAACTGCGGCGGAAAGTGTGACGCCTGAATCGCTAATATTACGGGCGGTGCAAAACTCAAGCCAGATCAAGGTGTTTGCCGATGTGCCTGTGATTAGAGAGACTGCGGAGCTTGAAGCACGCGGTGCATTTGACCCGGTCGCTTACGCGGATTATCAGTTAACTGATCTGGACGAACCTGTCGGCAGCACTTTGAAAACGGGTGGTCCCGAGCGCTTTCTCGAAGATGAATGGGTATTTAAGGCGGGCATTAGAAAGAAGTTTGTTTCCGGCACCGAGCTTGATATCTCGCAACGCTGGGGTGTCCTGGATAATAACTCCGAGTTTCTTGAGCCGGGTGATCAGGCAAATACCCGCTTGGCTATCACATTGACGCAGCCGCTGTTGAACGGTGCTGGTGTCAGATACAACAAGAGTTTGATTGAAGTAGCAAAGCTTGATGGTAGTGTAGCGCGAGATGAATTCAAGCGTCAGATCGAATCACACATGCTGGAATTGGTTCGCTCCTATTGGGGTCTCTATCTTGAAAGAGCGGTATTGGTTCAGCGAAGAGCTCTTGTAGACCGTACCCAAAAAATAGTGGACCAATTGGAAGCCCGATCTGGTGTTGACGTGTCGCAAGTGCAGCTACAAAGATTACGATCCGAAGTCTTGGATCGGAAATCAAATGTGGTAAGAGCTGAGTCTGCGGTACGGAATGCAGAAGCGAGAATTGTTTCACTGATCAATGACCCAACTTTCCGAATCAGCGATACCTTTGAAATAGTGCCGCAACTTGCACCGTTGACAAGAAAGAGTACGGTCACTCAAGACCTTGCGGTGTCTTTGGCCCTGGCAAAGCGTCCAGAAATTTCTCAGGCGCTGAAGCAGCTAAAAGCAAGTGCAATCAGGGTGAATATGACTAAGTCTGAACTACGCCCTGTGCTTAACTTTGTGCTTGGATATTATCGCGATGGTCTGGCAGGCGAGAGCGATACTGGCGATGCATTTGACAATCAGTTCGATGAAGGTGATGGCAGTTGGACTGCTGGTCTGGTTCTAGAGTGGACCCTTGGCAATCGAGCTGGCAAGGCGCGACATCAGCGTCGACAAGCGGAAGCACGTCAGTTAGCGAATCAGCTAAAGACCACTGTCGACACTGTGTTAGTTGAAGTCCAGGTTTCCGTGCGTGAAGTTGAAACGTCTTATCGGGAAATGCAAACTAAATACACGACGATGGAGGCAGTGAAATCAGAAGTTGAAAGTCTGGAACAACGACAATCGGTAGAGCTTGGTGGCGGTAATAATAGCAGTGCGTACCTTGAAAGACTGTTGGATGCCCATGATCGATTGATAGAGAGCGAGTATGACTTCATCAACAGCATGACTACTTACAACATCGCCCTTGCAAATATTGACCGTGCAACCGGAATGTTGATGGAAACGCAGGATATCAAGCCGCGATACTTTAAGGATAGCGATCCCCATGTTGAAGATCTGCCTACGTATCAACTGGAGCCGGTAAGTCTTAAGCAATAGAGTAAAATAGCGATCTAAGGTGAGAGATTGGCTCGTATGAAAAGTGTAAATACCAAGATGTTCGGAACTGGAACGCTCGTTATTATTTTGACGATGCCGTTGCCGAGCTTTGGCTATGAAGGTTTTCTTGAGCCAATCGAAACCGTAGATATCGCGTCATCAGAGACTGGCATTCTGCAGTCTGTGAAAGTAAAAGAAGGCGATCAGGTTGCCAAGGGTGATGTCGTGGCGGTGATTGACTTTCGCTTGATTGGCGCATCCCTGAAAGTTGCGAAAGCCAAGAAGGACTCACAAGCTTCTATTCTCGCCGCCAAGGCAGAATGGGAAAGTGCGAAACAAAAACTGGCTGAATTCAAGAGACTGCATGCGGCAGGAAACGCCCGCAGAGACGAGCTTAATAAAGCCGAGTTGGAAGAAAGTGTTGCCAGTACACAAGTCACTCGGGCGCAAGAGCAGCAGCTGGTTGCGGAACTTGAATACAAAAGAATTCAGGCCCAGATTAATCAAAATCATATTCGTTCCCCGATAGATGGAGAAATCGTGACGGTGAACCGCGATAGTGGTGAGCTGGTATCTGCTTCGCAGGGTCCGTTTATTCGGGTGGTGAATATTGAGAAATTAAAGTTCGTCACGAATATTCCAAGCGCTGAAGCTTCAAATTTATCTGAGGGAGCATCGGTTAAGCTTGTGGTTGACGAGGGCAATCAAGAGCTGGAAGCAGTTGTTGAGTATCTTTCCGAGGTAATCGATCCCACCAGCGGTACCGCCAAGGTAACCTTGGTTATAGACCAACCCAATGATGCGAGAAGCGGACTAGCGGGTAAAATGGTGCTAGAGTGATTGGACCTAAGAACAGCAAGGCATCGAAATAATACTTTCTAATAGTACTGAGAACAGCAAAACCCTGTAGTCAACTTGGCTTGTTCTTCTGAAGATGCTAACCAACCGTAAATGTGAGGTAACACTGACCAATGGAACAAATTGGAGCACCATTAAAAACCGTCAGTGTTGAAACTGTGCCCGGCAAGACAAGTGCATTAACCGAGCAACTAGCAAAAACCCAACTTCCTCTTTTCGATCCACAGACCACCTATGGTCAACTGCTTCGCTTGAGTGAATCCAATCAGTCGCGAAACGATTACTTATTATCTCTTCTGCAACACGCTGTCAGTGTGTCACATGCAGAAGGTGCACTATTTTTTGTTGCCAATAACGATGGCGGACTGAGATTAGGACCGCGGTTAATCTCCCGTGGTTTGGTGCATAAAATCCCGGACATGATGCAGAAAGTCGATGCTTTAGCAAACGAGTGTCGCCAAAAAGGATATAGCGTTCAAACTCCGTTAGACAAAGATAAGACCGTTGATATTGTTCTTTCACCAGTCAGCCGCAGCGACAGCCAGAAAGAAGTGATTTGCTTGATATTTAATAATAGATCGTTAGCTTCCGGCCAGTGGAGTTTGTTCACCCAGTTGCTTTCCGGATACGTCAATCTTTGGGAGCAAAACAACGCGAATCGGTATTTGATGCAGGAATCAAATTTCACCGGTGGCCTAATTGAAGTGGTGAGCAATTTAAATGCAGCTACCGAAAAAGATCGTGCCTATGTTGATTTGGTTGCTGAGCTTAGCGAACTAAGTGGCGCAGACCACGTCGCAATAGGATTGAAAAATAAAGGCAAGTCAAGTTTTGAGTTAGTACAGCTGTCGGGTACGGATGAAGTGAATAAACGCGGTGAATTTCATCGACTACTTCAGCTTTGCTTTGATGAATCTGGCAGCTATGGCGATGTGATTCAGCTGCCTGATACGGAAGTAGATTGGGAGCGAAACTTGTTCGGCGGTCATCAGCAATTTTTCAATTTTTGTAAAGCACGTACCATTCTTTCACTACCGTTGAATTTGGACGAGGAAGAATGTCTCGGGGTTATTACCTTTTGGTGGGTAGAGTCATTGCCTGCACCGATTTTTAAAAATCAAATTATGGCGGCGGGGCTGCCGCTTACCAATGCAGTCCACGCACTTTCTCGGGGTCGTGATTACGGCGGATTGCTTCAAAGAAAAAAACCGGGTTCTGGAAAGCTGTTCGCATTATTTTTGGCTGTTGCGCTTTTTGCGGCCATGTTTATTCCGGTTCCACATCGCATTACCAGTAGTTTATTAATACAGCCGGTAGAGCAACGTATTGTATCCGCATCATTTGATGCAGTATTAAATCACGTTGTTGTTGACCCGGGTGACGTTGTAAATAAAGGCGATCTGATGGCCGAGTTCGACGGCAGAGAACTGCAGTGGCAGCTTGATGCGTTACGCGCCGATGAGGCGAGAGCGAAGAAAGAGAAAGACCTCAAAGTCGCGGAAAGAGATACCCAAGGTGCCCAGCTCTCTCGCCTGGAAATGGATCGTATCGGATTGGAAATTGACCTTCTTGAAAGTCGGATTAATAACCTGCAGGTGGTCTCGCCGATCAGCGGAATCGTAATTAGCGGAGATATCGAACGGCAGCAGGGTAGCTTAATTCAAAAAGGCAATGCGATTTTTGAAGTCGCGCCCCTGGACCAGGTAAATGCTGAAATAGCCATTTCAGTTGATGACTTTCGGCATGTGGATGCCGAGCTGCCAATAGAAATCTTTATTGACGCACTGCCCGATATATCCTGGGAAAGCAATCTAGGGAAAATACAGCCGAGGGCCGTCGTTGCTGACGCCGACACAGTTTTCATTTCGCGCGTCAATCTGGATAACAGCAACAAATTGCTTCGTCCCGGTATGAAAGGGGAAGCGTCGATCGTCAAAGAAGACCAGCCACTGGGCTGGATTCTGTTTCATAAAGCCTACGAACAACTCAATGTCCGGCTTCGGGCGATGTTTGGATGGTCTATTAAATGACAGAGTTCGATACCAACGTAAAGGAGTTGGTGCATTTGCGACCGCGAATGCGTGGCGATATTTCGATTACGATTAATCAGGAAGGAAAAGAAAGGGTCTTTATCGTTGAAGATCCGGTCAGGAATAAGTTTTTCAGAATCGGAGAGCCTGAATATCGCTTGTTGGGTTTACTCGATGGCAAAACAACAGTTGGTGAGGCATTGATTCAGATTGCGCAAGGTTTGGGCCAGGACGCTCTGACTGAAAGCGAGGCAGCCGTTGTGTTGAACTGGGCAATGGAATCGAATCTGTTGGAGTCAGAGTCAAAAATGGATCCTGAGCAGATTATTGAGGCGCGGTTAAAAAAGGAAGACCAAAAGTTTTTGCGCAAAATGAATCCAATGTTTTTGCGCTTTCCGCTCTGCAACCCTGACCAATTCTTAAGTTTTATTCGACCATTAACGCGCTATTTCTTTTCTCCGCTCCTGGTATTGATCTGGGGAGTCGTAGTGGTGGGTGGACTGTTTCAAATTTTAAGTAATCTGGGACGTTTCAGTACACAGGCATCCGGCGTTCTGGCAACGTCGAACTGGATATCTTTGCTTGTTGTATGGGTTGTACTGAAGTTTATTCACGAGTTATTTCACGGCATTGCTTGCAAACACTATGGTGGTCGCGTCACTGAAGCAGGTGTGATCATGATATTGCTGGCGCCGATTGGTTATGTCGATGCGACGAGCTCCTGGAAATTTGACTCCAGATGGCGCCGGATGTTTACGGCCGCTGCCGGTATTTATATTGAGTTCTTTATCGCTGGAATTGCTGCTTTTATTTGGGCCGATTCAGAACCCGGGCAGCTGCGAGATATTTGCTATAACATCATTTTGATCGCCAGTATTAATACCCTGATATTCAATGCAAATCCGTTAATGAAATTTGACGGCTATTATATTTTTTCTGACCTGGTCAATATACCTAATCTGTATTTGGAAGGCGGTGCTTATGTAAAGTATCTGGGTCGAAGATACCTACTGGGTGTGCCAACCCAATTCCCGCAAAGAGGTCGAAAAGACGATACTGTTATCAAGATATATGGCGTGTTGTCTTTTATTTGGCGCATGCTGGTGATCACGACATTGATTATTATTGCCAGCACATTATTCCATGGTTTCGGGATTTTATTTGCAATGCTCGCGGTGGGTGTGATCGTTATTTATCCAGCACTTAAATTTTTGCGCTATCTGTTTTTTGGCAATGACCACGAGAAGCCAAAGGTGCTCCGGTTTGTGTCTGTTATGTCTCTGCTTGCTGGTGTGCTTTACTTTAGTCTGTTTCAGTTTGAGTGGAGGCAGTCGATCAGCGTTCATGGACTGGTTGAATTCGAAGAAGTTAAAGAATACCGTACGTTATACCCTGCAAAGATTGCTGAGATTTTGGTGCAAGACGGAGATATTGTAGAGGTCGGTGATCCACTAATAAGACTGGAAAATGATGAATTAGTGTTGGCGGTAGAACAGCAAAGAAATAATCTGACGAGGATACAAATTGAACGCAAAAAACTTCTAAGCGAAAAGAAGTTGGGGGAATATCAGGCGCTTTTAGAACAAGAAACTGCCGCGAAAAGCCAGATACTGGATAGTGAAAAACTTCTACAAGGGTTATTGATTGTTGCGACAAATCAAGGCGAGGTGATCATGCCGCCTGCGGGTAATTTGTATGATCGCCATGTGACCAATTCTGATATTTTGCTTTCTGTGGCGAGCTCAGACGATCGCGAGCTAAGGCTTGCGATACCGCAACGCGAAATCAATCGTATCACTGTGGATGTCGAGGATAAGATTGAGTTCTATCTTCCAGGCAGAAAAAGCTTAACCGCCACGGTAAAAGCTATTTCTCCGGTTGCCGATGATACGGTTTCCAATCCGTTTCTTACCGCATTAGGCGGCGGCGCACTGCCGGTCATCAGCGCAGAGAATGGCGATTACAAAATGACAGAGCCCTATTTCTGGATGACGGGCAGACTAGAGGGTACAAGCGATCAAAATCTTGGCGCGGGTGAGCGGGGTATGTCCAGTCTTCAAGGTTCAGCCACTTCTCTTGGTTTTCTCTGGATCCGTTCGGTTCGCGACTGGGCGACCAGTATTACCGCTCAGATAGCGAGCTAGCCGCGAGGACCTGTTGTGGACTGGAAGGTCTGGAAAAGATTCCGAAGTAAGAATACGGCGATTTCGGAAGCAGACCTCGCTTTGGTAAAGAAAATCAATCAACGATTTGATTCTCTCAAGTCGGTACCAGATTCAGCGATTGCAGAAAACTTCGATGCGCTAAAGCAAAAGGCGCAGAGTATGGTTTTGGATGAAAAAACCGCGCCCTCGGATGATTTGATTATTCAGGGTTTTGCCAATATCAAACAAGCCTCTTGGCGGACGGTTAAGATGGCTCATCATGATGTACAACTATTAGCCGGCATTTCTATGGTGCGTGGAAATATTGCGGAAATGGCAACAGGGGAAGGGAAAACTCTGGTCGCAACGTTGCCGGCAAGTTTGCTTGCTCTTTGGGGGCAAGGAGTACATGTTATGACCGTGAATGCCTATCTGGCACAACGCGACTTTGAAACCATGGCTCCTGTCTACGAGCTGCTAGGTCTCTCGGCAAATTTTATTGCCACACGTATGCCAGATGCAGAGAAAGCAAAAGCGTATCGCGCGGACATTACCTATGGTGTGGGCAATGATTTCGGGTTTGACTATTTGAGAGATCAAATGAGGTTGCAAAGCCGGCCTCAACGTAAAATCGGATCAACCTTTCAGACGCGACTGCGAGGCGCATCGGCGCCAAAATACAGCTCTACACAACGCGGTCATGCTTTTGCGGTAATTGATGAAGCGGATAGCGTGATGATTGATGAAGCGAGTTCAGCGCTTATTTTAAGCGGGTCTTCGGGCCAGGCGCATCCGAGACCTGAGCCGTATATTCTCGCATCAAAAGTGTCGAATCAGCTCATAGAGAGTGAACACTATCTGGTCGATATCAAGACAAGAAGTATCCAGTTTAGTGCGAAAGGTGTTCAGGAGATGCTTGGCTATTTAGATCGTACAACAAAGAACAGTTTGGTCCGACCATGGGAGACCTATATCGCTAACGCACTCAGTGCCAAACATTTTTTCTTGCTCGACGTCGATTATCTTGTAATTGATGGTTCCATTCAGATTGTTGATGCCTTTACCGGTAGACGTTTTGAAGACCGAACCTGGAGTGCAGGCTTACATCAAGCCGTGGAAAGTAAAGAAGGCGTAACTGTCACCGAAGAAAGTCAGTCTATGTTGAGTATTTCCCGGCATCATTTCTTTCGTCTTTATCAGCATCGCTGTGGTATGACGGGAACCGCAGTTGGTTGTGAGGATGAGCTGGATCAAATTTTTGGAATGGGTGTGAAGCGTATTCCGTTACACAAAGAGTCGAAGAGAAAATATGATCCGCTTGTTTTTTTCAATACCACCGAAGAAAAATGGGATGGTGTGGTCGAGCAGGTTAAAACAATTAACAGACAGGGTGCGCCGGTTCTCGTAGGCACGCAATCTGTTCACGAAAGTGAAGAGTTAGCCAAGCGTCTCGAAGCAAATGGCATAGCGAATAATGTTTTGAACGCAAGACACGATGCAGCGGAAGCCGAGCTGGTTGCCGAAGCAGGTAAGAGAAAAGCGGTAACCGTCGCCACCAATATGGCGGGAAGAGGTACAGATATTCCTCTCAGTCCTCAAGTGAAACAACTTGGCGGTTTGTATGTAATTGTTACTGAACCCAATAGATCAAGAAGAGTCGATCACCAGTTGATTGGGCGTTGCGCCAGACAGGGTGATCCGGGAATTGCGAGAATCTTCTGCTGTAAAGAAGATACGATTTTCGAAGATACCAACCAGCTAAAGTGGCCAACCTTAAGAAAAGATGGTGGATGGGACGTTGATGCAATCGCTGAATATGTCATTGCAATTCAACAGCGCAATGATACCAAGGACTTTGAAAAGAGGCTCAATATGATGTCGCACTCGCAATGGAGGGAGGGCCTGATTTCTAAGATATCTGGGAAGGTTGTGGTTGAGTGATATTCAACGAGCAGATACATGAGAGCAGTGGCTTTCATGCGTTATGGGCGATGCCATTAGTCGGCTATGTCTTCGGACTTGCATCCGCGTCGGTGGAAAAAGCCTGCGAACAAAGAAACAGGTCTTTTCCTGCACACCAGAGCGTGTTGGATCAAATCGTCCGGATTTCCAGCGGCTGTCTATCTGTAGATAATAAGTCGTACAAATACGCAAAACGTAAAATTCTCTGAATATTTTCACTATTTCGTAATAGTTGATGTAGTATTTGGCTGTTAAGACGAATTGAGTGTTGATCTATGACGAACTTATCATCGGTGCCGTTGGAGGAAGACGGGAATTCTGCGTCCTCTGGGCGGTCCTCTACGGCCGACGAGTTAAACAGCCAAATCATTTCCAAGCTGCAGAACGATGGTCGAATGCCCTACAAGGATATCGCGGCGGAGCTATCGGTGTCTGAGGGCACGGTTCGAAACCGGGTCAACCGAATGAAAGAAGCGGGTGTTTTAAAGATCGTGGCGCTCGCCGATCCGATGGAAATTCGTTATCAGTCTGATGCCATGATTGGCATCAAAATATCGAATCAGTCCACTCCCGCGGAAGTTGCAGAACGTTTGTCAGCGTGCAATGAAGTCATCTATGTGGTCTGGGTATCCGGTCGATTTGATCTGTTGATAGAGGTTGTCTGCGAATCAGGGGAGTTGTTTCAGCAATTTTTGCAGGAACACTGTTATGCCCAAAAAGATATCAATGCATTTGAAGTCATGACGGCAATCGATATGTTTAAAAACCAGTTCTTTCTAAAACGACAACCACTATAAATCAAACAGACTCAATAAACAGAGGGTCACCAACAAGAGGCAAAAAATGAGTAATCAGTATTTTGAAAATTTTAAAGATGCTTTACCTGACAAAAAAACCGTAGCAAAGCATAAGAAAGAACTGGAAGATGCCGGTGTTAAGTATCTTCTGTCTTGTTGGATAGATATGTTTGGTCAGCCAAAAACAAAACCGGTCCCTATGAGTGATTTTGAATTACTGGCGATGGGGAAAGGGCCGCAGTTTGCTGTGCACTCAATTTCTTTTGTGCCCGAGCTTGGGCCTGCTGATTCTGATCAGGTGCCGTTACCTGACCTGGATACCATACAGATTTGTCCATGGGATAACACCATTGCCTGGGTGTTTTCCGATCTATGGTGGGAAAACAAGCCTTATAACCTTTGCCCACGGCAGGCATTGAAGAAACAGGTTCGTGATGCAGCCGAGCAAGGGTATGCAATGTATGCAGGAATAGAGCCTGAGTTCATTGTGATGAAGTGGGATCAAGATGGCATGCCGGTCAAAGCCTATGATGATGACCCGCAACCCAATCACGGGCTGCGACCGAGACGTCAGGCGTTTGGTTATGATGTTGAATACACATTGGATTCCATGGGTTTTCTCGGTGAGATGATTGATATTCTCGAAGAGCTTGGATGGAATGTGCACGACGTTGTGGCAGAAGGCGCGTATTCACAATTTGAGCTCGATTTTCACTATACCGATGTATTGAACATGGCGGACCGCATGGTGTTTCTGCGTGTCTTGTTGAAAGAAGTAGCAAAGAAGCACAATCAATTTGTGACGTTTATGCCAAAGCCCACCACCGGCGATTGGCGTTCAGGCGCGCATATGAACACCTCTATGCAAAAGATCGATAAACCCGGGGTCAACATTTATGAGGGTAAAGGTGGCGCCTGGAGTGAAGCTGCGTTAAACGCTGTAGGTGGAATCCTGAAACATGGTGGTGCGATTACCGCAGTTGCCTGCTGCACGGTGAATTCTTATAACGGCTTGGTACCAAAGGTCGGTGGTTTTGAAGGAGGAACTTATACCTGGGCACCGACCCATATGGCCTATGGTAAAAATAACCGATCGGCGATGCTGCGCTTACCGCAGAGCCGCTACGCCATTGAAAACCGTGCCGCGGATATGTGTATGAACCCTTACCTTGGACTGGGTATGATGCTGGCGGCATCGGTAGATGGCATCGTTAACAAGATCTCTCCCGGAAAATCACTGGATGAAGATTTATACGTCATGGATGACAACGAAAAGAAAGAACGTAATTTGACGCCGTTACCGCGCAATCTTCTTGAAGCAACAGAGATGCTGTCGCAGAGCGATCTCGCTAAAACGGTGATGGGCCCGGTGTTACTGAATTCATTTCTCAACTATAAAGTTGACGAATGGGAGCGGTATCATCAAACAGTCACCGACTGGGAAGTTCAGGAATATTTACGACTATATTAAAAGTAAATTTTAATTTCGAACAGCAATGAGTGAAACAGTTTCCCCAGACAAGCATAACTTTGATGCCTATTGTGGATATCACCAGAATTGGCAAGGTTCGCCAAACGCGATATTGACCCAAACCAATCCGCACACACCCTGCGGAGAACTTTTACGTCGCTATTGGCATCCGATTGCTATTACCGGTGAAATACAAACTCGCCCAAAGCTGATTCGCATTTTGGGCGAAGAGCTGGTGGTGTTCCGCGACGGCGAAGGCCAGTTTGGCCTGGTGCACAAAAAATGCCCTCACCGTCGAGCATCTATGGAATACGGTAACTGTCAGCAACGTGGGATTCGCTGTTGTTATCACGGATGGCGCTTTGACGTTGACGGCAGTATTTTAGAGATACCTGGAGAGTCTGACGAACAAGCGGTAATACGTACCAAGGCAAACCTGCGGCTGGGGGCCTACCCGGTAATTGAATTCAAGGGCTTGTTATTTGCTTATCTTGGTCCAATGGAAGAGCGCCCAAAATTTCCTATATATGACAGCTTTGATATTTCTGGGATGACGATGACGCCGTATGCGGTGCATTTTAAGTGCAACTGGATTCAGGTTCTGGATGCAATTGTTGACCCGGTACATACCGCGTTTTTACACCAGTCTCAGTTCTCTGACGGCTTCGGGAAGTTAGGAGAAATTCAGTTTTATCATCGAGATAAATTACGCTTTCTCGGAACAGCTTCGCGACGAGTCGGCGAGAATATATGGGTTCGCGTGAATGAACTTATTCTACCTAACTTCACTCAGGCAGGGGCGGCGTTTGCCTGTGATGGTTCTGAAGTGCGCTACTTTGGTCGGAGTGCTTTTACTCGTTGGGTCGTTCCGATTGATGATGAAAACTGTGTTGCTTATGCCTGGGGCAATTTTGGAGAGCGAGGCGATCCCCATGAATACAATAACCAGGAAGGTATGGAGATAATCGAGCAAGGGGAAATTGTCAATCGCAGCTATGAAGAGAAACAGCTGAGTCCGGGCGATATCGAAGCAGTTGAGGGTATGGGTACGATATCCGATCATGAAAAAGAATGTTTTGTGCCAGGAGATCGCGGTGTTGGCATGTATCGCAATCGAATTCGCAAGTATTGCCTCGATCTGCAAAAAGGTATTCGTCCACCGCAGCCAAGTGATCTCGCGTCTGGGTCTATTCCAACCTACGGTAGCGATACAGTTTTACATATTCCGCAGCAGGATGCGGAAAGTGATGCAAAAGTATTAATACAAACCAATGATCAGGTTATGGATATTCTGTTTGCAAATGACAACGACGTTGGAGATGTCAGAGATAACAAAATTATCCAGGCTATCCAGTCAATCACTCAATCTAAATAACGCTCTTGAAAATTCACGTAAAAAATAATCGTTGGGCACCCGGTTCTTTTCCAAATACACCTGAGGGAGAAGAAGTGTTTACTATTACTGAAGAACGCTTTAGTAATGCATTGCAGCAATTCGACGACTTAGGAGATGGCGTGGAGGTGGCGATTGATTGGGACACTGACAATTGGAAGTCTTCAATGTCTGACGCCGATGTTTTGTTAACTTGGGATTTACCAACGGAAAATCTTGCCGAGATTGCGCCAAATTTAAAGTGGATACACTGTATTGGTGCCGGGGTTGAACATATGCTGCCGATGGATTGGATTCCACCGGGTGTGACTATTACTAACAACAAAGGCGTACATGCGGCAAAAGCCGGCGAGTTTGGTTTGATGGCGGTACTAATGTTGCATTCGCATATGCCGGCAGTAATGACTAATCAGAGAAACAAAATTTATGATTCTCTTTACGCAACACCGATAAAAGGAAAAACCGCCGTCATTCTTGGCACCGGCAGTCTGGGTGGTGCGATAGCAATGCAGCTCCAGCCTTTGGGTGTGAATGTGATCGGTGTGAATCGAAGTGGCCAAGCGGTTGACGGATGCAATCAGGTGATTCCATCGTCAAAGCTTGAGTCGGTTTTACCGAAAGCAGATTATCTGGTCGCAGCAACGCCCGATACGCCCGAGACTCGGGGGCTACTCAATAAGTCGCGTTTGGATCTGATGAAGCCGAGCGCCGGAATTATCAATATTGGACGCGAAGCGGTAATGGATTATGAAGCCCTCTGCAATAAATTAGAGGAGGGGAGCTTAGCCGGTGCTATTCTCGATGTATTTAGTCCCGAGCCTGTTGAACAAGACTCCAGATTGTGGAATACCAAAAATTTAGTAATAACACCGCATATATCAGCCGATGATGGTGATGCTTATATTCCGTTAACCTTGAACTTGTTTTTCGAGAATTTGAATCGGTTTAAACAAGCTAAAGCGTTGCTTAATCCAATTGATCCCGAGAGGGGGTATTAGTTTATTCGGATCGGAGTTGGTTAACTTGGAAGCCTTCGAGCAGGGTTTGGTGATTCGAGAATCAGGGCTAAATAGAAATGGAAAACATCGGTAGAGTTCTCTTTTGGAGGTTGTACAAAGAGAAAAACTCTTTCTAAAACTACCTTTTAGGAATTTCAGGAGAACCATTGTATGATCAAAGGAGAGGCAGATACTTGTAACTTGATTTGTGTGAAATTCGAGTTTCAAAGTAATAAGTAAAAATAATACGGAAAAAGGAGAGTAAGCGATGAAAAAGTTTTCATATGTATTGCTGGTTTCAATCATCCTGATCTTAGCTGGATGCAGTGATGATAGTGATACGTCCACAGGGGGAGACAGCGCTGACGTTACAGAAAATGGAGGTGCCATCATTACAAATGAGGGTGGTCTTCTACTGGTTGAGGTTGAAGATCAGGCGACAGCCGGCAGCACTATCAACTTACGGTACATATTAAGAGATGCTGCAGGGCTAGATCAACCAGGCACACTATTCTGGAATGACAACACGTCCTCTAGAATACGAGGAACCGGTTCAATAAATCATATATATCGAGAGCCTGGAACCTACAGGATTGCGATCCAGCCAGATGGGGGAGAAAGAGTGGTTGTTGGGTCAGTTGTTGTTGTGCCAGCTGAAGATTTTATGATTTTGGTCGGCGACTGGGAAGCAACTTTCGATGTGGTTGACGCTGACCCTTCGGTTGCCCGCCCGAGCTTCAGTATCAGAATAAACTCTGATGGTTCTATTAATCTTCGTAACGTTCAAATATTCTCTTCAACGAATGGTGTCGAACTTATAAGTTGTGACGGGAGAATTATTTCTTTTGAACTAAAGCAAGATGGCTTTTCTAGATTAGAAACGGATATTAATATGAGATGTGCTGCAGCGTGGATTGCAAAGTACGATAACAATACTGGGAGAATTACTGGTTTTGCATTGGCAAGTGCTTTTCTGAAACCCACGGATGCGTATACAGCTCGAAGAAGATGAAACGTACACTGAGTAAATTGTGACGGAGGGATAAAGAATCACTAAGTGTACAATAAGCACATTGAAATTAACTCTCAAAAAACGTGGACTTTGCTCGCAACCGCTCGCCTCTTATGTGAGAACTAGTTTCTGCTTTTGCTAATTCTACATCTACGAGTAAATGGTGAAGGAGTCAACTGTGCTGACTTACGCGGACCATTGAATTAATTGTAGAAATTCAGACTTGATCTGACAATTACCCGTTTTTCAGTAACCGACTGTCAGGTTGAGTTTAGTTCACAAACTTTTCCATCCAGATTGCTTTACCGTCGATGAGTGTTTCCATCGGCGTCCTCCCGCAGCACATTTTGCCTTGGTGAGTTCGTTGAGTATTATATTTAACCAACCAATCGTCAAGATCAGTCTGTAACACTTCGATTGATTCATAGATTTTCTTTCGAAGTGTGACTTGATAAAACTCATTCAGAATCGTTTTGTGAAAGCGTTCGCAGATTCCGTTTGTCTGAGGCGATTTCACTTTGGTCTTCGTGTGCTCTATATCGTTCAGCGCGATGTAAAGCTGATAGTCATGCTGATCAGCTCGACCACAGTACTCGGTACCTCGGTCCGTGAGAATACGAAGCATCGGTAGTTCGTGTTTCTCGTAGAATGGCAGCACACGATCATTCAACATATCGGCAGCCGTAATCGGCGTTTTGGTTGTGTAGAGCTTGGCATGGGCCATCTTGCTATACGTATCGACGAAGGTTTGCTGATAAACACGGCCAATGCCCTTAAAGGTGCCCACATAATACGTATCCTGCGACCCCAGATAGCCAGGATGGGCAGTTTCTACCTCACCACAGGCCACATCATCGTCTTTCTTGCGTTCCATGGCAGCGACCTGAGATTCTGTCAGAATCAACCCTTCGGCAGCGACTTTCTCGGATAGGGCTTTCAATCGATCTTTGAAACAGGCTAGGTCGTGGCGTAACCAGATACTGCGTACACCGCTTGGAGAAACAAAGGTGCCACGCTTACGCAGCTCGTTGCTGGTGCGTGTTTGACCATGAGCAGGCTCTTCCATGGCGTATTCCAGGACAATCGTTTCTACGGCTGGATCAACGCGGTTTTTTGGATTGGGGCGACGTTTATTCTGGTCAAAAAGAGCGTCCACACCTCCTTCATCCGCTGCCGCTTTATATCGGTAGAAAGTATCCCTAGACAAGCCCATCATCTTGCAGGCTTTAGAGACGTTTCCGAGTTCTTCGGCCAGATTCAGCAGACCGACTTTATGTTTGATGACTTTTTCATTAGTATGAATCATGAGAGTTACCTATATGTTTAGAAGTTAATTTCGCAATTACATCTAAACGGGTAACTCTCGCTAAATCAACCTTCGCTACGCTCCGGTTGATTTAGCTGTGTGTCAGATTGGGTCGGAACTTCTACAAATTAATTAGTTAGATAATGTGCCGTAGTGTTTTTACACAGCGGTTGCTCATTTGCGCCATTCAACTTGGTTTCGCATTTTAAATTAAGTGATTTCTCTTAGCCTTGTCCTGCCTTAATGCAGCTATAGAAAAGATAAAACTGCTTACCAAAAAAGAGTTATCAGGTGTATGTTTTCGGTTTCTTCAATAATGCTTCCACACTACGCGTACAAACAAATATAGGAATGTGGTTATCCAAGAATTGAGTATCTAAAAAATTACTTTTCGAACAAGACGGGGAGATACATTCTCTTTTTGGATGTATTTTCCTCAGTATTTTGTCATCTTCATCACTTGCTATGAGTGGGAGCCTTTACCTGATGCCTCTTTTCGTTGTTGAATGATTTTGGTTGTCGAAATGCCTTCTGTATAGCTCACCGTACGAAATATGCCCATTTCTATAGGAATCTTATAAATTAACTGTTGTTTTTCTATAGAGTAATCGTCACCGTGTGCAACCAGATCGATGTTGTATTTTTCAATCCAGGTGGGGTCGAAAATCCACTTAGCGTTGGGAATGACTTCGTCTACGTACTGACATGCTGTAACATTAGCAATACGTTCTTCCATCGAGTGCACCGGCTTGCGTTTATTTGCTTCCGCTTCATCGTCTGCATTGATCCCCACCATGACATAGTCCCCAAGACAGCTGACCTTTCTTAGGAACTCAACGTGTCCATAGTGAAATAAATCGGCCACCATATCGGCATATATCCTAATCATTAGCGAGTCTCCTGACTTAATATTTTCGACTCGTCGCTTGTATTTTGAGTGCTCTTCATGTCACTTTATTCAGAGGACAATACGCCGAAACGTCCAGAATTTACTGCCCTATCAGATTTGTAAGTATAGGTTTTTTCGGGCGTCATTCTTTCCATGTAAAGAACTTCCTCGTGAGCACCATGTTTTATTACGAGCGCATACCAATCTTCTTTGGGGAGATGAACGTTTGCGTAGCCAAGGTCATTTGTGAGGTAGTTTCCAACGGAAGCTATCCTGATCTCGGCGCCAGGTACTGGTTTGGCTTCATGATCAAGGACTCTTAACTTGCCGAGACTATGTTGCTCGCTATCCATGTTGTCGGGTGTAGGCGCGTCTGATACTAATGCCAACACGTCTTTTTCAAATCCCGTTTTCTTGGGGGTTATCCATTCCACGCCGTACTTGAATTCCAAGTAGTCTTCCGGCGGGTTGGGAACAAAAAACTTCGTACCAATAAAGTCGATCTCCTTAGGGTGCTTGAACACCCTGGCAGGGATGCGTATTCCGGGGTAGTGGAAAACTATCCCATTAATGATCTTATAGCAGCTCCAATCAATCCTCGTTGAGGATTTCATCATTGTTACACTTATGTATTGGTCGCCGTGTTCAATCTTGACGTAGTAGTCATTGTCTCTAAACGCTGAAGCAACAGACTCTATTTTACTGTCGTTAACGCCGTTCACATCGTATATAGATCCGATGTCCATATCGTCGTCCCAGGCAATTAGCGCGTTGTCTCTGATTGCCCCAAGACACGTTCCTTGTCGCAGAAAGAAAGGCACCTCCAGTTGATCCATGATTCGCTTAACTTCGAGAAGTAGCTGTTCTGCAGTCTCAACATCAATGGCTGGCGCATCGGTATAAGATATTTGTAAGGCTGCCTCGTCGGCTCCTTTGTTTGATAACATGCTTGGGTCCCACAAGGCACAGACATAGCGAACAACACCGGTAGACACGGTTTGTCTCACGCACGGTTATTCCGCTGCATACGCAGCCTTGTTGTAATATAAAAAAGCGGCCTCCGGAAAAAAATCTGGTAAGCAGCCTAAGAAAGACCACTACCACCGGGGGAGTGAGGAGAAGCTAAGACTGGGGTAATGACGGTGGTTTTGCTGAAAGCTGGTTCAGCCAACATTGGCGCCACGACATCTTGAGCTGCAGTAATTCGATTTGTCACTATAGCATAAAACAACAAATCGAATGTGATGGATTATCTCAAACGCGCACGATAATTTTATCTATTTGGAGAGCCAAGGATGTATTAAATGAAAAGAGACAAACACAATTTGTACACCATAAGGTGTGTCGATAATGTCGACGAATACTCATGACTACACCAGCAGTTGAATCAGCGTTAGCAATATCTGCTTCCAGTTTTACATGTGGTACTTAAATTTGTGAATCGAGTTTTTGATCCAATATTACTTATGACTGAAACCGCAAATAGCACCCATTGACAATCTGAAACGGCAGTACAATACTCATAAGAGTTATTCATATTTATCTAATATCGAGATTAACCTCCGGTAGAGATCACTCAGACCAGAAGATCATTCATGTTCCATTAGCTTCTTATGCTCATTAAATTGAACTAAGCAGCGATTGGAGTTTATAGTTTTGTCCGAACAGATTGACGTGAGAATTTAGTAAGAACCATAGGAAAAGAAATTCATGGTGGATGAAAGCGTAGTTTCAGAACACTACAGGCATGGTCAACTTCTTGAGCGAATTGAGGACGGCCTACAAAAAATGGGTAAGTCTATAAATTGCGCAACGGTGGAAGATCTAGCACCAGTAGACGAGTTTCATATCGGGGGGAGGGCTGCTACCGAGCACCTTATGGAGCAATTAAAGTTCAGTCAATCAGACCGATTGCTTGACGTAGGCTGTGGGTTGGGTGGAGCTAGTCGTTTTATTGCTAAAACATATGGGAATTCAGTTACAGGTATTGATCTAACCGATGATTACGTGACCGTTGGGAATAGGATATCTGAGTGGTTAGCGATTAAAGAATTAGTGTCCTTGCACCAAGGCAGTGCTCTCAGTATGCCGTTCGACGAAGCGTCATTTGACGGCGCATACATGTTGCATGTCGGTATGAACATAGAAGATAAAGATACATTATTTTCGCAGATTTCCAGAGTTTTGAAGTCGGGATCAAAACTTGGTATCTATGACATCATGCGCACATCGGAAGGTATATTGTCCTATCCTGTGCCCTGGGCCTCTGATGAAAGTTTCAGTTTTCTGACAGAGGCAGAAGAATATACTGCTCTGCTAGAGGCAGCTGGTTTTAAAATTGAATGCATAAATAACAGACAGAAATTTGCTCTTGAATTTTTCAAACAACTAAAGGAGAAAGCAGAGGCCAACAACAGACCACCTCCTCTCGGTCTGCATCTGCTAATGGAGAGTGCGGCGCCAATCAAAATTACGAATATGATTGAAAACATAGTCAACGGATTCGTGTCACCAATTGAAATAGTCGCACAGAAAGTATAACGAGTGACTCCGATTTAAATGTCTGCTTTTCTAATTGATCCATTAGGGTGATTTGGTGGAAGTATCTTTTGATGAATTTTAGTGAGTGACGGCTTAGGCAAATAGCACTCATTGACTTTTTAAAAAGGTAAAAACATGCTCGTAAGAGCCAGTCGGGCGTTTTAAACGAAAATATCGTACTGCTGTAGTCCTTAGAAGCGGGCACTCATAACGCTCCGCTTTAAGTGGCGGTTGGATGCCAACTTCTGGAGATTAGTTTAGGGACAAACGAAGAACCATTAAATGGAAGTTGCTTATGTGTCGAGATGCACTCCTCTGTCTCGTCTCCATTCAGTAAACCAACTCCTTGCTACTGTTTTCGGTGCCACAAAAATTAGGAACTGGCAGAGCAACCTCATTTCTAGTTAAAACGCGGGAACTCACTTGGGAAAGATGAATAGCATGTCGCCTAACAAGACAGTCGCATCGAGGGGCTTTCACTTTGCCAATCTTCTGGTGGAACGAGGCAATATATTGTGATTCGCAATTCAGCAAAGAAGCTTGCTATGTATGAATTAGGCCTATGGAGAGATGATGCAGTTTCGGTGGATTCGATCAACAGGCAAACTGGATTTATTCAATCCATATCGAACCCTGTCTGCGTAGAATCGGGCAACGCCGTCATAGCCGCCATTATAACTAATAGCAAAAAGTGGAAACTTATCCAATTCTTGAAGTGAGTTCTTCCACTATAGAGATATTGGTAATTCGAGAGTCAGACTCTCGAAGCAGGATGCAAACGATGCCTCATCTGTCACAGCGTTTCTTATCCACAGGCAATGACATGCGAATGGATTCGACGCTTCGAGTTGTTGCAACGCTGAGTATCTTTCCAACTATGGATCAAGTATCGGAAAGTATTAATTTCTATAGGCTTATGTACAAAGGGAACCGACTCTGAGATATCCCCACGAATTTAGTCATCTTAATCCTTCGCACTCCAGGTATCGTTTTGCCTGTTCAACTGCTTCCAAGAGCTGCCTCTGATTGATACTGATAACTTTTTTCGCAAGTAGCATGCGAGCAAGAAATGGAGCG
>CALKKV010000019.1 GCA_937992195.1 uncultured Gammaproteobacteria bacterium | reverse complement strand
TCGAGAAACGTTTATAAAACCTGCCATCGTCGAGATCGCTCGGGCGTTTTTCAAAATCGTTATGCAGTCCGGTATCGCTATTTTCAAAAAGCAGTGACCAAAAGACCAAACCAAACAAGGATTTCCATATTCGGTTCTCTGCAAAAAACACTCTGGCGCCACTATCGCGGTAGTAAGCAGCAGCTCCCTGCTCTGGCGCATCGCGAAATGACTCATCTACCTTTAAAACACGGGCTTCGCGAAGAATATCGGTAATTCTACTGGTGCGCTTTTTCTTGTATTTGCGTTGAAAAAAATCCCGGGCAAACAACAGTTCATCGTCGCACGACGGATCGTCGATCATCTTTACCAACGCTTGTTCAGCCTGCTCTTTCTCTCCTTTCGTATAGATTAGTCGAACTTTTCTTTCTGTGGCTGGCCATGCTTCGCTATGGGAATAGACTTCGATTGCGAGATCGACATCGCCAAATTTTTCCAGCTTTTCACCAAGCTTAAATAGCAGTTGATTACGCATTAACACAGATTGATCGCCCACTGGATTGAGCCATTCAGAGATCGAGCGCCCTTCTCTTTGGCAGGCTTCCAGCTGCAGCTGTTCCAGATCGCGCAAGCGCTGCGCGTAAAACCAGCTGGACAATGCATCATCTCGGCTTTCGAAGCGGGGTTTAAAATTTTTCTTAAATGATCCGGTGCGCATGACACCAAGATCACGCAAGGTGAATTTACCCAATCCCTGCTCAAGCTTGCCAAAATAGAGAAAAAGGAAGTAACCAACTTCCGCCGTATACTGCTGCACAACAAATAGAGACATCATATCGAGGACAGAATAATGCTTGGTGTCCAAATGAATACGCGCAAATTCGAGCAGCGCGGTTTTTGGCCAGCTACGGCTAAAGCTGCCAGATGCACACTGCGTTGAGACTAAAAAAAGTAGCTCCGTACGTTTAACACCACACAGCCATTGATCCGCATCTTGCTGTTCCAGAGGTCGAATGAACCCTTTTTTTCGGAGGATAATCAACTGACCCGGGATATCTTCGATTTCAGCATAGTTGAATTTTCTGGTATCAAATAGCTCTCCTTGGCGATTGAGCATTCTTACGAACAAACATTGCGCTTCAGAAGACAATTTTGAAAACTCGGTTAAAAATTTGTCGTGGCTTTCGGTCAAAGTATGGCTATAGCGCGAGCGAATCACCGAAAGAAATTCGTTGAAGTGATCGAGATAATATCGAGACGGCAAGTTCTTTCTGTATTGCGATTTGACAGGCGCTTCTGCAATCGATGGCGCAGCATCGTTGCTATTGCCTTCAAAAAGAGATCGGGAATTTGAAGATTGGGGTTTCAATGGTTTGACTTTCTGCCGACGCAGAATCACATTGCCAGATGAAATAGGAGTTCTCAAAATAGAGAACAATCGAGGGAGTGTCAAGTTATGTGGTCTAGAGACGTTGGGAAGACTATGTTTTAGACCAACAAATCTAAATTTTTATCTTTAAATCAGATAGTTACGGAAGCCCCATTAAAAGAATCCATCAGGGATTCCAGTCAACCGGTGAGATACCATGTTGTTCTAACCAGAGATTGGCTTGGGAGAAATGCTTGTTTCCGAAAAATCCCCGATGGGCTGAAAGCGGCGAGGGGTGCACGCATTTAAGTACCAGATGACGGTTGCCATCAATAAACTGGCCTTTTTTCTGGGCGTAACTTCCCCAGAGCATAAAGACCAAATCGCTTTTCTCTTTTTCAATGGCCTGAATCGCAGCATCGGTAAATCTCTCCCAGCCCTTGTTCTGATGGGATCCGGCTTTACCGTGTTCAACCGTGAGCGAAGAGTTCAACAACAGCACGCCTTGCTCCGCCCAACGCTGCAGGCTACCGGACTTAGGTATTTGAATGCCGAGGTCCTGATTCAATTCTTTCAAAATATTGAGTAGAGATGGAGGCAGCCGCACGCCAGGCTGTACAGAAAAACATAGCCCATGGGCTTGGCCCGGTCCGTGATAGGGGTCTTGTCCCAGAATCACGACCTTTACTTTATCTACCGGGGTTGCATTAAAAGCATTAAACCAGTCGGTGCTTCGCGGATAGATCACTTTGCGCTGTTGTTTTTCTTGTTTCAAAAAATCGCGCAGCGCGTGCATATAAGGTTGTTCAAATTCACTGCCGATCAACGCCATCCATGAAGGATGCAAATCAACGGTTTTTGAAAGACTCATATACCGAGGTAGCGCGACTTCAGATTTTCTTCCGCCGCCATCTCGGCAGAGCTGCCGTGCCAAACCACTCTGCCCTTTTCAATAATATAGTGTTTATCCGCGATTCTTGAAAGATCATCAATATTCTTATCGATTAACAGGATGGTCAAACCAGTTTGCTTCAGTTGCTCAAGACGCGCCCAGATTTCCTGCCTGATTAATGGCGCTAAACCTTCGGTTGCCTCATCCAAGATCAGTAGCGATGGATTCAACATTAGCGCGCGACCGATTGCTAACATCTGCTGCTCGCCGCCTGAAAGTTGATTGCCCATATTATCGAGTCGTCCCGCCAGCGCAGGCAAAAACTCGAGCACCCTTTCAAAATTCCAGCTTCCTTCGCTCTCTCTATTGCCATTCGAATAGTTTGCAGCGGTGGCCAACAGATTCTCTCTTACCGAAAGATTGGGAAAAATCTGACGCCCCTCTGGCACAAGTCCAATTCCTTGTTGCGCCACTTCATAACTCGGTCGGCCGTCGATTCGCTTGCCATTAAAATAAATCTCGCCGCGCTCTCTGGGAATGATGCCCATGATAGAACTGACAGTGGTGGTTTTACCCATTCCGTTGCGACCGATTAAAGTGGTTACTTTTCCGGCTTCCAGCACCATCTCCATGCCGAACAAGGCTTGAATAGATCCATAGAAGGTTTCAACACCGCGCAACTCAAGCATGCTGCTCTCCAAGATAAGCGCGCTGCACTTCCTGATTCGCGCGAATATTTTCAACGGTATTCGAAGCAATAATGTGACCATCCACTAAAACCGAGAGTTGGTCCGCAAGCTTAAATACCGCATCCATATCATGCTCAATTAATAAAATCGTACACTTTTCTTTAAGCTTTTTCAGGATATCAACCATATGCTGGCTTTCCTCCACGCCCATTCCCGCCATCGGCTCATCGAGCAGCAGTAACCGCGGTTTCATTGCCAGTGCCATAGCGACTTCCAGCTGGCGTTGTTCACCATGGGACACCTCAGCCGCAATCTTGTCAGCGCGATCCTGCAGCCCAACCTCGGTCAGGCTGTTCATCGCCGCCGATACCATCTGCTGATCCTGCTTCACCGGCTTCCAGAATCGAAACGAATGTCCGCTTGTTCCCTGCACCGCCAGCATCACGTTTTCCAGTAACGTCAGTGGCATCACTACACTTGTGATTTGAAAAGAGCGTGCGAGGCCACTGCGCGCGCGTTTTGCTGTGGTTAAACGCGTGATGTCTTTGCGCTCAAATTCAATTGATCCACTGCTGGGTTTTAGCTGCCCGGACAGTTGCGATATAAGCGTTGTTTTACCGGCGCCATTCGGCCCGATGATTGCATGAATATCACCGCGCGTTACTTCGAGATGTAAGTCACGGGTTGCGTGGATACCGCCAAATGACTTGTTAAGCGCGGTAACCTTCAGGATCGAATCCGTCATTTCACATCACCATCTTTGTCAAAGCGCGATAGCCAGCCGTGTATTCCGCCTTTGCCAAACAACACCAGACAAACCAGCAAGACACCAAACGGCAGATGCCAGTATTCATGCCACGACGGGTTGATCGTCTTCATGATTTCTGGGAGATATTGCTCGAGAAAAACAAAAGCACTGGTGCCAATTAGTGGCCCGAAAAAAGAAGATGCGCCTCCCATCACCACCATAAAGATGAGCTCACCTGATCGCGTCCAGCCCATCATTTCCGGACTGATAAAACTGGTAAAGTTTCCGAGCAACATCCCAGCAATGCCGCATAACACACCGGAAATAACGTAACAGGTTAGTCGATAGCGATAGGTATTAAAGCCGAGGGATTGCATCCGCTCCTCGTTAAACTTGGAACCAACGATCACTCTGCCAAACCGTGAATAAACCAGCCGATATATCACCAGCAATGTTAAAACTAACGCGCCAAATATCCAGTAGTACAAAGCAGTGGCCCCTTCCATTGAAAGCCATGACGGGAATTCGCTGCGCAAGTAAATAACCAAACCATCATCGCCGCCATATTCTTCAAGACTGACAAAGGTGAAGTACACCATCTGACTAAAAGCCAGTGTAATCATAATGAAATACACCGCCTTGGTTCTCAGGATGATCAACCCGGTTAGAAAGGCAAAAGAAGCGCTGACGACAATGGTGAGACCCAGATGAATCCAGCCGTTGTAAATATCATAATAAGCCGGAATACCTACACAGTAGGCGCCTATGCCGAGATAGGCGGCATGGCCGAGACTGACCATACCACCATAACCGAGTATTAAATTGAGACTCGAAGCGGCAATTGCCAAAATCAGGGCGCGGCTTAACAAGTCGAGATAAAACGGTTGGTCAATCCAACTGGTGATAAACGGTGCCATCCCAAGCAGAATCAACAGCACGGCATAGACCCTGCCAGAATTGCTCGCTGGAAGCATCTTCGACATCACGTTACTTACTCCCAGCTGGCGGAAACAACCCTTGAGGCCTGAAAGCGAGCACGGCGGCCATCAAGATATAGACCAGCATCGCGGATAACGCCGGCGCCGCAGTTTCCGCAACTTCGGCCGATAGCGATAGTTTCAAGAGGTCATCAAGATAAGACCGGCCAATGGTATCCATTAAACCAATAATGAGTGCAGCGAAAAACGCGCCTTTTACCGATCCGATACCGCCAACAATCACCACCACAAAAGCGATGATAATAATTTCATTGCCCATACCGATACTCGCCTCGGTAATTGGCGCAATTAACATGCCAGCAAACCCGGACATGGTTGCACCGATAGCAAATACGATGAGAAAGAGTTTATTAATATTCACCCCAAGGGCTTCGACCATCGTTCGGTTGGACGCGCCGGCACGGATCAACATACCAAGACGGGTTCTTGTCACTAATACAAATAAAATCGCAGCCACTAACAGCCCGCTACAGATAATCACAAGACGGTAAGTAGGCAATACCAGCGTACCGATATGCAGCTGACCGTTTAAGATTTCAGGTAAAGGAATTGCCATTCCCGCCGCACCCCAAATCATATGCACCAGAGTATCAAAGATTAAAATCAAGCCAAAGGTAACCAACACGTGATCCAAATGGTCACTACGATAGAGTCGCCGCGCTATCACCAGCTCGACAATGGCACCAATGGCAAAGGTACAAATTAGAGCGACCACGATTCCAGCGATCAGAGATCCGGTTACAGATACTACGGTGCCACAAAAATACGCACCGATCATATAAAAGGAACCATGGGACAAATTGATAAAATCCATGATCCCGAAAATCAGGGTCAACCCGGACGCCAGTAAAAACAGCAGCAGGCCAAGCTGCAAGCCATTCATTAACTGGGTAATAAGAAGATTCCAATCCACAGGAATAGTTTTTCGAGAGAAATTAAAAAACGCGCCCTGCACTGAGCAAAGGCGCGTTAGATATCTTAAAAGCTATTGATCGTTAACAAAAATAACCTAAGTTCTTTTATAGCGCACAATCAGCGGCGTAGGGATCCTGGTGATTGGTATACACCGTATCAACAATCTTAGTTGTCCAACGACCAGCGTCATCTTCAACCACTTCGCGCAGATAGAAATTCTGAATTGGCATATGGTTGTTACCATAGGTGTACTTACCACGAATGGAATCGTAGTTCGCCGCTTTCATAGCAGCTCTCACCGCATCTTTATCTTCCAGATTGCCGCCCGTTGCTTCCACTGCGCTATTGATCAGCATAATGGAATCATAAGCTTGTGCTGCATAAAAAGACGGATAACGATCATGCTTTGCCAGGAAGTCTCCAACAAATTTCTTGTTCGCCGCTACGTCTAAATCAGGAGACCAAAACTGGGTGTTTTTGGATCCCATCACACCCGCTAAGTTGCCGCCCTGTAGTTTAGGGAGCGCGATCGCATCAACAGTAAACACGGTATACAGCGGTAACACATCTTGCAAGCCAGACTGCTGATATTGCTTGATAAATGCACCGCCTGCTTTGCCAGGGTAGAAAACAAAAATGCCTTCTGCGCCCGAAGATTTTGCCTTCGCAAGTTCCGCAGAGAAATCCAGCTGCGCGTCTGCACCCCACTTGGTGAAATCCTTACCAACGATTTCGCCGGTAAAAGTTTTTTCGACGCCCGCCACCATATCTTTACCAGCAGCGTAGTTCGGCGCCATGACATACAGCGACTTCACGCCCTGCTTGCTTAGATGCTCTCCCATTGCCATTGGCGTTTGGTCATTCTGCCAGGAAGTAGAAAAGAAATTTTGATGACATAACTTACCGGCAATCTTTGATGGCCCCGCATTGGCAGAAACCAAAAATTTTCCAGAATCCAATACAGACTTCATTGAAGCCAGAAGCACATGGGACCAGATATAGCCGGCAACAAAATCGACATCGTCCTGCTTGACTAACTTATCTGTTTTTTGCTTGCCGATGTCTGGCTTAAAGCCATCGTCTTCCATAATTAAATCGACGTCCAGGTTACCCATTTTCCCACCGATATGCTCAATCGCAAGATTCACGGCATCTTTCATATCTTCGCCGATAACCGCGGCCGGTGTGGTCAATGTGGTGACAAAGCCGATCTTGACACTATCTGCTTGAGCAGCGCCAATGCCAACTCCTGAAAGCGCAACTGCAAGTATCGAGCTGCTGAGAATTTTAGACAGTTTATTCACGTGTTTTTCCTCAAGAAACCTGCCAAATGGCAGAAAATCATTTTATTAAAGTGTTTATTACAATCTAGCGGCATACAGTCCGCGGGTGGTTGTATTGCGATATTAGCGGTTTTCAACCATCTTTAACATCTTTTGCAATGGTCATCGCCAACCCGAGCCTTAAAATAATGAAAAATACTCCCTATGCTCCCATTCCGTGACGGTTTGCATAAATCGATCCCACTCAGCCCGCTTAATAGTTGTCAAATAATCCACAAACTCAGTGCCAAAAGCCTTTCGGTAGAACTCACTGCTAGCGAATGCATCAATCGCTTTATCGAGAGATGGTGGCAGCTTGTTTTCATCCTTGGAATATGGCGCTTCTACTGGCTCCGGCACGCTCAGTCCTGAATCAACACCATCCAGGCCACTTATTATTTGTGACGCAATATACAAATAAGGATTTGCCGCGGGTTCGCCAACTCGGTTCTCCAGACGAGATGCAGGATCATCTTTCCGACACAATGCGCGCACCATGGCGCCCCGGTTGTCTCGACCCCATTGAATACGATCCGGCGCCAGTGCAAACGGTTGGTATCGTTTGTAGCCATTCACCGTAGGCGTTGTGAGCAGACAGCTTGCTTCAGCATGCTTAAGCAGTCCGGCAATCCAGCCGCTGGCCACGATAGAGAGTGCTGCGTCTGTTTCTGGCATAAACAAGTTTTTACCATCGTTATCGGTCACAGACTGATGCAGATGCCAGCCGTTACCCATGGCGTTTTGTAAATTTGGCCGACACATAAAAGTTGCATGATAGCCTTCGCGCCGACACACCTGCTTGACCATATTACGAAACTGACTCATGGTATCCGCAGCGGTGAGCGCCGACATCGGCTGGAAGGTCACTTCGAATTGACTGGGACCAAACTCCGACTCCATGGTTCGAATCGGAAACCCCATGTTCTGCGCGTGGCGTCGAATAAGATCCATTACCGGCGCTAGCTGATCAAAATGCTGGTCGGTTAAATATTGATACCCCTGCGCTAGTAAACTGGTCTCAGGCGGTATTCCCGGCTTACCGGTATCACTGTGATCAAGCCGCAGGGCGTTCAAACGATAGACATAAAACTCAACTTCCAGGCCGCATACCAGTGACATATTACGTTCGGCCAGTTGCGAAATCGCATGCTTTAAAATCGCACGCGTTGATAGAGAAACCGCCTCTCCCTCCGCAGTAAACAGATCGCATAAGACAGTCGCTGTCGAAGACGCCCAATCCAAAGTAATAAATGTGCTGGGGTCAGGCAGCATGACTAAATCCGATGCCCCTGTCATGACGCCCTTCCCAAAACCCGCATCGTCACCCCACACAGGAAAAACCGTGGTATGCGAAGTATCTTTTAACAACAGCGTGCTGGTAATGGTTACCCCTCGGTTTAACGCTGCTGATAGCTCATCCGCGACAATCGTCTTGCCACGCAGAATTCCGTGCTGATCAACAAAGTTGACGCGAATCGTTTCAATCTTTTGACTAGCGACTTGCGCCAACACCTCGTCAACGGCACTTTTTCTGACGGGGTTCGCAATAATTGTTTGCACTGATTCGCTCACTAATCTATTCGGCAAATTCTTTGTTGTAATGTGCTTCCCAGCTCGCCGCCGATCGTCGCTTGTCGTCGAAGTCTTGCCATTCCTGCTGCCAGTTTTCTAATGAAGTAATTGCGTCAATGGATCTTGGTCCTTGAATCGAAGAAGTGTTTTCAGTCATCAACAGGTCCGCCTCACCATTACCACATTTTTCAATCATCTTACTCAGAATTCTGCGGTATCGAATAATACCGACATCAGTTCTTCCCAGATGCTCATCAGTTCGATCCTGTATTGCGCCCATCGACTCACACGCCCATTGATCATGCACGTTGATATCTTGTCCCATGCCGGTATAGGTCATCTTTTGCTGTTCTACCGGGTCGTAATGATACTGGTTTGATTGATTCTTATGTGGCGCATAATCAGGCAGCCGATGCTCCTTGAGTCTTTGGCTGCGCATCTTTTCTTTATCAACCGGATCGGTAAAGCTTGTAAACATCGCATACCAATAACAATTCGTGTCATCGATCGGCACATGCCATTGCGTAATGTTCATTTCGTTTGACATCGGAATGGTGATGGCGCAGGGAAACAGTTGATTGGTTACCCGAACATGTAATCGCTGATCATCTATTTTTCTCTTGGCGATCAAGCGCAAACCAAAGGCGGTTTCTTCGATTTCCAAATCCGGTCGGGGAAACTCCCGAAGAAGTTGCGTCATGGGGATTTCTGTATCCGCAGCGGTATCGCGAAATTGTTTGCCATAACTTTCCGCTGGATCTTCGTCCTCTAGAAAACGATGCAAGAATGAAGCGTGGGCTGGATCAATACCTACCTCTAAAGCCTGCAACCAATTGCATTGCCACAGTCCCTTAAAGGCAAAAACATGACTATGGGGCGCACGGAAACAGTCGATATTGGGAAACGCCGGAGGCGTTCCGCCGGCCATATAAGCGAACACAATGCCGTTACGTTCAATTACAGGATAGTTTCGCAGCTTGATTTGCTGATGCATCTTACTGCCTTCGGGTTCCGCCGGCTGCTCTACGCATTGCCCCGATTGATCAAACAACCATCCATGGAACACACAGCGCAGGCTATCACCTTCTAATCGTCCATAACAAAGATCAGCGCCGCGATGTGGACAGTGTCGCTGGACTAGACTTAGTTGGTTATTCTCACCGCGAAACAACACCAGGTCTTCTCCCATTAACCTCACCGGTACCACAGGACGATCACCTGCCAATTCATCGGACAATGCCGCTGGCACCCAGTACTGGCGAAGCAGATTGCCAGCAGGAGAGTTGGGGCCAATTTGGGTCAATCGTGCATTTTGCTCAGCGCTAAGCATCTTCGGTTTTATTGAATGAACTGGTTATAGTATAGCGCTAGATTTCGCTACAATTCATCAACCCCTCTGGCTTGGCAGGAACTATTTTCCAGCGCCAATACCCAACTTCTAACCACTCGGGTTTTATTCACGATTTTGAAGCTTATCTCGCGCCAAACGTTTTTGATTGTTCTTTTTTCAATCATTGTGGCCGTTGCCTGGCAGTTCTTGGCTATTTTGCGGGTTAGCAAATCCATAACTACCGATAGTTTTGTCACTTTGAGTCCAGTCGGTCAGCTTGGTTTGGCCACCGTTACCATCGCTCTAGTATTGATATTGCTTACGATCAATATCTATATTTCAAGAACACTCCAACAGGCCATTGCAAACCCTGTCATTGCGCTAGTAGTTAATCTGATCTGCGCATTCTTTCTTTTTGTTTTATTTTGGGGCGTGTCACCACAGCTTTTCTATCTTTACTACCAGCTGTTGTTGGACGGTTTACCCTGGCAGTGGGTGATTCGTAACTGGTTGCCAGTGAAGCAAACGCTTTTATTGTTGTTCCCCGGGCATATTCACAACACCTCTTCTCTGGCAGCAGGAATTGCTCTCATTATGCAGCTCGCGCAAGTCGTTTTGATCTATAAATTACAGACACCGAAGCGAGCGCGATAAGCCGCTAATCGTTCTCACAACGATATCGCTTGTTAAGCTTAATCTGTATGTTTAGCCTTCACCGGTTTTTTTGGCTTCTTCGGTTTTTTTGGTTTCTTTTTGTCAGCGCCAGACTTTGGTTTCTTTGGCTTTGCGGACGGCTTGTTTTTATTTTTATCCGATTGTTCGATTCGTGGTTTACGACGATCGCTACCACCCGATTTTTCATCGCTCCCATAGCGTGCAATCTTAAGCTGTCGGCCGCTGACCCACACAGTTTTTAGTTTCTTAAAGATCGCCTTCGGCATACCTTCAGGTAAATCTACCGTGCTGTATTCATCGAATATATTGATACGACCAATATGTTCGCTATCGAGATCCGCTTCGTTTGCAATGGCCCCAACAATATTACCAGGGCGCACTTCATGTTCATGGCCAACTTCAATACGAAAGCGCTCAAAACCTTTCTCCACGCCTTTACTGCGATCACCACCGTCGGACTTATTACTTCTTTGGCTACGGCGGTCACCGCGATCATCGCGAGAACGTGACTCTCTATCGCGTCGATTGCGCGGGTTACGATCACGGTCATTGGATCGACCCTCTGAACGATCCATACGCTCCGGGGCCGGCGCCAACGCCTGTTTTTTGTCCAATAAAAATGGGGCATCGCCTTGTAGAAGCTGAGCCAGCGCTGCGGCAACTTTTACCAGTTCCACATTTTGCTCTGACTGATATTCTTCGATCAATTTGGAAAACAGTTTCAGATCTTCGCTTTCAAGGGTCTCAGTAATTCGCTCTTTAAACTTGGAGATACGACGCTCGTTAATAATGTCATTGGTGGGCAATGACATTTGTTCAATTTTTTGCCGCGTTGCTTTTTCTATAGTGTGCAACATGCGTTTTTCACGGGGCGCAATAAACAATATCGCATCCCCCTCTCTTCCGGCGCGTCCTGTTCGTCCGATACGGTGGACATAGGATTCAGTATCGTGCGGCACATCATAGTTAATAACGTGACTAATTCGTTCAACGTCCAGGCCACGGGCAGCAACATCTGTCGCCACTAGAATATCCAGCTTACCCGCTTTTAATTGATTCACCGTGCGTTCGCGCTGGTTTTGGGCGATATCTCCATTTAGTGCCGCTGCGGCGTAGCCACGAGCTTCCAGTTTTTCGGCAACCTCAACAGTCGCCTGTTTGGTGCGCACAAAAACGATCATTGCTTCAAACGCTTCTGCCTCTAGTATGCGCGTCAGCGTGTCTAACTTGTTGCGTCCAAGCACCGGCCAAAAACGCTGTCGAATGGTGTTAGCGGTAGTGGTTTTTTCCTTGATAGTAATATGTTCTGGCGAATTTAGATGATTCTCAGCAATGCGACGAATTTGCTGCGGCATGGTTGCAGAAAACAGGGCAATTTGTCGGTCACTCGGGGTTTGCTCAAGAATCCATTCAACATCGTCAATAAATCCCATGCGTAACATTTCGTCGGCTTCATCCAACACCAACGTGGTGAGCTTATCGAGCTTAAGCGTTCCGCGGCGCATATGATCCATCACTCGTCCTGGCGTCCCAACTACCACATGCACACCGCGTTGTAGCGCCCGCAGCTGACCTTTATAGTCCTGGCCACCGTAAACCGGAAGCACGTTAAATTTCTTCATCTCAGAAGCATAGGTCTTGAAAGCTTCGGCAACCTGTATCGCCAGCTCTCGCGTCGGCGCAAGCACCAGCGTTTGTGGATCTTTTACCGAGAGATCAAGATTGCTTAGTATTGGCAGTGCAAATGCAGCAGTTTTACCGGTGCCAGTTTGCGCCTGGCCCAGCACATCTTTGCCTTCCAACAGCAAAGGAATAGTTTTCGCCTGAATCGGCGATGGGGTTTCATACCCCACATGTTCAAGCGCTTTGAGCACAGGTTTGCTCAACTGCAGTTGACTGAAAGCAAGGTCGGCAGATGCAGACATAAAAATAAACCGGTTAGTCGCGTTGGACATCCGGAAGGAAGCGCTGCTTAGATCTGTACAAGATGGCCTCTAGAAAGACCAAGTGATCGCAGTACGAAAAAAAAGAAGATGGCTTAAGGTCAGTGAGTGAAAGCAATCCTGCCTCGCATCACCTGATTTTTCCGCCACGCTTCAGCTGCAATTACCCGGTCATTACTCATACAAAGAGACGCTGTTATCAGAATGAACGCTCACTAGCTGTCTGACGCTAGAGAAAAGATCGCCGGCTGGCGATTGGAGCGCGATAGTAGTGCAATGTGCGTCCGGTTGAAAGCGATTCTATGCTTTATTGCAGTAATTTCATGCCTTTTCAAACGTTGTCGTGCCATATATCCTTGAAACCGACTAAATAACCGAAATCACCAATGTCATCCAATTTATTACGAGCCCGGGTAGAAGGTGGAAACACGCCAGAAATGACCAATTGGTATCTGAAGTCCGAGACCGGTCCGCTGCAAGATGTGCTGCTTGGTCCGGCCACCACATTCGGCTGGCTAGGTGAAGAAAATGCGGAGTACAGCTCGCTGGTCAGAGATTCTCTGCGCCGCGGATATACATTTGATCGGGATTTGGCGCTTAAGCAACATGCGGAGATGGTTTCCGCATACGAAAGCGCTGGTACCACCTGTCATTTCCTCCCGGAGGATCCCACAACCTGCATGCAGGTGTATGCGAGAGACTCTTCTTTTATGACCCCTTATGGCGCCGTCATCTGCCAAATGGCGAACCCAAGAAGGCGCGGGGAATACGCCCCTGCTCTGCACTTCTATCTGGAAAATGAGATTCCGATTTATGACATGATATCCGCTGGCGGGTTTGAAGGCGGTGATTTCAATATTATTCGGCCAGGAGTCGCGCTGGTGGGCTATACCGACCATCGCTCTGAAGGTGTGGCTGCCAAACAAGTCGCGGATTGGTTTATCGCTGAAGGCTGGGAAATCAAATTTGCGCCAATCGACTCTTTCTACGTCCATATTGATCTGATGGTTTGCATGCTGAACGAGCATTGCGCCGCGGTGTGTTTAGAAACGACCGAGCCGGATATCGTTGACTGGTTACGCAACATGAAAATCGAGATTATTCCGGCAACCTTTGAAGAGACCATGGCTCTTGGCTGTAATGTCGTAGCGCTTGGCAATGACAAAGTATTGTCTACCTTGGGCGCCAAAGATCTCAATGCGAAAATGCGCGCTTCGGGATTCGAAGTTTACGACCCGGACATGACACAATTTACACGGGCTGGCGGTGGCGTTCACTGCATGTGTCAGCCTCTGCGTCGTGATGCGGCTTAACCCTAGCAATCAGAGGATCTAAATCATGCATAAGGGCAAATGTCTCTGCGGCAGCGCAACATGGGAATTTACCGGCGAGCCTAAAAACGCGTACCACTGCCACTGTACAATGTGCCGCAAACTTCATGGCGCAACATTTGCGACGTTCTACCAGATTCTCGCGAAGCAGTTTCAATGGAGCAGTGACACGGAAACAGTGGAACAATTTAGCTCATCAGATGAATTGTCCCGCGCATTTTGTAATGTTTGCGGATCTGCGCTGCCCGCGCAAGACGCCGATGAAAAAATCTGGTATGTCCCAGCGGGATCTCATACCGATGGTCCAGCGATAGAAGACCATATCTTTGTCGATGATATCGCGTCATGGCATGCAATCGAAGATGAACTGCCGCAACATTCCCAATATCCGGAAAACTCAGGGGTAGAACCATTGCCAACTAAAGCAGCGGATCCAATGCCAGAGAACCCTCCCGAGCATTGTGTCAGGGGAAGCTGTCAGTGTGGTGCTGTTGCTTTTCATGTGACGGAGCCATTTAAGGTCATTCACAACTGCCATTGTTCTCGCTGTAGAGAGGCTCGCGCTGCCGCGCACACAACCAATGGCTTCACCTCCGTCAACGGCGTCGATATCTATCGCGGCGAAGAGCATATCAAGATATTCAAGGTAGCTGACGCCAAATTCTTTACTCATGCGTTTTGTGACACCTGTGGTTCCGGCGTCCCTCGACTCGATCAGGAGCGTGGAATTGCGGTGATTCCCATTGGCGCTCTGGATGATGATCCTGTGGCGAGGCCGGTGGACCATATCTTTATAGGGAGTAAAGCTGACTGGTATGAAATTGCGGGAGATCTGCCAAAATTTGAGGAAATGCCGAGTTGAGCTGTTCGGAAGTTCACCCAGCCATGGAAATCGCGAAAATTTCGCTGGGATTTTTTCCTAAACCGAGTATTTAAGCCATTTTTACGTTTAAATACTGGCCGCCAAGGGCATTTCTCTGTAAAGTAGAGGTCATAGAAGTACCTTTCATTATATTCATTAACTATTGGAGTAAAACTATGTGGACTAAGCCTCAGTTCGAAGACATCCGATTCGGATTTGAAATCACAATGTATATCAACAATCGCTAACAAGCTGATTGCTGAAAAAAAGCCCGCTTCATAGCGGGCTTTTTTGTGCCCCACCCCATCTCAGTGCGCTTGAGTAAAGGCACTGCGCCGTTAGTCGTAGACATCCGCGCACATATTGTCGCTGAAATTACAACAATAGATTCGGGCTAGAATGTGGGAATCTAACCTACGACTTACTCAAAGCGCCATCGTACCGAATGAACTTAAGCCTGCGACTGATACTTGCGATTCTGATTCTGATAGTCATGGTTGTGTTCGCCGGTTCTTTTTTCGCTATCCACAATGCAAAGCGCAATATTCAAGGAGCGTTGGAAAGGAGTTCAAATCTTGGCCTTGATTTATTCTCTATCGCAGTTATTAACAACGAAACCCAAGATAGCGAAAAACTAAATATCGCGTTGAAACAGTTAAAGTCTCTAGAGAGTATCGAGACGCTCAATGTAGCGGTCACCCAACACAGCAATACCCTGATCCAATTTGCGCCAGCTTTAGATCAATCGCGGCCCCAAAGAATTCCAGGCTGGTTTAAAGACGCAGTAGTACCCACACCGAAGGAATACGTACGCAGATTAGTTCTGCCTGAACAACCCCCCGTGACAATCCGTGTGGTGCCGAATCCCGGAGATCAAATCTTCGAATCCTGGCGTAATTTGCGACTACTGTTCCTCTTGGCTATCGCTTTTACCTTGATAGCGATTCCATTAATATGGCTTGTAATTCGTATAGGGCTGCAACCTCTAAATAGAGTGATGACCGCACTGGATGTTATTCGAGAAGGGGATTTTCGCCAACGTCTCCCAGATTTTAATCTCACTGATATACGACATTTATCAAAACGATTTAATCAAATGGCAGAAGTGTTGGAGGAACAGAAACTAGAAAACCGGCACCTCAATGTCCAGATGCATGAAATTCAAGAAAACGAAAGACGCTATCTAGCAAGAGAACTGCATGATGAACTTGGACAGTCAATCAACGGCATAAAATCTCTCGCCGTTTCTATCGCTCAACAAACGCCAACTCAGCTGCAAAAAATGCAGGATATTAGAAACATATGCGACCAAATGCACGACACCGTGCGCAATATGATCAACCGTCTACGCCCAGAAATTTTAGATGAACTAGGATTAGCCGTTGCTCTTGGAAAATTAGCAGATGATTGGAATACGCATCATCCGGATAGCTTCTGCGCGCTGAATATTCAAAGTAGTCTGGACGATGTGCACGAAAAAACGTCAATTACAATTTATCGAGTCGTCCAGGAATCGTTAACGAATGTTGCTAAACATGCAGAAGCTGAAAACGTATGGGTTAATATTCATGTTGAAAACGAAGTACTCCACTTGGTAATCCAGGATAACGGTATTGGAATTCATGAAAAAGAGCATTACATTGGTCGCGGGTTACCAGGCATAAGAGAGCGCGTATATGCCAGACATGGTGAATTTGTGGTTGACTCAGAAATTAATCAAGGCGTAAAAATAAACATAACTCTACCATTTGGAGAAAATCATGATTAATGTACTTCTGGTTGACGATCATAGTGTGGTACGCGCCGGATATAAGGCGTTGCTCCAAAGTGCGCAAGATATCAAGGTAGTCGCGGAAGCCGAAACCGGCGAGCGTGGTTGTCAGCTATATGCAAGCTTACAACCAGATGTTGTCGTAATGGACCTTTCTTTGCCAGGGATTGGTGGTCTGAAAGCGATACGTCATATGATCGCTCGCGATAGTCAAGCGCGCATTATTGTATTTAGCATGCATGATGATATTTCGATTGTGGAGAAAGCCCTTGATTCCGGTAGCAAAGGCTACATCACTAAAAATAGCGTGCCGGATATTATGGTTGACGCAGTACGGGAGATTGCTAAAGGGAATACCTACATTGAACCTGCCTTGAAAGAAAAGCTTGCCTTGCGCGGCGCATCTGACAAAGATGATAATCTTTCTGGACTCACGCCACGAGAGTTTGAAATATTCTTGCTGTTAGCACAGGGACACTCCGCTCAAGAAGCCGCGAGTCGATTGGCATTGAGTTATAAAACTGTTGCGAACTACACTACACAAATTAAAACCAAATTAAAGCTATCAACCACCACTGAAATCGTCCATCTAGCTTTGCGTCACGGAATCGTAAAGACCGTTGATACTGAAGAGATATAGTAAAAATTTAGTAGAGCTGGTATCGAGTTGCTTCTTAGTGTCGTTTAACCTAATCTAAGTACGCTTCGTCTAAATTCTTGGTAGTGTCCAGTCCGACCATATCATCCTGCCCTTTCAGCTCTTTCAACGTTGTATTCTGAACATCAGCGCCATCCATAAAAAGCCCGGTTACACTTGCACCTGTCAGATCTGCGCCAGCCAATTCTGCACCATTAAAATCAGCATTATCTAGTATGGCATTGCGCATCGAAGCAAATTCGAATACCACTCTTGAAGCGATCGCGCCTGTCATATTGATATTGTTCAGATTTGCAGAAGTCAGTACCGCGCGCATCAATCCCATCGACTGATTCTTCATGTCTGCGCCAAGGTTCGCATCGGTCATATCCGCGCCACTCATATCGGCCTTACTCAAATCAGCGACAACGCGTGCGCCACGGAGCGACGCATTTTTAAGCGAAGCTTTATGAAGCTGCGTCGAGAAAAGGCTGGCTTTATCAAGAATGGCACCATCCAGATTCGCTTCAAGCATCCAGGCCAGGTCTAAAACCGTTCCACTCAGATTGGCGTTGCTGAGGTCGGCGTAGTTGAGTCGAACCGACTTCATTTTTGCGCCTTTAAAATCCACACCACTTAGATTCAGGCCAGAAAGACGCTTGTTTTCAAGATCCAGAGGGTTTTCCGGTGTTGCGCTTTCGAGTAATGAAACCAGCTCCTCTCGAGACATTTCGGCTTCGGTCATATCTGCGGACTCGAGATCCACGTTGCCAAGCAAATTGGATTGCGCTGTTGCGCCCAAGGAGAGTAACAATGAGATTAAAACTGTAAACGTTAACGCTAGCTTCATTTCTAAGTCTCTTTTTAATGGAGAACCGTCAAGGCATGCTTTTGCACTGCAATTTCTTCGCAGGGATTAAATATAGCGGAAGGACCCAAGCAGCCTTTAGGAAAATATCCCGCCCTGCTATGCGTCTTTTTCTTTTTCAGTTATGGCCAGAAAAGCATCCAGTAAAGATGTTTGGCCGGATTGCTCCGCTAGCTCATGGGCCGTTCCCTCAGCTTTCTGCCGGCCTTTGTCCAACACTAAAATTTGGTCTGCATTCTCGGCCTCGTCGACTAAATGTGTCGCCCATAGCGTTGCCATAGAACGCTCGCCGCACAGTTCGTAGACATATTTGACCAGAGAATCTCTGGATGCCGGATCAAGCCCCACCGTCGCTTCATCCATCAAAAGCAATCGCGGATTTCCCATTAGCGCTCTCGCCAGTTCGACTTTTCGACGGTTGCCGCCGCTCAATGCCCGACAAGGTCGCTTGAGGTCATCAATTAAACCCAGTCGGGTGAGTTCCTCTTCAATGCGTAAACCCATGGTCTCTTTTTTCATGCCACGCAATCGACCGTGAAACAACAGATTTGCCTCTACTGTCATATCAAGATCAAGCGAGGGTTGCTGAAACACCACGCCAATCTCAGACAGCACTTCAACGATTTGTGTTTTTAAATTTTTACCCGCTATCGTGATCTCGCCTTCGTCCGGCAGGAATAAGCCGGTGAGCAATTGAAAGAGTGTCGATTTTCCTGCCCCGTTCTGACCCAACAGTGCGCAAAAACCACCGCTGTGTTCAAAGCTTACGTCGTTTAATGCACGAACGTCGCCATAAGATTTACTGACAGATTTAATCGAAAGTATGGACATAAACAGGATCAGTTAACACCTGGGTTCAGAGTATGCGGAATAATCATAATTATCAACTTTTTCCCGACAGCAGGTCGGGATACTTCTTCATTAGTCCGTTACACACCTGAGTTACTTCATCGCCGTCTATTTGCCTCGGTCGATTCAGTTCCACTGGATAATCGAGAATCACACTTGCTGGTCGAGCCGAAACAAAAATAACCCGGTCAGCCAGGGCAACTGCCTCCCGTAGCTGGTGCGTGACGAAAAATACAGTGGGTTTTTGTTTTTTGGTCAGTCGAAGTAATAGCGCCCTCAAGTCGTTTGCGGTAGGTTCATCAAGGGATTGGAAAGGCTCGTCCAATAGCAGTAACTCAGGTTCAACAATAAAAGCTCTGGCCAAACCTACCCGACGCTGCATCCCACCCGACAGCTGTCCGGGATAGACATGTTCAAATCCCTGCAAGCCCACCTCCCCCAATAACTTCTGTACGGCTCCTTGTTGATTTTGTTCTGACGATAAAACAAGCTCGATATTTTTTCTCACGGTTAACCACGGCATTAGCCTTGGCTCCTGAAAAACGAAACTCCGATTATGTTCGAGCTGCGCTAACGGAAGGGTGTCATTTGCCAAAACCTGCCCGTCGATCTGTTCATCAAGACCGCTGATAATATTTAGCAATGTCGTTTTGCCTGCACCAGATGGCCCGACGATGGCAACAAACTCGCCTTTTGACGTAGAGATAGAGAGGTCACGAATTGTGCACAAACCATTGCTGTGCAGTTTCTTCTGAATATCGATCTGAATACTGTTGATCACCCAACTTGCCTCCAGCCAGAAAGCGAGCGTTCCAGCGGACGTAACAGCAGCCACTCAATCATATAGATCACAAGAACAAATGCCAGGGTATATGACAGTATCCCCTCAATGTCGAAAAACTGAAAGAACACCGATAGCTGGAAGCCGACACCGTCACTGCGACCCAGCAATTCAACCACCAAAACAATTTTCCAGATGAGTGCGAGTCCATTGCGCATTGATGCCAGAAGATAAGGGGATAGCTGAGGCATGTATACCGAGCGGAAAGTCAGACTTCGGGAAATTCGATAAACTCTAGCGACCTCCATCAACTGCGAATCAATGGCTCTCGCACCCTCCCGCATATTCACCACAACCATCGGGATTTTATTCACAGCGACGGCAACCACCGCAGCCACTTCGGTCAGACCAAACCAGATATAGCAAAGAATAATCGTAACCAATGCAGGCACATTCAATCCAAGCATTAGCAAACCATCTAACAAGACATCCAGTCGCCTTTTACTACCCATGACAAGGCCGATAGCGGTACCTAACAACATCGCAAAGAAGAAACTAAATGCAACTCTGATCAGGGTAACTGTAAGATTCGATAGTAATTCTCCGCTTGCAAGATCGATAAACAAGCGTTTAACAACGGCGATGGGAGCGGGCAAAACCCGGTTATCAACCACTAGCGCTGCGACTTGCCAGAGGATAAAAATTAATAAAAAAGAACCGGCTCTTAGGGCTTTATGTGACTGAACGGAGGGTTTCAACCCGACTTCCGCAGAAGGTCCCTGAGTTTGCATAAAAGTATGCTACGAGCAGTTTCGATCAAACGAAGCAGGCCAGATCGTCCCTTCCGCCAGCGCGCTACTGTCGCCCACGAGTTTACGACCGCCAATTTCGCTAATAATATCGAATGCTGCAGCAATCGCTCGTCCATAGCTTTCATCGAAGCATTCGATAATCCCTTCTCGAAAAGAGTCTCGCAGAAATTCTGCAATCACATCATCCTCCGCTTTTAACAACGGCCGAAGAAAGTCCCAGACGCTATCGTCGTTCAGCATTATTTTCTGCGCCTCTCTGGATGCCGCTAGAAAACCGCGAATGACATCCGGATTTTCCTGCGCCCAGGATGTATGAAACACCCATCCGATCAATGGGATTTCTTTTTCAATGCCTAAAGTCTCCAGTAAATCACTGACTTTGATCAACTCCACCATGCCGAGTGCTTTAAGTCGTGCGCTGTAGTGCCAATAATTCAAAGCTGACGGGAATTCACCACTGGCCATCAGCTCGTTAATCAATGGCGGCGCCGCGAAACTTGGCTGGGTCATTGTTTCTACTGGCTCCCCCAAGATTTTGCGCGTGTACGCCGACAGAAGCAGCCAGCTTTTATCTACCGGACCCCCGGCAACACCAATGCGTTTATCTTTTAAGTCATCAAGAGTTTCGATACCGCTATTTGGATGAACCATCACCGAACCCGCGGCGGTGGAATATGGTGCAAAGGTATAATCTCTCTGGTTACTCCGCTGCCGCGATACCCAAATCCAGTCTGAGACAATCATATCTACGGCACCGCCCTGGATAGCAACATGGGTAGCGTTTTTAGCGGCTAAGGGTACGACTTCGAGCTCAAAGCCATATTTTTCATCCAGCTTTCTATCTTTTATAACGCTCAGCTCCCAGTTCACTGTGCCGAATTTAAGGACGCCAAGACGCAGCGGCTCCGCCGCGTAAGAAACACTTGAAGCCAACCACAGACCAAGCAGTCCAGCCCCACAAAGAACACAGTTTTTAACTGTGTGAGGCTTCCATTTGTCAGCGATCGCGTTCACAAGGCACTTACCTCAGGATATCTCCTGAACCCATGGCAGAATTGAATACCTGTGTTATGCCAGATAGAATGATCGCGATGCACCATAGCCAACCGAGAGAAACAGCTAGCGTGATGAAGTTCAATTCGACCCAAAACAGAACACAAAACAGAACGCGAAACACAAAAGGTTTGAACCACTGGCTGAGCAATTCCCGCTTTCCATCGGCGATCGCGGCGGCTATGTTTATCTTGGTTCAACCTCTGGCGAATGGTGCAACCCCGGACGCAGAAAGTCATATCGAATTCTCCACCGACTTCGGTGCCAACTGTGTTGCGCGCAGCGCCAAACAAATCGTGGTTAAGAATGTGCATCCAACAAAGTCGATCAAAATAAAGCTGTTTCGTTACTTTGGTGACGTTCGTCAGCCCGGACGCAGCGTTTATGTCTTGCCGCCAGATACCGAAGCGCTGGAATTGGGTTGCGATAAAATTCAAGGCCGCTCTCAACGTTGGGATATTCACAGCGCGGAGTTTGAATAGCAGACTCATTTCTCTGCGCCGCCTGCTCCTTTTGTCTTACGCTTCTGACTGCAAAGCTGGACCCAAGCGGTTCGTTCTAAAACTGACATTTTGACTCCGGTTCGTCGATACCCAACGTGTCCATATTTTCCTTTTGATGCAGGAATCCTTCTACTGGCGCTCTTTGAATCACCCAGTTATGGGTTGCAATAAGAATGGGCTGGCGAAGTTGATTATTCCATGAGCGAAAGTTCAAACGATTGCCTTTAAATCCGTCAAAAATGGTTTCTGAATCTGTCAGAAATTCAACCAGCGAATTTTTCTCCGTGCTTTTTAATGTTTGGATACCCTTGGCAATCATCTTAACCGCCATCCATGCAGCCCAGTCATTATTCGCCATAGGACGATCGCTGAGTTTTTCAAACCGCTTGCCCAATTGCGGAGCGCCAAATCGATCCCATGACCAATGCCATGCCATTGCCGCCAGTCCTTCACCACCAACAATCGGCGTTGGTTTTACTGTTTTGTAAGGCAGCTGACGGGCAAATTCACCGTCCGCATCGGCGACGAAAATTACGTCATGTTTGCCTTTGGTAAGTAGCTTGGTATTATTTTTTTCTCTTACTCTTGGATCTGATCCCAGGACAAACTCGCGCTCGTCGTCAACTTTCAGGCCATAACGTTTGGCCGAAGCTTTGAATGTTTCAAGCAAAACTTTATCTTCAGGATTTGGGCCAACCAGCGCAAGAATTGAACGCCATTTTAGCGATGCAAGATGTTGAGACAGCGCATCACTCAACATATTGTCACTCGGTATTACATGATAGATGTTCTTCTTACATTGCTCTTGTCTGAGTCGGGATTCACCAGAAGAAACGTTAAACAAAGTGATTCCTTTACTTTCAGCCAACGCCGCCGCTTCCAAAAGCAAATCAGGCTTCAAATCTGCGATTACAAAATTAACCCCTTCTTCGCCAAACTCATTCACTAGTTTCCGCAAATCTTCGGTTTTGGAAAAGCGCTTAGCATTTAACTCAAAGGTAATTCCCAGCTCCTTGCCGTGGAAGCGAAGCTCTTTTAACGCAGTTTTTGCTCCATCAACAGAACGTCCTAACGGCTTTCCCAGATAGCGCGCATAGAGCACCTTCTTCTTGTAGCGATCATCTTTCTTATAATCCAAATATCCGATCTGATAAACAGATTCCGCAACCGCCTGTTTTGGAAAGACAACAATTAGAGCAAGCCCCAGTATTAGAGCTAGCGCTATCCTGTAACAAGCAAAACCAACATTAGTCATCAATCAACGCCATATAAGGAACTCTGCCAACCGGCACAGACTTGATCACCTTGTTACTTTTGGTATCAATGACTGATATGTCATCGCTTAAACCATTTGTTACCACTAGACGAGACTCGTCGGAAGTGAGCGTCGTGTTCCATGCGCGTTCTCCGACCAGCACATACTCTCTCACTTCTTTCGATTCAACATCCAGCACGGCAACGTGATTCGCCCTTCCAAGCCCCACATACGCTGTCTTTCCGTCCTGCGTTAAAGCAATACCAACAGGGGTGATATCTTCTGCGCGAAAACCTTTAGGTGAAAAATTAATCGTATCGGTGACTGTACGAGAAGCCAGATCAATAATACTAACCGAACCGCTTAGCTCATTGCTCACCCATAACTTGTCTTCTGTTGGCAGCAAAGCAAACCGTCTGGGGCGCGTTCCAACGATCACTGTCGCAGCCAGCTCTTGCGCTTCGGTATCGACAATTTGCACCGCATTCGCAACCTCTGATGTAACAAACACCAGTTTGCCATCGGAAGAGGCAAGCACTCCCTCCGGCTCTTCCCCAACTTCTATCTCCGCAACCATTTCACGGCTGGCAATATCAAGCACCCCCAACGCACCGTCGTCTTCCAGCGAGATATACATTGTTTTGCCATCGGGACTTAGATCGAACGCTTCTGGATCTTCGATTTCTTCGATCATATCAACCACCTCCAGAGAGGCGATATCAATGATGTCAATTGATTCACCATCACCGCAAGCCACGTATATCTGGGTTCTTTCGGCATTAAACGCCATATGTCTCGGCCTGTCGGAAGTTTCAATTTTGCTAATCAGTTCATACGAACTCCCATCAAGTACAGTGACAACATTATCTTTCTCGCTACTAACAAAAATATAACCTGTGCCTACTGCATATACTTGAAAACTGAACAAGCAGGTCGCCACAAAAAAGAAAAAAGAGAAAATGGTTGTCTTTAAAGTTCGTTTCTCTTTTAACGAAGAAGCGTTTTTCTTATCAATGTTTAGAATTCTCATTCTCCCTATCTCAAAATTAAAATTTGTTAATTAAACAGTCAACTATCGCAGCTACGCTAACTTCAATGACGTTAGCGAGTCAAACCAAATACTGAGGGTGAAATAGATTCAGGAAGTTTTCCTGCACCGTAGACAAACATCTCGCCTCGTCGTATGCTGGAATACATCAATCAGTTGTAACAACACACTAACAAACAACTGGTTAAAAAATAATAACGACACTTACACCTAGATGGAAAGAGCTGTAGTTGCATCGGCATTGTTTGCTATTTGCCAACGAGAACTGGTTAAGTTTTGGCACCAGCGAGGGCGACTATTGTCCGCGCTTGTGCGCCCTTCTCTGTGGTTACTCGTGTTCGCCGCCGGGTTTCAGAATGTCTTCGGCGTTTCTATCATACCGCCCTACGATACCTATATCGAATACCAGGTGTATGTTGTTCCTGGCTTGCTTGGGATGGTTCTACTATTTAATGGCATGCAATCTTCCCTTTCTCTGGTCTATGACAGAGAAATGGGTTTGATGCGATTGTTGTTAACAGCACCTCTACCTCGCTGGATCATTTTACTTTGCAAGCTCTTAGCGGGAACAGTATTGTCCGTTTTGCAAGCGTATGCATTTTTACTTCTTTGCATAATCTTTCAAATAGACTTGCCAATAGCTGGATTATTGCTGGCTTTTATTCCAATGTTTTTGACAGGCATGATGCTTGGTTCTCTCGGATTGCTGCTCTCAGTCTATGTAAAACAGCTTGAGAATTTTGCGGGAACAATGAATTTTGTTATTTTCCCGATGTTCTTTCTGTCCTCTGCTTTGTACCCTCTATGGAAACTCGAGGAGTCTGGTGCAACTGCGGTACATCTGCTGGCGAAAATTGATCCATTAACTCATGGTATAGAGTTCATACGATTTGCCATATACGGGCAATTAAACCTTGTCTCCATGTGTGTCGTAGTAGTTTGCACATTGTTGTTCTTCATGCTTGCTGTATATGGTTACAACCCTCAGCAGGGCATGATGAAAAGGAAAGGGAGGTAATCACGGTGAAACAGGAAGCCAAAGCCTCGGTCAAACCCCAATCAGAGTCTCTTGGCGCTACGCGTTTTCGCAATTTAATTAAAGATTCCTGGGCGCGCTGTGAAAATAACTATGGCCTGGAAAGATACACCATGCCCAAAGCGAATGTCCTTGATTCGCCCTCGACCAGGCAGCTACTCGAAGAGAATGAAGAGTTCTTGCAAATTTCTCAGAAAGAATGCCAGCAACTCTATGAACAAACCAGTAAGTCAGGTTCTATTGTTGCTTTGGTAAACAGCGATAGCGTTATTCTTGAGACCTTTGGTTCGCCTCAGGCAGAAGAAGACTTTAGAAAAAGTTATGTGGTTCCCGGCGCTGTCTGGAGCGAAGAACACCAGGGCACGAACGGCATGGGAACCAGCATCGCTTCCAATAAACTGGTTAACGTTCATAAGTCGGATCACTTTTTTCAGCTTTATCAAGACCTCACCTGCATATCCGCTCCTATTCACGACCATCAGGGCGAAATTTTGGGGGCGCTTGATATCACAACAGTGAATCCAAATCTAAGCCCGGAAGAACAGCAATATACCTGCGATCTGGTTCAGGCAGCCTCCAACTATATCGAATATCTCTATTTCAAGAATAAGTTTCGTGGAACGACCTTACTGCACTTCCATCCGCGCCGTGAGTCTCTACACAGAGGCTCGGAAGGTTTGATTGCGCTGGACAGCGAAAACCAGATTGTTGCGGCTAACGAACGCAGTCTATTTTTTCTAAAAGCAGAAGACAGGGAATCATTGCTAGGAAAAAATGTCTCGGATATTTTTGAGGTCGCCGAGTCATCGTTAAACTACTGCGGGCATGACGAGTTAAATCGTCAGTCAGAGACAGCCGTATTCGTCAGAGATAACGGTAGACGATATATTGCCCAGGTGTTCAATCAAGCTTCTCACTCTAAGAAAAACAAGACCAGCGTCGTTTTCACCTCCAATGAGAAAAACACCATGGATCAGGAAGAACAAAATATCTCAGCTTTTAGTTTTGAGCGTTTGTCGGGTGAAGATCCGACAATGATACGCATCTGTGACCGTGTCAAACGAATTCTTGATAAAGATATTAATATTTTAATCACAGGAGATACCGGGACAGGAAAAAAAGAGTTTGCAAGATCAATTCATAACTACAGCAAATTAGCTGACCACCCTTTTATCTATCTCAATTGTTCGGGTCTGACCGAGCGAGAGTTATTCACTGAGTTAGCGCGGTCCCATGTAGCACAGCAAATATTTGATAAGGAAGACCGCGATAGAACGCAAGATTTTATAGAAGAAGTGTCGTTCGATAACACAGGAATCCCGCAGTTTCGCTGTACGGTTTTTCTTGATCAAATCAGCGATCTATCGCCGGTTTTGCAGCAGGATCTGTTACATATACTGCAGACTGGCCGTATTTCAACGCCTGAAACCGCCCAGAAGATCCCCGTTGACTGGCAAATAATCAGCGCTGATTGCAAGTCGCTACGCGATATTGTCGAACGCGACCTTCTGCGCCCGGATCTGTATTATCGATTGAACGGAATCAATATAAAGCTTCCTGCGATCGATGAGCGAGAGGACAAGGCGTCACTCATCGAGGACGTTCTGCGTGTTGAATCTTCAGATGCACGACCGCCTCACTTAAGCAAGTCTGCAAATCAGAAATTGCTGGACTATCATTGGCCCGGCAATTTTCGTGAGCTAAAAACAGTCTTAAAATCCGCCGTTGCCATGAGCGACGCCAGGCTTATTCAGATGTCTCACCTGCCAGACCTGCGCACCCATCGGTATACCGAAACCAGTGCAGTTCTAGATGAATCTGGAAACGGACGTGCAAAAACAAATTTTTCTAGGGTGGAAGCAGATTTGACGCCAGTAGAGCTTGCAGAACGTGATGCGGTTATCGACGCCCTGGAAGAGTGTCACTGGAATCTAAGTAAAACCACAGCGGTACTTAAAATTAGTCGAAGTACCCTTTACCGTAAAATCAAGAAATTAAATATTGACCTGAACTAGGACAATTTCTTGAACAAACGGAGTAGCTTTGAGAGATTCCGTTGGATTCCAATTGCAAGTAAAACCCTTAGGTGTCTATCCAGCTCAGTTTTCAACTACCGGAATATTAAACTCTTCTAACAGTTGCGAAATTTCTGCAGCCTTATCTTGCAAAATAGTTTCGATCTGATTTTTCCAGTCGTCTTCTCGTCTTCGGACGCCAGCTGAAATCGCATAATCCAGTTTTATCCCAACTGAAGACTCCATCGCAATCAGCTTAAGATTTGGATCCAGCTTGGTAAAATATCCCGCCACGGGGCCCCAGACAATAGCGCCATCGATGTTTCCGGCGGATAGATCTTCGTAAATTTCCTGATTGATAAACAAAGTTGGGTCACCAACCTGGGCGATATACGGCGCCATTTGCGTAAACAACTTGTTTCTTGCAAGCCAAAGTGCACCCGGACTTCTTTCAGTCAGACCTATTTTTATCGCATCTAACTCAGACTCGGGCAATGACAGAACATCGTCCATTGATGCTATATCTTTCAATGGCCCCGCTTTGTTCACAACCAAAGCATATACCGAGCGGAAATAAGGCTTGGTAGTATTGGCTAGCTCATATTCGGCGGGCACACCCATAACAATGTCACATCGATAGCCGGGATCGGTTTCACTGCGCTTACGCAGGGTATTTCGTATAAACCCCATACTCTGAGGAAACCAGGTATATTCGATTTCAAGGTTGAGTTCCTTTGCGATGATCTCCGCTAGCTTATTTTCAAATCCATCTAGATTCTCGGACGAAAATGGCATGTAATGCGGATCCGCACAGACTTTGAGCACAGTGCGCTCTTCATCGGCATAGGCATAAGTCACAGCAATGGAAAATGAGAAAAAGAATGCCGCCGCTTTTTTCAAAAAAGGACGGCCAATACCAATTACAGCACTCGAAGCAGCGTTCATAAAATCGTCAAAGTATTAGTTACTCGTCATTAAACGACAAGTACATCACTGCTGTCTTATGACATTTTCCCGAAAGTGATGGAGCGCAAAAAATTACCTGTCATACCGTTTCAACTTACCCCCGGGGATTGCACCATCCGATCGCGCCTTCAAATAGTCATACAGGTTGTCTATATATTTCATTACATTCGGGTTTTCAATCCATGGAGGCATGACACCGACCTGACCAGTAAAGCCATAACTTACACGCTCTACAAACAGCTCTTTGTCGATCTCCTTGAGTTTGTCATTCAAGCTTGGTGCAAACGAACTGCCGTTAGCATCCAGACCATGACAAACCTGACATTGGCTAAACGCACGATATCCACGAGTCAGATAAAGATCAATCTTGCAGGCTTCTCCCTCCACACATTGAATATGATCTTTATAGGCGGTTGCAGCATTTTCGTCTGCAGAAGCAACAGGCAAAGTGATAAAACTGAAAAACAAGCATAAACTTCCAGTTAATCCACGAACAATTATATTTTTCTTCACACTCATAAATTTAACTGACCTTTCTACTCTAAGCAAAATCGGGAAATTAGTAACATCTCTTCCCAAGAAAAAACAACTTAACAATACACATAATAAACCCGCCTCGAAAGGCGGGTTTATATTTCACATACTTAATCGAGGAATGATCGATTAGTTTGGCAGTGCAAATACCGACAATACGCCGCCCAATTGGGTGTACTTGCCGAGCTGCTTATAAGCACCTACTGCACCCAAGCCGTCGGTATCGCCTTCCAGACCAGCTGCCATACCGATACCGGCCCATCCACCTACACCAGACAATACGGTGATGTATTGCTTGCCATTTTGAGTATAGGTGTTGACGTTCCCGATAATGCCGGAAGGTGTTTTAAAGCTATAAAGCTGCTCTCCGGTATCTGCGTCCACTGCTTTCAAATGACCATCCAGGGTTCCATAGAAAACAATATCTCCAGCGGTAGCAAGCGCTCCACTCCATACCGAGAACTTCTCTGGAACAGACCACTTGATCTCTCCTTTCGCAGCATCCCAGGCGATAAAGTTACCCAGGTGATCGGTTCCGTCACCGGTTACTCTGCCTGCGGGGAACATGCTGAGCGTTGCACCTACATACGGTTGTCCGGCAACATATTCAACCTGGAATGGCTCATAGTCCATACAGACATGATTGGTAGGCACATAGAATAGATTGGTTTTCGGCGAAAATGCAGCTGGCTGTTGATCTTTAGTTCCAAGAGCAGCGGGACATACATTTTCAGTGTTCACGTCTTCGCCATTTTGGTCAGTGCTGTATTTAGCAACTACCACTGGCCGACCAGTCTCCATATCAACATGGCTCGCCCAGTTAACAGCTGGATCGTATTTTTCCGCAACCAACAGCTCACCCGTGACACGATCAAGGGTGTATGCAAAACCGTTTCGATCGAAGTGCACTAACGTTTTTCGCATCGCACCACCGACCTCAATGTCAGCCAGGATCATTTCGTTTACACCATCGTAATCCCACTCGTCATGTGGAGTCATTTGGTAAACCCACTTGGCCATACCGGTATCAGCGTCGCGCGCAAAAATAGTCATAGACCATTTATTGTCTCCAGGACGGACTACCGGGTTCCAAGTGCTTGGATTACCTGTGCCATAGAAGACCAGATTGGTTTCTTCATCATAGGTGTACCAACCCCAGGTTGTGCCGCCACCAATTTTCCACTGATCGCCTTCCCAGGTCTTTAGACTGGAATCCGGGCCAATCGGCGTACCGCGATCCGTAGTATTTTGTGGATCGACACACATCTCATCATCAGGACCGGTGCTAAAGCATTTCCATGCCAGGCTACCATCGTTGATGTTGTATGCTGCCAAAAACCCTCTAACTCCAAATTCACCGCCAGAAATACCGGTGAACACTTTATCCTTGATAACGATTGGCGCATTCGTGTTCGTACTACCTTTTTTCGGATCGCCATTTTTGACACTCCAAATCTTCTTGCCTGTTTTCGCATCTAGCGCTACCAGATTGGTATCGGCCTGCTGCAAAAACACTTTGCCATCAGCATAGGCAACGCCACGAGATACCGTGTCGCAGCACATTACTGGAATGGTGTCAGGATCTTGCTTCGGCTCATACACCCAGTTGATTGTCTGATCTTCGATATTGACAGAAAAAACTTTGTTGGGGAAAGGTGTATGCACATACATCGTGCCATCGATAACCAACGGGCCACCCTCGTGTCCGCGTAATACGCCGGTAGAGAATGTCCAGGCTACCTGTAAATCTTTTACATTGGTGGCGTTAATTTGATCAAGCTCGCTATAGCGTGTACCAGCGTAATCTCCGCCCCAGATTGCCCAGTTTCCCGAATTGCTCATTGCGCTTTTGACAGAGTCATTTGCGCTCACGATACCCGAGAACAGGGCGACGCATGTAGCAACCAGGATTCTTAAGAGATGATATTTCATTTCTAAGTTCCTCATTATGATTGTATTTAAAGATCCTTCAAACCGGATCTCCGTGTGGTACTCACGATAATGAAAAACAACCGCATTTAAACGTAGATAACTGAACGTCAACTAAAAAAGACACAGCCCATTCGATATTTACGGCCCGCGTCTGTAGCCAAAAACCCCTGTACAGATAGGCTATTTACTCGCGCAAAAGTATGAGAGGTGAATTCATACATTACTCAAGCTACGAATTGATCTCTGTCTTTGTTCAAATCCATCGACTTTATTCATAATGCGTTTGTTAACTTACCGCTAATTGAAAAATCGCCTTAGTTTCAAAGACAAACTCATGATGCAACAAGTATTTGTGCTTTTCAATTGAATAAATTCACTGTTGAAAATTAGTTTGAAAAACAGATTTTTTTTCGCAAAAATGAAACAGTATCCAGCGTTATACTACTAATGTGGCACAAAATGTTTCACAACGATACACGGGGAATTTGTCTACTGGTTTAAGTTGTTCAGCTTTGCAAACAGTCGCTTGAGCTATCAACCTGTCGTCGCCAGGCAGCTGCGCTCATTCACCTCGGATTAAAAGTTGGGGTTTTCTACCAGCTATCTGGATCTCTAAACCTTCAAAGGTTACGGTGGAGATCTAGCTCCAATTACTTCTTGCTGCGCAGCTTAATTCACAAAACACTTCCTTTCCGAATCGGCAACCACTTCATCGAAGCTGCGAGTGAGTTTTCTCGCTCCTGGGGCGTCTCGAAAAGCACCGCCTTTTTCCCCGGGAGTTTTCATCATTACCTGAAGGGTCGTGGCATCCACAAATGCCTCGTAGGGCACCGATTCGGCGATCTTATCAATCAAACAAACACAGCCGTACATCGAGGTATATGTCTGCCCTCCTCTCACATCCATACAACCTAATACAAACTCAACGCGATCAAGGGTCGGATAGGGGGTAGATTGTTCCGCAGCAATCGCGTGACTTCCAATGAATATCATCAACGCTCCAGCAGACAGTTTCAGCTGCGCACTTTGATCACTTGTTTTTGTTTTTTTGTTTGGTAGAAACCACATGAGATCGCCCTTTGAATTGAATCGCTCTTCATTCTAGCGCTTTGTTATATCTCGTTAAAAAAAATACCATTGATCAAAGGCTATCGGGATTTTTTCCTATTTCAGAGCTGGCAAATACTTATGTTTTTATAAAACTGCCCGAGAAGTCATATTCCTTAAATCTTATTCTTTTAGTCTCCGTGAACGATAGAACCAATTTACAATCTAATTGGTTTCGTGTCCTGATTGTCAAAAATTCAGCTCGTGTTTAAGTTGTAATTGGCAAAATAGATACATCCCCAGACTGCTATTCTTTGACTGCTTTACAATCCTGAGCATCCTAAGACAAAGCAGCTTCCGCGAATTATCGTATTCCGTTACTCACTGCCTCCGATTGGGACTTTCCCAAACTATTATCAATCAGCAGCACTAAGTAGAAAATGCCAAGCAAAAGGAAATTTCACGTTCTCAGAGGGCGGAACACTAATCGTAGTTCTTTATCTGTCTTTCTTGCATGGATTGTCATGCTGATCGCTATTCCCGCTGGAGCAAGCAATCCTGGACCGAGTGCGCCCGGAAGACTGGTTGAAGCGAACAATGTTCAGGTCCACATTTACTGCCAGGGTGAAGGAACCCCTACGATTCTTTTAGAGGCGGGACTTGGCGGCAATTCACTGGAATGGAGTCCGGTACAACATCAGCTGATGAACCATACACGAGTTTGTAGCTATGACAGGCCGGGTTACGGCTGGAGCGAAATATCAGCTACCCCAAGAAACGCACGCACTATTTCAGGAGAATTAAAAACAATTCTTGATAGCGCTGGAGAATCTGGCCCTTTTATTCTTGTTGGTCACTCATTCGGTGGTCATATCGTCAGATTGTTCGCCAATGAATTTGCAGAAAGTGTCTCAGGCATTGTGCTTGTTGATGCATCGCACGAGCGTTTGTTTGAATTTCTACAGGGCGGAAGCGCTTCCTCTACGCTCGTCACGATCAAAGCGCCTCAAAGTTACAAGCCAAGTGTCCCAGGCAACTTGCCGTCAGAATTAAAACCCGTTTTCTCTCGGCTCTCCGCACGCCCTGAGACCCAGTTGACGGTGCAAAACGAAACCTTTTATTTTCGTCGAAGCGCTGCTGAAGTGAACCGGTTTACTAAGCTACCAGCAGTCCCGGTTAGTGTGGTGTCCCGCGGAAGTGAGGGACAGACTAACGACCCCAAATCAAATTCTGTTTCTCAGAACTGGATGAATATGCAAAGAGACCTGCACGCCAGATTAAGCGACTCTGAACACGTTATTGCTGCAAATAGCGGGCACTATCCACATCTGGATGAACCCGACCTGGTGTCTGAGACCATTCAAGCTATGTTGCGCCAAATCAGGGAGCAGTAAATGTGTAACTCTCGGTCAAAGAGTTACCATCGACGTTCTTGTCTACCTGCGCCAGAATGCGGTAAATCGTACCAGGAACCTTCTCGCTCATCGTAAATATATAGGTTTTATCTTTGAATACAGGAAATCGTTTTGACAGCGGGTCGTTCAAAAATGGCTGTATCACTATATCTTTTGCGGGCACCTGATCTCCCTGATACTCGATCTCTGTTTCAATAATTTCTGCTGTTTCTTCAAAAGCAACTTTTAATCGCTTTTGAAAATGCCGCCAGCCAGTGCCATTGTTGAGCATGCGTTCCATCTGAAAAATATCACGTTGCAAGGCAATTGTTAAAATCGGATTCCCAATCACGCCATTAAATTCTGGTGCAAACCGCTTTCTTTCACCGGTAAAGTAATCCACGGTTCCGCTCTTTCGATCATCAGCCAGAGACTCGATATTCACCTTTATCAGGTCTTCGAATGACTCATCGTTTTCGAAGGTGGATTGCCTCTTATACTGATACACAAGACTCGTAGGAGCAGTAATCGCGGCAAGATGATCGTCAAAAAACAGCATCTGATTGGTTTCAGAAAAAGATTCTGCACTATTTTCACTGGATTGCCCCCACACCACCCCCGGCAGTAACAGCACTAATAACGGGAAACAAAGAAACATCAGTTGTTTCGGTCTCATATCTTTGGACGCCAAAAATTATACAAAAACCAAGTATAGAGACCTCGGGAGAGATGGAAGATAGATTTAAAGAACTCGGGAAATTTTCTCGGTTTGCAGTGGCCCTCCGATAATCCACTACCTTTGGGATAGTATTTATCTTTTATGTGATTAATAAACGGTCGGGGATCAACGTCGCCCCTGCGTTTCGAGGCTTGCTCTATTAATTCCATAAAGCTAGCAAACAACTGACAACAATAAATGCGAAAACAGGCGACATATGGAAAAAAATGATTCTTTGCTGAGTGATTTCCAGCAAAAAACTCTCGAGCTTTCATCGGTATTGTCAAGCGCCATCCTCGGTCAGGAACGCGCGATAAAAATGATCTGTCTAAGCCTGTTTACCAGGGGGCATGTATTGCTCGAAGGTGATGTTGGAGTAGGAAAAACCACTTTATTAAAAGCCGTCTCACAATGCATCGGTGGAAACTACGCCCGTATCGAAGGCACTATCGATCTTGTGCCAAGCGATCTCGTCTACTACACCTTTCTCGATGAAAATGGAAAACCCAAAGTTGACCCAGGACCTATTCTCACGCACGGCGAAGATCTTACGATCTTTTTCTTCAACGAAATAAACCGCGCGCGACCGCAAGTGCATTCAGTTTTGCTGCGGGTAATGGCAGAAAAAGAAATCCAGGCATTCAATCGTTTGTATCGACTCCCATATGTTCAGGTTTTTGCTGATCGAAACAGTCTTGAAAAAGAAGAAACATTCGAACTACCTTCAGCGGCAAAAGATCGATTTCTGATGGAATTAAACATTGCGATTCCTGCAGACAGAGACACCCAACGCGAACTAATGGTGAATCCTCGTTTTCACGATACCGATGCATTGATTGCAGCGCTACCAGACAATTTACTTTCTTATCAGGATCTGGATCGCATGTCCTCCATTATCCAGAACACAGTAACCATCAGTGAAACGCTGCAAAACTACATTCTCGATATTTGTCAGGCCACCAGGACACCATCCAAATTTGATATATCACTCGACTCCTTAAATATAGATTCTCTGATTCAAGCTGGTGTTAGCCCGAGGGGTATGAGCATGTTGACCCAGGTCGTTCGCGCAAACGCCTGGTTGAATGACAGAGACTATGTTATCCCAGAAGACATTCATGAAGTTTTGACGCCAACCCTCGCCCATAGAATTATGTTGAAACCTGTTTATGAAATGCAACGTCAGGAGATTATTCCTGACTTTATGAGCCAACTGGTTAATCGTATTTCTACTCCCTAGAACTAAACGAAAGCCATAGATATGGATTCCCCGACGCCTAAACTAATCCACTACCGAACAAGAGGCTCAAATAACAGTGTGTTTCCTGGAGCACACTTGAGCCGGATGCAGGGACAAGGCTTTGTATTTAGAGAGCATGATACTTTTATCAGGACCCTGGACCAAAAACGCATAGATATTCACGCGACGTTGCGCAATCCAATGGGCGAAATCATGGTGAAAACGTTCAACCAAAAATCGACAATCTCGATCAACGTGATCGCTGATTTGTCCGCTTCGATTTCGGCCAAAACAGATTTAGACAAGTTGCAGATCATTCAGAATCTATCGCACTCGCTGGCATTCTCTGCCCGCGCTTATGGCGACAGATTCAGCTTTACTGGATGCAATGACGAAATCGATCAGCTGCGGTCAATGCCGTTAAGCCGCGACGTCAGTCAGATCGATAAACTGGTAGAAAACCTGCAAGAAGATTGCCTGAGAGGTTCTGCTACGGCATTACCGAAAGCCCATACGACGATTGGATCAAGACAAAGTATTGTATTTCTCGTATCGGATTTTTTGCTACCGAGAGAGCTACTTACCGAAACCCTGAACTCTCTCGCATCCCATTATGTTATTCCGGTCGTCATCGGCAGAGATCAAAACCTGCCGGGGAATGTCAAACGCGGCCTTGTATCTCTGCTCGACAGTGAAACCGGAAAATACAGAAAGGTTTTTGTCCGGCCGAAGCTGCTCAAGCAATATCGTCAACGCTGCAATGAATTTTACGCTTCTTTGATGAACTATTTTTCCAGTCATCAGTTGCGCCCCCTGCTAGTCAACAAAGCTTTTGATGCTGACGAAGTCAGCGCTTACTTTTATTCGTGAAACTATTGCTTTCCAATATCAAAACACTGGCTTTTATAGTTTGCATACTCCCATCTATGCAGTCATTTTCTGGGGAGAGACTACATTCCGTAGTGATTGAAAACCCGCGCAACTATGGCTATCACGTTGGCGACAATATCCGGCAAACAATACACATCAAGTATGCCAAAGATATGGAATTACGAATGGATTCGGCACCCAAGGAGGGCGCTGTTACTCCCTGGATAAAGCTCGATAGTATAGAGAAAACGGATTCCACTGAACGTGAGGCAAACTATACAAAGCTCGTCCTGAACTACCAGATTTCCGGCTTCGAAGCAGAAAAAAACACCATAGACACTCCTGAATTCGAATTATCGGTTGAAAAAGGACATGAAAAACTTCCGGTTCTTATACACGCGGTTTCGTTACATATCAGTAGACTAGCCAAAAACTTTGTCGACATTACGCAAACGGAGGTAACACTGGCGGCACCACTTGGACCAGAGCCAATTTCAACCCGGTTATATTTTTATTTGAAATGGGCGTTGTTCGTTCTCGGCCTCGGCTTATTGGTTTTAGCCATCAGAAAACTGCTGTTGAGCGCTAAAACCTGGTCCGCAGACCACCCTTTCTCAGCCGCCATCGAACAAATTGGATCGATAAACACAAAAGACGCCGGTAGCGATCTTCAGGCACATCGCATGATCCATCAGGCGTTTAACCAACAGTTTGGCCGCACTCTATTCGAATCCGAGCTCGATCAGTTTTTCGATCAGCATAAAGCATTTGAAAAAGAAGAGAAGGGTATTCGCAAATTCTTTGAAGAGTCGCGATCTCTATTTTTCTCTAAGACAGAAGTTGACGCGAAGCAAGATAGCGTAAGCCATATCAACCGTCTTGTTGAATTAGCAAAACGCTGTAAACGCGCAGAGAAAGGGATCTCTTAATGGTTTTTGGAAACCCCTGGATACTCACATTTTTACCGCTGGCGTTACTTCCCTGGCTTACCCATATCCATGCAAAACAAATTATTTCATCGGTTAATTTGGTACCCGAAGACCCAATGGCAAACTGGATAGATCGCGCATATAAACTGCTTGCAAGCCTGGCTATTTGTACTGTGCTACTGATCCTAGCATTCCCGCACATTCCAGAGACCGAACAAGTCAAAAGTGGAGAAGGAGCGCACACTGTTATCCTGCTTGATCGCAGCCGAAGTATGGACGAACCCTTTCGTGATGCGAGCGACAAAACCAATCGCCCCAATCTTGTTAACAATGACCCAAACAACAAATCGAAGAGCCATGTTTCGAAAGAGATATTAGGGAAATTTGTAGGAAAACGAGATGAAGATCGCTTTGGAATGACTGTATTCAGCACTAAACCGATTCGAACCCTGCCGATAACCAACAAACCAGAAGTATTGCACGCGGCGGTAAATGCCGGCGATATTGGACGCGGCCTTGCAGAAACAAATATTGGCAGCGCATTGATTGGCGCGTTAAACGTTTATCAAGGAAAACCTTACACTGGCTCACGTAATATTCTTCTCATATCTGATGGTGGCGACGTATTGAATACCCCCGTAAGGGCCAAAATAAAAGGATTGTTAAGAAAGCATCGGGTGTCTCTTTTCTGGATTTTTATTCGCTCACATAATGCCGAGGCAATTGATACTAAGGATTCTTTTTCCCCGCATATTGTTTTAAATCTTTTTTTTGAGTCACTAGCTACACCCTACAAGTTGTATACCGCTGAGAATCCCGACGATCTGGAAAATGCAATTCGTGCAATCAGCCAAATTCAATCTCAACCTATTCTCTATAACGAAGTCATTCCTCGACGCGAGATGACCAGATTGCTTTATCCCACCCTGATTGCACTGTTGTTCTCGCTGATCATTATGCATCTGATTATTAACCCTTACCGCATAAGGCAGGCGCTATGAAGGGTATATCTTTGATCTGGTTGCTACCCGGAATATTATGCCTGATCGGCTCAGGGTATCTGTTTGTCAAACAACGCGGCATCGAACAGTACAATCAAAAACTGGAGCTTCAGAATTTTGTCGCTTTGGAAGACGATTCGGTTAGCGGTCAGTTCGTGAAAGCATGGCGTCATCAGATTGGTGGCGAATTTTCAGAAGCCACCACGATCTATAATCAAACGTTACATCAGTCTTCTGAAGACACCGCAAATAAAATTCAGTTTAATCTCGCGAACATATACATGCAGCAGGGTATCCGAAATTTGACAGACAGCGATGAGACAAACGATGAAAGTGCATACCCCCTTATCGAATTATCCAAACATATTTACCGAAAATTGCTGTCTGAAGATCAAGACCTATGGCCCGCAAAATATAATCTCGAAATCGCGGTAAAAATCGCCCCTGACGTACTGGTTACAGACGTACCAGAAGACATATTGCCAGAGCGCAGTCCAGAAAACCGAGGCGTTATCGAAGAGTATAAGAAACTGCCGTGAGTATGCGCCTACCCCTGTATTTTTGGACCACCATAGCTGCTGCACTGATTGCGTGCTGGTGCCTGACCCGCCCGGTGGCAAAGGTAAATCACACTGTACATCGATATATGTTTGTCGTGGATATCACAGAGAGCATGGGCGTTGAAGACGTCAGCCTAGATGGAATAATTTCCACAAGAATTGATCTGGTTAAGAGCCAGTTGCGCAAAGTCATCGGACGCCTGCACTGTGACTCAGAGATTGCATTCGCAATATTTACGGAACATCGAAGTTTTCTATTGCTTACCCCTGTGAAAATCTGCGAGAACTTTACCGAACTCGACGACATATTGGACTACATGGACTGGCAAATGGCATGGCGCTCACAAAGCGAAGTTGCAAAGGGTATTCATTCGGCGATTGAAATCAGCGAAGAGATGGATCCAAGACCGACCGCCGTGTTTTTTACTGACGGACAGGAATCACCGCCAATTCACCCTGACCTGCGTTTCAAAATTAAGAGCAACAAGGAAGAAAACTGGGGGTTAATTGTTGGCGTGGGTGGAGACAAATTGCGGCCAATACCACGCTATGACAGCAACGGAAAGAAAGATGGCTACTGGCATAAAGATGATGTCGAACAATATGATCGTTTTACTAAAGCGATTCAAGAAGGAAGGAGCATGACTGGGGTAAGCGAAAATCCAAACTATACGGGAAAGGAGCACATGTCGTCCCTAAAAGAAGATTATCTAAAAGTATTGGCATCGGAAGCGGTGTTCGACTATGTCCGGTTAAAAGACAACGGTAACCTTGCCAATATTTTGACCGACAGTGATCTTGGTACCACCAAAAACTCTGAACAGGATATTCGACCGCACCTTCTGACCCTCGCGCTGTCTCTGTTTATCCTTGGCTACCTTTATACTTTGCTACCGCTTCTTATAGAGAAAGGTCTACTACCTAAACGCGATCATTCTCCCAAAGACGTTCAATCCAACGCAAAGGTCAACACCTCATCACCAGTTTCATAGCCAAATAGCTTGTTACCGCCGGCAGAAACAGTGACGTATTGACGGCCATTAACGCGATAGGAAATCGCTGGTGCATTAACACCATAGGGAGCCTGGTATTGCCATAGAAGCGCACCAGTTTCACTGTCATAGGCATTAAAAGCACCATTCCCCTCACCGGCAAATACCAAACCACCCGCGGTAACCAGCGCGCCGCCCACCATTGGCTCCGACACCTTGTTCTGCCATCGAATAGCGCCACTCCGCACATCGATGGCGGTAAACGTACCCCTGTCGTCTTCAGCAGTTTTCTGAAAGAAAGTATAACTTTCCCACGGGTGTCCTGGTCTGGGGGTCAGCTTTCTTGAAATGAAGACTGACGGTTGATAGATACCCGCAATGTAGACAGTTTGACTATCTGGGTTCATCGCCACCGGTGACCAGGAAGTTGCTCCGAGGGTTCCGGGGACAATCCGGGTTCCTTTTTCGGAGGGCAAAGCAAATAAATTTTCCTGTTTAATGAAGGGCTCTGATTTTCTCAGCAGTTTGCCATTTTTGCGGTCGTGAATAAAAAACCAGCCCAGCTTGCTCGCTTGACCAATAGCTTTCACAACTTCACCATCTTCCACATAATCGAACAGTACAGGTGGACTTGCTACATCGTATCCCCATCGATCGTGGGGCACCTGTTGATAGAACCATCGAACCTTTCCAGTTTTAAGTTCCAATGCAACAAGACTCACGGTGTACAGATTGTCACCGGGTCGGGTAGAGCCGTCCATTTGCGGCGAAGGATTGCCGGTACCCACATACATCAACCCCAGCTCTGCATCGATTGCAGGGGTTGTCCAAACCGATCCGCCTCCCAGCTTCCAGGTGTCACTATACTTTTTGAACTGCGCTTTTTCCTTCGCGATATCGCGATTTAGTTTCGGGCCATAATCAAGCTGGGTGGTCCAATCGCCCTCCCAGCCTTTTTCAGGAACGCTATACCAGCGCCAGATCTCTTCTCCTGTCTCGCCGTCAAATGCAGCGACAAACCCCCGCAGTCCATGGCCTCCCCCTGAGAAACTCCCCACAGACAGCACTGACTCACCTTCTTGTTCCTGCTCGAGGTGTAGTCCATAACCAGCCCCGGTAATGCCGATATAAACCACACCATCGTAGACCTGAGGAGCCAGGTTTGCGCTGTAACCGGTTTGTCCTGTTTGTACCGCTCCAGAAAACTCTTTTACATCAACTACCGCTTTCGTACTTTCTTTAACCCCGGCGTCAATATCTGCAATTTGGTTATCCCAAATCACCTTGCCGCTATGTTGATCTAATGCAATTAACCGGCCGTCAATAGTGACGGTATACACCTTGCCATCAGCAACTGCCGGCCCACGGTTTGCCGGCCCACAACAAAAATTATCGCTTTGCAATTCATGCTTATACCGCCAAATTGTTTCCCCAGTTTGTGCATCCAGCGCAACCACATCATTGAATGGCAGCGTCACATACATCACATTCCCGAGCACGATAGGGCTACTTTGAAAGGTATTCTTCTTACCCGATTTATACTTCCAGGCTAACTTTAAATTAGAAATATTTTTGCTATTGATTTCCGCATGGGGGCTATATCGCTGATTATTATGTTCCCGACCATAAAGCGGCCAGCCATCGGTTTCTGCATCAACGGTTGCAACTACCCCAAGCCAAGATATAACCGGGAAGATGAAAACAAAAAATTTGAGAAAGGTTTCACGGAAATTCAATTGTAGGAAAAACATGAGCATTGCAGGTCGGATAGCAAGAACAGAAGTGTATGTGTTCCCCCCGCTCAACTCTGTTAACTACAATACCTCAGGATTATTTCCTGACAACTCCAAACAGCGTTAGGAAAGAATTCTGTCCGGACCCAGGCAGTTTTCACCAACCCGCAGCTCCAGTAATGTTGGTTTCTTCGACGATAGCGCATTATCGAATGCAGTAAAGAAATCACTAGTCTGTTCAATTACAACGCCATCCATACCAAATGATTGGGCGAATGCCGCAAAATCTGGATTGACTAAATCGGTGCCGCTAACTCTGTTTGGAAATTCCCGTTCCTGATGCATTCGAATGGTGCCATAACTGTTGTTATTCACGACCAGAAAAATCGGATTCGTTTGATACTGCATCGCGGTGGCCAGCTCTTGACCATTCATTAGAAAATCGCCGTCCCCGGAAAAACATACTACGGTGCGATCGGGATACGCAATTTTTGCGGCAATCGCTGCGGGTACACCATAACCCATCGAGCCTGAAACAGGTGCAAGCATGGTTCTCATTCCGCGATAGCTATAGAACCTGTTTGGCCAATCTGCAAAATTGCCCGCACCATTGGTTACGATCGTATCCCGCGGCAGTGTCTTTCGAAGGTGGGACATGATTTCACCCATATCCACCGGGCTTTGCTGCGGTTTGAGATCGAGGCTGTTTCGATAATGCTGCACCAATACCGCGGAGGCCGCTTTACGATCAGCACTGACTTCTGTGGAAAGATCCGCAGCAGC